>NZ_JBIPCV010000010.1:0-198945 GCF_044007495.1 Flavobacterium sp. FlaQc-52 | reverse complement strand
GAGTAGACCAAGTAGGAGCAGTAGTATCTTCGATAGTAATGATTTGAGTGAAAATAGCAGAAGTATTTCCGCAATCATCATTAACAGTCCAAGTATTAGTATATGTTCCGGCGTTAGCACAACCTTGCGAAGCTACAAAAGCACCGCTTACTTTTACAATGTTGGTCACATCCGTATCACAAGCATCTGTAGCCACTGGGAATTGAGCTTGAGCATTAGCTAAACCTGCAGTATTACTACATTGTAAAGTTACATTAAGATTCGTTGGTGCTGTAGTCCAAGTAGGAGGTGTATTATCTACAACATTTATTGTTTGACTTACTGGAAGTGAAGTGTTATTACAGGCGTCTTTTGCTGTCCACGTTCTGGTAATTGAGTACTTACCAAGGCATGATCCGGGGGTATTTACATCAACGAATGTAAGCGAGGTGACTGTCCCACTGTTATCAGTAGCTGTTGCTTGATCAAATACAGGTGTGTTTGGGCAATTAATCGTTGTAGGAGAAGGTAATGGAGCAATTATCGGTTTAATTGTATCTCCATTAGTTATTGTTACAGAAAGTTGTTTTGTACAGTTGTTGCTGTCCGTAACGGTAACGGTATAGGTTCCGGAGGTAACATTTGCCAAATCTTTCGTAGTAGCACCAGTACTCCATAGATATGTATAATTAGGTGTACCACCAGCGACATTTAATGTGATAGAAGAAGTACCCCCACTGCAACCTACATTGGTATGGGTTTCACTCAACATTAGTTCAGTCGGCTCTATTATTTGAAGTGTATATGAATTTGATATGTTTTGGGAATCTATAACGGTTAATTTTGCCGTATTATTTGAAGTTGTATAAGTATAGGTTGGATTAGCTATAGTTGAATCGGGTGCCCCACCATCATTTTTGAAATCCCAAGCATAGGTATAAGGAGGTTTTCCCCCATTTGTTGTCGATGTAAAGTTAACTGTTGTATTTGTACCAACCTTACATGCTTTGTAACTGAACTGAACTGCTAAAGGTTTAGAAATAATAAATGAATTTGTAAAATCACATTGAGAATTTGAAAAACTACTACATTGATAGTTTGGTCCAGGATCATTATTACTATTCGTTTTCCAAGCTATTATTGTATTTGTAAGGCTTAATTCGTCCCCACAAGTCCAGTTGAATGGACCATATAATAACTTTTTATTTGACCCAGGAACAATATCTCCTAATAAAACATTTAAAAAAGTGGTAGTTCCTGCAATAGTTAAATCGGAATTTAATCGTGCAAAGTGGATACTGGAATTTGAGTTGGAAGAGTAATTAAGATAAATATAAACCTGCTGTACTTGACCAATTGTGCAGGTTGTATTGGTAATGGGAACTCCATTTACATTGGAAAGACTTAGATACACATCTGTTAGCGTATAATTGTTTGATGTACAACTAAAACCACAGGTTCTTAAATCTACTTGAGAAAATGAAGAATAAATATTAAATATTAGAAGCAACGTTATGAAAACGTTTTTCAGGTTTTTAAAAAAAGAAGTAATGTTTTTCATAATCTCTTATTTTTAAAATTTGACAGGATGTACTATGAACTTTTTGCGTGTTTTTAATCAGTTTAAAGTTGATTAAAATTAAGGAGCGGTAATAAGTCGAGATTAAGATTATCTTAAAAAATTAACATATTAATTACGAGATCAAAATTATAATGTTTATTTTGATTTGATTTCCTTTATCTTTGAATTACTTAAATACTCGTTGAAAAGTAGTTTTCAACTTGATAATCGCAAAAAAATGGTCTATTGTATTCAGAATAAGTTTTTATTTTGCAAATTATAAAATGATTTATTAAAGGATACCAAAAAAATCTGTCGCATCTTGGAATAACTTTTGTCTTTAGAATTTTAAACCGATCAAAAAATGAATACTAAAGGTTATTATTTTCCAAAATACATAATTCTTCAGTCAGTATATTTCAAATTAAAATTTACACTTAGTTATTGGGATGTTGAAGAAATAATGAAGATTAGAGGAGTGATTGTAGATCATGGCACGATTCAGCATTGGATTTAAAAGTTTGACTTTTGCTTGAGGCAGATATGAAGAAGAGAAAAGGTAGAGTGGAGTAGAGTTGTAGATTGGATAAGACCTATATCAAAGTAAAAGGTATTTGATGTTATTTATATATAGCGGTAGATAAATTAGGCAATACGGTAGGCTTTCTTTTGACCGGAAAAAATAGATAATGAGCGCTCAGTCATTTCTAATCCTTAAATTTTCAGATCTTCTCACAATTTTTGAGTCTTTTTGAAATAAAAAAAAGTCCTAATTTTCATTAGGACTTTTTTGGTGGGGAGAGCAGGATTCGAACCTGCGAAGTTCACACAGCAGATTTACAGTCTGCCCTCGTTGGCCGCTTGAGTATCTCCCCGAAGCTTGTTTTGTTGCGCTTTGTTGTGCTAAGCGGTTGCAAATATAGGAACGTTTTCTATGTTTACAAACAAAAACCGAACTTAATTTTAAGTTATTTTAAAGATGTTTTTTAACTCATTGGTGTTGAATAAAATAAAAAAGTATCAAACAACGATTTTTTTTGCTTTGTTCCGAATATTGAAGTCATTTAGTAGAAAGCCCTAGAGTTTTTGCTCTTAAGATGTATCTTTTTTTAGTCTGAGTAGTTGTTTTTTCTGATGAAAACAGTGAAAGTAATAAAGAAACAAAGAAACAAAGAAACAAAGAGACAAAGAGACAAAGAGACAAAGAGACAAAGAGACAAAGAGACAAAGAGACAAAGAGACAAAGAGACAAAGAGACAAAGAGACAAAGAGACAAAGAGACAAAGGGACAAAGAAATAAAGAGATAAAGCGGCAACGTTTTGTTTAATAGCCTCCAGCTTTAGCTGGAGATAAAAAAAAGGATATAGAGAGGCTTTAGCCAAAACTATGTGTTTTCGCTTCTGAGAGGTTAGCTATTCTTCTTATGATAAAGATTTGCAACAACAGCGCACAATATTTAAAGCTTATTATAGGATTACGATTAAAGACTAAGGTACTTTGAGAACAATAGTGTTTAAGTCGTGCGCTAAGAAACAAAAACGAACAGTCTTAGTGAAAATCTACAGAAAAAGAATTTGTGTCTCTAAGAGCTAAAAACAACACCCTTTGAAGAAAATTGGTAGCTTTTGCGTTTAACCAGTCAAAGTAAATTGAGATAAGACGCTCCCAGTTTTAACCTGAAACCTGAAACCTGAAACTTGAAACGTGAAACTTTCAACCTGAAACAAAACCCCCAAGAAAACCCCCAAGAAAAACCCTCACATAACAAAAAAATCTCCACTAAGGGAGATTTTTTTAAGGTATTCCGACGGCTGTTATTTAGCCAAAAGTTCTAAGATTTTTGCTCTTAATTCGGGGCCTCTTAAGTCTTGAGCAACTACTTTACCGGTTGCATCAAGTATAAAAGTAGCTGGAATCGATTCAACATTGTATTGTTTCGCGATTGGCTCTTCCCAGTATTTTAAGTTAGAAACCTGTGTCCATGTAAGGCCATCTTTTGCGATTGCTTCTTTCCATGCACCGGCTTCTTTGTCTAAAGAAACACCAACAATATTTAATCCTTTTGAATGTAGTTCTTTGTAAATAGCTACAACATTAGGATTTTCTTTTCTGCATGGCCCACACCAAGATGCCCAAAAGTCTACAATAGTTACTTTTCCTAAACTTTGTTTAAGTGAAATAACTTTTCCTTCCGGATTAGGCGCAGAAAAATCAGATCTTCATTTAGCGTTACCAACGGCAGGAGCTGTAGCACCAACTGCAGGCATTTTTGCTTGACCTATTTTTGTTTTGATTTCTTTACCAGGAATCGTGTTTTTTAAAGACTCATCTAAAGAGTTGTATAAAGCTTCAGCTTTTTTGATATCAGTTGATGGATCTCCTAACATACCTTGAATGATCAAAGCAGAGATGTAAGATTTTGGGTGACCTTCAGCATAAGCAACATATTTCTTTTTAGAATCTGCTTGTACTTCTGTTTGAATAGTCATGTATTGTTTCATCAAACCGTTGATAGTTGCTGTATCTTGAGCTTGTTGAGCTGCTTGCATTTTCTGAGTGTTGTTTTTCTGAAAATCAGCTAATCTTTTTTGAGTTTTAGTAAGTTCAGCATTAAATGTAGTATACTCATCATTATTGTAAGTACCTGATACTTTAGATTTGTGGATGCTGTCTTTATCAACTGCAACAAGAATTTCTCCTGTTTCTAAGATAAAAGGGATTGGATTGTTAGCTCCTTGAAGGATTAAAGTATGAAAAGCCGGTTCAGTTACTTTTCCTTTGATTTCGAATTTTCCGTTTTCAACTTTTACAGTGTCAAGAGCGACAGTCATTTTTGTTGCTGGGTCCTGACCTTGTAGGATGATCGTTTTTCCGTTTTCAATTCCTTTTGCGGTTCCTGTAATTAGGTATTCTCCGTCTTTAACTTTGCTGCATGAAATTATCGCTACAGAAGCAGTTAGTAAAAAAAGTATTTTTTTCATTATAAAAAATTAATTAGTTAATTGATTTGTGCAACAAAAGTATCTAAAAATATAAAATATAAAGAATTTTGTCGCCTAAAATTTTGTTATAGTTTTTTTAGGGTTAAATATCATGTTGTCAGGCTGTTTGTTTGTAAAAAAGAGCCTGAAACTTATAATGCTATTATTATTTCAAAGTAAATAGCGCAATTTTTTATTTTAAAAACATAAAAAAAGCATCCTGTTGCCAGAATGCTTATATAGATAGTTTGTGTGTAAATCTATTCTTGATTTGTTTTCTTTCTCCAAGTAAAAGAGTTCAAAATGTGTCTTTTTGCAAATCTTCCAGGAGAATCTGCGTTTACCATTTTTACATAAGTAGCTTTAGGAACACTGATGTATTCGTAAACACTTCCGTTAGAGAAATCGATAATTAAACGTCCTTCAACAAATTTATAATCTGTAATAGAACAAGTCGAAATTGTTTCAGTGTATTCAGGTAAATTAGTTTTAATCGTTTCAGGATTAATACTTACCAAAAAGTGATAAGCTTCAATGATCGCTTTACTTTTCTCTTCTGCAGCTTTCAAACCAGCATCATCACCTTGAAATTTATCAGGATGAGATTCTTTCATCGCATTACGATAAATTGTTTTAAGATCTTTTAATTCTGCAGTTTTGTCTACATTTAATAACTTACGGTATTCAACTATTTTTTTCATAAATAAAAGGTAACTTCTTGTCTATTAGTTTGAAATGAATATTTAATACTTCAAAACGACAATTTTTTTGCAAAGGTACACTTTTTTTTAACTTTTTAGATTTCAAGGAAAAAATATTCAGAATTTTTAAAGTTCCCGGACTTGGTTTTCAGTCGCAGTCCCAGTTTTTAGTCTCAGTCTTCAGTCTCAGTCTCAGTTTTCAGTCTCAGTCTCAGTCGCAAAGACAGTTGGCGTGCAAGGAGCGACTGCGACTGAAAACTGCGACTGAAAACTGCGACTGAAAACTCTTGTTACTTATTCTCCGGCTTGTTATTCGCCTTATCGAAGTTTTTAGATTTTTTTGGATACTTATCGTAGCTAATATCGCTTGGATTTTCGATAATTGATTTGATCGTAATCATATCGCCAACAGTAAAATTAGTGTGGGCAATTTTGTAATCTAAAAGATATGCTCCACAAAAATAATTGTTGTTTTCATCTTTTTCTATAACGCCGGTATAAACTCCTTTTTGCATCATTTTATCGTGTGAGTCTTTAGACATAACTTTCTTTGTTTTTAAATTGAAGTTGCAAAGTTAATCAATATATCGTTTGGTTTAGGGAGTTCAGGACAATCTGAGTATATTTGCATATGCAAAAAAACTTTAGACCCCATCCTAATTCTTTTAAAAATACATTTTGTGTCTTTCAGGAAGTTTTACCGGATGCGATTACAGGTTTAAAAATTCAGTTCGAAAGTAAAGCCGGTAGTACCTATTATTATACCGAAAACGGAATGTACAGGATTTCGAATCATTGGGGAAGATTGGCTAACAGCAAATGGCGATTGGTAGCAATGGAGCAGGAAACAGTGTCAAAAACAAAAATAGGTTTTGCGGCCTGGAGCGAATTTTATCCTGACAATGCAATAGAAAAATTGTATTATATTCAGGCCGATTTTGATCAGAATACGGTCAATTATCAGCATAAAAACAATCCGGAGTATGATAAAAAAGCAATTTTGAGGACTAGTTTTGAAACCACAAAACGGATCAAACAAATTAGAAATCTGCAGCAATTGACTTCTTGGGCCAAACATTTTGAAGAAGATATAGACGTTTTGAGAGAGAAGATAATCACAGAATTGATTTTTACTGAAAAAACATTAGAAGAAATTAAAAGAGAAATATAATGGGACGCAACAACGAAAGGAATATCAAAAAGCACAATGACAAATTGCACAAAGCCCAAAACAAAGTGAAACAGGCTGAAATTGCGCGTAAAGAAAAGCTAAAAGAAATTATAAAAAAGTTTAACGAAGATAAGGCTACTGAGGAATAGTACGTTTGCCATGAATTTCACGAATTGTCACTAATCTTATACTTAATAATTTGAAGATATTTGATAATTAACTGAATTATGATGGCGACTATTTTCAAAAAGTAATTCGCGATAATTAGTGAAATTCGTGGCAAAAAAATAAAACAACATAAAATATGAATACAAAATTCGAAGATTTAAAAACAAGTGTACAAGAGATAATTGATTTAATCGCTGCCAAACAAGAGAAGGAAGCCAATAATAAATTACTGGAAGTAAGCGAAACTCTTGACGAATTACTTGATTTTGCAGAAGAAGATGAAGAATTAAGAGAAATTAGCAGGTACCAGGTTTTATTAAATCAGCTGCATGTGAAAATCAATGGAGAAGAGCAGGTTGATGGAGAGTAAAAAATGCTTCTGTGATACCGGTTTGTTGTTTGATGAGTGTTGTGGATTGTATCTTGACAAGAATCAGCAAGCACCAACCGCATTGGCTCTAATGCGTTCCAGATATTCGGCCTACGCAACTCATAATGCCGATTATCTATTAGAAACAACTTATGTTTCGGAAAGACCATATTATTCAAAAGCCGAAATACTGAATTGGGCGACTGCTAATGAATGGCAAAAATTAGAAATTATAAGTTTTGCCGAGACAACAGTCGAATTTAAAGCGTACTTTTTAGACAGCGAGCGTAAACCCCAAACGCATTACGAATTTTCTACTTTTAAATTCGAAAATAATAGCTGGTTTTATTTCGACGGAAAGTTTGAATAATATACAATTTCGGAGCTAATTTCAGACTATTTCCGGCATTTTTTTTAACTAAAAATTAATAAGCGTTTCGTTTTTCATAATTCTAAAAAACCGTAATTTTAGAATTATGAAAAACGAATTAAAAAAAGGTTTTTACTTTAAGACATACGAAGCCCCGTTTCAGTCTCCGTTTGAAAAGCTTTTCGGGATTTTCAAGGAGCTTATCACTCATACCTCAGGAGATTTTGATGAAGCTATAGACTGGCTTCGCGAATTGGATAAGGAATACAAACTCACCGATGAGCACTACACTATCGATGATTTTATTGAAGATCTGAAAAAGAAAGGTTATATAAAAGACGAAGCCAAAGAAGACGGTACTTCTGGTTTTGGAATAACCGCAAAAACAGAACGAGCCATCAGGCAACAAGCTTTGGATCAGATTTTCGGTAATTTGAAGCGTTCCGGTAACGGAAATCATAAAACCAAATATGCCGGAAACGGTGACGAACATACAGGCGAATTCCGTGAATTTAGTTTTGGAGACGGCCTGGAACGTATTTCTTTGACAGAAAGTTTAAGAAATGCCCAAATAAATAATGGTGTGGAAAGTTTTATGCTTACCGAAAATGATTTGGTGGTCGAAGAAACCCAATACAAAGCACAAATGAGTACCGTTCTGATGATTGATATCAGTCACAGTATGATTTTGTATGGGGAAGACCGTATTACGCCGGCGAAAAAAGTAGCCATGGCATTAGCTGAATTAATCACAACACGATACCCAAAGGATACACTCGATATCTTGGTTTTTGGAAATGACGCCTGGACGATTCCAATCAAAGATTTACCGTATTTGCAAGTTGGTCCTTACCATACCAATACCGTTGCCGGTTTGCAATTGGCGATGGATATTTTGCGTAGAAAACGAAATACCAACAAACAAATTTTCATGATTACCGACGGAAAACCGAGTTGTGTTCGCGAGCGTGATGGTTCCTATTATATGAACAGTAACGGTTTGGACGAATATATCGTAGACAAATGTTATACACAAGCACAACAAGCCAGAAAATTACATATCCCGATTACGACCTTTATGATTGCAAATGATCCCTATTTGCAACGTTTTGTGAATCATTTCACGGAAGCCAATCAGGGTAAAGCATTTTATACCGGATTAAAAGGTCTGGGGGAAATGATTTTTGAAGATTATGAAACCAATAGAAAAAAACGGGTAAGGTAGAGACGCACACCAGTAGAGACGCACAGCAGTGCGTCTCCACAAACAGCATTAGAGACGCACGTAGAGGCGCACAGCAGTGCGTCTCCACCAAATTTTTAAATAATTAACATGAAAATAGAAAACATAAATACATTAGGTCAATTAAAAACATCAGGATATAAAACCAAATCGATCAAAGACGAATTGAGAGAAAATCTTAGAGAAAAAATTAAATCAGGACAGCCTGTTTTTGAAGGCGTTCATGGCTTTGAAAATACCGTAATTCCAGAGTTGGAACGCGCTATTTTGTCCCGTCATAATATTAATTTATTAGGCCTTCGTGGTCAAGCTAAAACCAGATTAGCGCGTAAAATGATCGAATTGTTAGACGAATACATTCCGTTTGTCTCCGGTTCTGAAATAAACGATGATCCTTTAAATCCGATTTCCCGCTTCGCAAAAGATCTTATTTTGGAGAAAGGTGAAGAGACGCCAATTTCGTGGTTGCACAGAAGCGATCGTTTTTTTGAAAAACTGGCCACTCCGGATGTTACTGTTGCAGATTTAATAGGTGATGTTGATCCGATAAAAGCGGCCAATTTAAAGTTATCTTATGCAGACGACCGCGTGATCCATTTCGGAATGATTCCGAGAGCAAATCGCTGCATTTTTGTTATTAACGAATTACCCGATTTACAGGCCAGGATTCAGGTGGCTTTGTTTAATATTTTGCAGGAAGGAGATATTCAGATTAGAGGTTTTAAGTTGAGAATGCCGCTTGATATGCAGTTTGTTTTTACTGCAAATCCGGAAGATTATACCAATAGAGGAAGTATTGTTACACCACTTAAAGACAGAATCGGTTCTCAGATTTTAACCCATTATCCGGAGACAGTAGAAATTGCCAGAACAATTACTGAGCAAGAAGCGAAATTAGACGAAAATCAAAGTGAAATTGTCTATGTACCAAGTCTGGCAAAAGACATTTTGGAACAAATAAGTTTTGAAGCGCGTGACAGCGAATACATTGACAATAAAAGTGGTGTAAGTGCCAGAATGAGTATTACAGCATTTGAGAATTTAATCAGTACTGCAGAACGTCGTGCTTTGATTGCAGGAGTTGATAAAACAACCTTGCGTTTGTCAGATTTTATAGGAGTGATTCCATCTATTACCGGAAAAGTAGAGTTGGTTTACGAAGGAGAGCAGGAGGGAGCAGCCGCTGTGGCTCAAAATCTGATCGGATTAGCCGTTCGTACTTTGTTTTCGCAACTTTTCCCTAAGATTGAAAAACTCGAAAAACCGGATGAGAAAACTCCGTATTCCGATATTATTGATTGGTTTTTTGCAGAGAGCGGATTTGAACTGTTGGACGATTGCTCAGATGCGGACTATCAAGGTATACTGGATGAAGTAACTCCTTTAGAGACTTTGGTAAAAAAATACCATCCGCAATTGGATAAAAAAGACAGGTATTTTGTAAAAGAATTTGTTTTATGGGGATTGGTAGAATATCGAAAACTAAGCAAAGATCGCTTCGCAAAAGGACATCAGTTTAAAGATATATACGGAAGTTATATTAGTAAATTTTAAATAATTAAAAAACAACCCGACAGGTTTTTAAAACCTGTCGGGTTTAATATGTAGGTTGTATTAGTAAATTTTAAATAATTTAAAAAACAAACCCGACAGGTTTTTAAAACCTGTCGGGTTTAATACGTAAGTTATATCAGTAAAATTTAAAAATAATAACAAACCTGAAAGATTTCAAAATCTGTTAATTCTGTAGAAAAACCGATTGCCAATTAAAGGCGATCGGTTTTTTTATTTTGAAAATAAAGGCTTTACTAGTTTAAAATCATCTACCTTGTTCCGTTGGCTGTAATTGCAGTCTTTCCTAAAAATAAAATGGAAGATAGTTTTGAAGATTTAATTGCTTCGTATATTGAGAATAATGTTGGAATAGCGGAAGATTTTTTGAGTCCTGTATTAGCAAATCAGTTAAAACAAAATTTACTCGATTTAAATCAAAACAAAATGTTGTTAGCTGCCGGAATTGGAAATCATGAAAGACCAGCATATGATGACGCTATAAGAAGTGATTCGATTTACTGGCTGGATAAAAAACATAATAATGTTTTTGAAAATGAATTTTTCGCCAAGATTGACGCTTTTATACTTTATTTAAATGAAAGTTGTTATGCCGGAATTACCAGTTATGAATTTCATTATGCTTTATACGAAAAAGGAGATTTTTATCTCAAACACTTAGATCAGTTTAAAAATAATCCGAGCCGAAAGTATTCAATGATTTGTTATCTGAACGGCAATTGGCAGGAAGCTGATGGTGGAGAATTGTTAATTCATCAAGTAAACAATAATCAGAAAATTGCGCCAACACAAGGTAAAACTGTTTTCTTTAAAAGTGATGAATTGATACATGAAGTTTTGGTAACTCAGAATACGCGGATGAGTATTACGGGTTGGCTAAAGAGCGATTAATATTCTTTTTTGGAAGTTATAATAAGGATTAACGTTATTTTTGTCTGCAAAATCAAATAGTATGTTATTCCTTATTCTAAGTATATTTTGCAGTGTAATTGTTGGTGTTATTTTTAAAATCACACGAAAATATGCAACCAATCCAACTCAGATTGTAGCTTTCAATTATGTATTTGCGTTATTACTTTGTTATTTTACATTTAGTCCCGATCTAAATGCAGTAAATTCAGCTGCACCTTGGGGAATTTACTTTTTAATTGGAGTTCTGTTGCCGGTAATTTTTCTTTTCCTGGTAGCTTCAATCCGTCATATGGGAATTGTAAAAACGGATACTGCACAACGGTTATCACTGTTTATTCCGATTCTTGCCGCCTGGTTTATTTTTAAGGAAGAATTTAATTCCTATAAAGTTATCGGACTTATAATTGGCTTTTTGGCACTTTTGCTAATCTTAAAAAAACAAACTGAAAATACGGAGAACAAATGGATTTATCCTGCAGCTGTTTTATTTGGTTTTGGCGTTATCGATATTCTTTTTAAGCAAATAGCACTATACACAACTTTACCCTATACGACTTCTTTATTTGTTGTTTTTGCCATTGCATTGGTTGTTGCTCTGAGCATTGTAGGTTATGAAGTAGTAGTAAAAAAAGGAAAATTAGAATCTAAAAACATTCTTTTTGGAGCATTGGTTGGTCTTTTTAATTTCGGAAATATTTTGTTTTACTTGAAAGCACATCAAGCTTTTTCGGACAATCCTTCTACCGTTTTTGCCGGAATGAATATGGGCGTTATAATCCTGGGAAGCCTTATTGGTTTACTTTTTTTCAAAGAAAAATTATCGAAAATCAACTTTGTGGGGATCATTTTAGCATTAATTGCCATCATTTTGATTGTTATGTCGCAATTTTAGTTGTTTTTATAATATTGTAAACGCTTTATTTACAATGGTTTTTGTACTATTTTTCATTTTATATGAAATTAATTCTACTAATTCTATAGAATATAAGAAGTAATTTATAAATTTGCAATAACAATGAAAAACTCTAGTCCAAATAATAGTCAATTTATGTGCAGCTTAATGATGTGTTGCATGATGAATTGTGTTATGATATGGCGTTAATAGAAGATCTACTTGTTATTTTTTTTTTAGCCTTTCACGCACCATGAAAGGCTTTTTTTTAGAATTAGTAAAAAATAAAATATGAGACCGAATCGAAATAGAAATACAATGATGCAGTGCTGTCTGATAAAAATTCCATGCAGCAGTTGCAATCTTAACTAAACAGAGTAGTAAAAGAAATCACTTTCTGACTTTGAACACTTAAAGCAGGAAAGCATAACCCTAATAAAAAGATAAAGAGCTATGAGCACAGAAATAATTAAACAGAATCCCTTTCAATCTATGATTGATCGATTTAATATTGCGGCCGATATTCTTAATTTAGAAGAATCGATCAGACAAAAATTGCAACGTCCGGAAAAGCAGATTGTTGTAAACTTTTCTATAGTTTTAGACAATGGAGAAGTCCAAAATTTTGAAGGTTATCGTGTAATTCACAATACAGCCTTGGGCCCGTCAAAAGGAGGAATACGTTATGATACCGCTGTAAACCTTGACGAAGTAAAGGCATTGGCAGCTTGGATGACCTGGAAATCTGCCGTAACGGGAATTCCGTTTGGAGGTGCTAAAGGCGGAATCATTTGTGATCCGAGAAAACATTCTAAAACAGAATTAGAGAAAATAACCAGAGCTTATACCAAAGCCTTATCCGATATTTTTGGACCTGAAAAAGACGTTCCCGCACCCGACATGGGAACCGGTCCGGACGAAATGGGCTGGCTGATGGATGAATTTTCGCTGGTACACGGCAAAACAACTCACGCTGTAGTTACCGGAAAACATTTGCATTCCGGAGGTTCATTGGGTAGAGTAGAAGCAACCGGACGAGGTGTTAGTATCATTAGTTTACTGGCACTTCAGATATTAAAAATAAGACCGGCAAGAGCAAGTGCGGCAATTCAGGGTTTTGGAAATGTAGGTTTGCATTCGGCTTTGTTTTTATTCGAAAAAGGATTGAAAATAGTTGCGGTTAGTGATGTTTCAGAAGCTTTTTACAATCCGGATGGGATCAATATTCCCGAGCTTATTTTGTATTATAATTTAAACAATAAAAGCATAAAAGGTTATCCGAATTCGGTTGTGATTCAACACGAAGAGTTGTTGCTTTTGGATGTTGATGTCTTGATTCCGGCAGCAAAAGAGGACGTGATAACACAAAAAAATGCCAACGACATTCGTGCCAAAATTATAGTCGAGGGCGCAAATGGCCCGGTTTCTTCCGATGCGGATAAAATTTTGCATG
This sequence comes from Flavobacterium sp. FlaQc-52, assembly GCF_044007495.1. NCBI lineage: Bacteria > Pseudomonadati > Bacteroidota > Flavobacteriia > Flavobacteriales > Flavobacteriaceae > Flavobacterium > Flavobacterium sp. FlaQc-52. The sequence goes on along the minus strand of NZ_JBIPCV010000010.1, from coordinate 185,571 downwards.
ACAATAATGTTTTGGTTGTTCCGGATATTCTGGCCAATGCTGGTGGGGTTACCGTTTCGTATTTTGAATGGCTTCAGAATTCACTTTCAGAATCATGGAGAATGCATCAGATTAATACCCGTCTGGAGGTAATATTAGAGAAGAGTTTTGATACTGTTTTCAGAACAGCAAAGAAACACAACGTTACGCCACGTATTGCTGCTTATATTCTTGCCTTGCAAAAAGTTGCCGTAACGCAGTCGGTTAAAGAAGTTGCGTTGGATGCTTTGAAATATAAACAAAATTAAAAATTCGCTCTAAAATCAGCGTAAGATCATTTTCATCAATCGATGCCATTCTGTAGCTGGATGTTGCGTTGATTGGTGAAAATATTTTCTTTTTGAATTATTTATAAATGCAGTAAAGTAATTTTTAAAATGGAACATATTAATTTTCTTGCCTTCGCAATGCCTGCCTTTTTCCTTTTTTTATTTATTGAATATAAAATAGTGCAGCGAAAAAAAAGACCGGAAATTTTCAATTATGAAAGCTCAGTTTCGAATATTAGTATTGGTATAGCCGAAAGATTAATCAATTTATTTATTGCGGCAAGTTTTTACCAATTGTACGATTACATCTACGATCACTATCACATTTTTGATATCCCGTCAACTATTTTTGTTTGGCTCGGTTTAATTCTCGCAACCGATTTTGTATGGTATTGGTACCATCGATTAGGACATGAAGTCAATTTTTTCTGGGCGGCGCACATTGTGCATCATCATAGCGAAGAGTTTAATTTTACTGCGGCGGCGAGAATTACAACTTTTCAGGCCATTATCAGAACCGGATTTTGGTGTGTGCTTCCTTTTATAGGTTTTCGTCCTAAAATGGTCATTACGATGTTAATTGTTCATGGCGCCTATTCGTTTTTCACCCATACACAGCTTATCGGAAAGATAAAATGGCTGGAGTATATTTTTGTGACGCCTTCCGTACATGGGGTTCATCATGCCTCTGATGAGAAATATTTAGATAAAAACTACGGAGATATGTTCACCTTTTGGGACCATCTTTTCGGCACTTTCCAAACCGAAGAGGAAAAACCAAAATATGGATTAACGCATCCACTCAAAAGCTATAGTTTTTTGTGGCAGCATTTTCATTATTATTTTGAAATTTACGAACTATGGAAACGTTCAAAAGGATTCAAAGAAAAGTGGAAAGCTGTGTTCGGAAGCCCGGCTCATATGGATCAAGACATACGTCCAATCTTAGAAAAACGTTTTCTACAGGACAAAGCCAATCCCAATCAGCGACTTCGGTTTAAGAATTATCTGTACATTCAATTAGGAGTTTCAACTTTGATTCTGACTGCTTTTACGTATTATTTTGAGTTGTTAAGCACCTTCGATAAGGTTTTTGTGTTGTTCTTTATATTGATTACGTTAGTGAATTGCGGTGCTTTATTAGAACAAAGAAAATGGATTTATTATCTCGAGTATGCCAGGATCTATATGGTTGCAGTCTATTTTTTATATGAGAAAAACTTAACTTCTTTTTTCTTTATTCCTTTAGCAATAATGATTTTCGCTGAGCAATTATTTTCACTTAGCAAGCGTTATCAGAATGTTGTTCTTCAACTAGAAACTTCGGAATAGTTTTTTGTTGCCACGAATTTCACGAATCTACACGAATTAATTTGTGGGAATTCGTGTAATTCGCGGCGTTTTTTTTGCCACAGATTAAATGATTTTAAATGATTTTTTAATCTGTGCAAATCAGTGTAATCTGTGGCATTTATTCGCGTTTAGTTTTCGTTGCCACGAATTAATTATCAATCGTCTCCCCATTTGTTCATTTCGATCGAAGTCGAGAAATCACACTCGCAAATCAACAAAGATTGGCGATTTTTTATGCAGAATTTCTGTTGTGATTTCTAGTACCGAAATGACAAGATAGTAGGCTCAAACCTCTGCAACTTTGCTCCTGAAAACTCAGAACCTCAGAACCTCAGAACCTCAGAATCTCAGGAACTCAGAACCTCAGTAACTCAGATAGTCTTAATAGCCATAATTTTCTCTTCAAAAGTATCCTTAAAATCTGATTTACTTTTGATTCTGGTTTTGTATGTGTAGATTGTAGCTACAGAAAGCTCCAGGAATTCTGCCATCTGACTGCTGTCCTGAATTCCCAGTCGGTATAAAGCAAAAATTCGGAGTTCGGTATTCAGAAGCTCTCCTTTTTTTACAATCGATTTATGATCATTTGGAAATAAATGATTAAAATCGGTTACAAAAGTGGGGAACAATTTCAGGAAGATTTCATCAAACTGGTGGAATAAATTCTCGCGCTCTTCCCTTACATTATAACGCTTTAAACTCGCGATAACTTCATCTGTTTTTTTGGTAATGATTTTATGAAGTGTGCTTTTCTGGATATGGTCTATTTTATTGATGAAAGCTGAGGTTGCTTTAATAAAATAAGTGATATATTCCTCTTTAATAGCATTGGCTTCACTCAGGCTGATATTCATTTCCTGCAATTTACTATAGGAGTCAGCCATTATTTTTCTCGCCTTATTTCTTTCTTTTAATTGTTTGAAAATAATGATCGAAAATAAAATGATAATCACAGTAAGTATCGTCAGAAGGATAATGATTCTTTCCAGTTTATCATTTTTTTCTTTGACATTATTGAGTTGTGCTTTTTCAATTATGGGAAGGATCATTGAAATTTCAATTTTGCGATGTCTGGCGTTGTAAAAAGTAGCATCATCCATGGCAATGTTGATGTACTCGTTTGCTTTGTCGAGATAACCCATTTTAAAGAGTTCGTTGGCTAAATTACGGAGTGCCACGGTCTCCTTTGTCGCATTTTTAACATCGGCAATGGCAGCAAGTGCGAGGTATTGAACAGCTTTTTTAGTATACCCTCTTTCTGAATAAATATAACCAAGACTTGAAGTAGCAATTCCATAATAATCAGGTGGCAGATCATAATTATTGATCCAATAACTAAAGGCAAATTCAGCACCGCGCCAGTCTTGTTGTTTTAATCGTTTTAGGCTTTCTGCGCTCCAGTATTCGTTGGTATTGGTTGCGGTGAGTTCTAGAGCCTTTCTTAGAAAATGATTTCCTTGCTGTGTATAATGAATGCTATAACGCTGATCGTGGTTGTAATCCGATAGATCATAGTAAGCGCGGGCTTTTATATTGTAATATTCAATTTTGTCTTTGAGATCCAGTTTTTTGTCATCAATAACATTTAGCGTATCAATTGCTTCTTTGAATAAACCGGAAGAAAGTAATACGAAACCTTCCTTAACACGGCTTTTAGCGAGGTATTTAGGGTTTTTTAAAACAATGGCTTTAATCTTGGCTTCTTCTAAATAATAATAAGCAGAATCATATTTAAAAGATTTGTATGCATCAAACAACGCCATATAACCGTTATAAAGCTCCTCATTGTTTTGGTTCAATGTGAATTTGGATATATTCTTTTTTAATACCCCAATTTTTTGATATTTCTTTTTGAGGTAAACTTCTTTTTTTAGAAGGACTTTATCTAATTCTTCGAGGACGGGATTGGTCTCTTTCGCAGTGAGAGAAAAACCTGCAATGAAAAAATATAGAATTAGTATTCTTTGCATGGTCATGTTTTGATTTAGGGTAAAATTAGTTTTTTGGGTTGGTGGTGTTAATTCAGTTTTACTTTTAAATAAGTTGGAGCATTTAGGTGCAGTAATTCTTCAAAAGTTAACAAATTTAGACGTAACACATTTAAAAACAGCTTGTAAATGTTAAAACAAGTCTAATAATTTACAATTATACAATAAAAAGCAATTATATGTAGGTATAGTGAAAAAATTATAGACTTTAATTTTCATATTGTCATTTAGATGCCGTTTTTAATCTAAACAAAGTCTTGATTTTTATAAAATTACAATTTTTGTAAGTATTTAGTTTTTAATTAGTTGCGTTGTGTTTAACTCAATTTTTATCTTGATTTTTCTCAGATATTTTTTTTAAGATTTATTTAACTTCTAGCTTCGCTCTGTCCTTTTCGGATAAAAAAAACTAACAATCAAACCACAAATTTATGAAATGTAAAAGTATGTATTGGTTGGCTGTCATGATAAGTTTATTAGCCATTGGCTGTGATACTATTGAAGACGGAAGCCATGTTGATCCGATTACCATTTATGAAAAAGTAAATGGAAATTGGGAATTAACAAACCTGAAAATGGTTGATGAATTTGCAAAAGCAAATAAAGTCGAACCAAGTGAAGAAAACTTGAGTACCTATTTTAATTACGAGGATTTTAAAATCAAATTCAACGTAGACGAAAAAAACAGACCTACAAGTTATGAGGTTACAGGTGATGTTCCCGCATTATTTGCTCCAAAAGGGTATTGGACATTAAGCTCCGATTTTCAGCAGACGAATGCCAGCGCAGTCAGAATCCTTTTGTACAGTGATGCTCAAAAAACTCAAAAAACAGATGAACTCCGTGTGACTTCGGTTCCGGGTAAAAACAAGGAGATGCAACTACAGTTAATGCGTACTTCGGGTGGAGTTGATTTTGTGTCTTATGTCTTTAAATTGAATGCTATTAATTAAGAAAGGAATATGAAAAAAGTTATATATACAATTTTACTTGCCCTGTTCTTGGCTCCTGGTTTTGTTCAGGCGCAAGAAGCGGCAGGTGCTGTGGGACCAACGTCATCATTTCCGGTAGTGTACAAGTATGATGAAAAAGTGACGTGGTATTTTGATCTTTCAGGAACCACATTTGCAGAAACGGAAGATCTTTATATGTGGATTTGGTCGCCTTCTGAACCTGATGCAGGGAATTTTGAGAATTCATCTGATTTTGCAAAACTGAAATATGAAGGAAACAAAATTTGGAGTTTCACTTTAACACCGACCGTTTATTTTTCTAAAACTCCGGAAGAAATTGCAGCAAGTGCAGGATTCTGGTTTCGTATAAAAAATAAAAACGGATCAAAACAAAGTGATGTTGCCAGCATTGCTTACACTGATTTCTCTTCATTTTATACCGCCAATGAGCTAATCAGATCATATCCTTTAAAACCGACAATCGATAAACCGGTAAGTATTTTATTTAATTCCAATTTAAAAGATGGTTTTGCGGGTGTTCCGAGTGTACATTTCCATAGCGGTTTAAATAATTGGGCCGTTTCACAAGAGTATCAAGCCTGGCTTCCGGAGGTATCTGAAAAAACAAAATTGAAAGATTTAGGAAATGGTTTTTACAGAATGGATTTGATACCGCAGGAATATTATCATACAGAACCGGGTTTTGTCATGGAAAACATTACGTTTCTAATGGTGGCAAAAGATTGGTCTACGAATTCCGGTGATCAGATTATTTATGCAGGCGAATTTGTTCCGCCACCACCACCGGTTTTCAGATTTTTTCCTTCACAAATCAGTCAAAAGGATTTTCTGGGAATGTCTCGTAAAAACAATGAAGTGGGCGTAAACAAATTGACGTACACTATTACGGCCGGCAGTAAAATAATTTCTGGTGAATTTTCGGGAGGAACAGCAGAGATTAAAGGATTTGTCAATTTAGTTTCTGAGTTAAACGGAGTTCCGAATTTAACTGAAATTCATGTCTTAGTAAAGGATAACAAAGACAAAACAATTTCAGACACTTCGATTCCCCTTAAAACTTTAGACAAATAATTCACTATCAAATTAAAACACCAATTCTAATGAATAGTAAAAATAAAAAGGGAGTCCTGCATCAAATGTGGACTACTAAATCGGCGGTATTGATGATTTTCATGCTTTTTCTTTCGGCGGGAATTTTTGCTCAGGGGAAAAAGCAGGTATCAGGTACCGTTTATGACAATACAGGAGGTGTATTGCCGGGAGCTTCTGTTATTGAGGTTGGAACCAAAAACGGAACCACAACAGATTTTGACGGGAAATTTACACTACAGGTAGCTGTGGGAGGTGCAATAGAAGTATCTTTTATCGGATCGACTACACAAAAAGTTCTTATTACCGCAACAACTGCTAATCTTGATGTTCGTCTTCAAAATGACGGTTATGCCTTGGCAGAAGTTCAGGTGGTGTCGGTTGGATATGGAAAAGTAAAAAAGTCGGATTTAACAGGAGCAATTTCAACCGTCGGTGCAGATGATTTGGTTAAAGGAACTCTTTCTTCTACGGAGCAGGTTTTACAAGGGAAAGTAGCGGGATTGAATATTATTCGCCCTTCGGGTGATCCGGCTGCAGGTTCGACGATACGTTTGCGTGGAGGAACTTCGCTAACGGCAAGTAACAGTCCGTTAATTGTTGTTGATGGTATTGCAGGAGTGGATATCAATGTCGTGCAACCTTCAGATATCAAATCGATAGACGTTTTAAAAGACGCTTCTGCCACGGCGATTTATGGTTCCAGAGGTGCCAATGGGGTTATTATGATCACGACAAAATCCGGAACCAAAGGCATTTCAGTTGTATACACCGGATTATCAAGTATTGGTTATGTTACGGATAATTTAGATCTTTTATCTGCCAATCAATGGCGCGGGTATGTACGTCAGACCGGGAATTTGGATGCTGTTGATTACGGAGGAAACACCGATTGGCAGAAAGCAATTGAACAAACGGCTATTTCGCAATCCCACACTTTGAGTATTAATTCAGGTAAAGTAGACAGCGGTTTCAGAGCTTCCATTTCCTATTTGAATAATGAAGGCGTTATTAAAAAATCAGGCCTGGAAAGAATCAGTGGAAATGTGAGCGCTTATCAATATCTCGGAGACAATAAAGCGGTGAAATTTGATATGGGGTTGTTTGCCAATATCGACAAATGGAATCCTATCGATTACAGAATTTTTGAGCGTGCTTATAATTTAAATCCAACAATTCCAGTGTATGATTCAAATGGAAATTTCTCCTCTGTGAGTGGAAATATTTATGAAAATCCGGTTGAAATTTTAACCAACAGAACAGTTGATAATGAGCGACACCGACTTTTGGGCTATTTTAAAACAGAAGTTAAATTCCTTAGAGATTTTACCGCATCAGCTAATATTTCGTTGGAGCATAATGCAGTAAAGGGAGGGACCTACAAACCGTCATATGCTGTTCTGGAAGGGAGAACAGAAGACGGTTATGCACAAAAAACTTACGCAGAATACACCAATGCACAAGGCGAGATTTTTGTTAATTACAACAAAACTTTAGACAAACATACCATTGGTGCCTTAGCGGGATATTCGTATTTTGAAAATATTTATGAAGGCTTCGGAGCGCAAAGAAGCGGTTTTGTAACAGATGCTTTTAGTTTCAATAACTTGGGAGCGGGTTACAATTATCGTTTGGGAGATGTTTATTCGTACAAAGGAAAATCAAATCTGGTTTCGTTTTTTGCCCGTGCAAATTATGCTTATGACGGGAAATATCTGCTAACAGCTACTGTAAGACGTGACGGTTCAAGCCGTTTTGGAGACAATAATAAATGGGGAACTTTCCCGTCTGCTTCTGCCGCATGGAAAATTTCAAGCGAAGAATTTATGGATGCTTCAAAAGGCTGGCTGGATAACCTGAAATTGAGGATAGGTTACGGTGTTACAGGAAATCAGGATGGAATCGGTGAATACAAATCGCTTTCTATTTTAGGAGTTGGAAACGATAGTTACTACGATCCCGTTACTAAAACATGGAGTCTGGCGTATTCTCCAAAACAAAATCCAAATCCTGATTTGAAATGGGAGTCCACACAACAATTGAATATTGGTGTAGATTTTAGTCTTTTCAACAGAATTACGGGATCATTTGAATGGTACTCTAAAACGACAAAAGATTTATTATATACCTATGAAGTACCTCAGCCTCCTTATTTAGTAGGTAATATGTTGGCAAACGTAGGTGAAATGTCTAACAAAGGGGTTGAACTTACTTTGAATGCGAATATCATTAAAGGGGATAAATTTACCTGGGATGCGAATTTAACGCTTGGACACAACATTCAAAAAATTGAAAAACTTTCCAATCCAACCTATAAAACTGATGTTATCTACAGCGGATCTTTACACGGACTAGCCGGTATGTCGGGTCAGTATTCACAAATTATTGCCGAAGGATATCCGGTTGGAACTTTCTGGGGTTTTCAAAGCGCAGGACTTGATCCGGATGGAAAGATGTTATACTACAATGCGGCAGGAGATAAAGTAGCAGACAATGTTTTGGTTGATGGCGATAAAAAAGATTTAGGAAATGTACAGCCCGATTTGACTTTAGGAATCGGAATGAATTTTACCTATGGAAATTTTGATTTGGGGATTTCAGGATACGGAATGTTTGGGCAAAAAGCTTTAAACGCAACGAACATGATGCTGAACGATCCGAACAGATTACCGGCCTTTAATGTTCCGGATGATTTCTTATCAAGCGGAATCACTTCGGCTCCAAAATACTCCAGTTATTGGATAGAAGATGCTTCGTTCTTTAGACTTCAGACAGTTGCTGTTGGGTATACTTTACCATTAAAATATAAAAGTTCTAAACTCAGAATTTATTTAATGGGAGAAAACCTTGCTGTATTTACGAAGTATAAAGGGGTGGATCCTGAAATTGGTTTGAATGCTCAGGACGGAATAAACCAAACCGGAGTAATGGATTTAACAGGACTTGCGGCTCCCGGTATAGACCGATACAATAATTATCCGCGACCAACAACGATTTCTGTTGGACTAAATTTTACGCTGAATAACTAAGCGAATTGATAACCATAAAATAGTAAAAATGAAAATCAAAATAACAGCAGCGATACTTTTAAGCATGTTTTTTACGGTGTCATGTACAGATTTGAATGAAGATTTATATGATAAAGTAGAAGATGGGAATTTTGGAAATACGCCAAAAGAAATTGATGCGCTGGTAGGAGGAGCTTATTCTTCGCTAAGAGGATTTGCAGATGGGATATCAAATAATTATCCGACTTGTGAATATGTTTTCTTTTTGAATGAAGTTGTTTCTGATGAGGCTACAATTCCAACCAGAGGTACAAACTGGTACGATGGAGGGCAATATCAGGATGCGCAAAAACATACCTGGAAAGCAGACAACAGAATGATTCTTTCGGCCTGGCGTTATAACTATACCGGAATTGCCAAAATCAACGCAATCATCTATCAGATAGACAAATCTTCTCTGACCACTCAGGCAAAAACACCGATTTATGCGGAGCTTAAAGCATTAAGAGCTTATTACTATTACAATCTTTTGGATCTGTTTGGGAATGTGCCCATAGTAACCAATTTTGAAGATCTGGATTTGCCTTCTAATGCTACAAGAAAACAAGTTTACGATTTTGTAGAGAAAGAATTGTTGGAGGCCATACCACATTTGAACTCAAATGTGGTGTACTCGAAATTGACTAAAAATGTGGCATACGCTATTTTGGCAAGATTGTATCTTAATTCGGAAGCGTTTATCGGAACAGCACGTTGGCAGGATTGTCTTACGATGTGTCAGAAAGTGACGGGTTATACCTTAACACCGGATTTCTTTGCCAATTTTGCGACAGAAAATCAAATCTCTCCTGAGATTATTTTTGCGATCCCGTACGATTCAAAAGCAGGAACAGTTGGGAATTATATGAGTTCAATGTCTTGTCATTATTTGCAAAAACTGGCAATTTCTCCAACCGGAAATTATCCGTGGAGTGCTAACGGGATGTGTGGACAACCGGGTCTTTATTCAAAATTTGGTGATACTGACAAAAGAAAAAAATGCATGGTTGCCGGAGATCAGATCAATTTGGCTACGGGTTCAGTAATTATTATGGATAACGGAGAGCCGCTAACCTACACCGAGAACTTAACAAGTCTGACCGATGCCAAGGAAAACGAGGGAGTTCGCTTGGGTAAATACGAAATGAAAGCCGGAGAAAACTGGGAACGTGATCACGATTTGGTACTAATTCGCTATGCCGAAATTTTGATGATGCAAGCAGAATGTCATGTACGTTTAGGTGCTCCGGATTTAGCAAAACCATTCTTGCAACAAATAACAGGACGTGCCGGAGAAGAAATGCCAGCAATCATCGACCTTAAATTTATAGATCAGGAATTGCTTAAGGAATTTACTTTTGAAGGAAGAAGAAGAACAGATAATATTCGTTTCGGAACCTTCTTCTTGCCATGGTGGGAAAAAGGAGCTACGGATAAAACCAGAGCTATATTTCCAATTCCGAGCAGTGTGTTAACTACAAATAAAAATCTGGTGCAGAATCCGGGGTATCCTGTGAACTAGATTGTTGAATGTCAGTCTTTCATGTTGGTTAGTCGTGGAAGGCTGGCATGTTTTTAACTTTTGTAGAATGTTGTTCAGATTAGGAAATGTTTTAAAAAAAACAGCACGCAGATTTGGCAGATTTAGCTGATTTTCGCAGAAAGCAATGATCAAAATCTGCTAAATCTGCGTGAAAAAAAAATTAAATATTAAAATGAACGGAACACAACGATTTGCTTGTTAATGATTTAAAAGCAGTTAAATAGAATTAAAAGATTTTCACAGATTAGAATTGCAATTTAAGATTGAAAAAAAATCCTTTTAATCCTTAAAATCTGTGGCAAAAAGAAAAACATTTTGCCAGTATTTTTAGCCACAGATTTAAAGGATTCCCACAGATTAAGCAAGCTTTTGTAAGCGATGGCAAAAAAACAAAATAATAAACGAAGTATGAAAAGATATATCACAGTACTGTTTTTGGGTATCATAAACCTTATCGTCGCCTCTGGCTGCAGTAGTGACGATAAAGGTTCAGATAAAGTGACAGAACCGGAAGTACTTGCTCCGGTGGCGATTGAAAAAACAAATAACACCAAGATTTATGTGCATTATATGCCCTGGTTCGAAACCAATGAAAGCAGTGCCGATAAAAAATGGGGATATCACTGGACGATGGCTAATAAAAATCCGAATAACATAGGAACAGACGGTCATAGAGAGATTGCGTCTTACTATTACCCACTTATTGGTCCGTATCATTCGGGGGATAAAAATGTAATTGAAAATCATTTATTATTGATGAAGTATTCAGGAATTGATGGTGTTTTGATCGATTGGTACGGCAGCTATGATGTTTATGACTATAGGATGGTAAAAGAAAATACAGAACAGCTTATTGCGATGTTAAACAAAGTAGGCTTAGAATATGCCATTGTTTATGAAGACAGGGTAACCAAAAGTGCCGTTGACGCCGGAAAAGCAATTTCGGTAACCAGTGCAGCCAAAACCGATTTGGCTTACGTACAGAATAAGTATTTTAAAGATGCCAATTATATTAAAATAAACGGAAAACCACTATTACTGAATTTCGGTCCGATTGTATTGCAAACCCCTGCAGAATGGACAAATGTTTTTAATACTTTGACTACGAAACCTGCATTTATAACACTTTGGGATCAATCGGTAGAGGCTGGTGTAAATGCGTCCGGCGAATATGCCTGGGTGTACAAAAACAGCTCTTACTTGACTAATTTTTATACCAATACAAAACCAAAACTCGCTGTTGCAATAGGAAGTGCCTATCCCGGTTTTAAAGATTTTTATGCCGAAGGCGGTGGCGGAGCAGCAATTGGCTGGAATATTGCCCACAATAACGGTGCAACACTTGATGAAACGCTGGCTATGGCTAAAAGTGCCAATTTAGATTATTTACAGTTGATTACATGGAACGACTTTGGAGAAGGAACAATGTTTGAGCCAACCGTAGAATTTGGATACACCTATATCGAAAAGGTAAAAACATTTGCGGGTGTTAAAAACACAGAAAATATATTTCCGGAGATTAGCAAGTTATACAATTTGCGCATTCAAAAGAAAGGGAATGCCGATGCCCAGAATAAACTAGATCAGGCCTTTAATTATTTTGTTTCCATGCAATCTGCCAAAGCAAAAGAAGTACTTAACGAAATTAAATAAAAGCGTTGTAATTAATACAATTAAATAATGAAAAACATAAGATATAGATACTGCCTGATTACTTTAGCCTCCATGCTTATTTTTGCCTGCAGTACTAAAAAAACATATACAATTAGTTCTCCCGGGAAAAACGCTGAACTGGTTTTTCAATTAACCGCTTCGGGTCAGCCGCAGTACAGTTTCTCTTCTAATGGGAAATCGGTTATCGAACCTTCTTTATTGGGATTCGAATTTCAGGGAATTGCAAAAATGACGGAAAATTTTGAAGTGGTTTCGACCGAAGAAAAAACAGCCGATCAGACCTGGGAACAGCCTTGGGGAGAATTCAAAAAAGTAAGAGATCACCATAATGAAATGATTGTTCACCTCAAAGAATCGGGAGGAGAAGAACGTCTTGTAGATATTATTTTCAGGGTTTTTGATGATGGCCTTGGATTCCGCTATGAATTTCCAAAACAGCCTCATTTAGGAAAGGTAAAAATCTCGAATGAAGTGACGCAGTTTACTTTTAAAGACAATAATGAAGTCTGGTGGATTCCGGTGCACCGTGAAAATAGTTATTACGAAAGTACCTATCGCAAAACGTTAATGAGTAAAACGGATACGATCAATACGCCTGCAACTTTTGAAACGAAAGATAAATTGTATGTCGCCATTCACGAAGCCAATCTAACGGATTTTGCCTCAATGACTTTATTAAAAACAACCGACAAACAATACAAAAGTGATTTAGTGCCGTGGGCCGATGGTGTAAAAGTGTATGCCGAAACTCCTTTTAAAACCCCATGGAGAACAATTGTTGTGGGTAAAACTCCCGGAGAGGTTGCTGCTTCGACGATTATGCTGAATTTAAACGAGCCTTCAAAAATTGAAGATTTATCGTGGATTACACCGTCTAAGTATATTGGAATCTGGTGGGGAATGCATCTGGAAAAATTCACTTGGGGACAAGGTCCAAAACACGGGGCAACAACCAAGAATACAAAAGAGTACATTGATTTTGCGGCAAAGAATAATTTTGACGGTGTTTTAGTAGAAGGCTGGAACGAAGGCTGGGATGGCGATTGGACAGCTGATGGTTCTGCTTTTAGTTTTGTAAAAGCCTATCCGGATTTTAATCTGGAAGAAATTACAAAATATGCCGCGATGAAAAATGTTCGTTTAATCGGGCACCATGAAACAGCCGGAGCAACTAAAAATTACGAAAATCAATTGGAAGATGCTTTTAAATTGTATCAAAAAATGGGTGTTAATTCGGTGAAAACGGGGTATGTAAATAAGTTTTTAGATAAAAAGGAATGGCATGATAGTCAATATGGAGCACGTCATTACCGAAAAGTAATTGAAACAGCTGCAAAATACCACATCATGATTGACAACCACGAACCGATGAAAGGAACCGGAATCCAACGCACATACCCGAACTTTATGTCGCAGGAAGGCGGAAGAGGGCAGGAATACAACGCATGGTCGGTTGACGGCGGAAACACCCCGGAACATTTAACGACTTTACCTTTTACGAGAATGTTATCAGGTCCGTTTGATTATACACCCGGGAACTTCAATTTTGATTATAAAACGCCTTCGGGAGCCCGAGTACAAACCACTTTGGCAAATCAATTGGCATTGTATGTGATTATTTTTAGTCCGTTGCAAATGGCTTCCGATTTACCCGAAAATTACGAAGGCAAACCAGCATTTCAATTTATAAAAGAAGTTCCGTGTACCTGGTCAGACACCAAAGTTTTGGATTCGAAGATTGGAGAATATACGACCATTGTCCGTAAAGACTGGAGTGAAAAAAACTGGTATTTAGGGTCAATCACGAACAGTAAAGCCCGTAATCTCGAGGTAAAACTTTCTTTTTTAGATAATGACAAAGAATACGAAGCAGAGATATATGCGGATGGAGCGGGAGCAAATTACAAAACAAATCCGTATCCCGTTGCAATCAGCAAACAAAAAGTAAACCACAATACAGTCTTAAATCTAAAATTGGCAGCAGGTGGAGGAACTGCAATAAAATTCACCCCAATAGATAAATAAAAAATAAAAAAAATTAACCCGACAGGTTTCAAAAACCTGTCGGGTTTGTTTTTTTTGGAATTTAGAATTTAACTTTTGGAATTTAAAACTCTAGTGTTTATAGAGCTTAACATGATGTCCAAAGGTATAAACAGCTGTAAGAGTTGGCCCATTATATCCCCATTTCAGAGAACCGTTAAGGTGTTTTTCGATGTCTTCAACTTTAAAGTTTAAACCTGTATATCCGGCTGTAAGACTAAAGTTTTTATACACATTGTATAGAAGAGATAAATTGTAGCTTAGGATTCGTCCGTCTATAGTATCAATTTTTAAGGCCAGATAATTTACATTGGCATACAGACCAAAACGTTTTCCAAGTACAAATTCTCCCCATATGCCAATATCCGGTAATGGCGCAGTGAAGTTAAAATTATCATGTACTTCAGCGACGGCCTGATTGGCATCTACACGTAAACCCAGATCCGCAAAAAGCACATGCGCACCAATTAACAATCCGGCTTCGTATTTTGGTTTAGATAAAAAGGCGTAACCGTAGGCGATTCTTGCAATCTGAACGTTAAAAAAAGCCGTTACTCTTGCATTTACCTCATAAGTATGCTCCCCAAAATTAATTTCTCTTTGCAAGGTTTTAGAGGAGCTTCTGTCCAGCGAAAAGTATTCAAATCCCAATCGTGATCTTCTTGAAATACGCCAATCAAATGTCCCTAAAAAGGAAGCACTTGATTTAGTAAATCCTAAATCATCTTCGAGGTCTATTGTAGTACCGATTTTTCCGTTATTAGTACCTACCTGAATTTGAGTATTATTTACAGGAAAAAAACTTCCGGCAGAAACTTTAAAGCGTCTGGCATGCCAAGGTAAATCTTCAGAATAAGTATCCTGTTCGATTTTATTTTGGTTCTGAATTACAGTTAAAGTGTCAGTTGGAGTTATTTCGGCAACGGTTTGTGCATTTGATGTCAACCCTAATAATGAAGCGGTCAAAAAGTAAAATAATTTTTTCATAAGATTAAATTTTAGATTTTACCTGGATGTTTGTAGCTATTAAAGTTAACAAAAAAAATCATTCATTTGTTTTAATTACTTTGATTATTTTGTATAATAATCTGTTTATCAGTTTTGTATGGTTTTTGGTGAAGGGAAAAGGCTCGGCGGTTCAAAGTAGCAAAGGTTCAGAGATAGAAGACAATAAAAAAGCCAATAGCAATAAGTAGATTGCAATTTTTAGACTGCATTTTTTATTGCTATTGGCATTGTTGTTTTAATATGATTTTTTCTTAAACCCTGTTATAATCAGCTCGCCAGTGTACGATTGCTCTTTTTATAGCTGCTCCTGTCAGATTATTTTCAAGGGTATTTGCTACAAGTGTTATTAACTCGTTATCGGGCGCAAAACGTAGTGCAAAAACCTGATCGTCGGTTAGTTTGTATTCGAATTCCTCGAATCTTTTTCCTGTAAGTGTAAAATAACGATAGCGAAGTTCTAATCGTATAATTCTGTTTTGCAAGGTTAAAGCATAATGCTGGCGAAGCATATAAGCAAGCCAGAACAAAAAAACAAACCCAATACTTATAAAAGTCCAGATTAGCTTGTCTTCTGTAGTACACGCAAAATAAATACTAGCTGCTAAAAACCCAATCAGAATTGGGTAATATATAAAATGATGAGGTGTATAAAACCGTATATGATTACGGTATGTTTGAATTTTCATAATTATTTGGTTAAAAAAATAAACCATAAAAGTATAAAAGCTATCCTAATAAAAGAATAGCTTTTTAAATAAACTAACTATCGGCATTTCTTATACTATAGCCTTAGTAGGTGACTTGCCATTACTAAGGAGTCCAGTACTAAAATACTTCAAAAACCTTTTGGTAAAATTATCAGATTGCCGGACGAAATTATTATACTTTACCAAGATAATATTATAGAATTCAAATATCTGTTCGATTGTTTGTGAGTGAATTTATGACTTTCCACTCGGCTAGTTTTGATTCGAACGATTGGCCAGCATTTGCCGGACTCGACGATGGGAGCGTAATGAGCTGATAGGATTTTTCAAGCGTAACGTATTTTTTAAAGAATGCCGCTGCTTTTTTTCCGTTAAAGAGAATCGTTGTGATGTTTGGATGTTCGTTTAAGAAGGATTCGAAGTCATTGGCAATTTCATTTTTTATGGCGCTGTCTAAACTTCCGACTCTGTCGCAGAATTGTAAAACATCCCAGATAGCAATATTGTTTTTTTGCAAAAGCGCTTTTCTGGTTTCGTAGTCATTTGAAAAATCTTCGTTCAGAATTGGGAACAAAAATTTCCAGAAATTGTTCTGATTGTGCCCGTAATATTGATTGAGTTCTAAAGACTTTAATCCCGGCATCGTGCCCAAAATCAATACATTAGACTGGTCAGAACTAAATGGAGGGAAGGAAAAACTTTTCATGCTTTTTATTGAAATTAAACGGGTAAAATAGTTGCTAATATAGTCATTAATAGGTAATTATAAAACAAAATCTAAAAATTGTATAACATTTTTCGGTGTTGTTTAATCGAACTTTGGAGTATAGATTATAAAGAATTTGTACTTAAAAACAAATTCGCTCTATCGAGTAATCTATACCCTTTTAGTGTTGAATTTTTAAATCCTGCCCAAATGAAAATAATTAACATACAAACAGATAAAATTAAGAATATATTTGAAACATTAGCCTTGCATTTAGGTGGAAAAATTACTTGTGATTTAGAGGAATATACTTTAGAATTTCATAATGCTTCGGCGCAAGGCTCCATTATCGGAGCTTCGTTTAATGATGCGATTTCTTATATGCAGTTTGATATGACCTTTTCTGATGAGGTGAGAATGAATATCGCAAATCTAAATGCTTCACCGGTTTATTTTGCGTATTGCTCAGAAGGTAATTTATCTCATCGGTTTAGTGTTTTGGAAGAAGAAAAAAAACTGGAAATGTTCCAGACTGCTATTCTCTCCGCAAGAGAAAAAGAAGAAAATGTTTTGCTCTTTGAAAAGGGCATCAAAACGAAATTTACTTTAATTACAGTTGGAAACCAGTCTGGTGCGATAGATCAGACTAATTCTTTAAACACGAAAGTAAAAGAAACTTTTTTTGAGAATAACAGTCAGGAGAATTTCTTTTATCTGGGGTCTTACAGGAGAATTGCGGAGAAAATAGAACAATTAAGTTCGATAACGCAAACCGGTATCGTGCGTCATTTACTAAAAGAAGGTATTTTAAGAATCATTCTGGCTACGGAAATTCAGCAACACGCGGATGATTTAGCCACTGCATCAAAAGATTTCAGTTGTCTGACTTTAAGAGAAATGGAAGAAATAAAAGAACTTTCAGAAACGATACAATCCAATCCGGAAGAAGCTTTTACAATTAAATGGCTAAGTAAAAAATCTGGCTTGTCGCCAAACAAACTGCAAGAGGGATTTAAGATGATTCACAATCGTACCGTCAATGATTTTATTACCCATACAAGAGTTTTAAAAGCGGAAATCTTAATTCGGACTTCGGATTTAAACATTTCTGAGGTTGTTTATTGCATTGGATTTACAAGCAGAAGTTACTTCTCTAAAATTTTCAAGCAAAAATTCAATTGCAGTCCCAAAGAATATAAGTTTAATCTGAATCCTTTGGCTATTACCGCTTAGATTTGAGTGACTAAGCTTTGAGAGTCTGAGATGCTTAGAAAAAGAATTATCTGTGAAACTTATAATACTCCAAATCGGGATGTTTTTTGTCTTCGATCGAGTGCAAAATCGAATTCATTCCGATGACGCTAAAGGTGATTCCGTTTCCTCCGAAACCTAAAACATAGTGTTCATTTTTATTTGGATTTGGTTTTCCGAAATACGGTAAACCATCTTTGGTTTCGCCAAAAGTACCTGCCCAGGAATAATCTATTTTGAAATCGATTTTAGGGAATTTTCTTTGAAATTTATTCAATAGAAATTGCTCTTTTTTAGGGAGCAGTTTGTCTCGTTTTTTCGGGTCTTTAAATTCTTCGTCTCCGCCGCCCATAATGATTCGGTTGTCCTTTGTCGCTCGAAAGTATAAATAGGGAGAGGAGGTGTCCCAAAAAATGGCGGTTTTAAAATATTTGGGTAAATCCGGAAGACTTTCTGAGGCGATTACATAAGTACTTTTTAGATCAACCACTTTCTCTGTGAGTGTTTCGGTGCTCTCATAACCGCTGCAGTGTACA
Organism: Flavobacterium sp. FlaQc-52; assembly: GCF_044007495.1. NCBI lineage: Bacteria > Pseudomonadati > Bacteroidota > Flavobacteriia > Flavobacteriales > Flavobacteriaceae > Flavobacterium > Flavobacterium sp. FlaQc-52. The sequence continues at coordinate 167,344 of NZ_JBIPCV010000010.1, read as the reverse complement.
ACATGATCAGCCACGATATTGTATTTCGCTTCCGTATGGGCAATAAGTTTTCCTTTTTGATTTTGAATGGCCGTAATGTTCGTGCGGTCAAAAACCTGCATTCCTTTTTTTTTGCAATAGCGGATTAAATCCTGAGCAAATTGATAGGGATCCATAACCGCTGCGGTTTTAGATTCTATGGCAGCCAGAGCATTTAATCCCAATTTTTCGAGATCCCATTTTTCGAGCCAGCTGACATCGAAACCGCTCTCTTTTCGGCATTTGAATTCTGTTCTTAGAAAAGGAAGATCTTTTTTTAAAGAACAGAAATAAACGCTTTTTTTGAATTCAAATTGGCAGTCACTTTTTATCGTATCGACTATAGCCCGCAGATCAAAAATGGCTTTTTTTCCATTCCTATAGCTGTCGATAGCGCATTCTAATCCTCTGACTTTTATTAGTTCGTGTAGTGACACATCAATTTCATATTGCAATAATGCGGTACTTGCTGCAGTACTTCCGTTGCAAATATCACGGCGATCGGCCATTACGACTTTTTTTCCTTCGTTTAGGAGTTTGTAAGCAATCAAAGCTCCGGTAATTCCGCCGCCAATAATTAGAATTTCAGTTTCTAAATCGGAACTTAGGGACGGATAACTTACTTCCATTGCGTGTTTTAAGGGCCAAAAGGTTTCTGTAGAACGTAGCTTCATTTTTTCGGGCTTTTTTGGGTACGTATTTTTGTTCGGTTTTTATCTTTTCGTTGGTGTTGTTCGTGTGCTTCTGCAATAGAGTGGGAGGTTCGTACACTTTCCTCTTTTTTAGCCAATTCGCTAAGTCTGTGGTAATATTTCTGTACTATAATCATTTCTTCTTCCGTCATACTTTCAATGTCTACCAAACTATTACTGGAATATTCGTTTGAAGCGACTAATTCGTTTAATTTCAATTGAATTGCCAGTGAATCTTTGTTTTGTGCTTTTTGAATTAAAAAGACCATCAGGAAAGTGATAATGGTAGTCCCGGTATTGATAATCAATTGCCAGGTTTCTGAATAATCGAAAAAAGGACCACAAACCGCCCAAACCACAACAATTGAAAAAGCGCCAATAAAAGCGGGCGTACTTCCTGCTGCCTTTGAAACGTGCGAAGCAAATTTTTCGAACGCACTGGTGCTATTTTGTTTTTTAGTTTTCATTTCAATATTATTTTTTGTTTTTTTCAGCCTCCGCTTTTTTAGTGTCTACTTCTTTTTGCTTTTCCTCTTTGGCTTTTTCCTCTTTGGCTTTTTGTTCCTTTTCCTTGTTTTCTTTTTCTTTATTGGCTTTGTCCTGTTGTTCTTCCTTTTTTTCTTTTAGCTCTTCTTGCTCTTTCTCTTTTTGCTTTTCTTTTTTCTTGTAATAACCTCTAAACAGAAAGTTGCTTTTGGCGGCTTCCATATTATCACTAAAACCTTTCGTTCCGGTTTCCAGATTAGAGAGTGTATTAGAAACGCTGTTGGCCATTTTATCATCCCTTACTAATCGGGCCAAAGCCCCGTTTCCATTATTCATACTGTGGCTGAAAATGGCTAATTCTTCAGAAATAACGCCGACATTATCAACACTTTTTTTCACGCTTTTCATAATATCGTTCATTTCAATTCCATTGATTGAAGCGATTTTTCCATTGTTCTGAATTATTTTCTGCGAATGCACACCGGGAGAAATGGTAAGTACTTTGTCTCCCATTAACCCGTCAGAACCAATACTGGCTCGGGCATCTGTTTTTATAAATTCACGGACTTCGTCTTTTATAACCATACCCACCACAACAGAGGAATCGTTTATCAATCTGATTTCTTCGATTGTTCCGATGTTTATCCCTGAAAAGCGTACGTTATTTCCAACCTGCAAACCACTGACGGTTTTAAAATTGGAGGTAATTCTGAAGGTATCACCAAACAGGTTTTTTTGTTTCCCAATAAAATAAATGGCAAGTATAAACAGCAACAAACCTATTGTTACAAACATTCCTAATTTCCAAGTATATCCAGATTGCTTCGCCATGATTTCTATTTTTTAGTTTTATTTAAAGAAAGAACTTACCCATTCATCTTCGCTTTTTTCCAGTTCTTTGTAAGTGCCTTCGGCATGTATCACACCCTCTTTTAGGACCATAATACGGTCTGCTGTCAGTTTTGCACAAGCCATATCGTGTGTAATAATGATCGATGTTGTTTTGCGTTTGTGTTTAATATCAAGTATCAATTCGCTTATTTCTCTTGAGGTGATCGTGTCCAGTCCTGTTGTTGGCTCATCGTACAGAATAATTTCAGGTTTTAGAATTAGCGTGCGTGCCAGACCAATTCTCTTTTGCATACCACCGGATAATTCGGAGGGCATTTTATCTATCGCATCACTCAGACCTACATTATCAAGTGCTTCTAGAATTTCACTTTCTACTTCTTCGGGAGTTAATTCTCGTTGGTGTTTTTTTAAGGTAAAGGCCAAATTTTCCCTAACTGACATAGAATCGTACAAGGCACCGCCCTGAAACAAAAAACCAATTCGGACTCTGATTGCATTCAGTTCCTTTTTTTTAAGATTCAGAACATTTTCATCAAATACTTTTATTTCGCCTTTATCGGGTTCAATCAAACCAACGATGCATTTTATAGTTACCGATTTACCGGAACCTGAACGACCTAAAATAACCAAATCCTCTCCTTTGTTTACGGTAAGATTGACCCCTTTCAATACCTCGTTATCTTTACCAAATGTTTTACACAGGTTTTTGATCTCGATTATCGGGGTCTGATTTTTCTCTTTTACTTTAGGGACGATATGTTTTTTTTCCTGGATCATTTTTAAAAGATTAAATCAGTTAACTGTACGGCAATCATATCGATAATAAAAATGGCCAACGAAGCGGTTACAACGGCTGAGTTTGCTGCTTTTCCGACACTTTCGGTTCCATTAGCAGCATTAAAACCTTTGTAGCACCCAATCATTCCGATAAAAAAACCAAAGAAAAATGTTTTGATAGTGGCCGGAATCAAATCAGAATAATTCAACGATTCAAAAATTTGGGCGATGTAGCGATTGAAATTAATATCATCGTGAATGTTGATCCCGATATAACCACCAAGTATTCCGACAGCATCTGCAAAAATGACTAATATCGGCACCATTAAAGTCGTCGCCAAAATGCGGGTAACCACCAGATAATTATAAGGATTGATAGCCGAAACTTCCATAGCATCAATTTGTTCCGTTACTTTCATTGATCCTAGTTCGGCACCAATTCCCGATGAAATTTTTCCCGCACAAATTAGAGCCGTAATTACCGGAGCAATTTCCCGTATGAGCGAAAGTGCCACCATACCCGGTAACCAGGATTCAGCTCCAAATTCCACTAAGGTCGGACGGGATTGAAGTGTAAGTACCAACCCCATAATAAAGCCCGTAATGGCAACAAGTGGTAAAGATTTATAACCAATAACATAACATTGTTTTCTGAGCTCTTTTAGTTCATAAGGTGGAATAAAAAGCTCCTTAAAGAACTTGCCCGCAAACAAGGTTGCATTTCCTACTTCTTCGAATGTATTTTTTAAAGTGAGAATCAAAATAGGTTGTTTTTAGTTATTGTTTATAAAGTCAAAAAACAATGGCTTATTTAAAAGTTGCTTTTGTATTATTGACCGTATTAAAGTTACTTTGGTAATAGGCGAAAAATATTACAGAACTTTTTGGGAAGTTTATATAATTTACATCGGGAGCTAAAATCAAACGAAGTAACGTTGCCCTAAAGAGTATAAAACAAAAAATCCCTTTGAGAAAAGGGATTTTAAGAGTAATAATGGGTTGTAGAATTACTTTAGTTAAAAGCGTAGTTAAATGTATTTAGGAGTGGATTGCCATAGTGGTTCTGGACTTCGATAAAGGGATTACTTTACTGTCCGTGGCCTTTAGGTTTTCCATTATTAATCTTGCGGTCAAATAACAGATTGTTGATTCAGCGCCTTGATTCAGATTGACATTTTCTCTTTCTAAACCATCGTAGCCGCCTCCGCTAACGGGGTTGTACATAATTTGATTTAAATGATTTTTACCCAAAAACCAGTTGAAGGCTGTTTTCATTTGTTGTTTGTATTCCGGGGATTTAGTGGCATTGTAAAAAGCATTTAAAGTCTGAATGGTATAGGACACATCAATCGGTTGTTCTCCGTATGGATGTGGTTCTGTATTTTTCTGATACCAGCCCTTGTTTGAAATTACACGGAAATTGTCATCGAGAAACATTTTCGAAGTCAGAAAATCAAGAGATTCCAGCGCGACTTTTTTATAGATTGGTTTGTTGGTTACTAAATAGGCATATAACATGGATTCCGGAAGGATTCCGTTGGCATAGGTGAGATAATTTTCATACCATTTCCAGTTTTTTGACGCATGAATTTCATAGTTAGAAAGCAATTTTGCATTTAATTTATTGATGATCGCCGCTACATATAAATTGGGAATTGTGCTATGGTATAAATACAAGCCTTTTGTTGCAAAACCAATCGAGCGAGGTGACTGAATATTTTCGGACCATTTTAAAGCATTTAGCAAACATTTGGATGCTTTTTTGGAAATGGAGTCCGGTAAAATTGCCGAATGAGAAACAACAGTCCCCAGTGCCCAGATCGCGCGTGCATTTGAATCTTCGAGATTTGCAGCTTCATTTTGCTCAAGATGCTCTCGGTTGTTTTCGTCAATATAATTCATAAAGTTGCCTTTGGGTTTTTGGCAACGTTCTATAAAATCGAGGTAAATTAAGATATAAGGCAAATCGTCTTTGTCTTCGGTTAATTTATAGTGCATACAAAAGGCAATCAATGCGCGTGCATTATCGTCTAAAGTATAACCGGAGGAAGGATCAGGAACAGAAATTTTACTGAATTGTATAATCCCCAACTCGGTAGTCATTTTTTTAATGTGTGCCAGTTCTATTGCAGGATAGCTGTATTTGATTTCATAGGTTTTATCCATAAGTTTTTTATAGGTATTCATATGCGTTATGGCTACGTTTTCCCAAGAGGAAGCTCGTGTTTTCCGGAAGGCATTAATTCCCATTTCTTCTCTTCGTTTTTCGTCGGAAAGTAATTGAATAGCGGCTTCGGCAAATTGATCTGCATCTCCGATATCAACTAAAATGCCCGAATCAGAAGTCAGTACCTCTAAAGTATGCGGAATTTTTGATGCAACCAGCGGACAGGCACAACTCATCGCATAAGAAAACGTTCCGCTAACCGCCTGATTAGGATCTTTGGAAGTAAACATATAAATGTCAGTGGCTTTTAAGTACTCTAAAAGATGAGCAGTATCGAGATATTCGTTTACAAATCGAACATTGTCGCGCAGTTGTAAATCATCAACCATTTGCTCCAGTCGGTTTCTATAGGCATCAACGCCATTGGTGATATTGTTTGGGTGCGTTTTTCCGATAATGAGGTAAAGTACATTTGGTGTATTTTTGATGATTTTCGGCAATGCCTTTAGACCCGTTTCGATATTTTTTCCTTCGCCCAAAAGTCCAAAAGTGGATAAAACCAGACGATCCTGAATGTCGAATTTTTTCTTTGCGCTAAAAGGAGTTTCATACACGACCACATGTGTTCCGTGTGGGACGCAAGTAATGAGCTCTTTTGAAATGCCATAATCATTGACCAAGATTTCCTGCGACTGATTGGTCATCACAAAAACCGAATGGCTATACCTCAAAAGTAATTTTACAAAAGTTCTCAATTCATCGTTTGGATTTGGAATCACGCTGTGAAAAGTAAAAGTCACCGGTTTTTTGATAACATTTAAAAAGTCCAGCAAATGATCGCCATAATTCCCTCCGAATAAACCAAATTCATGTTGAATGTGCACCAGTTTAATGCTTTTGTCAGTATTCATTTCTTCAGCGACGGTCGTGTATTCTTTTCTGTTTTTTGTATTTAAAGTAAATGCCTGCGTTGGTTTTATTTTTGGTTTATCAACCAATTCACAAATTTCACAAAGTATTGATTTACCATAAACATCGGCAATTCCTTTGATTGTATCCTGTGTATAAGTAGCTATTCCACATTGTGTTGGTGGAAAAGTTGATAGAAAAACTATTTTTGATTTAGTCGATAGTGCTTTCATAGGGATTCTTTTTTAGTTCGTTTAACAAATCATTCAGGTTCACAGAGGCCACTGCGATTTTATCATCGGCGGCACCATAATAAATATAAAGCCGCTCATCAAAAAGAGCCGTTCCGGTCGGGAAAATAACATAGTTTACATACCCATGTCTTTCGTAATATTCCGATGGAGTTATTAGCGGAACTTTTAATCTTGACAGCACCACTTTCGGATTATCCAGATCCAATAATGCGGCACAGGCATGATAAACCAATCCTTTTTCTCTGCGTTCTGCAGCATGGTAAATTAATAACCAGCCGTCAGGTGTTTCTATAGGTGGAGCACCGGGGCCAATATGACTTGTTTCGTGATCAAATTGGGGCTCCATAACGATATGATCCGGGAGATCTTTCATATATAGTTTCCAGAAATCTTCTGTCAGTTCTTTTTTATCCTCAAAACTGAAAATTTGAATGGATGGAAATAAACGGTGTAGTGCAACAAATTTTCCTTTAATTTTTTTCGGAAATAATACTACGTTTTTATCCCATACATATAAATTGTCCTTGATGGTTTCTGTTAATGGATAGTTTCTTTCTACATTAAAAGCAAGTATTTTAGCCACACTGGGATTTTGTAAATGCTTGCGGATAAGATTTGTAAATTCATTCAGTATAAATCTTGGCGTGATAATGCCTTTCTTTTTAAAGCTTTTTAAATCTTTAGAAACGGCCAAAGCACCACAGGCATTTATCCCGTCATAAGTCACATAAGTAAGATAATACAAATCATCAATTTTTGAGATTCGGGGATCTTCAACACCATGAATTTCATAAATATATTCAGGAGAAAAGAGTGGCTCTGAATTTCGCTCTACTAAAGTGGTAGGCCCTTCAAAGCGACAATACCCCACCGTTGAAAAATTACCTTTTTTGGCGGCTCTGTAAAACATATGAACTGTATTTCCGTCCTGATAAATGGCAGGATTTAAAACACCCAGTTCTTCAAAAGGGCGCTCCGTTTTTTCTAAAACCACACCATGTTTTGTAGCTAACTCCATATTTTCTAAATTTATTTTATCTAAAATTAGAACGAACAAAATGGTAGGAGTAATCCAATCCATTAAAAAATTAACTCAAAAACATTTTCATTGGAATTTTATAACGTATTAAGTGAAATTCTGATACTTCTGCTTTCTTTCTGAAATTTATTGAGTTTTGTATTTGATTGCGCTAATAAAAAAATGGATTGCGTTAAGAGCGGTTGTTTTTTAGTAAGAAATTTGAATAAGAAATTAAGAGCTTATAGTTCAATTTATAAATTAAAAACAAATCCTATGTTACGTTGGACAGTCATTTTTATTATTCTTGCCATCATTGCGGGAATATTTGGTTTTGGCGGAATTGCCGCCGGAGCAGCTAGTATTGCAAAAGTTTTATTCTTTATATTTTTAGTGTTATTCGTTATTTCATTAATATCAGGAAGAACAAAAGTGTAGCAATAATTTATTAATCGTATAAAAAAGAAGCGTCGCAGTAGTAAGTACTTGCGACGCTTCTTGTGTATTGTGAATTGTTTTTTGTGAAATGCAAAATTGTCACTAAGACCGAAAACTACCGATCGTAATACTTCCTCGTGATACAGGCAATTGGAAGTCCGATACAGAATATCAGAATTAAGACAGACAACAGGGTCGGGAAGTCCAGGCTTTTTGCGGGTAGAACCGGGAAGACGATTGGTAAAACAACCAGATTCATTACAATCCAAACTAAAATTCCGTATAAAATACCGGCAGCTAAAGTGCTCTTTTTTAAAAGTGGGAGGTAGGGATAAATGGTAAAGTAAAACCAGGCAAAAAGCAACGCAATTAAGAAATGAAAACCAAGTCCATACCATGCCATTTCAGGGCCACCGGTATAAGCTTCTTTTTTGAAAACACCACTGGCAATGGATTGTAGAATCTTTAGTGGGGTAGTTTTTTGTAAAATAAGAGCGTAAATAACAATTGCAGCAAGGATATCTAATGTTCCGGCAATTAATCCTGACAAAAAAACAGTTCCGATTTTTGAATTCATATTTTAAAGTTGCTTTAAATTGAAAATAAAATAGCGATCGATTTACTGTTTTTGTACTATTTTAGAAATGCTGTCTAACTGTCTAAGATGTCTTGTGATATGAATGAGGGCAAAATTAATCCATTCATAAAAAGTGAATTTACCGAAGCCCGGAAGTTCAAAATCAAGATAAGTTAAAGTTAAATCATGCGTTTCTGAAACCGTTAATAATTCTTCCTCTATTTTTAACAGAGCTAAAGTTAATGAATTTTTATTATATTCTTTATTGGAGGGAATTAGGAACTCAGGAGCTTCCATTTTGATGTCAAAGTTATAGAAAAGAGCTTCTATATCTTTTATTTTTTCGTCTGGTTTTCGGATAGTTTTTTCCGTTTTTCCGGCAAACATTTCGGGATAACCGGAACAGCCTGTAATAAGATGTCTAATGACTTGGGCTGCAGTCCAGCTACCTTCAAAAGGAACCGTATTCAATTCACTTTCGGAAAAAGAAGAAAGCGAATCATTCAGTTTTTTAAAGGTGTTAACGATATTTTCTTGAAGTGCTGTTTTCATTTTTAATGCTTTAAATTAAAATTAAAACTATTTTTTTCGTTTTTTGATTTACAACAAGGCTTCACACAAATACCCGTGTGAATTCAAAATTGCTATAATTTTTTTATTTGAAATGTTGGAACTGTGAATACGCAGAATTTTATCACAGTCTTCCAAATCAAAGCTGATTAGGCTGTTTGGAAAATGCTCAAGAAGTTTTCCAATAATAAGTGTCGATTGGTCTTCTTCCTGAACATTTGTTTTAAAAACTTCAATCATAAAAAATGATTTATAGCGCAATTCTTTTAAATCGCTCTAGTTTATGATACGAAACATAAGAAAGAATTAGAACCGCAAAAACGATCAGCGGGAAAAACGCCTGAAAACCTATTCCGTCAACGGCAAAATGGCTGATAGAAGCAAATGTAAAATCAAAACCAAAACCGGCATAGGCCCATTCTTTAATGCGTGCCGGAACCTGCGGGATGATTAAGGCCAAAACGCCCAGAATTTTAAAAACAACTAAAGCATTTCCAAAGTATTCAGGATAGCCCAAATGTCTGATGCCTTCTTTTGCAAGTTCACTTTGTGAAGTTAATGCCGGCATAACGCCTTCAAATAAAAAAATAAGGATAGTAGTAGTCCAGAAAATAATTTTGGTTGATTTCATAAAAATTTGTTTAAATGGTTATTGGTTAATGAGTTACAAATCTACAAATCTTATTCTTTCTATTAAATACGTATTTATGACTATTTTAGGGTCATTTGGGACAATTGTGTTTGTCTTTGGTTTTTAGTCTCGGTCTCGGTCTCAGTCTCAGTTTTCAGTCTCAGTTTGATTTAGTCAATGTAAGGAATATAAAAACTTTGTGGCTTTGCGTCTTTGTGCGAAATTTTTCACGCAGATTTGGCAGATTTAGCTGATTTATTTGGATTGCTTTTGCTTGGTTGACAGAACAAAAACGTCAAAAAACAAACTTTTTATTTAAATCCACGTAGTTAAAAAAAAGATTGGCAGTTCGTTCCCCAAAAAAGTTTAGAATTTTAAGGAGCATAAAAACTTTGCGCCTTAGCGTCTTTGTGCGAAATTTTTCATACAGATTGAGTAGATTTATGTGGATTTTCTAAGTACAACAAACACCCTAAGTATAACAAAGAAGCCAGTAACCAAAAGTTTGGAATTTGGAATTTAAAAAAGTTGGAATTTACCCCAAAATGTAATTTTTGATCACGAATAAGTCCACAAACCCCAATCGGGTATAGATATCTTTCCCCATGGCGGAGGCTTGCAGCAAAGCATATTCCGCTTTTAAATCTATTGAGAGATTAAGGGCAAATTTCATGATTTCTTCGGCAAAACCTTTGCGTCTCATTTCGGGGATGACACCCACACCGTGAATACCTGCGAAATTTTCGGTTTGATAAAGCATCAGCGTACCGATGGGTTGTTTATCGAGAGAAACTAAATAAAAATGCACTTTCGTATGATTCTGAACGAGGATTTCTTTACCAATCACATATCCAAAAGCACTAGGATAGAGAGTAGCCCAGATTCCGGCCTCTTCCTCTGATGTAATTCGTTTATAATCCAGTTTGTTTTCCAGTGTGAATTTTTGATCTAGTTTTAAAGCCATTGCTACTTGTTCGGATTTTACAACCAGGCCTTTGTCTTCCAGTATTTTATTCGAATTACTGTTGTAGATATCAAAATACGGAATAACTAAACTAGAATTTGCTTTTATTGCTTCGATGGCTTTCTCGGCATTATTTTCTGAAATATCTTCACGAAGCCACAACTTATTGGGCCAATCGGAATTTTGAATTTTAGAATATTCTAAGTTTTCGTTTTTATGATAGGATAGGGAAGAAGCTCCAACGGTTTTCCATAAACCGGTTAGATTATCAATATTATTTTCGATTAGATTGCTATTTTTCATTGCTGTTGTAATTAATGAGATTGTACTACAAAGTTAAGTTTAGAATTTGTCGAAAGTCTTTACATATGTTGATTCAGAGCTCTTTTTCCAGATTTTTTCTGATACGACTTAATTGAGTTGGTGTAATCCCCAAATGTGATGCAATGTGCAGTAGCGGAATTCTTTGCGAAATGTCAGGATGTTTATGAAGCAATTGAAGGTACCTTTCTGTTGCATTGTCCATCACTAATGAGATTTCTCTTTTTTCTTTTTCGATCACCCAATTTTTTTCCAGATAAGCAATGTAAAAGTTTTTTAGATCTTCCTTGCTGAAAATCAATTCTCTGTATTTTTTATAATTGATACAGATCAAAATAGAATCTTCTAAAGCCTCTATAGAAAAATCAGATGCTGTCTGTTGTATGGATGAGGCTTTGGAACCTGCAAAATAACCATCAAGAAAAATATTCTTGTTATAGCTATTTCCTGCCGTATCGGTAATGAAAGCTCGTAAAGCACCTTTGCAAATAAAGTAAAGTTCTTTAGCAACCTGACCAATATGCAGCAGTATGTCCCCTTTTTTTACAGATTGAAATTCAACTAGGTTTTCAAGTAATTGCCAGGATTCTTCAGAAATAGGAGCATAACTTTGAAAGTTTAGTTTTAAATCGTTGAGGTATTTCGTTTGGTCAGGAATCATTTTAAGAAGTTTAAGACATTCAAAAATACAGAAATAAGGCCAGATTTGTCAATGAAAATTATCAATTAAAACCACAATTGACAACCACAATTGGCAACCACAATTGTCAGTCTGAGCGAAGTCGAAGACCCTTTTTACCACAAAAGCCCTTCGACTTCGCTCAGGGTGACACTCAAATGATAATAAATTAAAAAATTTGTGCTAATTCGTGCAATTCGTGGCGAAAGAATCAACAAAAAAAAAACCAACAAAAAAACGCTGCAAAACCGAAGTCTCACAGCGTCACTCAAATAAATAATTAAAAAACGGGTATTATCTCCAACCTCCGCCCAATGCGCGATATAACTCGGTATTGGCAGATAATTGTTCTCTTTTTAGGTTTGCTAATTCTAATTCACTTTGCAATAAGTTGGATTGAGCGGTTAAAACTTCCAGATATTCTGCCATTCCATTTTTAAATAGCAAATTCGAATTTTTGATCGCCTGTAACAAGGTCTTTACGCGTTCCTGAAGAAACGTTTCCTGTTGTTGCAGTTTTTCTATTTTTACCATAGCATCAGCCACTTCGCTTACCGCTACCAGAACGGTTTGTCTGAAATTCAGAACTGCTTTTTCTCTTTGAACTTTGGCAATATTATATTCTGTTTTTACTTTTTTATTGTTCAGTAAAGGCTGTGTCAAACCACCAAGAGCCGTTCCGAATAAAGAAGCCGGAATGTTAAACCAACTGCTGGTTTCGAACGAATTTAATCCACCCTGAGCCGTGATTCTTAAGGCAGGATATAAATCTGCTTTTGTGATTCCGACATTTGCATTTGCGACTTTTAAGGCCAATTCGGCACTTTTTACATCCGGTCTTCTGCTTACTAATGAAGAAGGAACTCCAATAGCAGCATTATTCTTAACTTCAATGGAAGTCAAAAGAAGATTTCTTTTTTTCGCATTTGGAAATGAACCTGTCAAAACACTCAAAGCATTTTCCTGAATGGCAATGTTTTGTTCTAATAAAGGAACCAATTGTGCCGCACTTAATTTTTGTGCTTCCGATTGTTGAATGGCTAATGAAGTAACTTGTCCCGCATCGTATTTTAATTTGATGATTTTGGTGGTACTGTCATTTAGTTTCACATTTTGTTTGGCGATTTCCAATTGGGCATCCAGCATCAAAAGATTGTAATATCCTTTTGAAACATTGGCAACAATAGTGGTCTGCAGTGCTTTTTTTACTTCTTCAGATTGCAGATAATTAGCAAAAGCGCCTTTTTTCAGGTTTTTGATCTTTCCCCAAATATCAGCCTCCCAAGCCAGCGAAACTCCTACCGAATAATCTTCAACATGTTGTTTTCCTAATGCTTGATTCAAATTCATCCCGTTGAAACTGTTTTCAGAAGGACGATTGATGCTTGCATTTGCAAAAGCATTGACCTGAGGAACATTATTCCATTTAGATTGTGTGAATCTGTATTGTGCGATTTCAATGTTTTTGGCAGCGATTTGTAAATCATTATTTCGGGTTACAGCACTGTCAATTAATTGAATGATATCTTGTTCGGTAAAGAAATTTTTCCACTCCAAATCGGCAATACTTGTCGTATCTTTTGAAACCGATGCATTCCTGAAATTTTCAGGAAAGGCATCTTTTGGAGTTTCAATATCCTTCGAAACTTTACAGGATATTATAGTGGTGATCAGAATGGCGACCACCACGATTTTGGTTATATACTTTTTCATTTTTACTTTATCGTAATTAAATTTCAGGACATTTATCTTCTCTGGTGTCAAGATCTTTTGACACTTTATAGGAGAGATAAGCAACGAAGACGATAACCGTCATTAGAATTGTCGTTATATAGTTTTCCATTTTTATTTTTCGTCGTTATGAATTACAGCTACGGGTTTTCCCGAAACTTTTTCTTGTAAATGTTGGAATACGATGAATAAAACCGGGATGATAAGTAATCCGAGAATTACTCCCGAAATCATTCCACCTGCGGCACCAATACTAATCGAATGATTCCCTTGTGCCGATGGCCCTGTGGCACTCATCATCGGAATTAATCCTACTACGAAAGCCAGTGACGTCATGATAATCGGACGCAAACGTAATTTTGCAGCATCTATCGAGGCTTTGACCAATGCCTGACCTGATTTTCTTTTTTGTACCGCAAACTCTACAATAAGAATGGCATTTTTGGCAAGTAATCCGATAAGCATTACTAAAGCAACTTGTACATAAATATTGTTTTCAATTCCGGTTAAACCAATGGCTACGAATACGCCAAATATACCTGCAGGGATTGATAAGATTACGGCCAAAGGCAAAATGTAACTTTCATATTGTGCAGCAAGTAAGAAATAGATGAATATCAAACACAATAAGAAAATAGTTGCCGATTGTCCTCCTGAAGAAATTTCTTCACGGGTTTGTCCCGAAAATTCATAACTGTAACCTGCAGGTAATTGTTGCGTTGCAACTTCTTCAATCGCTTTAATCGCGTCTCCCGAACTAAATCCCGGTTTTGGAATCGCATTGATCGAAATGGAATTAAACAAATTATATCTCGAAGCGGTTTCCGAACCATAAATACGGCTTAGTTTTACCAAGGTATTTATCGGAACCATTTCGCCATTTTTGTTTTTCACAAATACTCGGTCAATAGCTGACGGGTCTGCTCTGTCGTCAATATCTGCCTGAACAACCACTCGGTAATATTTACCAAATCGGTTAAAGTCAGAGGCCTGAGCACTACCAAAATAGGCTTGCATGGTTTGCAGAATGTCTTTAACTTTTACACCTAACTGATCGGCTTTTTCATCATTAATATCCAATTGTAATTGTGGATAATCGGCTTTGAAACTGGTAAAGGCTACAGCAATCTCGGGACGTTTCATTAATTCTCCAATGAATGTTTGGGAGATTCCACTAAACTTATCCAATTTACCTCCCGTTTTATCCTGTAATACTAAATCTAATGCTTCAACATTACTAAAGCCCGGTACAGTTGGAAAACTGAATACGAAGAAACTTCCTCCTGAAATCGAACCAAGTTTGCCACGAACCTCATTCATGACTTCGTCGATATTTTTGATTTTGCCACGTTCTTCATTTGGTTTAAGCAATACAAAAATAACGGCAGAAGACGGACTTGTAGAATTGGTCAGTAAGTTGAAACCTGAAATAGCAGTTACAAAACGGAAAGGATCCATACCTCTCAGCGTATTTTCGGCCTGAGTCATTACTTTTTGAGTTCCGTCTAAAGAAGTCCCCGAAGGCGTATTAACTGCAATAGCAATAAACCCTTGATCTTCTGTTGGAATAAATCCTGATGGCGTTGTTTTTACCATTACAATCGTTGCGAATGTAATTAGAACCAAACCTCCTAAACTAACCCATTTGTTGCGAATTAAGAATTTTAATCCACCAACATAACGGTTGGTCAAAGCGTTGAAACTGTTATTAAATCCGGCAAAGAATTTTTCTTTAAACCCTTGTTTCACATAAGGAGTTGCATCATCATGTGCACCATGATTATCTTTTAGGAATAAAGCAGCAAGAGCAGGACTTAAAGTCAAAGCGTTTACTGCCGAAATTACAATTGCAATAGCCATAGTGAAAGCAAACTGACGGTAGAAAACACCTGTTGAGCCTTCCATAAAACCAACCGGCAGGAATACAGCAGCCATTACCAGCGTAATCGAGATAATAGCACCCGTAATTTCGTGCATGGCTTCATGAGTCGCTACTTTTGGAGACAGTTGTTTGTGTTCCATTTTGGCATGCACGGCTTCGACTACCACAATCGCATCATCGACGACAATACCAATGGCTAAGATTAGGGCGAAAAGCGTCAAAAGGTTAATCGAGAATCCGAACAGCTGCATGAAGAAGAACGTTCCTAAGATGGCCACCGGAACAGCAATAGCCGGAATTAAAGTCGATCTAAAATCCTGAAGGAAAATAAATACCACAATAAATACTAGTATAAAAGCTTCAATTAAAGTATGTTCAACCTGAGCAATAGATTGATCCAGAGATACTTTTGTACTGTAGAAAATATTGTGTTTTATTCCTGTTGGGAAATCTTTAGAAGCTTTAACCATCAATTCGTTAATCGCCACCTGAATATCGTTGGAGTTAGATCCGGCCAACTGAATGATACCAATTACAACTCCTTTTTTACCGTTTAAACGTGTCAAACTGTTGTACGAATACGCTCCAAGTTCAACTCTTGCCACATCTTTCAAGCGAAGGACTGAACCGTCAGCATTTGAACGAATAGCAATATTTTGATAATCTTCCGGTTTGGTTAGTTTTCCTTTGTATTTAATTACATATTCGAAAACTTCTTTACTTCTCTCTCCAAATTTACCCGGAGCAGCTTCCAAACTTTTGTCTTGAATGGCTGCCATAACTTCATTTGGCGTCACATTATAAGTTGACATTTGTGTTGGATTTAACCAAACACGCATCGAGTAATCTTTTACACCACCAAAAATACTCGCAGAACCTACACCCGGAATACGTTTGATTTCGGGAATAATATTGATTTGTGCATAATTGGCAACAAAGGTCTGATCGTATTTAGATTCATCATCGGTGTACATACCGATTGCCATGATAAAACTGTTTTGTTGTTTTGCGGTAATTACACCTTGTTGAACAACTTCTGCAGGCAACTGACTTGTCGCCTGAGCCACTCTGTTCTGAACGTTAACCGCTGCCTGATCGGCATCTGTACCCAGTTTAAAGAACACGGTAATAGCCAAAGTACCATCATTACTGGCAGTTGAGCTCATATAAGTCATATTCTCAACACCATTTATAGATTCTTCCAGAGAAGGAGCAACAGAACGCAGAACCGTTTCTGCATTCGCTCCCGGATAAACTGCCGTTACCAAAACCGATGGCGGTGCAATATCAGGAAACTGTTGTAAAGGCAATTTTGTAAGTCCGAGCACTCCCAAAATCACCAACAGTATGGAGATGACGGTTGCCAGTACGGGTCTTTGTATAAATATTTTGAACATTTTCGTAAAAATTATTTTTTGTTAATTATTTGGGCAACTTTTGTTGTATTTGATTTCTCAGGCTGAATGGCCTGACCTTCTTGTAGTTTGTCAATACCACTCAATACAATTTGGTCACCGGATTTTACACCGTCTTTGATTAGATAATTAGTACCACTTTTACCGATAACAGTAATGGGCATTTTGGTTACTTTGTTTTCTTTGTTGACAGTAAAAACAAAAACTTTATCCTGCATTTCGATTGTTGCAGATTGAGGAACCAGAATAGCATCATCATGTTGAAGACCTAAACGAATTCTTCCTGTATTTCCCGAACGTAAAGTTCCGTTGGCATTTGGAAAAGTGGCTCTTAACGTAATGGCACCTGTAGTTTTATCAAACTGACCGTCAACCATATCAATTTTTCCCGATTGCGGATAAGCGTTGTTGTCTGCTAATATTAAAGAAACCGGAGGCAATTTTTTGATTTTGTCTCCAATGCTGTTTCCTGCATATTGCGCTTTAAAGTTGATGAAATCGGTTTCACCCAAAGAGAAGTAAACAAAAACTTCATGTACATCTGAAAGTGTTGTCAAAGCTTCCACATCGGTTGCTGAAACTAAACTTCCTTGTTTTTTAGGTAATCTTCCGATATAACCACTTACGGGAGCAGTAACGTTGGTGTAGCCTAAATTAATTTTGGCAGATTCAACCATTGCTTTTGCTTGTTCGATATTGGCTGAAGCAATTTTTTGAGAAGCTTTAGCGGTTTTTAACTGATAATCAGAAACCACTTTGTTTTGTACCAAAGGAGTTAATTTATCTACTTCTAACTGCGCATTGATTAAAGCCGCTTCAGCAGCGTGAAGATTTGCCAAAGCATTGTTTAATTGCTCACGAAACGGACGTTCGTTTATTTTGAATAAAGACTGCCCTTTAGAAACATAAGCGCCTTCATCTACCAAAACGCGGTCTAAATTCCCACTAACCTGTGGACGGATTTCAACATCAACAGTTCCTTGTATAGAAGCCGGATATTCGGCATCTGTGGTAGTGTTTTCGCTTGTTATGGCCAAAACCGGTAATAGTGGTGCCGGTGCAGCAGCTGGTCCTTGTGATTTATCTGCACAACTGGTTAATACTAGTGCCAGAATAAAACTGGTTATAATTACATTTTTCATTTTAATATTGGTTTTAATTTGTTGGACATTCTCGTTTTTAAAATATTTATTTATAGTTGTATTTGAGTTCATTTTTTAATAGTATTAAATTTCCTAACGTTGTTAAGTAAATTGGCGCAAAATTCCATATAATTATGCCTTCCAAATCTATTTCATAATTGGTATTAAATTATTTATCACTGTTAAGTAAAATAGTAAAAAAGGGTTCTATATTACTTTATTAAATTATTTATCAGTGTTAAGTGAAATAGAAAAAAAGGTCTAAATTACTCTATTAAATCATTTATCACTGTTAAGTAACGATTAAATTTTTTTTATTGTATTGATTTTATGATACCACCAATCGCGTCTTTCAGAATCTGATTGTTGATTGTTTCCATTACGTCACTTTTAGTTATGATATTGATCGCAATCAAACCGTGAATGACAGAAAAGAAAGTATAATATTTTTGTGTAATAACTTCCTGAGTTGGGTTACTGTTTTTCATAACCTTAGCAATTACATCAGTAAATAATCGATAAGGTGTTTTAGCAGCATCACATTGCTCCGAGCAACAGTTCATTTGTACGCCAAACATCACTTGATACATTTCGGTATCGGTAAAAGCAAAATCCCAATACGCCATCCACATGGCTTCTAATTGGTCTTCCGGTTTTTCAAATTGTGCTTTAGCTACTTCCAGTTCTTTTCCTAACTTTATAAAACCTTTACCCGTTAGTTCGCGTAAAATGGCATCTTTGTTGGAGAAATATTCATAGATAATCGGAGCAGTGTATTCAATCTTGTCGGCAATCTTTCGCATACTAAGACCTTGCCATCCATCCTCTTTAACGATGTCATAAGCAGCCTCAAGAATGTTACTTCTTGTTTCTTCTTTTTGTCTTAAAATTCGATCTTTACTTGCCATTTTGATTGAGTATTAAATTACTTAACACTGTTAGGCAAATGTATGGCGATTTTTTAAAAGAAAATAATTTTCTGCGATTGTTTTTTCTTATAGCACTATAAACACCTTGTAAAGGACTGATTTTACAAGCCTTAATATCATTTCGACAAAGGAGAAATCACACAAGTTGCTCCGTTTTAATTTTCCGCAATCTTGTCATACTGAATAACGAAGTATTTTCAGAAGTAACTCCTTAAACTTGAGTTAACCGCAATCGATTCAGCGAACGGAGATCCTTCGTTCCTCAGGATGACAAACTGTACGTGAGCTTCTTGTGTGATTTGCGTCTATTCGCTTTCGTTGAAGTCTCCTTTGTCGAAAGAGCACGATTGTGAAAGTTTAATTTAATAAGATGAATAAGGTATCGTTTCTTTTGAGGTCAGATTGAAAATCATAAAAGAAGGATTTTTCTTTCTTTTATGATTTTGTATTTGTAATATTGCGTAACTAATAATAGAAGGAAATGGATGAGATGAAAATTATTATCGAAAGAAACGAGGATGGCTTTTGGGGATATGCCGAAAATGAGAAAGCAATTGTGGGCGGTGGAGATACCGTTCACGAATGCAAACAAGATGTATTAGATTGTATTGAAACGCTTAAAGAACTTAACGCTGATAATAAATTAGAGTTTCTTGAAAAAGAATATGAATTGGTTTATGAGTTTGATATCGTTAGTTTATTAAGTTATTACAAAGGAATATTTACAAATTCTGCACTTGAACGTATAACGGGTATAAATCAAAAACAAATACAACATTATGCTTCCGGTCACAGAAATCCAAGAGAGGAGCAACGTTTAAAAATTGAAAATGCTTTACATACTTTAGGTAAAGAACTTTTGTCTGTAGAGTTATAGATAATGATTAGATATAATTTGTGTATTTAACCGCAAGGCTCGCAAAGGACTACGCTAAGATCGCAACGCTTTGCGAACTTTGCGAAAAAACCTTGCGAGCCTTGCGGTTAAACTTAGGTAACGTTCTTATTTTATAGGATGTTTATCAGGATTTTGTGAAGTATGATTCTATAATTCATACTTATTTTTTAAATCTGTATAAATTGATTCAGCGTCTTTGTATTCATTTTTGTCTGAATTTATTTGACTGTCTAAAATTTGTTGTTGTTCGGTAGATAATTGGAAGGGTTTATCATTGGCAATTTCGAATTTTATCTTTAATGCTTTCATAATAGCCTTAACTGCTTCAATTTGTGAAGCATCCTCTGTGTAAGCTTTGATGTTTATTACTTGCATGATTTTAGATTAAGATATTCGTAAAAACAAAGTTAAGCTAAAAGTCTAGTTTGGGGATAAATAGACAGGATATTTTAACAATTTTGTTAGTTTCAGGGTTGAAATGAGATTTTGTATTTAACCACAAGACTCGCAAAGATTTTTTCTTGCACGCAGATTTAGCAGATTGCGCAGATTTTTTTATATGAGGTAAATAGATCAGCCTAATCTGCTAAATCTGCGTGCAAAAAATAGGTACTAAATTAAAATGGAGTCGTAATGCTATAAAATTATACGCAAGCCTTGCGGTTAATTCACATAAAGAGTATGAGCAAATTACGCCCCGTATAAGCTCCTTATCTTATCATTGACAGCACTATAAAACGGTGTCTGAATACCATTTTTAAAACATTCATCAATAACATAGTCAACCAAAAAGGCTTTCTCGGTTTTGTTATTATTCTCAAAATCAAGCTGCAATGATGATTTGGACTGATAAGGGAACTTGTCTAATAAATTTTTAGCCGTTTCAATATCTTCATGAGTAAGAACGATATTGTTTTTGCCGGCAAGAGATTGAATCTCGACCATCATATTTTCGAGGATATGCATTAATTCTTTGTTTTCCAGTAGTGCTCCGAAAGACACTTTATAAGCTGAAGTAATAGCAGCAACCGGAGCCACGAAAAGATACTTTTTCCACAAAATCTCTTTTATGGTATCAACCTGTGTGATATCCAGATTTCCATTTAGTAATATATCGGTTATCCATTTAGAATTTTCGTTGCCTCCGATGAAAATTTTACCAGGGCCTCCGATATGTTGTATGTGTCCTGGTTTTTTTACATTGGATGCCACATAAATGCAACCTTCAATAATTGGTTTTGAATCAGGTAAAATGCTACCAATTATCTCTGCTGCGTTGACTACATTTTGTAAAGTAATTATTTGAGTGTCGACAGTAATACAGTCTTTGTAAGTCGATAACATTTCGTTTATTGAATAGGATTTGCAGCTTAGAAGTATCACATCTAATGGTCCTATTTCACTTGGATTGTCGGATGCCAAGTAGGGGTGTACCGTTTCTGTTTTATCTTTAGATTCGAAGATCAGACCCTTGTTTTGAATGTTGTTTTTGGTTTCTCCTCTGCAAATAAAAATAATCTGCACATTGGTATTTTGGTATTTTTTCGCCAGCGGAGCACCTATAAAACCGCCAATACCACCAATTCCTAAAATTCCAATTTTTATTGTAGCTGAGTTCATTTTGTTTTTGTTTTAATTTATAGAATAACAAAGTAAACAGATTCAAAGAAATTTACAGATGTAATAATATAGGTTATATTTGTAAAAATTAAGGATTATGAATAACACTTTTTTTATATACAATGATTTTGAAATCTATTCGGTAGAGGAACTGACTTGGAAGAAAGAAATGCACCGACATAATTTTTTCGAAATACTATTTATTGAATATGGGGAAGGGATTCACATTTTAAATTCGAATAAACATTCGTATAAAAAAGACGATATTTATTTGCTGACGCCAAAGGATTATCATTCTTTTAAAACGGCAAAACCAACAAAGTTTCATTGTCTGCGATTTCTTCCGGGTTTTTTCTCCGATAAAAGTGAAAGTGAAGACATCGAACAATTATTCTTTTTGCACAATCAGACCAACGGAAATCTAATCTTTCTGGATGATGACAAGGTTTTTTGTGAATCGATTATCTTAAAAATTCTTGATGAGGTTGCACACCAGAAAAATCAAAACGAAAGTGTGATAAAGTGTTTGATGATGACCCTGATTCAATTGATTAAACGAAATGCGGTCAACAATTACGATACGCTCGATTATAAAGTTACGGAGATCTTAAAGATTGATACGATTTTAAATTATATTCGTGTTCATATTGCGAATCCGCATTTGCTCAAAAAGAAGGAAATGGCGAATCACTTTAATGTTTCTTTAAACTACATTGGAGAATATTTTAAAAAGCATTTGAATATCAGTTTAAGAGATTATATCGAACAAACGAAACTGAATGTTATTACAGAAAAATTGAAAAAGAGCAATTTGACTTTTTCCGAAATCAGTAACGATTTGGGGTTTATAGACAGCAGTCATTTTAATAAGTTTATCATGAAAAGCACAGGGAAATCGCCTTCTGATTTTAAAAGAACATTAAGTACGGATGGTGTTGGAGTTGTTTAATTGATTTGCTGAAATGACAGATTTGAAGTTAATGTGACTTTAGAATTATGTAAGTGTAGGTTTCTAATATATTATTGCAAACCTTTAAATGAGAGTATTTTCTTATTTTTACAGTTCTTAAATCTTCACATTAAGAACAAAATTAAATTTGCCCTTGTGCTATGTAGTAAAGCTCCGAAAGGACTTTGACGCCGTGAAGAAGCGTAAGACTGCTAACGTATGAGGGCTATTATTCTTAAATCTTCACATTATGAGTACCAACACACTTTCTAAAAAAGCTGAAACAAGGCTAATCGATTTTTTTAACAATACTATAGACCGAAAAGATATGGCTAAGGTATTAAGACAGGTAAATTATATACTCGCTTTAGGAGTTATAAAGGAAGAAGGGGCAACCGATTTAGAAGATAATTTTTATTGGTTGAATGAATTGGCCGAAGTTTTAAATCCTTATTTGGATAAGGAATAGATTTTGTTTGATTTGTAAAATTTATAAACCTCGATCTTGAAAAGATGGAGGTTTTTTTATTCTTTGTAATCATTACATTATCATTACAAAAGTTTTCTCACTTGGGAATGACTATGGTAAATAAGTTACTGTAATGCCATCCCGTATATCCATATTTTAAACTTGCTATGAATATACCCAGTGATAAGTTGAAAATAATACTTGCAATAGTCATAAAACTGAACAGTTTATTTTTAATTAAAATTAATACTGAGCCAATAGTAATTAAGAAGGCGTAGATGTTAATATAGTGTGCAGTTTGCGGACCTGTAATTATAGAGCCAAGGAAGCTGAATAGCATTATACAGGACGATATGATAGAAAGTAAAAATATATTTTGATATTCTTTTTTATAAGTCATTTTGTACTGCGGTATACGTTATCATTTTTCTTTTGGTTGTGTGCTGGCGCGAGCGTCCCGCTCGTGCTATACGTCATCAAATTTAAGTTATTTTTGCTTTTTTCTAGCTCTTAATAACTGGTTATTAATTAGTGAGTTCATGAGTGGGACGTTTGCGCCAGCGAAGAATTGTTGCTTAATTACAATAGTTTTATTGAAAAATAACTAATCATTATCCCAATCTTCAAACTCAAATAAGGGATCACGGTCTTTCCCTTCCTCTTTTCTAAAATCGCCTTTTAAATCAAAAATTTCAGTAAGATTAAAATCTTGAATAAGAATATCTTGATAGACATTATGAATCATCCTATAATCAGTAAAAAATCTATTTTGTTTTGAATTGTCTTTTTTATCTTTTTCGGATTGTTCCCATTTAAAACCAAAACCGGATTTCCAGTTGTAGAACAACATTACTTGTTCCGGATTAGATAATTGTGCTCTTAAGATTCTTAAATATTTTCTTTTTTCTTCGTAAGAAATAAAACTCTCTTGCTGACTAGCAACGAATTTTACTATTTGAAAAAGATGCCTATACAAGTGTGCTAAATAAGTGGCATGTCCTTCGATTTTCTCTGTATTAAATTTAATATTTGCTTTTGCGATTTCATTGTAAAACTGTTGTTCTGCTGTTGGGTTTTTGGGAGGTCTGCTATTGGAAGGTCTGTAGAAATTATTCGTTCCGCCATTATTTATTCCGAAAAAATATAAGTGATAGGCCTTTTTTAACCAATACTCATTATTTTCTTTTTTGAAGATAGTTTTTGCAGCATTATAATATAGTTCTATTTCCTTAACGTGGTATTCGAAAGCTTTTCTCCCGTTAATATCAACTAGTGCTGTTTGACTGTTTCTGAAAGATTGGTAAAGAACTTTTTTTTCGGAAATAGAAACCTCATTTACGTTGTCTTTATGTAATCGCAACATTTCATAAAATTGGCTTTCAAATTGTTGAATTTTAAATTGTTCTTGTACTTGATGATTGGCTTGATATTGAGCATAAAAAGCAAGTGAGGCAGCTATTATTCCAATAAAAGCAATAAGGGGGTTTAAAATTCCACCAATTAAGTCGCCGTAAGGGCCTACTTTAGAATAATCTATTGTCGTAGTAAGAGGTTCAGTTAATAAGTCATTTGTAAAATCTAATGTAATTGCTAAGAAAAAGGAACAAATACTCAATAACAGTAAAGATATAATTATCGTTTTGCTTTTTTTCTGCGTTTGATTTTTCTTTGAGTTATGAAATAGGAAGAATACAGAAAAGAACAATGCAATGGCTGCAATTAGAGAACATAAACTAGCGAAAAATGTCATTTAAAATCTTTTATTTGGGATTATTTCAGTTTGTTAAATGTAAAAATTATTTTATCAATTTGGTTACGAGAAACCGTAAAGTAAGATTTTTTTGTAATTAACTTTTTTGTAAACAGAAAAGCCCCCAGAAAGTTTGTCTTTTTGAGGGCTTAAAAAGGTTCTTATTTCAATATCACAACCTCCTCCGGAACCTTAAACAACAAAGTACAGCCAGTTTTAGTAAATACAGAATGTGTACTTCCGGGTGGCATATACAAATAATCACCTGTTTTTAATTCATCTTTTCCGGAACGAATTTCGCCTTCGAGAACAAAGATTTCTTCTCCCGCAGGGTGAACGTGATTGGGGTAGGAGGAACCGGATTCGAATTTTAATAGAAAGGCTGTAGGTCTTTTGGCAATTGGGTCAAAACATAGAATTTTTGCCGAAATTCCTGCTGTATTTACACCTTCTTCGATTAAAGGTTTCCAATTGAGTTCGCTGGTTCTTGTGATTTGTTTTTCCATTTTTATTGTTTTTTAGTTTGTTTTATTGTTTAAAATTTCATCTAAGCTCCATCGGTATTGTTCTACGGTTGACAATAGAAGAGCGGCCATAGAGAATACAAATACGGAATAATCCAATGGGTCTTTAATTCCAAAAGAATAGGTCATTGCGAGTGCAAATAAGAAAGTTAGAATTGAGGCTCCGGTTGCGGCTAATCTTGTTTTGTAGCCAAGTAATAATAGAATTGCCAAAAGTGCTTCGGCTGTTGTTGCGGTAACGGCGATTGTTGGAATAGCGCTTTTTGGTGCAAAAGAATTTACTTCTTCGGCGTAAGCTAAAAACTTTCCCCAGCCGGAAGAATATTTTCCTAATAATCCCAACCGACTTAAAACGGCAGAAGAAAATCCTGCTGCCAATGCCATTCGTAATAGAAAAATGACATGATCCTGATATTTTTTCATAATGATTTGGTTTGTAACTAAACATTTTTTTAACACATAGAGACATAGTTTTGCTATATTAATTGCAGGCGTTTCACTAGTTTAAAGAAACATAGCTATTGAAACTTTTATATGTCTTTGAAAATAAAAAATCTATGTCTCTATGTGTTAAAAATAACTTTCAGATAAAGTGTGCTAGTTTAGTTGTGTTTTTTTAATGATTTGATTTGTAACTAAACTGTGAGCTTAATTTTTTTAACACATAGAGACATAGTTCTGCTATATCGATATCAGGCGTTTCACTAGTTTAAAAAATCATAGCTCTGTGAAATAATGTTTTATCTTTTATATGTCTTTCAAAATAAAAATCTATGTCTCTATGTGTTAAAAAAATTAAGCGAAATAGTTTAGCTGTGATTCTGATACAAAGATGTAACAGTCTTGGATTGTAAAGAATAGAGAATTCCCGAAAAAGCATGTACTATTAGTTCAGTACCTTTTCTTTATAAGATTTAGGAGAAATATTGGTGTGTTTTTTGAAGAAATTAGAGAAATAAAAAGGATCATTAAAACCCAAAGCGTAAGCAACTTCTTTGACCGACAACTTCTCATAATTAAAAAGTCGTTTAGCCTCAGAAATGATTAATCCGAAAATGACGTTTTGAGCCGTTTTATTGGTGTGAAGTTTGGAGAGTTCGTTTAGTTTAGATTCTGTTGTCCCGATTAAAGTAGCGATTTCGGTTACTGAAAGGTTCTTGTCGAAGTTTTTTAGAACGGTTTCTAAAAAGTGAAGAAACAAAGCGTCGGGTTTATAGATTTCGTCGCCACGATTGATTTTGGTACGGTTGATTTCGATTAGAATTAATTCAATCCGACTATGAACCGAAAT
This sequence comes from Flavobacterium sp. FlaQc-52, assembly GCF_044007495.1. Taxonomy (NCBI): domain Bacteria; kingdom Pseudomonadati; phylum Bacteroidota; class Flavobacteriia; order Flavobacteriales; family Flavobacteriaceae; genus Flavobacterium; species Flavobacterium sp. FlaQc-52. Next base: position 141,391 of record NZ_JBIPCV010000010.1, on the reverse strand, counting down.
AAGGTATTGATACGGAGTTTCGATTAATTCTTTTCCGATTTCTTCTAATTCTTTGATGATTACGGCACTGTTGTCAACGCGAATCATTTCATTCATTGCAAAATGGCAAAACAAACCATTGTGGAAAATCAATTCCATGTCGGTGTCGTCTTTACAAAAGAAATTATAGGTGAATTCTAAAATATATCCTTTTGCATTTTGACTGTTTTTGAAATAATGAATTTGCCCCGAAGTAATGGTCAGAACGGAGTTTTTAGTTAGGATAAATTCCTTTTCGTCTACAGAAATTGTTGCTGATCCAGCAGTACAAAAGATCAAAACGTATTTTAAGACACGTCTTGGCTGTGCTAGTTCAACTGCCTGATCGAATGTTTTTAAGGTAATCATTTCCTGCATGAGAAGTGAATTGAGTTCTTTTAATCAAAAGTAGGAAATTTTAGGTTTTATGGAGGAGTTTTTTGTTTCAGGTTTTAAAGTCTAAAGTTTAAAGTCTAAAGTTTAAAGTTTCAGGTTTCAAGTTTCAGGTTTCAAGTTTCAGGTTTCAGGGAGGAAATGAGACATGCTTTGAGTGTTTAACCGCACACAAAGTTTAACTACAGCATTACAAATCCTTTTTAATTTTATGCCTTTTTTTTTGCATGTAGATTTGCTTCGACAGTTCGCTATCAGCAGATTGCACAGATTGCACAGATTTTTTTTAAGGTAATTAAGATCAGCTTAATCTGCTAAATCTGCGTGCAAAAGAAAATCTTTGCGAACCTTGCAGTTAAGCTTGAAACCTGAAACCTGAAACTTTAGACTTGAAACCTGAAACTTGAAACTTTGAAACTTGAAACTTAAAAAATTACCGTTACTTTCGTTCAAACACGCATCCCAGTACACTTACTTTATTTGCTGAGAGTAAAGTATAAGTATACGTATCAATTGTTCCGGATTCAACATCTTTTATGAAAAACGATTTTTCATCGTAAGTAAAAGCAGCGTTATCTGTTCCTTCAGTAAAGGTGTCAGGCGAATCTTGTGTTACTTTACATTTATCGTCGTAGGTAATATTATTGTATTTTTGGGTAGAATTAAATATTATTTGGCCTCCGTCTTTTGTAACAATCATTTGTCCGCTATTAATTCTATTTTCTTCCATTACAATATCTCCGTTACCGACACATTGTATATAATCCGGAACGAAGGTACCAATAGCAGGTGTTGCCGAAATCAAAGTCCAGGTACCAATAAGAGATTTAAATAGCGCTGTAAAAGTAACAGGGACTCCGAGGATATTTGTTCCATCTCCTTTTTTTGCACTAACGGTTACGACTTGCTCTCCGGATGTTCCCAGTTTCCATGTGGTTTGGGCGAAACCATTTTCATCCGTCATAATGCTGGAAGTTTGAACGGAACCACCACCACTTTCAACTTTAAAATAAACCGGTACGTTGGACTGTATTTTTTCTAAATTGTCAATGATTCTGACCTTTAGTGGATTACTTAGTTGTTTCCCCGCTTCCCCAACCTGGCTATTACCCGATACAGATTCAATTTTATAGGGAGTTGTATAGAATAATTTTTCGGTTTCTATTGATTTATTGTAGTCTAGCTTATCGAAATCTAAAATTTCAATTTCCACGCCTGCAGTTGCCTTTAACCAAACATCAGCCTTAAAATCCCAATCTAAGGAAGGTGAGGCTATTGCGCCTGATAATTGTTCCATTAAACTAACAGAGGCATAGGGACCCGCCTGACCATAAAGTCTAAAACTTACTTTAGGAGTTAATGCAAGATTGATTGTAGCTTTTGCATTTCCGGTTCGCTGCGATAATGTAAATTTGTTTACAGGTGAAAAACTATTGATGTCATTCCACTGCCCGTTGGCGTACTGTATTCCTAAATTAAACGTGTTTGTCGAAGCAAATGTTGTCTGACGTGTAATAGCTGCATTAATAGTTGCTGAATAATCCAGTATTAAATCCAATTTTGCAACAATTTTTACGGGAACAAGAACCGTTATACCTAATAAAACAGCTGGTACCCATATGGTGTGTTCTTTTGTAAAAGCCTTAGGATTAGTTAATATTGAAGATGATTTATTGACTAAGGTTGTGGCTTGAGCGGCTGTCACAGTTGCAGTAAGTTCACCATTAAGCTTTGCGTTTTTGGCACTGAGCTCAAAAAAGGTTATACCGGTTTTATTAAATTTAAAATCAAAAAACCAATTGGGATCAAAATCGATTTGTCCTTTATTCAACACAATACTCAAAGGGCCTTCTTGATAGATTGACCGATTAGAAATGGTATAAGAAAACCCCGAAGCTGCTTTCTTTTGGGTTAAATCATTCATATCTAAACTAAAGTTAAAGCCACCTTCTTTAAAAAGATCCGCCATCGAGGCCTGAGTGGTTTGTAAAGTAATAGTGTTACCATCTACTTTTGATGCGGTTACGTTTCGTATAAAACCTTCCCCCTGATCGCCTACAATCAGATCTCCGGATTTAATAGTTGGGGCCGTACCGGTAAATGTAAATTGATATATTCCTTCGTCAATCTTAGCTGGTGTTACATCAAGTTGAAGCTTCGTCTGATCAATAATTTTTACATTATCCTCTAGTACAGGAACAGTGGATGTTGGGGTTTCCGGAGTTGTTGTCTCTTCGTCGTCATTTTTGGAACAGGATACTATTAACAATAAAGTGGCTGTAAATAGTACGACTAATTTTAGTAGTTTTTTTATCATTTTTTGTTTTTTTTGACAGGAGTTAAATTATAAGTTTACTGTTGGTATTGGATAATCATAACGAAGTTAGTTCATTTGTTAATTGTTCGAAATACTCCTAAATGAGTATTTTTTAGTGTTGAGGGTACTGGAATTAATTCAATTTTTTATGGGTTTGTCAGAATAAAAAAGCCCTCAAAAACAGAAGTTTTCAAGGGCTTTTTGGTTTAAGCTTTAAATAAAATATGTGCTTTGTGTTTTTAACCGCAAAGTGTGCAAGGGTTTACGCAAGGCTCGCAAAAATTTTCTTTTGCACGCAGATTTAGCAGATTAGGCTGATCTTATTTACCTCCTATAAAAAATCTGTGGAATCTGCTAAATCTGCGTGCAAAAAAAATTAAGTATAATGTTAAAAAGAAGTAGTAATGCTATAGTTAAACCTTGCGTGCTTAGCGGTTAAGAAAAAATAGTAAAACGAAGACTACTCATTCACAACATCACCTTCTTTAATTTCTTCACTGGCAATTTTGATCAGTTTATCATTTGCATTCAAATCACCGAAAATTTCAATTTTATCGTCGATTTCTCTTCCTTTTTTGACATTAATTCTTGTAGCTTTATGATCGACTACTTTTATAACAAATGTACCCTCGGCTGAATTTACAACAGCAGATTTTGGTGCTACAAAGGCGCTGTCTTTTGCATTAAGCGGCAAAAGAACTTCGGCAACCATTCCGGGTAATAAATTTCCTTTTGTGTTGTGTACATCCATTTCTACACGCTCGGAACGTAGTTTTAAGTCTAAAGCTCCGGACATTCTTTGAATTTTGGCTTTGAAAGTATCTGGTAATGATTTTACATTAAAACTCATTTCGTCACCTTGGTGTAAATATCCTGTGTACAATTCCGGAATCGAAACCGCCAAACGCAATTTATCTTGTTGCTGGATTGTCAATAGAGGCAAATCAGAACCTTTTCCTGCCGGGCCTACAAATGTTCCTAAGTTGACATTTCTTGCTGCAACGATTCCATCAAAAGGGGCACGGATTTCAAGATAACCTCTCATGATTGAAACTTCTTTATGAGCGGCAATTGCGGCTTGATATTGTGCATAATCCGAATTTTTCTTTCCGCTTGCCATTTCTAAATCGTTTTTAGAAATTGTTCCTTCTACTTTGCTTGTTTCGTACAAACGGTTGTAGGTGCTTTTACTGGTGGCATAAATTGCTTCCATCGATTTTAATCTCGATTCGGCTGCGGCGAGTTGTGAACTGATTTCAGGAGCTTCCAGAACAATCAATAGCTGTCCTTTTTTTACTTCTGATCCTATATCTACTTTTAGTGTTTTAACAAAACTACTCACTTTAGCATACAAATCTACTTGCTGAAAACCGGTTAATTCGGCCGGCAAGCGCAATTCGGTGGTTAGTTTTTCTTTTGCTAAAAGAAAAGTCGCTGTTTTAGGTTCGATTTCTGCGGTAACAGTTTCTTCTTTTTTGGAGTTACAACTGTTTAGAAAAAACAGGGCTGCAAAAAATAGTGCGGTCGATTGTATGATTTTATTTTTCATTTTTTGGTTTTAGTGTTGAGATATAATGGATGCTTTCTTCGTCTTCCGGATCTAATGAAACGGATTGTGTTGTGGTATGTTCCTGTGCCCAGGCAAAAATTAACGGTAAGATTAGCAATACTGCAAAAGTCGAGAATAACAACCCGCCGATAACCGCTCTTCCCAAAGGAGAAACCTGATCGCCACCTTCGCCATGACCAATTGCCATTGGTAACATTCCCGCAATCATCGCTACAGAAGTCATGATAATCGGACGTAGACGCAAGGCTGCCGCTTCACGGGCAGATTCCAGTGCATTGCCATTTCGTTTGCGTAATTGTTCGGCATTGGTAACCAGTAAAACCGCATTGGCAATCGAAACTCCAACCGACATGATGATTCCCATATACGATTGTAAATTTAGGGTTGAACCAGTAAGGGTAAGCATTAACAAAGCTCCCAAAACTACCGCCGGAACAGTTGTTAAAATCACCAACGATACTTTGAACGACTGAAAATTAGCGGCCAACATTAAGAAGATTACCATGATGGCAACCAATAACCCAACTTGTAAACTACTTAATGTTTCGCTTAATACAGTACTTAAACCAATGGGAGAAATGAATAATCCCCGCGGTAATTCACCCAATGAATTTATTGTTGCAGCTACATCTTTTGTCGCCGTACCTAAATCGGTTTGGTGGATGTTGGCTGTAACGGTAATGTATGGCATAGCCCCTAAATTGTCATTTTCACCATTTACAAAGCCCGGTGTAATTTTGGCCACATCGCTTAATACAGGACGAAGTGAGTTTTTTAATACCGGAATTTCTCCGATATCGGTTTTACTTTTCATTTGACTAAGTGGAACTTGTACCTGAACCGCAACCGATAAACCTGTTTTTTCATCTATCCAGGTGTTTTTTTCGGTGTATCTCGAAGAAGAAGTTGAGGCAATAAGGGATCTCGAAATATCATTCATATCCACTCCTAATTCTGCTGCACGCGTTCTGTCAATATCAATATTCAAAGCAGGATAATGAATCGGCTGTCCGATTTGTACATCTCTGAAATAAGCTATCTTTTGAAGTTTTTCGACAATTTGACTGGCATAAAGTTCATTTCTTTTTTTGTCCTTTCCAGCAATTCGAATTTCGATTGGAGTCGGTGAACCTTGGCTCAATACTTTGTCTGTAAGTTCAATTGGTTCAAAAGTCAATTTTACATCGGGAAGGATTTTTTTGATTCTTGCTCTCAAATCGTCTTTAAATTCATCCATGTCAACATGGTATTCTTTCAAACTCACCTGAAAAACAGCTTCGTGTGGACCCGCAGTAAAAAGATAAATCGGGTTGATGGAGAATAGAGAAGGGTGTTGCCCCACATATACAGAGCTGATTCCGACATGTTCTTTACCAACCATTTTATTGATTTCTTTCAAAATCAATATGGCTTTCTCTTCAGTGCGTTCGATACGGGTTCCGTCTGCGGCGCGCATTCTCAACTGAAATTGACTCGAATTTACTTTAGGGAAAACATCTTTTCCAATAAAATTTAAAAATACTAGCGCGAGTACGGTGATTCCGATAAGATAGATCAGACTGGTTGCTTTTTTATGTGGAAGCAAACGATCCAGCGTTTTCATAAATCGGATTCTGAAACGTTCAAAGGTGCTTATTTTACCATCTCTATTGGTGTCGTCTCTTTCAACCATTACCTTTTTCTGAGAAATCAAATCTCGCTCAGATTCAGGTGTCAGACCGCATTCATTAAATTCCGCTTCATCATCGGTAATGCTTGGATCGTGTTCGTGTACAGGATGTCCTTTCATGAGCCAGTTGGCCATTACAGGAACAAAAGTCTGAGAAAGTAAAAAAGAAAAGACCATCGAGAATCCGATTGCTAAAGCCAAGGGCAAGAACAAAGCTCCCGGAATTCCAACCATGGTAAATGCCGGAGCAAATACAGCCAGAATACAAAGTAAGATCAATAATTTAGGCAATGCAATTTCCTGACAGGCATCCCAAATGGCGAGCGCCTTGGGTTTTCCCATATCGAGGTGCTGATGGATATTTTCGATGGTTACGGTACTTTCATCCACCAAAATTCCAATGGCCAGTGCCAATCCGCTTAAAGACATTAAGTTGATGGTTTGTCCGAATAACTTCAAGAACAAAACACCGGAAATAATCGAAATTGGAATCGTTAAAATTACAATCAAAGCAGCACGTTTGTCTCCAAGGAAAAGTAAAACCATTAATCCGGTTAAAACGGCTCCGATAATTCCTTCCGTAATTAAACTTTTAACGGAATTGATTACATAAACAGATTGATCAAATTCATAAGATAGTTTTACATCTTCGGGAAGAGTGCTTTGAATTTTTGGAAGTTCTGCTTTCAATTTCTGAACCACATCCCACGTAGAAGCATCTCCTGCTTTCGCAATACTAATATAAACAGAACGTTTACCGTTTACCAAAGCATAACCGTTGGTAATATCGGCACCGTCTTTTACGGTCGCAACATCACCTAATTTTAAGTTTTGAACGCCACCTTTGAATAACGGAATTTGCTCAAAATCCTTAATATCTCGAATCGTATTGTTGGTTGGTGTAATATAGTTTTTGTCACCAATTCTAACATTTCCCGAAGGAGCAGTTTGATTGTTTAATCGAATGGCTTCTACAATCTGATCGGGCGTCATATTGTGCGAACGCAATAAATCCGGATCTACATTTACTTCAACGGTTCTCGGACTTCCTCCAAAAGGGGCAGGTGATAACAAACCGGGAATGGAAGTAAAAGAAGCACGAACATAAACGTTGGCTAAATCCTGCAATTCGTTATTGGATCTGATTTTACTGCTCAAAACCAATTGACCAATAGGCAAGGAAGAAGCATCAAAACGAATGATAAACGGAGGCTGGGTTCCCGGAGGAAATGCCGCCTGAATCCTGTTGGATAACGCACTCAGTTCGGCTGCCGCCTGAGCCATGTTGGTGTTTTCGTAATAGGTTAATTTCATAATCATTAACCCCTGAACATTCTTGGTTTCTACCGATTTTACACCATTGGCAAAAGGTAAAATATTCACATAATTCTTGGCAAAATAAGCTTCCATCTGATCCGGAGTATATCCTCCAAACGGATGTGCAATATAGATAACCGGTAAATTCATCTTAGGCAAAATATCTACCTTAATGTCTTTGATGGCGCCAATTCCGAAGAAAAATAGGCCGGCAACCATTACCAATATAGATATGGGTTTGCGGAGTGCAAAACGTATTAAATTCATTTGGTTCTATAGTTAAAATTCGTTCATAAATAAGTCAAAATTACCAGTTGCGGCTACTTTCAATAAAAAAGACTGCCAGACATTATTGTTGACAATATCACGGTCAATTTCAGCACGGTTTAGGGTGTAAATGGTCTGTGTTAAGTCCGTCAGATCGGTTAAGCCGTTTTTGTACAAAGTCGATTTTTGCAAATACGCCTGAGCAGCTGCTTTAACCTGAATCGGAGCTTCTACATAATTGTCGAGTGTAATTTTGATTTTATCTTCGGCAAAAGTCAATTGCGATTTTAATTCTCTGTCGGCTTGATTGTATTCTTCCTGTAAAGCTTGAGAAACAAATTTCTGCGCACTGACTTGTTTGCTGGATCTGAATGGTGTTGTTAAATTCCACGTAATTCCAACTCCAACCAAATAATTACTACGATCCGGATTTACACCATCCCAATAATTTCTGCTAAAAGCGGTTTGGTCAGCCGCATAAGAAGAGTCAAATCCTGAGGCTCGTGTTTGTAAAATACCAAAAGCACTCATGGTCGGATAGTAAAATCGTTTGTACAATTTAACCTGTTGATTGCTGTAATCGATTCTGGTTTTATAAAGTTGCAATAAAGGGTGAAGACTGTCTGTTGAAGGATTATTGGTTATAAGCTCTTTTGGAATTTGAGTAACAAAAAGCGTATCAGCAATAAAATCCTGAGGAGCAACTCCCATCAAATCGACTAATTTATTGTTTTGTTCTTTTACGAAGTTTCGGGCAAGATTTAAAGCAATTTTGGCTTTAGAGACTTCCGCTGTTGCCAAAGTAGAATCTACACCGGCTAACAATCCATTTTTAACTCTGGCAGCGGCCGTTTTTTTGAAAACTTCTGCACGAACCAGATTTTTTTGCTGTGAAATCAATAATCTTTGACTTGCCAATAAATTTAAATAGGCTGCCGAAATTTTGATTTCCTGTTGGAATTTTTCCTGATTTAAATCCTTTTCTTTTGCCTGAACATCAATTTTAGATAAATTGATTTTTTCCTGTGTTTTTCCAAAGGTGAAAAAATCCCAGTTCATGTTAACCAAATAAAGAGCACCAAATGCAGAGTTCCAGTTTTGCTGCGGAAGCGGTAATCCAGACGAAGCGACTCCGAGACCTCCAAAACCATAGAGCGGGCCATTCTGTCCGTTGACAGTTCCGTAATCTTGTTGCGCAGATAAATTTAAATTGGGCAGATAATCACGGCGGGATTGTTTGAGCGTTTCCCGAGAAGCGCTGGCGTAGTTGTTTTTTGCTTTGATTGATCCGTAGTTTTCAAGACCAGTCTTTAGGGCTTCTTTTAAAGACAAGGTTTGTGAATGACCGATTGAGGCAAAAATCAAGAAAAATAATAAAGTAATTTTTTTGAAATACATATAACTCAAAGTGTAAAATGATCTACCAAAATTATTTTACTTTCGATGATTTTTGTCATCTTAAATGATGTAAGACACTAGTAAATGACCAATTGAATTTGTCATTTAATGGAAATAAAAATTAAATATTTGTTCGTACTTTGTAAACTATTTAAGAAGTAAGTATGAATAAGAAGCTGGAAAATATGTTGGATAACAAATGGTGGCAGGAGATTGCCGTTGTTGCCTTTTCCTTTACGATTTATACATTAAAAAACGACTGGATGTTATTTAGTTCAGCGACTTCTATTTTAATGGGGATTTTTTTCTACTGCGTTTTGTATATGCATGCGCAGTTCAATCGCTTTTTTCTGTTGCCGATACTTTTCAGAACCAAAAGGCCTTTAACGTATATCTTTTTGACCTTGTTCGGGGTGTTTGTTTTTTCGCTTGTTTTATACGAATTAACTAGGCTCGACATGTTCAGCAATTGTCGTTTGTATCAAAATTCACATCAAAGAAGTTATGTATATCAGCTGGCCAGTGTATTGGGGACACTGGTCTGCATTTTGAGTCCGATCATTGTTTTTAAGTTTTATAGGATTCACAAAAAACAAACAGACGAAACGTTATTATTCAACCAAATGCAGTTGAATTCTTTGAAAGGACAATTGAATCCGCACTTTTTATTCAATACGTTTAATACACTTTACGGAATCAGTTTAGAATTTCCCGACAGAACACCGGATTTGATTATGAAAGTGTCGCAATTAATGCGCTATCAGCTGGAGAGTAACAACAAACAATGCGTATCTTTAGAAGAAGAGTTGGAATTTATAAACAGTTACGTGCAGCTTGAAAAAGAGCGGGTAGGCTACCGTTGTGAGATTACATACGATTGTAAAATTGACAACGAAAACGCCTATAAAGTTTCGCCAATGTTGTTGATTGCTTTTATTGAAAATGCCTTTAAACATGGAACCTGTGCTATTGAGAAATGTTTTGTCAGGATTATTGTGACGGTCGAAAATGGGTTATTACATTTGCATGTGGTTAATTCTATTCCCAAGAAAAAAACAGACGTGGTTTCGACTAAAATTGGTTTGAAAAATACGATTGAGCGTTTGAATCTGATTTATGGGAAAGACTATAAATTGGACATTCAGGATGATAAAAATACCTATATCGTTGATTTAAAAGTACAATTGAAAAAGTTTGTTTAATGAGAGAACCCAAAAAATGCATTATTGTTGATGATGAGCCGGCAGCACATTATGTACTGGCGAATTATATCAAGCAAAACCCACAATTGGAACTTGTTTTTCAAGGTTATAATGGCATTGAAACAATGGATTATCTGCGTGAAAACAAAGTCGATTTAATGTTCTTAGACATCAACATGCCAGAGATTTCAGGAATGGAATTGTTGAAGATTCTTCCGACACATCCGAAGACTATTTTGACTACGGCTTACTCTGAATTTGCACTCGAAAGTTATGATTATGGCGTAATAGATTATCTTTTAAAACCCATCTATTTTCCCAGATTTCTAAAAGCAATTGATCGTTTTTTTGCCACAGAAAATGTAAAGGAAAAAGAAGAGGAAGCAATCGTTAGTTCGGTAAGTGTGAAAGTAGACGGTTATTTTGTTGAGATTGTATTAGAGCAGCTTTTGTACGCACAGAGTTTTGGTAATTATGTGAAGTTACATACCACCAAAAAGACCTATTTAGCCTCTATTACCACAACAGAATTAGAGAAATGCCTTCCGGAAAAGAATTTTATGCGAATTCACAAATCGTATATCGTTTCGCTCGATAAAATTGAAAGCACTGAGAAAGATTTTGTGAGCATTAAAAAAGAAAAATTACCGATTGGAATTACTTATAAAAGAGAGTTATCCGATCGATTAAAAAAATAAAAAATTCATTTGTTATTCATTTTAAAGTAGTACTTTCATTACGTTATTGGATTGGGTCTTAATTTAATAGTTGAAATCATGAAAAACGTTTTATTACTTTTTATTTTTCTAGGTAGTGGTTATTTGATGGCACAAGAGGGCATTATGATGAAAGAAGTTGTAACGCCACCGGAAGTAGTTCGTTTTGCTTTTGAAAAACAATATCCGAATAAAACAGCCGTGTGGGCGATGGAATATGTAGGTGATGATAATGATGAAATTAGGTATGAGGCAAAATTCAATCTTACAACAAAGACAAAAGCCCTTGCCGTTTATGATAATTTAGGAAATTTAAAAGCGACTGAAACACAGATTCCGTTAAGCCAGCTTCCACCAAAAGCACAAGCGTATCTGAAACAGAATTATCCGGCAAAAGCCATTCGCGAAATTGCAATAGTGGTAGATGACAAAAACAAAACAACGTATGAAGTCGGAATAGAAAAAAAGACAAAATTCTACGATGTCGTTTTTGATAAAAACGGAGGTTTTGACGTCATCATTCAAAAAGATTAAAAAAGAATTCTTACTAACTCAATTATATTACCCAAACCCGACAGTTTTTTTAAACCTGTCGGGTTTTATTTTTTATAAAATATTATAAGTTCATCCCGCCTGAAACTTCAATGCGTTGTGCATTGACCCAGCGAGCATCTTCTGTACATAAAAAGGCTACAACGCCTCCAATATCATCCGGTAAACCAACTCTTCCCAAAGCCGTTAGTGAAGCGATGTGTTGGTTCAATTGTTCATTGTCTCGTACGGCTCCATGTCCAAAATCAGTTTCGATTGCGCCTGGAGCGACTATATTTACTTTGATTTTTCTGGCGCCTAATTCTTTTGCCTGATATTTAGTTAAGGTTTCCATAGCTCCTTTCATCGCAGCATATGCAGCATAACCGGGGAATGAAAATCGAGCCAGTCCCGTTGAAATATTTACAATTCCACCACCGTCATTCATGCTGGCGAGTGCTTTTTGAGTCAGGAAAAAAGGCCCTTTAAATTGAATGTTGCTCAACTCGTCAAAATCAGCTTCTGTAGTTTCAATATAAGGTTTGTGAATTCCGATTCCGGCGTTGTTTACCAGGAAATCAAATTTGTCTGTATGAAAAGTGTCTTTTAAAGCCGTTTGTACTTCTCCTAAAAAAGAATCAAAAGTATCTGATTTCGAGACATTCAATTGAATCGCTACCGCTTTCTGACCTAGGCTTTCTATTTCCTTTACGGTAGTTTCTGCTTCTTCTTTTTTACTGTTATAAGTCAGAATAACATCGATTCCTTTTTTTGCTATAGCCAATGCCATGTTTTTTCCTAAACCTCTGCTTCCGCCAGTTACTAAGGCGATTTTTGTGTGTGCTGCCATTTTATAATTGTTTTTGTTATATTAAATTGATTAGGCAAAGGTAGGAGCGAAGTAGTGGTGGGGAATTGTAAATATCAAACCGATAGTTGCGAAATTCAAAGAAAATCAAATTCCAATATTCAAATTCCAAATTCCAAAATTGTAACTGGAAATATTTTTAAGATCGGAATGCTAAGGGGGTAAAGGAGGTTTGTTTTTTGAAAAAATTAGAGAAATGGGCCAGTTCTTCAAAACCTAATGAGTAAGCAATTTCAGAGATATTCCAATCTGTTTGTTTTAAGAGGGTTTTGGCCTCGTTTGTCAGACGGTTACTGATTAATTCGGTCGTGGTTTTTCCAGTATTTTCTTTTAAAACTTTGTTAAGATGGTTTACGTGAACGGATAATCGATTGGCAAAATCTTTTGCTGTTCTCAGTGTAAGTCGCTGATGCGGAGATTCTATTGGGAATTGTCTTTCTAATAATTCGGCAAACAGCGAAGAAACTCGTGCTGCTGAATTGTGTTTAGAATACAAGGCTGTTATAGGTTGCAGTTTTTGTCCAAAGTGAATTAATTCGGCTACATAATTTCGGATCAAATCGTATTTGTACGCATAGTCGGAATTGATTTCTTTTTGTATTTTGTTGAATATCAATTCGACTTCGGCAACTTCTTCATGCGAAATTTGAAAAATCGGGTACCCGTCTGTCGCAAAAATAGGAAGTTCATCGAGATCAATTCCGCTTTTGTTTTTGGATAAAAATTCATTGGTAAACACACAAAACTGCCCCGATTGATTGGTGTCTTGAGGGAGATAATTATAAGGAATTTTAGGAGTGGCGAACAAAAGTGCATACTGCTCAATTTCAATGATTTTGTCGGCATATTCGGCTCTGTTTTTGCCTTTTATCAAGCTAATTTTATAATACGCTCTTCGGTCATAAGGCATAATGGCTTTTCCCTGAAGTCTTTCTAAAACTTCCTTAATATTGAACACATTAAAATGACCAATTTCTTTTTTAATTCCATTCGGTAATAAAGAACCCGGTTCTACTGCGGAACCTTCTGTGATATCCTGGTAAAATGAATCTAGTGTTTTCATGTGGGAGTTGTAAAAATCAAATATACGAAAAAATGAGGAGCGGTTTTTTTTCGTTTGAAGTTTCAAGTTTCAGGTTTCAAGTTTCAGGTTGGGGGTTGCTAAACCTTATGTGTTTTGTAGATCGATTTTGCGTTTTTTTTGTCATTTCGAAGAATGAGAAATCACACAAGAAATTCCGTAAAGAAAATCGCCAATCTTTGTCGAATATTGGATGTGATTTCTCCTTCGTCGAAATGACACGATTACGAGTATTTTTGCGAAAACGAGGAATACAAAAAACCATGAAAATGCCCATCATCCTTGACATATTTACACAACTATTCATTGCGGCTTCATAAATAAGCGAGTAAAAAAGTAATCCACTTTGCGTAAACCCCTCGCAAACTTTGCGGTTAAAACAAACTCCCTTGTACAAACTCAGGAACTTCATTCCCATTAAAACTAAAAGTATCAATTACAAAAAACTGCTTTTTTATCGGATCAAGTTCTCGCAAAACAATTTCACAACACAAAAAATCAAGATCAATTGTGGTGAAAAGTTGTGAAGCAATTTTTAAGTTTTCAGGAGTTAATTTTCTACCGATTGATAGATGAGGATCGTCGCTTTTTTTTAGTTTTAAGGATCTCAATGTTTCCTGCGTTTTTTTCATAATCGGTTTGAGGCCTTTTTTCGAATTTTCATGGGGAGCGATAAAGAAAGCACCACTATTTTCATAAGCACCAAAATGATTAAGACTGACCTGAAAAGGCGTAAACGTATCGCAAACTTTAAAAAGTTTTTGTTTGACTTTATCTATTTCCGATTCACTTAAAGAAAATTCACAAATAGTGATGTGTGCTACTGAGTTGCAACTGCTGTACCAATCAATTTTAGTTTTCAGAAGCTCCTTCATTGTTTTTATAGCAGCAATAACTGCTTGCGAAGGATAAATAACAACAGAATATTTCTTCATCATTTAGACAGGTTTGGAACGTGCAAATTTAAAATATAAATTGAAGTATTATCGATTTTTGATCATCTGAAAAAAGAGAAATGAATTTATAATTTTCCTTTAAGATGCAATCGGTGTAGTATTTCAGATTGCAATAACCCGCTTCCACCGCCAAAATGTTCAATTACTTCTACTTCCGGCTGGTTTTTTAGGCAGAAAGCAGTGAATTCTTTTTCGACATGATCTTCTATTCCGGAACTTAATAAAACCAGGTCTATTTTAGTATTCAGAAAGTAATCCTGTGCTAATTTTTCGTCATTAAAAGCTACCGCATTCCAGTTGTCATTTGCATTTACAAGTCGGAGTAGGATGGGTAAAATTGCTTCGTTTTTTCCGAGTATTAAGAATTCAAGTGTCTTCATAATCTTTATTTTATAATACAAATGTATCAGTTAAATACTGGTTTGAACTTAATCTGGAATAAGAAAATTAAATGAGTTTTCAGTCACAGGCACAGTTGGCAGTTTTTAGTGTTGGTGTATCTGATTAGTACATGTGTTAAATTATTTGTTAAAGCGTAAGTCTTAAGTTGATCTGATACAACAAATTAAGGTTTCTGAAATGTAAATAAATCAAAAAGAATGAAGCAAATGTGGGAAACCGTAAGCTATTCTCAAAAGTACGACATAAATTTGCGTAACAGAAGTCGGCAGTTTAGTAGGTTTCATGCCTCTTAAGACAGTATTTACCCTTCGATTGTTATTGTTTTTTTGGAGAAAAACATTTAGTTAAGAAAGAAAATTGGACCTATTCATTTTAGTGTGGATAGCTTTGTATAAAATCAAAATAATACAATAAGGTTTATTTTTTCTATAGTCTATAGATTTGGTTGTTTCATCAAATCTATAGACTTTTTTTGTTTAGTTGCTGTATCCGTGAATTAAGTCTAAAAGTTTTGGAGTAATTTTTTGAAATTCACTTTATATTATAATTACTAAGTCTTATACTTTTTCTGCGCAAGTTTTTCAGTGCCAATTTCCGCACTTCTCGATTTGAGGATCTCGCAAAGACGCCAAGTCGCAAAGTTTTTTCTTCTTATTTTTAGTTTTACTCTTTCTCACTTTGGGTTTCTCTTATGTCATGGAGTTTCAAAGTTTTTTTTCCATTTTTTCATTAAAACTTTGCGATTTTGCGACTTTGCGAGATTTTTACTTCCACGCAACTTTTTGACATGATCAGTATCCATTACTCTTTAACCATTCCTCACAATCTTTTGTCCAATATTTACTGGTGCCATTCACACCCAACCCAAAGCCATGACCTCCTTTTTCATATAAATGTAACTCAGCGGTAACTTTATTTTTTTTAAGAGCCAAATAGTAATTAATACTATTCTCCGGCAAGACCACTTCATCATCTGTTGCATGCACTAAAAAGGCTGGTGGAGACTGGGCAGTGACCCTCTTTTCATTAGAAAAAGAATCGATTAATGCAGAGGACGGAGTTGTACCTAATAAATTCGTTTGAGAACCTTTGTGTGTTATTTCGTTTTGCATTGAAATTACAGGATATATTAAAAGCGAAAAATCCGGACGCGCACTTACTTTTGATGCTGTTTCGTATACTTTCTCCTCATAATGTGTTGCGAGTGTGGAAGCCAGATGACCACCGGCCGAAAAACCCATGATTCCAATTTTAGTTGTATCAATATTCCATTTCGCTGCATTTTGTCGCACGTAACGTACAGACTCCTGTGCATCCTGCAAAGGACCAATCGCTTTATCTTTCATGATTAAATCACTGGGTAATCTGTATTTGAGAACAAAAGCCACAATTCCCATAGAAGTAAACCATTCCGCGACTTTTGTGCCTTCTTTTGCAATGGCCAAATGCGAATATCCACCACCCGGAAGAATAATTACCGCCGTTTGATTTGGCTTGATTTCTTTGGGTAAAAAGACCGTTAAAGTAGGGATCGTAACCATACTGCTGCTTTGTACTTTTCCGTCCTTTTCAGTTTCGTTTTCTTTATAATCGGCTGCTTTAATTTCGCCGGGAATGGTCTTCCAAAGCGGGATTATCTGATTTTGCGCTTGTATTTGATTTAGTATTCCTAAGAGTAGGAAGAGAGATAAGACTGTTTTTTTTAAGAGGTAGTTTTTCAATTTTAGAAGTGTTTAGTTGTACTATTTTTTTAGGATTAAATTCAGATTTGCATTTTTAGAAAGCCTGCAGTATTCGCAGTGAAGCAGTATAAACCAGTAAATGTTCAATATGAATGTTTAAGAAGCGAATCTGGTACAATTTTTATACCTGAAACGGATTATTTCCACATATTGCTATTTAACAAATATATTGTTTAATATGTAATTTAGCGTAATATTTTCTATACAATGTATTTATTTAAAAGCCTAAATTAATTTTTTACGCAATTTATTTGGAATATAAAGATTTAAAGGTATATTTGTGCAATCGATTACATTTTTTTGTTTCTATTCTGGTTTTGATCCATTGAACAAAGAAGTTGTATTGAGCATAATTGATGAAGTTGAAATGTCGAGAGTTGTAAAATTTTAAGAATTAACCATTACCATAAAACATACAAATTCAGTTACTATGAGCCAAACCAAAACCACAGTTGGAAATTATCGTTGGAGTATATGCGCCCTTTTATTTTTTGCAACTACTATAAATTATTTAGACAGACAAGTACTTTCTTTAACGTGGAGTGATTTTATTGCACCGGAATTTCATTGGACAAACAATGACTATGGTAATATCACCGCGTTATTTTCGATTTTTTATGCGGTATCACTTTTGTTTGCAGGAAGATTTGTAGACTGGTTAGATACTAAAAAAGGGTTTTTATGGGCTATTGGTATTTGGTCTTTTGGAGCCTGCTTGCACGCCTTTTGCGGAATTGCAACGGCCGGAATCATAGCAGGTGAATGGTTTGTTGGTTTTGAAAGAGCAAAAGAAATCATCAGTACAGTAAAGGATACCGGGATGGTCATTAACGTAAGTGTGTGCCTGTTTATTTTTGCCCGTTTTGTACTGGCTATTGGAGAAGCAGGAAATTTTCCGGCGGCCATAAAAACAACCGCAGAATACTTTCCTAAAAAAGACAGAGCCTTTTCTACCAGTATATTTAATGCCGGAGCAACAGTAGGAGCCTTGGCGGCGCCAATATCAATTCCTTTTATAGCAGAATCTTTTGGATGGGAAATGGCTTTTATTATCATTGGGGCTCTTGGTTTTGTGTGGATGGGTTTTTGGGTATTTATGTATGATAAACCGGAAAAACACCCAAAAGTAAGTGCTGCAGAATTGGAGTACATCCAACAAGATGATGTCGCTGACAGCAAAATGGCTGGATATGTTCCTGAAACAACAACTAAAGTGTCTCTTGCCGCTTGTTTTAAATACAAACAAACCTGGGCTTTTGCATTTGGTAAATTTATGACCGATGGTGTTTGGTGGTTTTTCTTATTCTGGACGCCAGCTTATTTGAGCTCCGTTTACGGAATGGATTCAACACAGGCTGCTTTACCCTTATTTGTATTGTACATGATCACCTTACTATCGATTATTGGAGGTTGGTTGCCGACTTATTTTGTGGAGAAAAAAGGAATGAATCCGTACGAAGGCAGAATGAAAGCAATGTTAATTTTTGCTTTTTTCCCGCTCTTAGCTTTAATAGCACAACCTTTAGGACATATAAGTTATTGGATTCCCGTAATCATAATTGGTATTGCAGGAGCTGCACACCAGTCCTGGTCGGCAAATATTTTTACGACTGTTGGTGATATGTTTCCTAAAAAAGCAATTGCAACAATTACCGGAATTGGTGGTTTAGCAGGTGGAGTAGGTTCTACTTTCATCAATAAAGGATCAGGAATGTTATTTGATTATGCGAAAGAAAGCAATATGGCCTTTATGGGCTTTCGCGGAATTGAATCAGGTTATTTCATCATTTTTTCAATTTGCGCCGTTTGTTACTTAACAGGTTGGTTGGTGATGAAAACGCTAGTGCCAAAATACAGTCCAATTACAGATTTATAAAATAAAAAAAACTTTTTAAACGGTTTAAAGGATAATTTTAGAATATTATTTTAATTTTATGCAATCGATTACATTAAATTTAAAGTTATGACAAAACACAGTTCAAGATACGCATCAAGCCCGGAAGCAGTAAAAAAATATGACACACAGCAATTAAGAGAAGAATTTTTAATTGATGACCTAATGCAGGAAGATGAGATTGTATTGGTCTACTCTCATTACGACAGATACATTGCCGGTTCAGCAGTTCCTTTAAGCGATTTGCAATTGGAAACTATTGATCCTCTTAAAGCGGGTTATTTTTTAGAACGCAGAGAGATGGGAATTATTAATGTTGGAAGCAGCGGTTCAATCGTTGTTGATGGAGTGTCTCATTCATTGGGATTTAAAGATGCTTTGTATATCGGTAGTGGTAATAAAGAGGTTGTTTTTAAAAGCGATGACCGCAAAAATCCGGCTAAATTTTACATCAACTCCGCCCCGGCTCATACGAATTATCCAACAGTAAAAGTGAGTTTGGAAGAAGCTAAGAAATTAGAATTAGGCACAGTTGAAACTGCGAATCATCGTACCGTAAATCAAATGATTATCGGAGGGGTTGTAACCACTTGTCAATTGCAAATGGGGATGACGGAGTTAAGAACGGGTAGTGTTTGGAATACCATGCCGGCGCACGTTCACGATCGCAGAATGGAAGTTTATTTCTATTTGGATATTCCCGAAAATCAGGCCGTTTGTCATTTTATGGGACAACCACAGGAAACCAGGCATATCTGGATGAACAATCATCAGGCTGTAATTTCTCCGCCATGGTCTATTCATTCCGGTTCAGGAACAAGTAATTATACTTTTATCTGGGGAATGGCGGGTGAAAATTTAGATTACGGAGATATGGACGTTTGTAAAATCACAGATTTAAGATAAGAATATGGCACATTCATTATTTGATATAGAAGGAAAAGTAGCCTTGATTACAGGAAGTACACACGGACTGGGAATGGCAATGGCTAAAGGATTAGGAAAAGCCGGAGCAACAATTGTTGTAAACGGTAATTCGTCGCAACAAAAAATTGACGATGCGGTAAAAGAACTTCAAAAGGAAGGAATTAAAGCAGTTGGGTATAGATTTAATGTAACTGTGGAGGAGGAAGTTAGTGCTGCAGTTCAAAAAATTCAAAGTGAAGTAGGACCAATAGATATTCTAATAAACAATGCCGGAATTATCAAAAGAGTTCCATTAATCGAAATGGAAGTGGCCGATTTTAAGGAAGTAATTGACCTCGATTTAGTAAGTCCGTTTATTGTTTCTAAACAGGTTGCTAAAGGAATGATCGAACGAAGACAAGGGAAAATAATCAACATTTGCTCCATGATGAGTGAATTAGGCCGAAATACAGTAGGGGCTTATGCCGCTGCCAAAGGTGGTTTGAAAATGCTGACCAAAAATATGGCTACCGAATGGGCAAAATACAATGTTCAAATTAACGGTATTGGTCCGGGGTATTTTGCAACAGAACAAACCAAACCAATTAGAGTAGAGGGAC
Organism: Flavobacterium sp. FlaQc-52; assembly: GCF_044007495.1. Taxonomy (NCBI): domain Bacteria; kingdom Pseudomonadati; phylum Bacteroidota; class Flavobacteriia; order Flavobacteriales; family Flavobacteriaceae; genus Flavobacterium; species Flavobacterium sp. FlaQc-52. The sequence goes on along the minus strand of NZ_JBIPCV010000010.1, from coordinate 121,524 downwards.
ATCCCTTTAATGATTTTATAATTAACAGAACGCCTGCTGCGAAATGGGGAGATGCAGATGATCTGGCAGGAGCAGCGATATTTTTGTCTTCTAAAGCCAGTGATTTTGTCAACGGTCATATTTTGTATGTTGACGGGGGAATCCTTGCTACTATTGGTAAACCGGCAAACGAATAATTTTTAATTAGATAAAAAAGTATGAGTTCAAATACCACATTCATAAATGATAATTTTTTGCTTGAAAATAAATTCGCGGAAGAATTGTATCATAATTACTCAAAAAATCAACCGATAATTGATTACCATAATCATTTGTCTCCACAACATATTGCAGATAATACCATTTTTGATACGATTACAAAAGTATGGATCAATGGGGATCACTATAAATGGCGCGCCATGCGTACTTTGGGAATAAAGGAAGAATTTATTACAGGAAACGCTTCAGATAAAGATAAATTTATAAACTGGGCTAAAACCGTTCCGTACACCATGCGCAATCCTTTGTACCACTGGACACATTTGGAGTTAGCACGATATTTTGATATTTATGATTTGTTGAATGAAAAATCAGCCGAAAAAATCTATATCGAAACGACTGAAAAAATAAACTCTGAAAGTTACAGCACGCAGAATTTGCTTAAAAAAGTAAATGCTGAACTAGTATGTACAACCGAAGATCCTATTGATACACTGGAGTTTCATCAAAAATTAGCTAAGAATCCGATTGGGACTAAAATGAGTACGGCTTTCAGGCCTGATAAAGCCATTCTAATTTCAAACGATGGTTATAATGCCTATCTGGACACATTAGGGGATGTGTCCGGTGTGGCGATAAATACCTATTCCGATTTATGTAGCGCTTTAAAAAAACGAATCAAGTTTTTTAGTCAAAATGGCTGTAAACTAAGTGATCATGGATTAGATCAGATCTATTTTGAAGAATTTACGGAAACAGAGATCAATACGATTTTCAAAAAGAAAAGAGAAAACAGAATTATTACTCCTGAAGAAGCTTTAAAATTCCAAAGTGCCATCTTGCTTTTTTTAGCAGAAATGTATCATGAGGAAGGATGGGTACAGCAGTTTCACTTAGGTGCTTTGCGCAACAATAATGCACGCATGCACAAAATTTTAGGTCCGGATACTGGTTGGGATTCGATTGGAGATTATCCGCAGGCACAAAAACTTTCGTCTTTTTTAAATGCTTTAGATAGCAAAGATAAATTGACTAAAACAATTATCTATAATTTAAATCCTGCCGACAATGAAGTCATGGCAACCATGATTGGAAACTTTAATGACGGAAGTAGTAAAGGAAAAGTACAATTTGGATCAGGTTGGTGGTTTTTAGACCAAAAAGACGGAATGACAAAACAATTGAATGCCCTTTCAAATATGGGATTAATTAGCTGTTTCGTTGGGATGTTAACCGATTCAAGAAGCTTTTTGTCTTTCCCGAGACATGAATATTTCAGACGTATTCTTTGTAATCTTTTAGGTGACGAAATCAAAAGAGGAGAACTTCCAAATGATATGGAATGGATTGGAAAATTGGTACAGGACATCTCTTATAACAATGCAAAAGAATATTTTAAATTTTAAGTTTTTGAATTATTAAGAAAAGAATAACCGCAAGGTTCGCAAAGTTTTAAATCCTTTTAATTCTGTTAATCTGTGGCAAAAAAAAAAGAAGTTATCTGCGATAAAATAATTAGAATAATATGAATAAAATAGTTGCATTCGGAGAAATAATGCTACGACTTTCGACAGAGCGACATCTGCGTTTTTCGCAAGCTAAAGCTTTTGGAGCTTCTTATGGAGGAGGCGAATTTAATGTTTGCGTTTCACTGGCGAATTACGGTCTGAATGCAGAATTTGTAACCCGTTTACCCGAAAATGAAATCGGAGGTTCGGCATTAAAAGAAATGCGAAAAATGAACGTCGAGTCAAAAAATATAATTTTTGGAGGAGAACGTTTAGGTATCTATTTTCTGGAAACCGGAGCCGGAACTCGTGGAAGCAATGTGGTTTATGATCGGGCACACAGTTCAATGGCAACCATTGAAAAAGGAAGTATTGATTGGGAAAAAGTATTAGAAGGTGCAACTTGGTTTCACTGGAGCGGAATTACACCTGCCATCTCTGAAACTGCCGCCGAAGCTTGTCTGGAAGCGATTAAAGTAGCGCATAAATTGGGAATCATGATTTCATGTGATTTAAATTACAGATCCAAATTATGGCAGTATGGTAAAACGCCGAGTGATGTTATGCCCGAGCTATTAAAATACAGCAATGTGATTTTGGGAGATATTGATACCGCGTATTTTATGTTAGGAATTCCAAAAGTAAATCCAAACTATCAGGACGAGAAAACGCTTCCTGCGTTGTATACGAAACTCTTTGATTTTATTCCGAATTTAAAAATTGCAGCGACCACACTCCGTTATTCGGTTAGTGCTTCTCACCAAAGAATTGGCGGGATTTTGTTTGATGGAAAAGCGATTTACAATGCCGCTGTCAAAGAAGTAACTCCTGTTGTAGATCGAGTTGGTAGTGGTGATGCCTTTATGGGCGGATTGATTTATGGTCTATGCGAATATCAGAACAACAACCAGAGAGCTTTAGATTTTGCAGTAGCTGCTTGTTGTTTAAAACACACTATTTCGGGAGATTACAATTTAGTGACCTTAAAAGAAGTAGAGAATATGGTTGATGGTGATGCTACAGGTTTGGTATCAAGATAATTAAAATAAAAAATGGCAAAATATTCAAGAATTGAAGTGGCTTCGCAAATGAAAGAAAACGGTATGGTTCCGCTCTTTTTTCATACGGATATCGAAGTGAGTAAAAAAGTGTTAAAAGCTTGTTATGATGGTGGCGCAAGGTTAATGGAATTTACAAGTCGCGGCGACTTTGCCTTTGAGGTATTTGGGGCTTTAAATAAATATGCATTGGCTGAATTACCGGGAATGATGTTGGGCGTAGGATCGGTTACAGACGCAGCAGCAACGTCTTTATACCTGCAGTTAGGAGCTAATTTTATTGTGACTCCTGTTTTTAGAGAAGATATTGCAATTGTCTGTAATCGTCGCAAAGTATTATGGTCACCGGGTTGCGGGACACTTACCGAGATTGCCAGAGCCGAAGAATTAGGATGTGAAATCGTAAAATTATTTCCGGCAGATATCTATGGACCGGAATTTATAAAAGCAATAAAAGGCCCTTGTCCCTGGACAAGTATTATGCCAACAGGAGGTGTTTTTCCTACCGTAGAAAGTCTGACTTCATGGCTCGATGCCGGTGCGGTTTGTGTTGGCTTGGGGTCACAGTTAATCTCAAAAGAGATACTTGATAAGAATGACTTTGAGGGTTTAAAAAACAAAGTAAGTGAGGTTCTCGCGATCATCAAAAAGATAAAAAACAAATAGTACAATTATAACAGTTCCCTGTTCGACGAGTCGTTTTTTGGAGTTTTAGTTATTGTAATAGAACATTACACTTGCAAAATAAATCTTGTGAATCCTCACGACAAGATTTTTTTCTCACTCAGGTGTGATGTTTCTTTTACAATTTAAAAAATATAAAAATCAGATTAGGAGATTGTTAGGGGAATTGATAAAGTGATAAAGAATTAAAAATGGAAAAAATAAACAGATCAAATGCGAAGTTAACAGCGAAACTTCCAATCAAGATTGTGCAATTTGGAGAGGGTAATTTTTTAAGGGCTTTTGTAGAATTTGCTATTCAAAAACTCAATCAGAAGGCTGATTTTAATGCCGGTATTGCTGTGGTACAACCGATCGATAAAGGCTTGGTTCCGATGATTAATGCACAGGACGGTTTGTATACTTTATTTATGAAAGGGGTTAAAAAAGGACAGGAAATTCAAGAGAAAGAATTGATTACCAATATTGTAAAAGCAATTGATCCGTATGCTTCTTTTCAAGATTTTTTGGCTTTGGCCAAAGAAGAAGAATTGGCTTTTATTATATCCAATACAACCGAAGCCGGTATAGAATATATCGCATCTGATCTTCCGACAATGCAGCCTCCGGTGTCTTTTCCGGCGAAATTAACGGTGCTTTTACACGAAAGATTTAAACATTTTAATGGAGAAGCTTCGAAAGGATTGACCATTATTCCCTGTGAACTGATCAATTACAATTCGGATACGTTAAAAGAAATTGTTCTAAAATATGCTATTGAATGGAAATTGGAGCAGGACTTTGTTTTTTGGGTCATCAACAACTGCTCCTTCCATAATACTTTGGTAGATCGAATTGTTCCGGGCTATCCAAGAGATCAAATCGAAGCATACAACAGTCAGTTGTCTTATAAAGATGATTTGATTGTAAGTGCGGAAAGTTTCTTCTTGTGGGTAATTGAAGGTGATGATGCGCTGAAGGCAAAACTTCCGTTTGAGAAGACCGATTTAGACGTAAAGATAGTCAAGGATATGCAGCCGTATCGTACCCGAAAAGTGAGGATTTTAAATGGAGCCCATACCGCTATGGTGCCTTTCTCGTTGCTTTATGGAAACGAAACAGTTAAAGAAACAGTCGATAATACCTTCACGGGTGAATTTGTAAACAAAGCCGTTTTCGAAGAAATCAATGAAACCTTGGCTATGGATCCAGCCGAACTGGCCAGTTTTGCCGAGGAAATTTTAGATCGTTTCAGAAATCCTTTTATCAAACATTTATTGTCTTCGATTGCCCTAAACTCGATTTCTAAATTCAAAGTACGTGTTTTACCAAGTTTGACGGAGTATGTCGCTATTCATAAAAAATTGCCGGTTCATTTAACGTATGCATTTGCCTGCTTAATTCGTTTTTATAAAGGAACCTGGAATGGACAAAATCTGCCAATAAACGACAGTGAAGATATTATTACTTTTTTTAATGAGGTTTGGAAATCAAATGACTATAATGAAATTGCAACACTCACTTTGCAAAATAAAAGTTTCTGGGATGAAGATTTGACTACGATTCCTTCTTTGACAGAAACTATTGCTGAAGCCTTAAAAGAAATAGATGAAAATGGTATCGAACAAGGTTTTACCAATTTTAAAAAACAGATAAATTCAGGAACTTACATACAATAGTTATGGAAACGCAAAAAAAAATAATAAAAGTTAATCCTACCGATAATGTTGCGGTCGCTTTAGTAAACCTGACAGCAGGGGAACTGATTCATTTTGAAGGAGAAACGATTGTAATTGGTTCTGATGTAAAAGCCAAACACAAAATAGCTTTAACTCCGCTTAATACAGGCGACAGGATTATTATGTACGGTGTTTTGGTAGGAAAGTCAAGTGAAAGAATAGAAAAAGGAGGCTTGCTTTCTACGCTAAACGTAAAACACGAAAGTGATAAGGTAACAGGCAAAACGGAAACGATTGGTTGGACCGCACCCAATATTGACAAATGGAAAGACAGAACTTTTCTGGGTTACCACAGAGAAGACGGACAGGTTGGAACTGAAAATGTATGGTTGTTTTTTCCTTTGGTTTTTTGTGAAAACAGGAATATCGAGATCTTAAAAGATATTTTCGAAAAGGAATTAATGAAACCTAAAGAGAATGATTATCAGCTCTTACTTCGTTCTTTGGTAAGTAAGGAAAGCGGAGTGGATAGCAAGGAGGGAAAAGCAAGCAATGCTGATTTATTCAACAATATAGAAGTAAAATTTATCACGCATCAGGGAGGTTGTGGCGGAATTCGTCAGGATTCGCATAGTCTGGCTAAGTTATTGGCCGGATATGTTAACAATCCGAATGTGGCAGGAGCTACGGTTTTGAGTTTAGGTTGTCAAAATCTTCAAATTCAAATTTTTAAAGATGCATTGAATGAAATTAATCCGGATAGCAAAAAACCGGTTTTAATTTACGATCAGCAGCAAATAGGGACGATTGAAGCCATGCTTAGCAGTGTTGTAAAAGATACTTTTGAAGAAATCAAAAAAGCAAATGAATTAAAACGAACACCGGCACCCTTATCAAAATTGAAAATTGGTTTGGAATGTGGTGGTTCTGACGGGTTCTCCGGAATCTCAGCCAATCCGACATTAGGAGTTACTTCCGATTTGTTGGCTGCTTTAGGTGGAACTACCATTCTTTCTGAGTTTCCGGAATTATGTGGTGTAGAGCAAGAGTTGGTCAACCGTTGCGTAGAAGAAGAGGGAGGAAAACGTTTCTTGGATTTGATGCAATGGTATGAAAAAACGGTTGTGGATGCAGGTTCCGGATTTGATATGAATCCGTCTCCCGGTAATATAAAAGACGGTTTGATTACAGATGCCATGAAATCTGCAGGAGCTGCCAAAAAAGGAGGAACCTCACCAATAGTTGGAGTTTCGGACTACGGAGAATACATTACAAAACCGGGATTAAATTTACTTTGCACTCCCGGAAATGATGTGGAATGTACGACTGCAATGGTAGGATCGGGAGCTAATATGGTTTTGTTTACCACCGGTTTAGGAACACCAACAGGAAACCCAATCGCACCCGTCGTAAAAATTTCATCCAACACAGAATTGGCGAAAAAAATGTCTGACATCATCGATATCGACACCGGAGGAATTATTACAGGTGAAAAAACAATTGATGAAATGGCCGACGAAATGTTAGAATTTATCATTGACGTAGCCAGCGGTACCATCAAAACCAAAGCGGCAATTCTAAACCAAAACGATTTTATTCCTTGGAAAAGAGGAGTTTCTTTGTAGAGTTTAAACCATATAAGTGATGCAAGTTCATTGAAGTTTGCGCTATAGTAAACCTTACTATGGGTATATTTAAATACTGGTTTTATTTAATATTAATAAATACTTTTTGAATTGCCGTTGGTTTTAACCAACGGATTTAAAAGACATTGATAGAGGCTTTAGCCAAAATTTGACTCTTAAGTTTTTTGGCTAAAGCCTATTGACTCGAGTCTACACAACCGTTGGTTAAAACCAACGGCAATTCAAATCCATATTAATTATTTGCAATAAAAAGGAAAATATTCTGGATGCAACTGTTAGGCGTAAATTTCAATTTTATGATTTATCATAATTTGTAGAATTTTTATTGACTGTTTTTCTAAGCGCATTTCGGCAAAACTTATATTTTCTTACATCACTTATATGGTTTAAAAATATATGGTTTTAAAAAAACTACTTTTTTGAATTAAAATAGTCTACTGCTTCAAATAGTGCATTTTCAATAGGCCTGTATTGCATTTTGAGTTGCTCTTTGGATTTTTTGTTGCTGTAATAATTGTTTATACACAGGATTCGGGTATTGACGAGACTTAGACTTGTTTGTATTGAAAAAAAGCGGACTGTACTTCCCATAAACCCTAAGGCAATCAATATAAATTTTGGTACAGGAATTAAAAATTGCTTTCGATTTTGCTGTGTTCTAAGTTGCTCAAAAAAATGTTTATAAGAGAGATTTTCTCCTGCAATCAGATATTTATCACCTGTGTTTCCACTTTCAAAACTATTAATGATAGCACTGACAACATCTTTTACAGCCACAAAATTTTTGCCTCCGGGCGGATAAAAGACAACCTTTTTACCTAAACTCATCAGAATAATTTTTCCTGAACTCGGCTTGCTGTCATAAGGTCCAATCATAAAAGTTGGATTTAAAATTTTTACCGCCATGTTTTTTGCATTCTTCAATACATATTCTTCTGCTTTAAGTTTGGTTTTTGCATAATCTAATTGCGAGAAGGGACTTTTGATTTTTCGGGATTCATTTCCTAAGCTTGCAAGAGAGCCATAACCAATAGTGTTGGCGGTACTAATGAAAATAAATTGTTTCACCTGTTGTTTTCGGGCGCTTTTAAATAATAACACTGTGGCATCATAATTTATCTTTTCATAATCGGAATAGCGAATAAGATTTGTAGCTGTTTCGGCAGCGATATGAATCACGATTTCAATGTTTTCAAGGTATTTAGTAAGATCAGCGTGCAGATTAGATTTTATTAATTTTAGATTGGAATTTCGGTTGCCAATATATTTATCAGGATCTCTTGCGATTGCGGTGATTTGGTAGTTTTGAAGTAACAATTCGTTGGCCAGATTAGTTCCAAGTAATCCGGTTATTCCGGTCATAAAAACTCTTTTCATAAGGCTAACTCCTTTTTAATTTTATTGGAGAGCATTGGCAGTTTTAGCCAAACTGGCAAAATTTTCAGAAAAAGCCAGCTAAATTGATTGACCATAATTACAGTATCTCTTTTCTCTAATCGGTTAAGGCAAAAAACGGCGACCTGATCAGGATCTAAGGAGGTCATTTTGGCAAAGAATCCCTGACTTTCAATTCTCTTTGTTACCTCGTCATTTGTTTTCATCGGACCAGGATTTACAACACTCACAAAAACATTTGTATCTTTTAGTTCTTCGTATAAACCTCGTGAAAAGGAGTATACAAAAGCCTTTGAGGCCGGATACACTGTTTTGTAGGCAATAGGAGAAAAGGCGGCAAGGCTGGAAATGTTTAGAATATAGGCTTTATCGTGACGCTGTAAATTGGGCAATACCTGGTGCGTCAACAGAGAAGTGGCCATGACATTAAGCTGAATAATATTGTCGAGATAGTGTACACCAGCCTTCTCAAATTCTTTTGTACCGCCTATTCCGGCATTATTAATCAACATTTTCAGGTTGAAATTGTCGTTGATCCAACTGGCTAGTTTTAATACATTACTTTTTCGGGTCAGATCAATCTCAAAACTGTGGATTTTGATCTTAAAACGACTTTGTAATTCCATACACAATTCCCGCAAGTTTTGATTGGGCAAACTCACTAAAATTAAGTTCTCATTTCTTTGCGCAAGTTCAAAGGCAAACGATTTTCCTAAACCCTGACTTGCTCCCGTTACTACTGTATACAACTCTTTCATTTGTTTGTGATTTAAGGTGTAAAAGTAGATTCGATAATTGGGTAAAAGGTTCGGATTTATCTATCGGAACCTATTTTAATGTTTAATAGTAAACTCTTTGGGCGTAATTAATTTTACCACATAGAGTCATAGTTTGCATGGCTAATAAAAAGGGTGTTTCACTTCAAATAAAACACATAAGACTATGTGTAAAAACTATGTTTTTATTTAAACAGCATAAATTGTAAATCCCAAATCTATGTGTCTATGTGTTAAATAGTATTGACCCGAATTGGCCCTAATGTTACTAGCAGTAGTTTATGGTTTTGAATGCTTTTTTCGGTAATCGGAAGGCGTTTCACCGGTCATTTTTTTGAATGTAGTATTAAAAGAGGTCTTAGAATTGAATCCCGCATCATAACCAACAGCTAAGATCGTAAATTTATCATTATCCTGTTTTTCGAGTAGTTCTTTTGCTTTTTGAACCCTGAATTTGTTGACGAAGTAGAAAAAATTCTCATCAAATCCGTTATTGATGATATAAGAGAGTTGATGTCCGGAAAGCCCAAGCATATCTGATAATTTGATTAGATTAAGTTCGGTATCTAAATAAGGTTTTTCTTCGGACATCAATTGTAGTAACTTATTCTTGTAAAGCACTAATTCTTTATCATCAAACAGCTTGTTTTTCGGAGTACTACCTTCGTATTGCGCTGTAAAAATTTCGGTTTCTTTTTCGGGAACATACCCCACCGGAAATAACTCCTTTTGTTTGATTGAATGATAAGCCACAAAATAAACCGTGCCCAAAAAGAATAAATTGATGTAGGTGTTTAATGGTCCATTGGGAACTAAAATGGTATAAAGAATGGTTGCCAAAGCAGACAGAACCAAACAGTAGATAATGTACTTGATCCAATTGAGGCTAATTAATTCCTTGTTAGATGAAAAAATCTCAATGTCCTTCTGATGTTTAAGTATTCTTCTAAATGATAATTGCAGATAATATAAAGCGTGTAGGGGAGAAACACAACTAATCCATAAATTGATAAGTGTTTTATCTAACAAGGATCGGAACAGGATAAGTATTAAAAAAAGCAGCGGTACAACAAGAAACCGCAAGTCACGAAATGTTATTTTGTAATTCGGGCTGGTATAAAATACAATGCTGAAATAGAAAGGAATAGGAGTAAATAATTGAACAAAGCGTATAATGTAAAAGATAAAATCTCCTTTCTCTAAATGACTCGCAAAGAGCAGTTCATCTAACCAGAAACTCGACCAAAGCAACAGGAAAATTCCAAAAGAGATATTCGCCTTCCGATTTGAAGCATCAACATTGCTCAATTTGAGAAACGACAACAAAGTCAATCCTCCCACAATAAAAATAGTCGTTAATAGATTAATATTCATTTGCAGTGACACTTATCGTTGACGTAACAAAAGTAATTTTTTATGCCGTTGGTTGAGAAATTTATTTATGAAATTTATCCTCAAATGGTTGCTTAAAAATTCATAATAGAACTCATTTATTTTTAACTGACCTTGTGTAGTTCTATTGAGAGTTGTTTAACACATAGACACATAGATTTAGAATGAACATTTAAGGTGTTTCAAGAGAATCAAGATCTTCTCAAATAATCTTATATGTTTTATTTGAAGTGAAACGTCTTTTTATTAGCTATGCAAACTATGTCTCTATGTGTTAAAATGAATTACGCCCAACTAAAGCCCCCAATAACGCAAAGCACTTACACCTCATAACTACAATGAACTTACATCACTTATATGTTTTAAAAAAAAGAACCCAATAAACATTGAAGTTATTGGGTTTATTATTCGAAGGAGTATTTCACTAAGAGACAGTTCGGGAAGACGATTTCCGAATATGTAACTCCGGAGCCAAAACAACCTTTTTCTCAATTTTGATCGTATCCGTTTTATCTACCTGTTCTAAGAAAACGCGAGCAGACATTTTTCCCATTTCAAGAGGAGACTGATCGACAGAAGTAATTGACAATTCCATGAACTTAGTAAAAGGCTCATTACTAAAACCAGCCACACAAAATTCTTCCGGAATGCTAATATTTTTTTCTTTTAATACCTGAATAGCCCCTAAAGCCGCAAAATCACTCGATGAAAAGATAGCGTCAGGCGGATTTTCTAATTGTAATAAGACATTTACAGCTTCCTTACCGGAATCTAAAGCACTTTTTGTACGAATGACATACGCTTCATTAAAAGGCATTCCATGATCTGATAAAGCCTGCTTGTAGCCCAAAAACCTGTTTTTAAAGATTTCCAGAGACAAATCCCCTGAAAAATGAGCAATAGCTTTGCAACCTTCATCAATCAGATGTTTGGTGGTCATGTATCCACCTTTAAAGTCATTAATAGTAACAGAACTGACACCATCTATATGTTTACTTCTGTCAAAAAATACTAAGGGTACATTTTTATTTAATACATACTGAAAAGCAGCCGTATTTTCGTTTGCCACATCGGTAACAGACATTAAAATACCATCTACCTGAGCATCTATTAACGTATATAAGTTTTCACTTTCTCTTTTAGGATCTTCATGTGTCTGGCAAATGATGACCTGATAACCATGCGGATGTAATTCTTCTTCAATACCTCTGATTACCGAAGCAAAAAAGTTGCTGTCAATGCGCGGAACAATTACTCCTATATTATTACTACGGCCACTTTTTAAGGCTAAAGCAAGTTTGTTTTGCTTGTAATTCATCGAAGCTGCCGTTTTGAGTACTAACTCACGTGTGCTTTCTTTTATTTTCGGATTGTTGTTTAACGCTCTGGAAACGGTTGCAGCGGTGATATTCAATTTCTTGGCAATATCGTAAATGGTTATTTTTTCGCTCATTCAATAGGTTTTCAAGTTAGTTACTGGACAAAAGTACATTTTTTTTGTATAACAATTATTTAATGTTATCGATTACCAATATTTATATCTTAACGATTTGTAGTACTACAATGATAATAAATTATGCGTTTTTTTACATTAAGTGTAAATATAATTGATAATAAAAATTAAATATATAAATTTTTTCTAAATAAATTTGGTGCAATCAAAGTATTTTTTTACTTTCGTGTAATCGATTACATAAAACTTACAATTGTTGCTGAAAAATAAAAAAATACGCCATAAATGATTGCAAATAAATCTATAGTGTTACAATTAACAACCGTTCTTGGTTTGATTTCCGTATTGTTTTTATCCTGTGGAAAACAGCCTCTGAATTCATCTGAAGTTGATCCATGGAAAAAAATGGAATTAATAGTAAAGAGTATTCCTGAAACACATTTTTCAAATAAAAGCTATTCGGTAAATGATTTTGGCGCTGTGGGAGATGGAAAAACATCTAACACGTTGGCTTTCGAAAAAGCAATTAAAGAGTGTGCTAAAAACGGAGGAGGAAGAGTACTCGTTCCAAACGGAAAATACCTAACCGGACCGATACATTTAGAAAGTAATGTAAATCTGCATTTAGAAGATCAGGCCGAAATTCTTTTTAGTACAGATCCAAAAGAATATCCACTGGTTCATACCTCATGGGAAGGGACAGAATTAATGAATTATTCTCCTCTTATTTATGCGAAGAACAAAACCAATGTCGCAATTACCGGAAAAGGAACTCTTAACGGTCAGGCGAATAATAGTAACTGGTGGGTTTGGTCTGGAGGTAAGGAGTATGGATGGAAAAAAGGAATTCCGTCGCAAAATGACCCGCAGAATCGAGAAGTATTGATAGATATGGCCGAAAGAGGAGTTCCGGTCTCCGAAAGAGTCTTTGGTGAAGGACGTTATTTACGCCCCAGTTTTATTGAATTCTTCGAATGTAACACCGTGCTTCTAAAAGATATTAAAATTATAAACGCACCTTTTTGGATTGTACATCCGATAAAATCGAATAACATGATTATCGACGGTCTGACGATAAACAGTCACGGTCCTAATAATGATGGTTGTGATCCGGAATACTCTCAAAATATAATCATAAGAAATTGCACGTTCAACACGGGTGACGATTGCATTGCCATAAAATCCGGCAGAGATGCTGACGGAAGAAGGGTCGCAATTCCGAGTAAAAATATTATCGTTCAAAATTGCAAAATGATAGACGGTCATGGCGGGGTAGTAATGGGAAGCGAAATCTCGGCCGGGGTCAACAATGTCTTTGTTGAAAATTGCAGTATGGACAGTCCAAATTTGGATCGCGCCATCCGAATCAAAACCAACTCGAAACGCGGCGGTACAACAGAAGATATCTATGTCAGAAATATTGAAGTTGGAACGGTACGCGAATGCGTGTTGAGAGCAACGATGACGTACAATGTGTATGGTGGTCAGGAAGGAAAATTTATACCGTCCATCAGAAATATCAGTCTGGAAAATATCAAAGTAAAAAACGGAGGTAAATATGGGATTCTGGCTGACGGTTACAAAGAATCACCAATAGAAAATATCACGCTGAAAAATGTGGTAATAGAAAAAGTAGATTCCCTCTATTCCCTTAAAAATGTCAAAAACGTAAACTTTTTAAATACTTATATCAATGGAAAAAAAGTAGAATCGATTAAAAATTAAAAGCTAATAACTATCAATTAACCAAACCATTAAAAAAAAAATGAGCATAAAAAAACTATTAAAGAGAAAGAGAAAATACAGCATTGTATTTTTATTTTTCCTGAATTTAATATTAGGGACTCAGCTGTATGCCCAGAATAGTCAGGAAATCACATTGGAAGGGAAAATTACAGATGCAGCAGGTCTTTCTTTACCGGGAGTAAATATTCTCGAAAAAGGGACTAAAAATGGAGTGTCAACAGATTTTGAAGGAACTTATAAAATAAAAGTCAGTAGCAGTAAAGCGATATTGAATATTAGTTTTATAGGATTTCAAACACAGGAAATCACAGTAGGAGGAAAAACGACTATTAACGTAAGCCTTGTTGAAGATACAAATGCCTTAAAAGAAGTTGTTGTAGTTGGGTACGGTACCGTAAAAAAGACCGACCTGACAGGTTCAGTAGGAACATTAGATGCAAAGGCAATCACTGAAAAAAATACGACCAATGTACTGGAAGGAATACAAGGAAATGTAGCCGGAGTTCAGATCAATGCTTCAACGGGACGTTTGGGAGATCCTTTCACAATTGCAATTAGAGGAAAAAGTTCTTTCTCGGGAGGAGCGACGCCATTATTTGTGGTAGATGGAGTTCCAACGGACGGAATTGACTTTCTAAACCCACAAGACATTGCGAGAATTGATATCTTAAAAGATGCTTCTTCTACAGCGATTTATGGTTCACGTGGTACCAATGGAGTTGTTATCGTAACTACTAAAAGTGGATCAACAGCTAAAGCCGGAATGACGGTTTCTATTGATTCTTACATTGGAGGAAAACAAGTTGCGAGATTGCCTAAAATGATGAGTGGACAAAAATGGTGGTTGTATCATCAGTCGGCTTATTTAACGACAGCTAAAAAAGATCCGATTACCGGAACCGTTACACCGGCCACTTTAAATGCTACCGTTATAGGTACACAAAACTCATTACTTGCCGAAAGAGTAGCTAACAATGATACTTTTGACTGGTACGATGCCGTACTTAAAGACGGTATTCAACAAAATAATTACGTGTCAATTTCTGGTCGCGGTGATAGCGGATTAGCGTATAATTTAGGTATTGGTTTGCAAAATGAAACTGGAAATGTTGAGAATGAATCTCTAGATAAATACAGTTTTAAAGTGGGTTTAACACACAAACTAAACGATAAATTTACAGTTGGAACCAATTTAACACTGACCAAAACAAATCAGGAATTAGGAAGTGCTTTGGCTATGCAGGAAGCTTTCAGATTAAGTCCGTTTTACACGCCTTATGATTTGCATGGAAACTTATTTCCATTACCGGGGAAATTGACAGACGATTCAGGTGCTTTCTTAATCAATAAAACAAGTACTTATAATCCGTTATTGGAAATTGCCAATTCAACCAATGAAATTACAAGATGGAATGGTGTAGGAAATGTATTTGTAGAATATAAACCAATATCATGGCTTACTTTTAAATCGACTTATGCAGTTGGTTATGATCACGCCAGACAAGGACAGGCGTGGGGTGCTTTAACCAATACAGGTGTTGCTAACAGAAATTTACCTTCGGCTTCAGTTAATGAAAAAGGAAATTTCAATTCAACCTGGGACAATCAGTTTACGATTAACTATGATTTAAATAAGGATCATTCTTTTACCTTATTGGGACTTCAAAGTATGTATTATGATAAAACAGAAACCACTTCGGCAAGTTCTACAGATCAGCCATTTGATTTGGGATTTGACAATTTAGGTTCAGGGAAACAATCGACTTTTTTAGTAGGTTCAAGTTATCTTAAAAGTACTTTACTTTCTTATGCGTTACGTTTAAATTACAGTTATAAAGGACGTTACTTATTGACTTTGTCAGACAGATGGGATGGTTCTTCCCGATTTGCAGACAATAACAAATGGGGTTCATTTCCTTCAGCGGCATTCGCATGGAGAGTAGTGGATGAGAGTTTTATGAAAACCCAACAAGTTGTTTCCGATTTAAAACTTAGAACAAGTTACGGATACACCGGAAACAACAAGGTAGCGGCTTATTCTACCATTAACAAAATAGATCAGCAAACGTATTACGATTACAATAATACAACGGCAAACGGATGGTTGCAAGGGAAACCGGCCAACAAAGAATTAGGTTGGGAGAAAATGAGAGAGTTTAACGTTGGATTGGATTTCGGATTTTTAAACAATAGAATTACAGGTAGTGTAGATGTGTACGACAGACTTTCTACTGATTTATTATTAGATCAAAAATTAGTGGTTGAAAACGGATACACGAATTACACCAACAACATTGGTTCAGTAAGTAACAAAGGGATAGAAGTATTGCTAACCACAAAAAACATCAATACTGATTTTGTGAAATGGGAAACAACTTTCGTTTTTTCAAAAAACAACAATAAAATCGTATCGGTTTACGACAAAGAAAATGATGATGTAGGGAACAATTTGTTTATTGGTGAATCAATAGACGCTATTTACAATTATAAATTTACAGGAATCTGGCAAGCCAATCAAGCTGCCGAAGCCGCATCTTACGGACAAAGTGAGGGTCAGGCAAGAGTAGAAGATGTAAATGGCGACGGAAAAATCACAACAGACGACAGACAAATTTTGGGTCACGCCAATCCGGATTGGACAGGTAGTATTTCAACAAAATTGAATGTAGGTAATTTTGATTTATCAGCTTCAGCAATTATCAGCGAAGGATCGTATGTATTTAGCCCTTACCACGCCAACTTTACGAATGTATTCGACAGAGGTCGTCAGAAAGCTGATATTGACTGGTATATTCCGGCAAATGATGCAGGATTACCGGCAAATGCTTCTAACCAATATCCAATGGCATTTAACGAAGGTACTTATTGGAATTCTAATGGTGTAGGTTATTACAGAGACAACTCTTTTGTGAAAATTAAAAATATTGCTTTAGGATATACTTTTAAACCAAGCGTTATTGAGAAATTTAAAATGAAATACCTGCGTTTTTATGTAAATGTTTTAAATCCATTTGTATTCACCAAGTATGATGGTTACGATCCGGAATGGGCTGCAGCAGGATTTGGTGTAGGTCGTGTAGCATCGATTACGTATCAAATGGGAATGAGTGTTAAATTTTAAAAAGAGTCAAAATGAAAAAAACAATAATAACCCTATCAATAGCATTATTAACACTTAGTTCTTGCAGTGATTTTATCGAAGAGGACAACAGATCCAGCGCTGAGACTTCGGAATATTTAAAGTCATCAGGATATGAATCTTTAATAAATGCAAATTATGCAGAACTAAAAGATATTTACGGTGGCGAACCTTGGTTGTTTGTTTCCGGAACAGATTTATATGCCGAAGGCAGAAGTACAGAACCAATCGGAATAAGCCAATATACACAACTGACTTCTTCCTCTCCCAATGTAGATTATCTGTATAAAGAATGTTACAAAGCCATTCAAAGAGCCAATACAGCTTTGCATTTTGGAGAATTAACAGAGAAAACGGCAACATTAAGTGCCCGAATCGGAGAGGTAAAGTATCTAAGAGCAAATGCCTACTTTTTATTAGTACAAACCTACGGAGGTGTTAGTTTAGACACCCAGTATCACGATTCACCGATATTGTCTTTTGATAGAAATTCAGCAGAAGAAATCTATACTTTTATAGTTAAAGAATTAGAAGAATCTCTCAATTTGGTACCCGCCGGTGCTTTTACAGGAAGAGTGACCAAAAGAGCCGTTCAGGATTTATTGGCAAAAGTATATTTAACCAGAGCCTATGAAACTTTTGGTGCCGCAACCGATTTTGCAACTGCTGCAAAATATGCAGACGATGCTATAGCCGGTCAGGCTTTGACTATTAAGTATAGTGATTTATGGTTGCCGGCAAATGATATAAATGCAGAAGTGATTTTCTCAGCTCAGTTTAGCGCCGGTTCCAACAGTTCCAACCCGCAGACTACCGGAAACGGGCAAGCAAGTTATTTTAGTTCTTATTTAGGAGGATCAGAAGTGGCAGGTAAAGCGCCTTACAGATCATACAACTTATTGCCAACTGATTTCGCGATTGGACTTTTTGAAAAAGGAGATACCCGTTGGGATGGAACTTTTATGACACAAACCTATACAAGATATTATGATTATTATGATGTAGCCAATAAAACAGGTTTAGCGGTTACTCATTTTTATGTACCTAAATGGATGACTCCGGCAGAATTAGATGCGTACAAACTGGCAAATCCAAAAACTAATATTCATCTATACGGAACTTATGGTGCAGGAAAAGGTTTGAATAGTGATTACCAAACTATTCCGGTTCGCAAGTTTGATGATCCAAAAGCACCTTTCGCTACCAGTTCAACTACACCAAGAACAAGTACTCGTGATTTTGTGATTTCGAGATTGGCAGATACCTATTTAATTGCAGCAGAAGCTTATTTACACACCAATCCTGCCACAGGATTAATCAGATTAAATGAAGTACGCAAAAGAGCCGGTGTGGCCAATGCAACTGCCGGAGAGTTTAACATCGATTATATTTTGGACGAAAGAGCAAGAGAAATGATCGGAGAATACAACCGCTGGTTCGATTTGAAACGTACCGGAAAATTAATCGAAAGAGCCTCTTTACATAATTTCAATATTAAAGCAGCAAATTTTGACGGAGCAAATGGAGAAAAGAAAATTTTGAGACCAATTCCACAAGAGGCCTTGGATTTAAATCAAAGTAAAAATTTCCCACAAAACCCGGCCTATAATTAATACAATTAAATACATAGAAACATAGTTTTGCGCTGATGAAAATGAAAGTAAAGTAAACACCATACCTTTCATAAAGCCTACGATAGGAAGAATAACAGGACTCAAATATTCTTTTTCGAACAGTAAAGTCTATGTTTCTATGTATTAAAAAAGAATGAGATTCAACGAGTTAATTTTAAATAAGTAAACAAACAACGATACATTTCAAAAGTATACTATGTAAGGAATAACAGGACTCAAATATTCTTTTTCGAACAGTAAAGTCTATGTTTCTATATATTAAAAAAGAATGACATTCAACGAGTTAATTTTAAACAAGTAAAGAAACAACGATACATTTCAAAAAGTATACTATGTGAGGAATAACATGACTCAAATATTCTTTTTCGAACAGCAAAGTCTATGTTTCTATGTGTTAAAAAAGAATGACATTCAACGAGTTAATTTTAAACAAGTAAATTATGTGAGGAATAACAGGATTCAAATATTCTTTTTCGAATGGTAAGTTCTATGTTTCTATGTGTTAAAAAATAATTGTAACCAACGAGTTAATTTTAAATAAAACAAGAGATAAACATTTGGTTGATGCCTATTTCTTGTTTTTTTTGAATGGTATTAGGAGCTTGATAAACAGCGAGCTTCTAATGCTGTTTTAAATCAAAAGCAATGAAAAAAATACTGTTACTAGTTTTTGCTTTATCCGTAAACCATAGTCAATCGCAAACGGCTTACAGTATCGATACAACCTATACAATAAAAAGCACCTACGCCAAGCTGATCAAAAAATACCCTTTTATAAAGATCGCCGAAGCAAAGAAGGATGAAAATGTGGACCAGATTTACGATATAGTTTATAATAAGCAAAAAGAGAGAGCATTACATTTAGATTCTTTTGTAAATTCGAAGGAGGAAAAGAGAAATCCGGTTGTAATTTTAATTCATGGTGGAGGATGGAAGTCAGGCAATAAAAATCAGATGTGGGTTCTCGCACAGGAAATAGCCTCAAAAGGATATACTTGTTTTACCGTTGAGTACCGATTATCACCTGAAGCGAAATATCCACAAGCGATATATGATGTGAAAAACGCCATAAAGTTTATAAAAGATAATGCAAAAAGATTTCATGCAGATCCAAACAAAATTGCGGTTTTGGGTTGCTCTTCGGGCGGACAAATGGCAGCTTTGATTGGTACAACAAATGAAGATTTGGCTTTTGAAGATACAAACAATACAATTAAAACATCCTCAAAAGTAAATGCGATTATTGATATAGACGGAATTTTGGCTTTTAAACATCCGGAATCAAATGAGGGAGACATGGCCGCCTTTTGGTTGAATGGGACTTATGAAGAAAATCCGGAGAACTGGAACAAGGCTTCAGCTTTGAATCACGCCAACAAAAATACACCACCAATACTTTTTATAAACAGTAGTTTCGAAAGATTTCATGCCGGAAGAGACGATATGATTACCATTTTAAATCAGAATAGCATTTACAGTGAGGTTAAAACAATAGCAAACACACCGCATTCTTTTTGGTTTTTTGAGCCGTGGTTGCAGGAAACAGTTGGTTATACAACACAATTTTTAGATAAAATTTTTAAATAATTCAGGAATAAAATGAAAGCAAGAATTCAAATAGCGACTTTATTTTTATTAGGTTTTACAGCAGCCAATGCGCAGCAATATGATATAAAAAAGAACAAAACGTACGCCGAAATATCTGCAAAAACAGATGGGAAATGGGAAGCACGCAAATACATTGGAGGAACCACTTTTAACAATGTTGACCGACTAAAACTGGCTCCGGAACATACCGATCATTCCTTTGATATTCGCTACGAAGGTCCGGGATGGGAGAACAACAGAATTGGATACCGCTTGTATTTAGACTGGAGAAATGCCATTGATATTTTCGGAAAAAAAACAACTGAGAATATATTACCAAAAGTAGGACAGGACAATTTTGATTCCTATCACGAAATGAGTGATTGGGGAGCAGATATCCTCAAAGCCGGAAAAGGAATCGGAATTGGATCCATAGATCGTTATTTAAACAAAGAAAAATTACACTTCCATGAAGTCGATTCAACAATCGCCTATGTAACAAATAAAGCCAACGAATCGGTAGTAAAAATTGATTATTTTGGATGGAAAACCGCTTCAGATAAAATTAACTTTATATCGGAATTAACCATAAAACCGGATCAACTGTACACACAACATGCTTTTAAAGCTTCATCAGCAATTCAGGGAATTTGTACCGGAATCGTGAAACAAAAAAACACCGAATTGCTTAAAAAAGAAAGCAAGAATAAAAAGTGGGCCTATTTAGCAACTTATGGTCAGCAATCTTTGGTTCCGGATAAATTGGGAATGGCTCTTTTCTACGAAGTTAGCACTATCGAAAATACCGTTGATACCGATTTAGATTATTTGTTAGTATTCAAACCCACTACCAAATGGACTTCATTCTATCTGTTAGGTGCTTGGGAACAAGAAGTAAACGGTATTAAAACACAAGAAGAGTTTGTAAAATATCTGGACGAAAGATTAGAAGTACTGAACAAAAAAGGTAAAATGTAATAGTATGATAAAAGCTGTTTTTAAAAAGATCAATTTTATAAAAGTTGTTATTGTTTTCCTGTTGATTTTTGGCAGTAAAATAAAAGCACAAGGTCAGAATGATTCCGATAAAACGATTATCTCTGATCAGTTAAAATGGTCGGAAAGAACAGCTCTTACAGTTTTAAGAAACTATCCAAATGCCTGGCAGCTTGATGGCAATGACAAACCAAAGTGGGATTATAAAATGGGTTTTGTATTGTCCGGTTTTGAAAAATTATTTCAAAAGACAAACGACAAAAAATATCTGAACTACATAAAAGACTATGTTGATGAAAGGATTGACAGTAGCGGAACTATTAAAAAGTACGATGTCAAAGAATACAACATCGATTATTTAAGTCCGGCAAAACTATTGTTTAATTTATATGATTTTACAAAAGATTCCCGTTATTTAAAACTGCTGGGGCAATTTCGTAATCAATTAGAAAGTCAGCCCAGAACAGCCAGCGGAGGATTTTGGCACAAACAAATTTACCCCAACCAAATGTGGATTGATGGTTTGTATATGGCCGAACCCTTCTACGCACAATTTACCATGAAGTATGAAAAAGGGAAAAGTCTGGATGATATTGCGAAACAATTTGAGTTGGTACAAAATCACATAGTAGACAAACAAACAGGTTTAGTATATCAGGCTTGGGACGAAAGTAAAGAGATCGGTTGGGCCAATAAGCTAACCGGAACATCGCCAACAATCTGGGGACGTGGTATTGGCTGGTATATGCTGGCTTTGACAGAAACACTGGATTATTTTCCAAAATCACATCCAAAGTATAAAGTTTTGGTTGCTTATCTCAATCAGATAGCCAAAAATGCAAACGAGTATAAAAGTCCCGAAGGTTTGTGGTATCAGGTAGCAGATAAACCGCAATTATTTGGAAATTATGTAGAACCATCTGCTTCTGCAATGGTTATTTATGCTTTTGCAAAAGGAGCAAACAGAGGATATTTAGCTTCAAGTTACAAGCGAACGGCTCAAAAATCATTTGACAGTTTTGTAAAAGAGTTTGTAAAAGTGAATAAAGCGGGTGAAGTAAACATTCTCAATGTTTCTTCAAATGTTGGTTTGGGAGGAAAACCTTTCCGCGATGGTACAAACGAGTATTACCTTACTGCAAAGACAAAAGAAAATGGGGCAATAGGTATCGGAGCCTTTTTATTAAGTGCCATTGAATTAGATAAATAGTAGAATTAAAACAATTTTTAAAATGATAAATAACAAAAAGAATATACTTGTATCAGTACTATTAATTTGCTTGATGGTTTTTACAAACAGCAAACTGATCGCGCAGGAACAGGTAAACAAGGATATCGTTATTGCTAAAGATTTAAAATGGTCAGACAAAATGACCTTGACCTTAATGAAACGACATCCTGAGGCTTATAGGATCGACGATTCAAAAACACCAAAATGGGATTATGTTCACGGATTGGTTTTACATGGAATCGAAGAATTGTATAAAAAAAATCCGGACCCAAGATACAAGGCTTACGTAAGAGGTTATGTGGACGCATTGGTTCAGGAAGACGGTACTATTAACACTTATGAATTAGATAAATACAACATTGATTTGGTTGTACCGGGTCGTTTGCTTTTTGATGTTTATGCCACTACAAAAGAAGAAAAGTATTTAAAAGCATTACAGCTCTTACGCAAGCAGCTAAGCGAGCAACCGCGCACCAAAAGCGGTGGTTTCTGGCACAAGCAAATATATCCAAACCAAATGTGGCTAGACGGTTTGTATATGGGAGAACCATTTTATGCGCAATACATGGTAACATTCGAAGAT
This sequence comes from Flavobacterium sp. FlaQc-52, assembly GCF_044007495.1. NCBI lineage: Bacteria > Pseudomonadati > Bacteroidota > Flavobacteriia > Flavobacteriales > Flavobacteriaceae > Flavobacterium > Flavobacterium sp. FlaQc-52. The sequence goes on along the minus strand of NZ_JBIPCV010000010.1, from coordinate 98,840 downwards.
GGAAAAAATCTCGATGATGTGGCCAAACAATTTGAACAAATTCAACTGCATGCAACAGATCCAAAAACAGGTTTGTTGTATCATGGTTGGGATGAAAGCAAAGAAATGCCATGGGCCAATAAAGAAACGGGTAATTCCCCAAATTTCTGGTCCAGAGCATTGGGATGGTATGCCATGGCACTTGTTGATGTGTTGGACTATTTCCCAAAAGAACATCCAAAACAAAAAGAATTGGTAAAATATTTAAATGCCGTTTCTGCAAGTTTAGCGAAATATCAGGATCAATCCGGTTTATGGTATCAGGTAACCGACAAAGGTGGAAAGGAAGGCAATTATTTAGAAGCCTCAGGATCTTCTATGTTTGCTTATGCTTTTGCCAAAGGCGTGAACAAAGGATACCTACCCGCAAAATATAAAAAACTAGCCAACAAAGCCTTTGATGGTCTGACTCAACAATTAATTAAAACAGATGCCGATGGCGGAATTACACTTACTCAAGCTTGTCAGGTAGCCGGTCTAGGGGGAAAACCCTATCGTGACGGCTCATATGAGTATTATGTAAACGAGAAAAAAAAGGATAATGACCCAAAAGCAACCGGCCCCTTTATTCTGGCAGCCCTGGAATTAAACAGATAAAATATTAAATTTTTCTAAACCCGACAGGTTTTTCAAACCTGTCGGGTTTAAGTACGTAACAAATTAAAAATGATACTCAAAAAAAAAATAGTACTACTGGTTTTATTAGTCATAGGTTTTGTCGCAAATGCCCAAAACACTTATAAAAACTGGTCAGATATTATTCGTAAAAATGATGCTGTCTGGTTTGCCTCTGCTGAAGCCCAAAAAATAGCAGAAAATGTGTTGTTGTATCAAAGAGATATTGGGGGATGGCCAAAGAACTTACAAATGCAGGAGGAATTGACTTCTCAGCAAAAAATAGATTTAATTGCGCTTAAAAAAACAGCATTAGAAACTACAACAGATAACGGAGCGACTTGTCAGGAGATGCTTTTTATGTCTAGAATGTATGCTGAGGTCAAAGACGAAAGATACAAGGAATCTTTTTTAAAAGGAATCAATTATTTACTTGAAGCACAATACGTAAATGGAGGATGGCCGCAATTTTATCCGTTAAAAAAAGGATATTACACCCATATTACCTACAATGATGATTCGATGGTTAATATTCTGAATGTTCTAAAACAAATTAGTGAAAGAACCGATTTCTACAGCATTAAACCATCAAATGAAATAGTTGAAAAAACTAAAAAAGCATTCAATAAAGGTATAGATTGTATCCTGAAAACACAATACAGACAAAACGGATCATTAACAGCCTGGTGCGCACAGTATGATGAAATAACGTTGACTCCGGCAAAAGCAAGAGCCTATGAACTTGCGTCTTTAAGCGGAAAAGAATCAGCTAAAATTACCTTGTTATTAATGTCAATAGAGAATCCTTCTGCGGAAATTAGTACTGCTGTAAAAAGTGCCCAGGCGTGGTTTGAAAAAACTAAAATTACCAATCTCGAAGAAAAACGAGTACTAAATGACGGCGGAAAAATCATAGAAAAGAAAATGATAGTTACCTCAAACGGAGCACCAATTTGGGCAAGATTTATGGAATTGGATACAAATGAACCTTTCTTCTGTGATCGTGACGGAATTAAAAAGAAATCTTTAGATCAAATCGGCTCCGAGCGTCGAAACGGTTATGCCTGGTATACAGATGAGCCCAAAGAAGTTCTTAAAAAATATACGGGATGGGCAGCAAAAAACGGAGTAAAACTGGCAACAGTTGAAACTCCTTCAAAGAAAAAAGAACATTATTTTACGGTGGCTCAGGACGGAACGGGAGATTTTATTAAAATTCAGGATGCAGTAAATGCCTGTCCGTCCTTCCCGTATGAAAAAGTAACTCTCTTTATAAAAAACGGAATTTATACCGAAAAAGTGAGAATCCCGGAATGGAACACCCACTTAACTTTAATAGGCGAAAGTAAAGAAAATACAATCATCGCATTTGACGATAATTTCGCAAAGATAAATTCAGGACGAAACAGTACTTTTTACACCTACACTGTTTTGGTTGAAGGGGATGATTTTTCAGCATCCAATTTAACCATTAAAAATACTTCGGGAGACAATGGTCAGGCGATTGCGTTGTCTGTTGTGGCCAATCGCGTTCAGATTTCGAATTGTTTGATACTTGGAAATCAGGATACTTTATACCTGTCGGGGGAAAATGTCAAACAGTATTTTAAGGATTGTTATATCGAAGGAACAACCGATTTTATTTTTGGAAATGCAACAACTTTATTCGAAAATTGCACGATCCATAGTATGAAAGATTCTTTTATTACCGCCGCTTCAACTCCAGAAGGGACAGCCTTTGGTTTTGTTTTCAAAAACTGCAGACTAACCGCTGATCCTGTGGCAACAGCAGTTTATCTGGGAAGACCATGGAGAATTTATGCAAAAACAGTATTTATAAATTGTGATATAGGGAACCATATAAGACCCGAAGGCTGGCAAAACTGGTCTAAACCCGAAGCAGAAAAAAAAGCCTTTTATGCCGAGTACAATTGTAAGGGAGAAGGATATCAACCCGATAAAAGAGTGCCTTGGTCGCATCAGCTTTCCAAAAAAGAAGCAGAAAAATATACAATAGAAAATATACTTCAGGACACAGTACCAAACTGGTTTTCAAACTAAATCCGGTTTTCATAAAAGTAAACACAAATGAATTTTAAATACCTCCTTATTTTATTAATTTCTTGCAGTTCTTTCGCTCAGAAAGCGGAATTTCCAACTGCAGAAGTAGATGCTATTGTAAACCGAATTCAATTGCCGATTTTTCCTTCCTACCAAATAAATATTCAGGAACTGGGAGCAAAAGGAGATTCTGTAACCAATGCAAAATTGGCCTTTGATAAAGCCATGGCATTGTGTAAAAAGAACAAAGGAGGAACCATAATTGTACCTAAAGGCATCTATAAACTAAACGGACCGATTCACTTTGTCAGTAATGTCAATCTTAGACTTGAAAAAGGGGCAAAGATTAAATTTAGTGATACCCCGAAAGACTATTTGCCAATGGTTTTGACAAGTTGGGAAGGAACAATGCTTTACAATTACAGTCCGTTAATCTATGCTTATGAATGTACTAATATTGCGATAACGGGCGAAGGAACGATAGACGGAGAAGGGGGAAAGATCTGGAAAAGTTTTAAAGCCAAAGAAACGGAAGGGAAAAACAGAAGCCGTGAAATGAATCACAATGCGGTTGCATTAAAAGACAGAAAGTTTGGAGAAGGTTTTTTCCTGAGGCCACAAATGATTCAGTTTTTTAATTGCAAAAATATTTTGGTAGAAAACATTCATATCGAAAATGCACCATTTTGGTGTTTGCATCTGCTAAAATCAGAAAGTATTACCGTTCGTGGAGTCCATTATAAATCGTTGAATTACAATAATGACGGAATCGATCCGGAGTACGCAAAAGATGTTCTAATTGAAAATGTAACTTTTGATAACGGAGATGATAACATCGCCATTAAAGCAGGAAGAGATCATGAAGGAAGAGCCAATTCGGCTACTCCAAGTGAGAACATAGTAATCAGAAATTGCAATTTTAAAGGACTTCACGGAGTTGTTCTGGGAAGCGAAATGTCAGCCGGAATCCAGAATGTTTATGTAGAGAATTGCAAAGCAGTTGGTTATTTAAAAAGAGGAATTTACATAAAAACCAATGCAGATCGGGGTGGTTTCATTAAGAATATCCATGTCAGAAATATCCAACTGGATGAGGTAGAAGATTGTTTGTATATAACAGCAAATTACCATGGAGAAGGAAAAGGTTTCCAGTCGGATATATCAAATATACATTTTTCTGCGATCACCTGTAATAAAGCAACAGAATCGGGAATAGTCATTCAGGGCTTTCCCGAGAAGAAGATTCGAAATGTGTTTCTAAACAATATCGAAATAAAAGAAGCAAAAAATGCCCTATCTAACGAAAATGCAGAAAATGTGATCATGAGTGATGTTTTTATTGGTAAAAGAGCGACGGTTCCCTCCGCAGCGAAATGAGTTTTTTGAGAGGTTCAAAGGTTCAAAGTTACAGAGGTTCAAAGTAGTAAAACTTAGAAAAGACTTTGCGACTCTGCGTCTTTGCGAGAAAAAAATAACGCCACTTTTGTATACCCTTAACGCACCTTGCCTTTGCGTTTAAATTCTAATTTTTAAATAAAATGAACTATTATCTATCCCTCATATTCTTAATTTCCATGAGTTGCCTGGCACAAAAAACAACAGTTTATTGTATTGGCGATTCTACCATGGCCAATAAAAAAGATCCCGAAAAAAATCCCGAACACGGTTGGGCGCAGGTTTTGCAACCTTTTTTTAAAGACAATATTCTTGTAGAAAACAAAGCAGTAAATGGCCGAAGTACAAAGAGTTTTATCGCCGAAAAACGTTGGGATTCCATCTATAAAAATCTTAAAACAGGAGACTATGTTTTTATAGAATTTGGACATAATGATGAGAAAACAGGAGATTCTGCCCGATACACCAATCCACATACCGCATACCGTTATAATTTAATCCGATTTGTAAAGGAAAGCAGAGAAAAAGGAGCCGTGCCTATACTGCTAAGTTCAATTGCCAGGCGAAATTTTAACGAGAAAGGTGTATTGATTCCGACTCATGGCGATTATCCATTAGAAACACGGCTGGTTGCACAGGAATATAAAGTACCCTTTATAGATTTAGAGTATTACACCGAATTATTAGAACAATCTTACGGAGTAGAAAAATCAAAATTACTTCATTTGCATTTTAAAGCCGGAGAAGTACCTTATTATAAAGTAGAGAAAAACGATGATACTCATCTTTCCTTATTGGGAGCAACGGAAATTGCTAAAATTGTGATCGATCAAATAAAACTTTTGGATGATCCTTCTCTGGTTAAACTCCAAAAAAGTATTAGATAACAAGTTGTATTTTTATCGTAGTACTCGTTTTAGAGTTTAACTGGCATATCTTCTGTTATTTGTTTGGTAAGTCTTTCTTACAAAATCTTCTGAAGGCTTTCTGTGATGAAAAGTATAATATTTGGATCGGAAATGATTGAGTCTGGTGTAGTTTAATTCATACACAATCTCTGTCAATGTGTTATAATTCCCACTTTTTAAAAGATCATTCGCCAGTATCATTTTTTTTTTAAGAAAGAGATTTTTAGGGGAATTATTGAATTGTTTTTTGAATAGTATTTTATATTTGGAGGGAGACATACCAGCCATTTTGGATAAAAAACTTACGGTAGGAAACGAATTGGTCAGATTATCCAAAAAATAGTTTTTTGTTTTTGCAACCGCTTCCAGTTCAATTCTGGTTGCTTCACTTTGTACCGCTGATGAATTTTCGCATCGAATTATAAAATTACCCAGTAGTTTTAATGAAATACCTTTTAAAAAAGAGTCAAATGAAAGATCAGAAATTGATTTATCCTTAATTGATTTCAGTAATAAATTGCTATTGCTGTCAATAGTATCAAAAAAGTGATGGGAGTTTCCTATAGCTTCATTTTTTCGTTTGATATATTCTTCAATCGTATCTGCTCTTAAGTATTCATTTAATACTTTTTTGTCAACTAGTAGTTGTAATACTACTGTTCGTTTATTGATTAAAGGTCTGAAAGTACTTTCTATCTTGTTGTTTGAAATAGTAAAACTCGGATTTTCAAAAGAATCGATTTGATACTCTACAGCATCAATTTCTATTGAATTGGGAGAATCACTTAAATCGAAGTGAAAAATATATAAATCATTTTCTGATTTTAACCGATTTACTTCAATTGGTTCGGTTAAAACAAAATCAATAAACAATGCAGAAATCCCCGGAGTTATCTGGGTGAAGTAGGAATGCCCCTCACCAAGTGCTTCTGGTATAACAATTATTTTTCCATCAATAAGTTCAGCGCTTATTTCTTGAGCTAACGCTTGATGCCATTCGGGTGTCAGGTTATATGAAAGAGCTATTTTTTTCATTAGTGGCGACATTTAAGATTATAATTGTTTAATATAATTCTTTGGAGAAACTCCAAAATGCTCCTTAAATTTTGAAGAGAAATAGGAGTTATTACTAAAATGAAGTTTATCTGAAACTTGAGAGATTGACAATTGTCTGCTTTCAAGAAGTTCTTTTGCCAGAAGGAGCTTATTATTCAGAAAGAAGGAGTTTGGTGTTAAGCCGGTTACTTTTTTAAATAAATTTTTGAATTTTGATTCAGACATTTTTGCATTTTTTGCCATCACCGCAATAGTAGGAAAAGCACCTTCAATATTTTCAGTTAGAAACATTTGAATGGCTATTATTTTTTTAAGATCTGTTTCTTTAACAGTTTGAATAACAAACTTATCAAGTGCTATTTTTTTTATATAACTAGACATTAAAAGATGTACGGTAGCTCTAAGATTTAGATCAAAAACTGGCCCACCGGCATTTAGTTTGCGCAAGTCATTTAATATATGATAACTTTCATCAGCAATCCGGTCAATTCTGATAATTGTATTTTTTTCGGGATCGATAAGCTTTTGTAAATCGGGAAAAAAAAGAGTATTGTTTTTAACAAATGTATTAAGGACGTTCTTTTTTATAAATATGCAAAGGGCATAGGTATTACTTCCTGACTTGACGTGAAAATCAGTTAGAAGTGAGCCGTCAATTACAGCCAAATTATATTTCCATCGTCCTATATCGAAGATTGTATTATTGGTTTCTAAACTGGCGTCACCTTCAGTAAGATCATAGTACAATGCAATAAAATCATTTCTTGAGTTTTTTTGAGTAAAGAGTACGTCTTGATGGTATTTTACATTGACATAATAGGCTACAATTCCTTCTTCACATTCAAGGAAATAACGGATTCCAGTGTGGATATCCTCAGGAACATTTATAAAGTTACCCTCTACTTTTCCTCCAAATTGTTCTGTTAAATGTTGTACCCAACTTAAGTCAGCACTATAAGAGTGTTCAATTGTTTTCATGTGGTATTTCTATTGTTTTACAAAAAATATTTTTTACTCCTAACTCGTAAGCAAAAGAATTCATTATTTATTTAAAATCTTTTCTTCTCCGACACCTTCGCCATTTCTAATATAATTGTCTGTCACAAAACATTCTATTATTTAAAATATAATTATGGTATGTATTTATATTTTATCATACGCAAAGTTCTTTAATAAAAAGTTAAGATGTTTTGATGTATTTATTAGTGTTGCATTTTAATTGATAAGTGTTTTATTTGTGGTTTTTAGTGCTGATTTACAGTGTTTTACGTTTAAATAATTAAAGTCTTATTCTGATATTTATATGTCGTAAGGGGGTAATTTGAAACTTGTTCTCGCCTCTAATTTTGCATACTGTTTTAATGAAATACTTAAATCAGAAAATATAAAATATAAAATGTACTAATTAGTAATGTCAAGAATATGAATACGTCTAAAATTTCTATAGAGTTTGAACTAAATGTTACTGAAATACAAAAACTGAATAAGATGTATTTTAAACGTTTATACAAAGAAAGGGTTACGGTTCTTTTTACCATCGCTTTAGTAGGTTTCATCTTTCTTGATTTTTTTAATTTGAAAAGTGATGATGATGTTTTAAAATGGTATTTAAGAAGCGCAGTGCTGATGGTGTCGTTTTTTGTATTTCATTATGCATTTGTAAATACCATCTGCAAAGTCATTTTTAAGGTAATGAGAAAATTAGAGGGGTATACTAATTTCATAGGGAAGTACCGACTCAATTTTACTAATTCAAACATCCGCGTAAATTCTCCGATAGGTGCTTTTGTCCATAAATGGAGCCAAATTGAAAAAGCAGTCTTGACCAAAGATTTCTTTTTTTTATATGTGAAAGATACTGATCAGCACATTATATCTATTTCAAATAGATGCAAGAATGGTAGAAATCTGAGTGATTTAATTGCCTTTGTTGAGAATAATGTGACTGAAATTATGAAAATTTAAAATTTTGAATAGGAGCGTTTTATGCTTTAAAACGAGATGTAGTTAGTGATAATAATTGAATAAAAATATTTAGTCTCCGGGCTAAAGTTAATACAAGGAAATCAATGGAAAAGAGAACTGTTTTGGTCTGTGATACCAATAAAGTATTTGTGAAAATGTTTAAAAAGAAATTGCGTCAGGAATTTGAGTTTGTTGACCATTCTCTTTTGACAGAAGATGCAATCAAAGATGAGAATTTTGATGGTTTAATATTCGTAGTGTATAACAAAATTGAACTGGTCAATTTATTAAAAGTATATAAAAGAGAAACAAATGTTTTAGTCTGCGTTTTTAATGAGCAATTATTTGCAAGAACAGCCTTTCTTGAAGAATTCAGTGGTGTAGTGCTTTTGGATGGTTCAAAAACGGGTATTGATCTGATGGCAGATTTAAGATACAACTTTAAAAAGGCTTTAAATTTTAAACAACGACTTATAGAATCTTTTTTGGATTCAGCTGTAGTAGAAAACCAATTGTACATTTTTTTTAAAAATTGGATTGCTTTTTCTGGCTCGTAATTGGTTTGTTTAAGAATACGAAGGCATTTTAAAAACCAAGATATGTGATAGTATTCTTGGTTTATTTTTTTCTTGGAAATTTACAGCTACTTTAAATTTCAAATTTCAAATTCCAAATTCCAAATTCCAAATCCCAAGCTAAAAAGTCAATTAGAATGAGTTAATTAGTGTAATTCGTGGCTAACTTTTTGCGCCACGAATTACACCAATTTGCGCGAATTGTTTTTTTGCTTGAGATTAAAAAAAGTAGCGCAGATTATCTAATTCTTTTAATCCTTTAATCAGTGGCTTTTTTTCGCTCGCAGTTTTACGAGGTTTTGCGACACTTTATCAAATTGCCAAACGTTTAAAAAAAAGTAATAACCCATTAAATAGACTAGACTCCAGGTTAATCATTGTAAGAGGAGGTATTTCTATATCGCTTTTCTGCAATTTTTGAAGATAGGAACTAATAAGACTATCCTGAAATCGGTGGAAAATGGTAAGAATTAACCGAAATAGATGGCGTGAGAGAGAAAATTTAAAAAAAAACTGCAACAAATTCGGAGCTTATTTTTTATGTAATTGATTGATAATTAAGAGCAAGTATTGCAGGTTAATTTAATATTAAGCGGTCCAGTAAAAACTGGCATAATTTTAACATTAAACTTGCGTTATCTATCTAGCAAACTTTTATTTTTGCGCCTTAATTTAATAAGTATAAGCATGAACGATCTATTAGTAAAAATCAACGCCGAAATCGACACATTCAAAGCAGAAGCAGAAGCACTAACTGAGAAAGGTGTTAAAGCTGCTGGACCAAGAGCACGTAAATCAACTTTAGAAATTGAAAAACTTTTAAAAGAGTTTAGAAAAGTTTCTATCGAAGAATCAAAAAAATAATATTTGTATTCAAAAATAAGACCCGACAGTTTTTATAAAGCTGTCGGGTTTTTTGTTTTATAATGCGAAAGAAGTTGACCGAGCAGAGACTATTTTTCAGATAAAGTTCAAAAGTTGTGGGGTAGCAAAAATCTCGCAAAGTCGCAGAGGCGCCAAGTTTTGTTCTGATTTTTTTAACTTCGCGACTCTGCGACTTTGCGAGAAGCAAATCGACAGGAATCCGGTGTAGAATTTTTAATATTTGTAAAGCTCCTCTATTTTATATTTCTTTGTAAAGAATACTAATTGGTATCTTTTATGAAAAAAGCACTTTCTACACGACTTTCGATTCTCCAAAAATCATTTGAGTTAATTTATACTCAGGGATATCAGGCGACCAGTATTGATACCATAATTGCAACCACTAATGTAACCAAAGGCGCTTTTTTTTATCATTTTAAAAATAAAGACGAAATGGGATTGGCCGTTATTAACGAGATTATGTATCCGTTGATGCAGGAAGATTTTGTAAAACCATTGTTGAATTCTAAGGATGCAGTCAGCGACATTTATAAAATGATGCAGTATTTATTGTTAGAGAATTCTTTTCTACTTCGAAAATACGGTTGTCCGGCGGGAAATTTGACTCAGGAAATGCCGCAAATAAACCAGCAGTTTGGTGAAGCCCTTTTTAAGCTTTCGGCTGAGGTCAAAGAGGCGATGCAAATTGCTTTAAAAAAAGGTAAAGATTCGGGTGCTATTAAACCCGAAGTTAATGAGGAACAAGTGACTCTTTTTGTTTTGTCTGGCTATTGGGGAATTCGAAATTTGGGAAAACTTTTTGATAGTAATGATTGTTATGTAGTTTATTTAAAGGAACTTAAGCGCTACTTAAAAAGTTTGGAAAAAAACTAGTTTCAAAAACATACTAACTAGTATGTTTTTGATTTATATTTGCATTATTATTTTAAAAAAGATAACAATGTACCCAACACTACTATTGCTGCATTCCGTCGTAAGATGGTTGGTGCTTTTAAGTTTATTTTACTCCATTATCAAAGCCTACCAAGGCTTTACGAATAATTCACCCTTTTCTAAAAAGGATAATCTGGTACGACATTGGACCGCAACCATTGCACACGTACAATTAATGATCGGAATTGTCTTGTACTCTCAAAGTCCCATAATTAAATATTACTGGAACAATTTTACGGAGGGATCAAAAGATTTAAGCACCTTTTTTTTCGGTGTAATCCATATGGTTTTAATGCTTGTTGCCATCGCTATGATTACAATTGGATCGGCAGTGGCAAAACGCAAACAAACCGACAAAGACAAATTCAAAACGATACTTTTTTGGTTTTCCCTTGCAGTAAGTATCATCTTCATAGCCATTCCGTGGCCATTTTCTCCATTAGCAAACAGACCTTTTTTTAGATAATTATGATAAATTTTTTCAAAACAAACATTGGCCGATTAAGAATTCTGGGATTTCTTGAAGGCGTATCTTTATTAATTTTAGTTTTTATAGCAGTTCCGCTAAAGTACTTTTTTGATAATCCTGCAGGGACAAAAGCGATAGGGCCTATTCATGGGGCGTTATTTCTGCTTTTTATATTCAATACCTTAAGTGTTGGTGTTGAGCAGAATTGGAAGTTTAAAACCACAACATGGAAAGTTCTTTTGGCTTGTATAGTTCCGTTTGGGACATTCTATATTGATCATAAAATTTTAAGCAAAATCAAAATGGATCAAAATTAGAACAGCTTCATTGAATTTTAGAATAAATAAAACTGACCACTTAACCTCTTAGGTGTAATTGAGCTAAGATTAATTGCACCAATAGCCATTAATTAGAAAAATCATGATTGAGATTTTCAAAACAAATGTGAATTCAAAAAGACAGTCCAACAGAATTTTAAAAATACTTAAAAGAATATTTCCAAACGCTTCATTTATTTTTGATTTGGAAGATTGTGATAAAATTTTGCGCGTCGATTATATTGAAACGGTACAGATTCCAGTTATCAAAAACGAAATCATAAATTTGGGTTTTGCCTGTGAAATATTGGAGGATTAATTCTTTTAATTTATACCATTGGTACGTTTTTGTAAATACGTTCTGATAGTATTTAAATACAAAGAGAAAGGGCTTGAAAACACTAGATTTTCAAGCCTTTTTTTTGTTTGATAGTTGTTATTTATGCCGTTTGATCGTCTGTTGCAGCATCCTGAGCATTTGTTTTTACTGAAGCAATTCCATTTTCTCTGGCGTCAGTACTTTCATACATCTCACTTGCCCCGATAATTTGGCCATTACCTGATTTTAGATTGAAATAAGGTTTTCCGTTGCTGGATTCTTTTCTGTCATATCTGGCATCATCCTGAGAGTTCGTTTTTACAGATTCGATTCCGTTTGTACAGGCAGCCTTTGTAGTATAACCTTCGCTGGTTAAAATAGTCTGACCGTTTCCGGCTTTTAAATTAAATTGAAATTCACCGTTCGCTCTTGTAGTAATTACAAATTTTCCCATATAATTTTTGTTTAAGTTAGGCATTTAATAGTATGCTATTCATAAAAGTACAAAACTTAATTGTACCAATTGTAACCAATAAAAATAATTGATTCTTAATTTTATTTTTTATTGAAAGAAGGTAATATATATTTTTGGATGATTTCGTCGCTTGGGGATTGTGAATTGTAATTGCCTCCGGTAATAATGGTCACCATATTTTGCTCTTCCCAAATGTAAATTTTTTGACCGCCGTTTCCTTGTGCTGCTTTCCCATTGTAGCGTACGCCGTTTACATCTATATATTTAAGCCACCATAAATAACCATAATTTACGCCTTGAACAACAGATTGTTTGGTTAAGGATTCTTTTACCCAAGCGGTAGAAATAACCTGTTTGCCATTCCAAATACCTCGATTAAGGTAAAGTAAACCTAGTTTTCCCATATCTCTTGAGTTTAAATAGAGTTGGCAAAAGGTTTCGGCACTTGAGGCGTCGGGTTTAAAATTCCAGGTAAAATTTTTAATCCCTATATCTTTAAAAAGGGTTTGTTTGGCGAAATCAGGCAACGTCATTTTGGTCGCTTTTTCGATAATTCTACCCAGTGTTATTGGATTTCCGGAACAATACATTCCTTTTCCTCCAGGCACATCAACCATTGGTAAATCTAAGGTATATTGAATCCAGTCGGGAGAAGAATTCATTACCGTTTCATTTCCTTCTGATTTTGCATTACTTACATCACAATCTAAACCACTTTGATTGGTCAAAAGGTTTTTAATCGAAATTAGTCTTTTGTCTTCGGTAAGATTTTTAAAAGTATATTCGGGAAAATAGGAAAGTACAGTGACCTCTTTGTTTTCTATATACCCTTTGTCAATGGCGATTCCGGTAAGGGCAGAAACAAAACTTTTGGTGGCAGATCTTAACTCGTGTAGTTTGGCTTTATTGTATTCATAAAAATATTCTTCAAATACCAATTTTCCATCTTTTATAATCAAAACACTGTGGACGTTTGGAAAGCTACCGTCTACAATTTTTTGCATCATTTCATTCAATAAAGACTTGTCTAATCCGGTATAATCAAGATTTCCTGTCGGTAGTCCGTCTGTATCTTGTTTGGGCTGTACATAGACGTATTTAAAGTCTTTTGCATTTGGTCTTGCGTACCACATTTCTTTGGGGAAAACGACTTTTTTTGTAATTAAATTAAAAGTAGTTCCTTCTGAAGCATAACCGGTGACAGCTCCATCTTTTCTCAAAAAAGTCACTTTTTCGTTGGACATGTTTTGAAAAATATCTTTGTCAATTGCTTTTAATTTGTATTTGCTTTCGTTAATAATGGCATATAAAACGGTGTCTTTAGGTGAAGCCGCTATTTTAAGAGTTCCTTTATTTACATATTCATAAATACCTTCATATTCTTTTAATTGTTCGTATGTAATTTTGAATTTTTGTTGTGAATAACCGGAATAAATCGTCAATAAAAATAACAGCTGCAAATAGTATTTTTTCATTATTTTGGTTTTAAAATATTGCTTGTTAGTTAATTAACGAAAGTTATAAAAAAAAGAGACACTTAATTAATAAATTTAGTGTCTCTTTTTTATTTTAGAAGTTTAGTTCAACTTACTTAAGCGTAATCGGAACTTCAACCGTTGTTTTATCCCAGCCAATAACCAAATTGGTAACTGCACCCTGAGTTGTAAAAGCAATCGATAACGCCTCTACCGGAGTTGTTATGGCTTTAACCGGAATCACAATTCTTACCAGGTCTTTGCTTTGATCGTAAGCATATCCACCCCATAAGTCAATTTCTTTGTTGATGATAACGGTCCATTTGTCTTTTTCAGGAATGGCAAAAAGACTGTAAGTACCTGCAGGAACTGCAATACCATTGATTGTAGCCGGCTTGTAAAATTTAATCTCTGTATTTTCATTTGCCCCTACACGCCATACTTCACCAAAAGGAATTAATTCACCAAAAATAGAGCGACCTTTAGCTGAAGGTCTTGAATAAATCACTTTTATCGACGGAAGTGTAGTGTCGGTTTTTTTAAACTTTACCGCTTTATTCGGGAAATAAGCAATATCTGCCGGACTGGCATCTAAAGCAGGGAATTTAACCTCTTGAGCGTTAACAGAAAAGACAAATAATAAGAGAAGGGTAAGTAAACTAAAGTTTTTCATAATGTAGTATTTTTAATGTAGTTTATACAAAAATAAGAGAATTATGTATAGAAAAACTAAAACCTTATTCCTTTTTCTTTTTTTCGTACCAATCACGCATAATGTAAAAAGCTTTCTTCTTCTGACCCTCGTTTGAGATCAGGCCTTTACGGTTGTATTCGTCCTGAATTCCCGGTAACAGCCTTCTTGGAGATCTGAAATCAACTAAAATCCAAGGACTTAATCCGCTCAGATGAGGTATTTTTTCGATCATTTTAAGATTCTGAATGTACAAGTATTCTTGATATTCTTCGGTCCAGCGTTCTTTTTTGTCGCCATGTAAGCCAGCTTTGGCATCTCCTCCGAACTCAGAAACTATAACGGGTTTGTTGTATTTGGTTTTCCAAAGCACTTTTTCCGCATCTTCCAGATTACCACCGTACCAGCCTAAATATTGGTTAAAGGAAATGATATCCAGAGATTCGCCAATGGCATCATTTATAGTTCCAAATCCTTCACTTGTTTGTGTCAATAAGGCCGCACTGATTAACCTCGTATTGTCTAATGATTTGGTATGGGCAACCAGATTTTGGATAAAGGTATTTCTGGCATCAGAAATTGGTGTTTCATTAGCCATAGACCAAATGATAATACAAGCTCTGTTTTTATCTCTTGTTATGGCAGCCGTTAGTTGCTCTTGTGCATTGTTGTAGGTTTCTTTTCTGGTGAATTCTACGGTCCAGTACACGGGGATTTCTTCCCAAACCATCAAGCCTAGTTTATCGGCCATTCTGATGATGTTTTCGTTATGCGGATAATGCGCAAGACGTACATAATTGCAACCTAATTCCTTGGCCCAATTAAGCAAACGCAAGGCATCTTCTTCAGAATTGGCGCGTCCGCCTTTGGCATTTTCTTCATGAATGGAGATCCCTCGCAAGAAGAGCTGTTTTCCGTTTAACAGAATTTTGTCGCCTTGTGTTTCGATCGTTCTAAAGCCAATGGTATCCTCTAGTTTTTCACCGTTAAAATCAACGGTCACCTGATATAATTTTGGATTTTCGGGAGACCAGTAAGAAACGTTTTTGACCGGAATTTCAAATTTCAAAATGCCATCCGGGCTTACTTTAGCTTTGTATTTAATTTTCAATTCCGGAATGGTGATGGTGACCGTATTCTGTTCCGGATTTAAGTTATTGATTTTGACAAAACCGGAAATTTTGTTTTGATTCTTTTTGTCCAATTGAATCGTATAATCTTCTACAAAAGATGCTGATTCTTCGATTAAGGTAACGTCGCGCGTAATTCCGCCGTAGTTCCACCAATCTGTATTTAGTGTCGGGACATCTTCTTTGTGGCGGGTGTTGTCTACTTTAATTACTAGATAATTGTCCTTTGGTTTTACAATTGAGGTAACTTCATAATTAAAGGGTGTAAAACCTCCTTCATGTGTGCCTAGTTTTTTGCCGTTTAAATACACATCTGCTTTGTAGTTAATGGCGCCAATGTAGACAAAGAGACGTTTTTTTTCTTTTAGATTGTAATCAAAAGATTTTTTGAACCATACATTTCCTTCGTAATATTTTAGTTCCGGAACCTGCGAATTCCAATCTCCCGGGATGTTTATTTTGGGAGAAGTATCAAAATTATATTCTACTAATTCCTGTTTGTTTACGGCATGATAATTATTAAAATAAGCCGCATTTGAAGGTTTGGCTTGTTTGTCATAAACATCGTGGTGAAAACTGTAATAACCCGTCTCGTAAGGATCAACAATGTAATTCCAAACCCCGTTTAACGAAGTGGTATTTCTGTTGGAGACGTTGGAAATTAAATTTTGTGCGAACCCAAAAACAGACGTGGTAAGAAATAATAGGGTTAGTAATTTTTTCATTTTTAGTATCATTAGATGGGTTTGTTAAAATGCTTTAAATCGAAGTTATGGTATTAAGTTGCTAATTTTTAAATAGTACGGTTTTCCTGCAAGGTCTTTTTGTAACCTTGTAGGAGATAAAAAAAAAGCATTTTAAATACTGATAAACAATGATTTATAATTTAAATATTAATTGAGTTCAGGCTTTAAAATAACGGCAAAGAGCATTAAGTTTTGCAAAGTAAAAGTAGGCCACAAGTTTAACCTTAGTGGCCTTAGCCCTTTTTCTTATCGCACTTTGCGGTTAAAATTATTCACTCCCACTTTTATCATGGTTGTATTTTTAAATATTCGCCCTTAAAATTCTGATTTAATACGGTCATTTCAATCGGAGCTCCGGTGCCATTTGGAATCACTTCTATTGCCGCTTTTCCATTAGCCATTCGAATCGATTCACTTCCGGTAGGTGTTCCTTGATTTTTGATTGTTTTTCCACCTTTCAAACATTGAAAATAGACACTCTCTTCATAATCTAAACAACGCAAATTGTTGTGGTCTATCGCAATAGCGGTTACCAGATAATTTCCATTTTTTAACTTTTCCGAAGACAATTGTAAAGAAACGGCTGCTTCATTTTTAATAAATCGATAGTTTACTTTTATAGTATCCGAGACCGTTTTTCCACTTTTGTTTTTTCCAATGGCAATTAACGTATTTTCTCCCTTTTTGAAAGTAACGTCCCAGGTTAAACCACATGCCGGATAAACCGTGGTATTTCTTTGTTTTTCACCCAGTGATTTTCCGTCGTGAAATAAAGTCACTTTTTCGCAATTGCTAAAAACACTTAAAACTCTTGGCGTATTCTCAGGCCCTTGGCGTTCGGTCCAGGTGTGTGATTCGATGTACGTGAAAGGCTCGTCGCTCCAGTAGCTTTTAAAGACATAATAGGCATCTTTTGGAATTCCGTTTCGGTCTACCAGTCCTTTTTGGTTCATGTATGGGATATCGTCTTCGGGGCGTAATGGTGTTGCAAAGTCCTTAAATGCCCATTGCACATTTCCCACAAACGTTGGATCATTTTCAGAGATATGCAAATGCCAGTCGAATAAATCTACAATGTAATTTTCGCTCCAATCGCCAATTTGAGCAATATTGGCTACTTTGGTTTGCACGATGGCTTCTTCCCATCCTTCCGCTTTTATGATGTTTTCGCCGGTGATCGGGTTTTCGCTGTGACGCCCAACATGACTGTCACCACCATATTCAGCATGAATAAAATGCTTGTATTCTTTTTTGTAAACATCAATCGCTTTTTGGTAACTTTTGTAGCTGCCGGAGTACCAGCCCGACCAGATAGAAGGGGAGAAGACGTCTACAATTTGTGAGCCTTCATAATACTTTCTGATCGCGGTTTTTCTTTTTGGATCAAGTTGATGCGCAATATCATTTAGTTGGGTTAAAAAAGCATTCGTTTTCTCGGTATTGTCTCCATCCGGAAAGTCAGGAAGCCAGTTCATTTCGTTCCCTAAAGACCAAATGATAATACTCGGATGGTTGTAATTCTGTTCGATGATTTCAACCAGCATGTTTTTGGTATTTGTTTTCCAGAGTTCATCTCCAATTCCGCCACGACACCAAGGCAATTCATCCCAAACCAAAAGACCAAGTTCATCACAGGCTTTGTAGATTTCAGGATCTTGCGGGTAATGGGCGAGACGAACAAAATTGGCGCCCATTTTTTTTATGGATTCCATGTCGGCGCGATGTTGTGCATTACTCATGGCAGCGCCAACACCGGCTTGTTCCTCATGTCGGTGTGTGCCACGAATCAGAAGTCTTTTTCCGTTAAGGTAAAAAGCACCGTGATCCTTAAACTCAAACCATCTGAAACCAACTTTTTCGCTAGTGCTGTCTCTGACGGTATTTTTTTCTGAGAGCACAGCGGTGATCGTATATAAATTAGGTTTTTGAGTATCCCACAATTCCGGATTTTTAAGATTCTCAAAGCTTATGTTTACTGTTTTATCGGTAACGGAAATGGTTTTGCCTGCGACTTTTTTTCCTTTTGGATTTTTAAGGATAACACTTAATGAAAGTCCCTTTAGTTCTTGCGGATTTTCTATTGACGCACTAACATTTAAGGACGCTTTTTTGTCCGATACTTCGGGAGTTGTAATTTTCAGATTGGCAATGTTGTTTTTGTATTTAGAAACCAGCCAAACATCCCGCGTAATTCCTCCGTAGATAAAAAAATCACTTTTTTGCGATGGAATAATTTCAATATCATAACTGTTGTCTACACGTACAAAAAGTTCATTATTTCCTTCTTTGATATAATCTGTAATATCGATTGTAAAACCAATATAACCACCAATATGACCGCCTGCTTCTTTGCCGTTTACATATACTTTGGTAGTGACATTGGAGCCTTCGAAATATAAAAAATAACGTCGGTTTTGATCTATTTTTGTGATGTTGAGCATTTTTTGATACCAGCTCACATCCCGTCTGTAACCCGGAATTAAATCGGTTGCATCTTCGCTGTTCCAACTATGCGGTAAACTTATTGGAGCCCAATTGATTGCTTTTTGTGCCTCTTTGAGGTTTGCAGTACCGTTTTCTAAATAAAGCCAATTGTCGTTGAGATTTGTTTTGGTACGATCGGTATTGGTCTGAGCAGAAAGAATGTTACAACCAAAATAAAAAACAAAAAGGAATGTAAAAACAAACTTGTAGCGGTAAGATAATTTTCTCATACGTTATAAGTCTTTTTTTCTTAATACTGCTTCCAGAAAGTAATAATCGGCATAAACGATTGGCTCGTCAATTTCGTCGTGTTTGGGCCAGTTTCCTGTGCTATGACCGAAGATAAAGGGTGCGTTGATTTTAGAGTCTAAAATATATTGATCAGAACTTAAAGTTTGGATTACTTTGTTGGCATAAGTCAAATATGTTTTGTTTTTGGTGTAGCCATAAAGTTCGTATAAAGCTGAGGCCATAATGGTGGCTGCAGAAACATCACGTGCCGCATTTGGAATACCAGGATCGTTAAAATCCCAATACGGAATCCCATCTTCGGGCAGGTTTTTATTCGTCATAAAAAACTTTGCGGTTGCTTCCGCCTGATCGATGTAGGCCTTGTCTTTTGTATAACGATACGACATGGTAAATCCGTAAACCGCCCAGGCCTGACCTCGTGCCCAAGCCGAATCGTCATTGTATCCCTGTAAAGTCGTTTTCTTTTTTACAGCTCCCGTAATGGTGTCGTAAACCACCACATGGTAACAGCTGTTGTCTTTTCTAAATTGATTTTTGAGTGTGGTATTGGCATGTTTGATGGCGATATCCTGATACTTTTTGTTACCGGATAATTTAGTAGCCTCAAAAAGTAATTCCAAATTCATCATATTATCAATGATGACCGGATATTCCCAAATGTCTTTATTGAAATCCCAGGAACGGATCGCACCTACTTTTTCATTAAAACGGGTACATAAGGTTTCAGCTCCTTTGATAATCGTTTTTTTGTATTCCGGATTATTGGTTACTTTTAAACCTTCTCCAAAGGCACAATACACCTTAAATCCCACATCATGAGAACCACGATTTACACTTTCTTTTTTGCTGAATGGTGTCCACTTTTCTGCTTGTTTTTTGTATTCGGAATTGCCTGTTAGTCGATACAATTGCCATAAGTTTCCGGCAAAAAAACCACTGGTCCAATCTCGCGAAGGTACTTTCTTTATGAGATTGGATTCCGGGGTCATGCTGCGTGGCATTGCCATCGAATCTACGGGATATTCCAACATCATTTTATAACGGGTTTCAAGCAGATTACCGGAAGATGCGGTTGCATTAGTCTGAGAATTATTCCCGGATTTGCACGCTGTAAGCAGCCATGCAAACCCAAGAACAAAAAGTATGTGATTAACTTTAGTCATAAGTAAATTTAATATAATGTTTTAATAGCCAGGGTTGTTTGGAGCTAAGTTTGGATTTATCGCTAACTCAGTTCCCGGCAATGCGAACAAATAATCTCTGTTGGAATCAAAATTGGCGTGAGGCTCAAAACCATTTGGACCAAATACTTCAGGGCCATTTTTAAGTCTTTTAATATCGTACCATCTAATGTATTCAAACGCCAGTTCTAATCTTCTTTCATCAACCACCATTTTCCTGAAATCGGTCTTAGATAATCCAGGTGTTACATTTGCAGGAAAAGAAACTTGTCTGCCTGCTTTGTTTCTGGCTCTGGCACGCACTCTGTTTACATAACCATCCGCTTCTGAAGTTCCCGGACTAATTTCGTTTAAAGCCTCAGCAGCCGTCAGCAATACTTCGGCATAACGCATGGTGATGTAGTTGTGTTGGGAAGTTCTTCCGTTAGCACCTGCTTTACCCGGAAAACGATAGTATTTGGCAATATGAGGGCGTGGCGCTTTTTCGTTATCGCTTGAAGGATAAATTTGCAAAGCACCACCCGGGCCTGTTTTTTTTCTGATGATAGTGTCAAAACTTACCGCTCTTCTGTAATCTCTCTGATCCCAGTCGTTAAAAACTTTTAAAGAAGGTACAGCCACAGAAAACCCCTGTCCATAACTATAACTATCATCTTTTAAGGAACCTGTAAAAAAGGCGGTATAGTCCTGACCGTAATTTCCGGAGGTTAAGTTGTTAAAATCAATTGTAAATAATGGCTCTTTTAGTGATGCTGCTTTTGTAGCATTAAATAAATCCTGAAAATCAGCATCCAGGCCTAAACCGAATTTTGCCTCATTGGTAATAACGTATTTGGCTTCATCATAGGCTTTTTGATAATTTCCTAAAGTTAAATACACCGAAGCCAAATAACCTGCTGCAGTTCCTTTTCCGGGAACGGCTTTTACTTTTGGTTTGTCATCCAGCCATTTTTTTGCAAATTCCAAATCCTCAATGATTTTGGCATATACCACTGCTTCTTTGGTTCGGCTTAATTTATCGACCTGTGAAACTTCGTTTACGGCAAAATCGATATACGGAACATCTCCAAAGATGCGAACCAAATGATAGTAAGTAAAAGCTCTTGCGAAATAAGCCTGAGCAACAATAGCGTTTACTTTTGCAGGATCACCGGGCGTTTTTTTAGCGCCTTCGATCGCCTGATTGGCTGCGGCAATGATGATAAACGATTGTGGCCAGAAGTTGGCAACCAGTGCATTGGTGTCGTTCATTCTAAAATCGTTTACATCAATCCTTGCTGCCTGAGTGGTTCGGTCTCCAATATCGGACATATCATCTCTAAGCATCAGGGCAATGGTAAACTCTCTTCCCCAGTAGTTGTTGTGAGCGATATTGGCAAAACTTCCATTTACAGCGGCTTGCAAATCGTCTGTATTATTAAAAAAGTTATCCGGACGAATGATTCCTACGGGATGTTCTTCTAAATCAGAGCATCCGAAGGCGAATATTCCCAGGAAAATAAAAGCGATATATTTTTTCATGATAGTGATGGTATTTGACTAAAATTTTAAATTAAATCCGAACGTAAATGTTCTCACATTTGGGTAACTTCCATATTCCAGACCCAAGTTGGTATTACTTCTGGCATTGGTATCATTCAGATAATTACCCTCCGGATCAGAACCCGGATAGTCGGTAATGGTCCAGATATTTTGCGCACTGATGAAAAAACGGACTTTACTCAGCCCCATTTTCGAAACAATTTTTTCATTTAAGCTGTATCCAAGTGAGATGTTTTTCAAACGGATATAACTTGCATCGTATACAAATCTAGACGTTACTCTTTTGGTTCTCGCTGCATTGGCCGGAACATTGGTGTCGGTGTGCGTCGGAGTCCAGGCATCTAAAACTTCTGTTGTTGCATTATTGTTTCCTGAAGCCAGTTCCATTAAAGTATAATTCAGAATTTGATTCCCTTCTGAACCCTGGAAGAAAATATTTAAGTCTAAATTTTTATAGGTGAAATCATTGTTTAAACCGAAGATGAAGTTCGGATTTGGATTTCCGATAATGGTCTTGTCATTCGAATCTAATTTTCCGTCACCGTTTACATCTTTGAATTTTTCTCCACCCGGAGCCGTTTCAAAATTCCCCGGAAGTACGGTTTCTCCCTGTTGAATCACACCATCATAAACAAATCCGAAGAAGGAACCAACCGGCTGTCCAACTCTCAAAATCTGAGATTCCGTTGCAAGGAAATGCCCTGGTGTCGAGTTGATAAGAAGGTCTTTGTTATCGGCTAATTTCAATACTTTATTTTTGTTGGATGAAATATTAAAACTGGTCGACCAGGTAAAATCGGCTCCGATAAAGTTTTTAGAGTTAATTCCCAATTCCCAACCTTTATTCTCTAGTTCTCCAACATTCTGAAGTTGCGAGGCAATTCCTGAAACTCCCGGTAAAGGTCTGTTGAACAGCAAGTCTTTGGTAATCGTTTTATAATAATCGGCGGTTAAACTTATACGATTATCAAACAAACCTAAATCGATCCCGTAATCTTGTTGATAGGAGGTTTCCCATTTTAAGTTTGGATTGTCCAATGATGTTAATTGAACTGCATTTACAATTACGTCACCACTCACATCATATATCTCAGAGAATCTGGACAGCGTAGAATAAGCACCAATGGAAGGATTTCCTGTAGCACCATAACTGGCTCTTAGCTTAAGATTAGAAATCGTTTTATTGTCTTTTAAGAACTGTTCTTTAGCGATGTTCCAGCCAATGGCTCCCGATGGGAAAGTTCCATATTTATAGTTTTTACTGAAACTCGATGAACCGTCACGTCTGGCCGTAAACGTTAGTAAGTATTTATCGTCGTAATCAAAGTTTAGCCTTCCGAAAGCCGAGATCAACTCGGTTTCTGATAAAGAAGAATCCGGTTTTAAGAAGACCGTTCCGGCGCCTAAATTATGATAGGAATTGGTATTGGTCAAAAATCCTCTTGAGGCTGCAAAAGAAGTTTCGTTTTTATTTTTCTGATAGGAGTACCCTCCAAGAACAGTCAGGATTCCTTTTGTGATAATCTCTTTTTTGTATGTCAGATAATTTTCGGTCAGGAAAGAGGAATTTCGGTTGTTGCTTACAGAAGCTTCTCCTTTGATATTTTTCCCTGCAATTAAAGTGGACGGAATAAATCTTCCGGTTTGAGAGTTGGAATCCGATAAACCTAAAGTGGTTTTAAATTCGAGGTCAGGTGTGATTTTATAAGTGGCGAAGAAATTATTTCTGCTTACTACAGAAACGGTTTCTAAAACATTTTCCATTGCTGTTGCATACGGATTGTCAATATCATCCCCAATAGGAGCAGTAGAAGTATAGCTTCCGTCGGGCTTGTAGATGCCTTGATCCGGCATAAAACGGTAAGCGGCAGCAATTACACCGGCAGCTCCGGTTCCGCCTGCACCGGTTTGAGAAATAATTCCTTCTTTATTTTGTTTGCTTTGAAAGGTATTCAAACCTACTTTAAATCGGTCGCTTAAATCGGCTTCTAAATTGCTTACAATCGAATACTTATCAATTCCGGAATTAATTACAACGCCATTTTGATTGAAATAATTTCCTGAAACATAATACCTTACTTTTTCCGATCCTCCGGAAAAAGACAATTGGTTATTCGAAATCATCCCGTCACGATAAATGACATCCTGCCAGTCTGTGTTTGCTGGTCCTGCTGTATGTGTAGTAAAACTTTTTCGGTACGCCACAAACTGATCGGCATTTAATAAATCCAATTTGTTATTGACAGATTGTACGGAAGTTGAATTACTGAATTCAATAACCGGTTTTCCCGGTTTTCCTTTTTTGGTGGTAACAATAATAACCCCGTTAGATCCCCTTGATCCGTAAATAGCAGTTGCTGAGGCATCTTTTAATACTTCAATAGAGGCGATGTCCTGAGGTGCAGGCATAGAAACCCCTGCAAAACCATCCACCACAACAAGCGCGTCTCCACTGGCATTAATCGAAGTACCTCCACGAACTCTGATTTTTATCGGAGCGCCCGGTTCACCACCATTATTGGATTGTACAGAAACCCCCGCTGCACGCCCTTGTAAAGCTTGTTCGGCATTTAATAAGGGATAGGCAGTTAATTCTTTTGCCGTTACAGAAGATACAGAACCTGTAATGTCGCTCTTTTTGCGGGTTCCGTAACCGATCACAATTACTTCATCCAGATTTTTGGTATCGGGTTTTAGACTAATATTGACAACGGTTTTATTGCCGACCGGAATTTCGACCGACTGATATCCTATAAAGTTGAAAACAAGTACAGCATTTTTTTCTGAAACAAAAACAGCATAATTCCCATCCATATCGGCAGTGGCTCCTACAGAAGATCCCTTGATATATACATTAGCACCAGGAAGCCCGAGTAAGTCTTCACTGGAAGTAACTTTTCCGGTGACTTTTCTCTCCTGTGCATTCACAATAGTAATTCCCAGTAAAAAGAGTACCAGGAAACACCATTTAAACGACTTAATTTTTTGGTTTGTAAACATTCATTTTTTGGTTTAAAGGTTAATGTTAGCTAAAATAAAAAAGCAATAAACTCATTCCTATTATCAGCATCATGAAGAGAATTTGGAGTAATATGAATTTTGTTTTTTTGACTTTCATACCACAAATGTATTAGGCACAAGCGATATAGAAGTACAAAAAAGGGTATCTAAAAATACAGACACCCTTTTTTAAGCCCTGAAAATAAAGGACTTTTTAAAATACGGACAACGGTTTAGAAAATTTGTCAGCAAATTGTGACGGAGTTTTTCCATATCTTTTTTGAAAACATTTGCTAAAGTATTTGGGGTTGTTAAAACCTACCTTATAACTGACTTCAGAAACGTTTAGTTTGTTTTGTTCCAACAATTGGGCGGCTCGTTTTAATCTTATTTCATGAATGAATTCATTTGGCGTGAAGTTCGTCCAAGCTTTTACTTTTAGAAATAACATCGTGCGACTTACCCCTAGTTCGGAGCAGAAAAAAGGAATGTCAAATTGCTCGTTGGAGATATTGTCTTCTACAATACGGAAGGCTTTTTTTAATAATGCTTCGTCTATGGAAGATACCGTTATTTCTGCCGGAACAAAATTGTCTTCGCTTGAGAATTTTGCTTTTAATCGTTCCGTTGAATGGAGCAGATTTTTAATACGGAGTTTAAATTCAATTAAATTAAAAGGTTTACTGATATAATCATCAGCGCCACTTTCCAATCCTTCAAATTTGTAAACCAAAGAAGATCGTGAAGTCAGTAATATTACAGGAATATGACTGGTTTTCAGGTTTTCTTTTATTTTGGAACAAAGCTCGGTACCAACCATTTCGGGCATAATAACATCACTGATAATTAAATTGGGTACATATTGAATGGCTTTTTCTAAGGCCGTTTTTCCGTTGTCGGCAACCAGAATGTTATACTCTTTTTTAAGCAGGTTTTTCATGAAGTCTCTCAGCACTTTATGGTCTTCCACAAGTAGTATCGTTTGTTTTTCGGCATTCACTACATAATCGTCAATGTCTTCCGGTTCTGTTGTTTCATTAGGAACTAGTTGTGCTGTATACTGTTCAATAGCATCACTGATTCTAAAATCCTTAATGATTTCTTCTGGTCGAAGATGTTCTTTCCCTAATGGAAGTGTGACCGTAAAAATGACACCTTCCGTTTTTTTGTTGACCACATTTATGGTTCCTTTATGAAGTTTTACAATGTTTTTTACAATCGACAATCCAATTCCGGTGCCTTTATTGTAATTTTTTTGAACGTTGTTGTGGGTCGGAATTTCAAAAAATAAATCAAAAATTTTGTCAATATGCTCTTGGGCAATTCCAACTCCCGAATCTTCTACCGCAATGAATAAGTTTTCTGCGTTCTGACTTATTTTGATTGCAATAACACCTCCTTTTGGCGTATATCTAAAGGCATTTGAAATCAAATTATAAAAAACACGCTCTAATTTGTAGCAATCAAAATACACCTGAATTTCCTCGTGTGAAGATTCGAAAGTGTACTGGTAGCCGCCATCTTTGGCATATTCTATAAAAGACAGAAAGATCTCTTTAGTAAATTTCACAATATTTCCATTGGCAGATTCTAAGGTGACCTGATGGCTTTCTAGTTTTCTGAAATCCATTAATCGGTTAATCAGACTCAAAAGATGATTGGCACTTCCTTCTATAACCAACAGTTTTTTGTACATTTCGTTGGTTCCGTTATAGTCCGCCAATATTTGTTGCAAGGGACCAAGAATCAAGGTCAGCGGTGTTCTGAATTCGTGCGAAATGTTCGTAAAGAAATCCAGTTTGATGCGATTGTTTTCTTCAATGCGTTTGGTTTCCAGATATTCTGATTCCAGTTTTTGTTTTAATGTGGCTTTTGATTTAATGATCCACATCAATCCATATAATCCCAGACCAATTGTTATTCCATACAATAAAAAAGCCCAAATACTTCGCCATGGTGCAGGATTTACAGTGACGGTAAGTGTAGTGGGAGTGCTGTTCCAGACCCCGTCATTGTTGGCACCTCTTACTTCAAAAACATAAGTTCCCGGGTTTTGAATGGCAAATATGGCCTCGGTATTTTTGGTTGTCGTCCAGTTGTTTTCCAGACCAATTAAGCGGTAACTGTACTGATTGTTTTTTGATCGGATGTAATTTGGAATGGCATAACTGATAGAAAAATTAGCCTTGTCATAGTCGAGCGTTATGTTTTTGGTGTAACTGATGCCTTTCTCTAAAATTTCCGGTGTGTCATTTGGATTTATCGTTTTATTTTTAATTTTCAGACTTGTAATTAAAACCTGTGGCGAATATCGGTTCAGGACAATTTTTTTGGCATCAAAAAACGTAGCACCGGATGGGCTTCCAAAATAAAATTGAGTGGCGTCCAGTTTTAAGGCCGAATTATCATTGAATTCATTACTTGCCAAACCATCTTTTTGATCATATAAAGCAACCGTTTTTTGAGTGGTACTGTATTTTAAAATTCCCTGATTCGTGCTGACCCATAGGTTTTTGTCACCATCTTCTAAGATCGAATGTATCGAAGTAATTACAGTGTTTCCGACTTTTAGATTGATTTTCTGAAATCTTTTTCCATCAAAATAATGCAGTCCTTTTGCTTTTGTGCCTACCCATATTTTGTTCTGACTGTCCTGATATAGTGTGAGTATATCATCTCCCGACAAAGAAGGTTTATCAAAAAAGTAATGTTGTATAGAATAATGATTGGGTTTGAAATTGTTCAAGGAGATGCAATTAAGTCCATTTTGAGTTCCGACCCAAAGTCTCTTTTTTTGATCAATTAGAAGAGTTCGGATAATGTTGTTTGTTAGAAAATTGGCTTTTGTATTATCGTTTCCTACAAGGACAAAGGTTTTGTCAATAGAATTGTATCGAATCAAGCCCTTCCCAAAAGTTCCGATCCAAACGATTCCGTTGGCTTCCGTTTTAATAGAATAGACACCGGTTTCTTTTACTAATGCGCTTAATTCCGAACTGATGCGGTTGTCTTCAATTCTTTTTGAAAGGGTATTGTAAGCCGATAAACCTTTAGAAAATGTACCAATCCACAAGATATTATCGGGAGAAAGCGACATCGATTTGATATCATTTTTATTGCTTTGTCCAGTACTGCTATTGATATAACTTGTTGCCGATGTATTTGGGTTGTAAATGGTTATTCCACCGCCTTCCGTGCCAAAGTAGATATTTTTGTTTTTATCGGTGATGATCGAACTGATGACATCAAAACTCATTGGGATTTTTTTTGAATTCTGATTGTAATTCGAAAAATTGACATTAGATACATCCCAGATGTTTACGCCTTTGTAATAACAGCCGATCCAAACAGAACCTTTTTTATCGATAAAAACTGATTTTACTTTGTCAATCCCGTTGCTATTATTACTGTTATTGATTTTTTGGAGACTTTTATCTTTGCCGTAAATGTAGATTCCGTCATAAGCGCCAATCCATAACGAACCTTGATTGTCAATGGCTAATGAACGAATGTCTGCGTTTATTTCTTTGTATTTTTCATTCGGCAAAAAAGAAACAAATTGACGCGTTTTTATATCGAGTTTTAAAAGCGCTTTGTTTTTGGTACCGATCCATAAATCACCTTGCGCGTCTTCTGCAATGGTTTGAACATTAAGTAAATCAGTAGTGTTTAGTGGATAATTCTTAAAGGTTAGTTTTCCGTTATTTCTGCTTGTAAGTCGGCATAAACCTTTTGTTGTGCCAATCCAGATTTCTTGCTTTTTGGTTTTTATAATAGTCAGAATATTATTGCTTGGCAAAGTTGAGGTATCGGTATCTGAATGGAAAACAGAAGTAAACAGCTTGTTTTTTTTATTGAAAATACTCAAGCCTTTTGAGGTTCCAAACCAAAGCTCATTGCCAATTTCTTTGATACACCAGACAGCATTACTACTAATGGTGTGGTTGGTATTGGAGTGCAAATACCTCTTGAAAGTATTAGAAACAGGATCGTAACAGTTGAGTCCGTTGTAAGTTCCGACCCATATTTTTCCCGAATTGTCTTCATCAATCGCCAGAATATCATTGTTGCTGATCGTTGCTTTGTCAGAAATGTCATTTCTAAAAATGGTAAACTTGCTTCCGTCGTATTTATTGAGTCCGTCCCGCGTACCAAACCACATTTGCCCTAATTTATCCTGATGTATGGCAATGACAGAACTTTGCGAAAGACCATCGGTTGTCGAGATATTTTTAAGACGGTATTTATTTTGAGAAAACACATTTCCCGTGATGAGGACTAAAACTAGAAGAGCTATTTTTTTTTTCATAGCATTCGAATTATATTGTGAAAATAGAGGGGGGGGGGAGCCACAAAGGCGCTAAGGCGCAAAGTTTTTGTTTGATCGAATTATTTTATATTCTTTGCTCTTTGCTTTTTACTCTTTACTCTTTGTGATTTAACGTGATTGTAAATGATACAGCTTTACCTAAACTTATTTTAATCGTTTTTTCAATTGATAATCATATAAGGAAGGTACTTTCTCCATAGATTCGTTTAGAAATTCAATGTAGGGCTCGGGTTCGTATTTTACTTCGAATTTTGTATTTCCGTTTACTCCTATAATTCTGGCGAAAGGGCCGTCTTTCATGCCGTAAAGTAAAACCGGTTTGGTATGTTCTTCGGGATTTGAAACCTGTACATTCAGATTCCAAAAAGTACTGTAGGGACCGTGTGAAGGTTTCCAATAGTCGGCACCGCCACCGCCAAATAAGGCATAACTGTTGGTGTTATCCGGAGTTAAATGAACCGTTATATGATCGAATAAATTCTGATGATTGGCACCCGAGTGCTGATCCAAAAGCGGATCTGCAAAAACCTCGCAATTCTGATACACATTTTTAGTAGCAAATGTGTTGAAACTTAAAGGATGAACGGCTTTATTGTACACCTTTAGATTCTTTACTAAAACATTATGTACACCTCCTAAAGTAACGGTATAATGTGCCATATGATTTCCGTCGGTTACGATATCTTGTATGGTGACATTGGCGATTTCTTCTGCCAAAATTCCGCTGTCTGCATTGGTTATGGTCACATCTTTGACCCAACTGTTAAAAACACGGGTTAGAAAAACACCATTATTTCCCGGTTCAACATGATGTGCTACTCTCGGAATATCCGGAAATGTAAAACGAAGATGTTCAATCCCGACTTCGTTTAAATGTTTCCATTCTACCAATTGTGCCTGATAACTGGGTTTGATGCCAATAGTCAAAGGTGTTTTTAGAGTAATTTTAGAACCTGAAATTTTAGTAATTTCTACTTGTTGTCTTACGATGGGTAATTTTGGAAATTTCCAATGGTGTGAACCCGGTTTTACAGGAGCACCTTGGTATAAATCTTTAATAATTTCGCCATTTTCGCCGTCCTTATTAAATAATTGTAATTCTACGACAGCGCCAACTTTCAACCCGTTTAAGTCCGAAACGGTTATGGTATGCTCGCCCATAGTACCACTGCTGACTTTAGCCAGAACAATTGGAGTGGGTTCGTATTTATCAAGATAGGATTTTACGCGTTCATTTGGAATTTGTGTCCAGATAAAACCTCCGGACCAGGCGTATTGCGAAAAAGCCAAGTCGATATTGTTTTCGTTCTCCCGCTGTCTTTTGTCAAAAGTAGTCAGGTATTCCCTTAATTCGGCTAATGATTCAGGGTCTTTTAAGTACATCATTGGTCTCGGACAATAAAACTCTGTTCCGTTTTTGCCCGATCCTGTGCCGCGAAGTACAAAATTGCTTCTTTCGAGGTATAAAATGGTGCTTAAAATGATTCTTCCTGCGGGTAATTGCAAAATGACATTTCCTTCTATTGCATTGGCGGCTTTTATTGCTTTTAATAAAGCTTTCGAATCGTCTAATTCATCATTTGCTTTTACACCAAAATCGACCGCATTGATTATTTTTCCTTGAACTTCAGGTAAGTTTGTTTCTCCAAAATGATAGCCTGCATAACTAAAATCGGGTAGGTAAGTGGTTACTGATTTTTGTTGTGTGTTTAGGATTTTGGGTAACTGCTGGCTAATTGCGTTTAGGGGTATAAGTAGCGTACTTATAAAAATACCATAATAGTTCCAGCGGTTTTTTTTGGTTAATTGGTTTTTGAAAGTCATGATAGTTAGTAGTTTGCAATGTTTTTTTGTGATGAGTTTGGGGTGGTTAGTTCTCAAACTTTTTTTATAATGCCACAGATTCAAGTGATTCAAATGATTTGAAGAGAGGTGGTTTTTTTCACGCAGATTTGGCAGATTTGGCAGATTTTTTTTTCATTTCTTTGCTAGAATCTGCTGAATCTACGTGCTATTTTATTATTTCCTGTTTTAAACACATTCTACAAAATTTAAAGCAGATTTTTTTATCGCTTTTACGAGAATCCGCCAAATCTGCCAGATCTGCGTGCTATTTTATTATTTCCTGTTTTAAAGACATTCTACAAAAGTTAAAGCAGATTTTTTTGATTGCTTTCGCGAGAATCCGCCAAATCCGCCAGATCTGCGTGCTATTTTATTATTTCCTGTTTTAAAAACATTCTACAAAAGTTAAAGCAGATTTTTTTGATTGCTTTCGCGAGAATCCGCCGAATCTGCTAAATCTGCGTGCTATTTTATTATTCCCTGTTTTAAAGACATTCTACAAAAGTTAAAGCAGATTTTTTTATTGCTTTTGCGAGAATCCGCCAAATCTGCCAGATCTGCGTGCTATTTTATTATTTCCTGTTTTAAAGACATTCAACAAAAGTTAAAGCAGATTTTTTTGATTGCTTTTGCGAGAATCCGCCAAATCTGCGTGCTATTTTAATATTTCCTGTTTTAAAGACATTCAACAAAAGTTAAAGCAGATTTTTTTGATTGCTTTCGCGAGAATCCGCCAAATCTGCCAGATCTGCGTGCTATCTTACTATTTCCGGTTTTATAGACATTCTTTTTTAAACAATTGATTTTTTAATCCCCATTTCAAGCCCTCTTAATTCGGCTAAACCTCTTAAACGACCGATCGCGGAATATCCGGGATTTGTTTTTTTATTTAAATCATCGAGCATTTGATGACCGTGATCTGGACGCATTGGTAAAGTACTTCCGTTTCGTTTCTCGACTTCCAGAATCGCTTTTACTACTTCATACATATCGACATCACCCTCTAAATGATTGGCTTCAAAAAAACGGTCTTCTTCCTCTCTTTTTGTACTTCTTAGGTGTATAAAATTCATCTTATCACCATGACGTTGCACCATTCCGGGCAAATCATTGTCAGCTCTTACGCCATATGAACCGGTACACATCGTAAAACCATTTGATTTGGAATCAATGGCACCCATTAATTCAATTAAATCCTCTTCGGTGCTTACAATTCGTGGTAAGCCTAAAATCGGGAAGGGTGGATCATCCGGATGAATGGCCATTAAAACACCTGCTTTTTCAGCTACGGGAATGATTTCTCTCAAAAAGAAAAAGAGATTTTCCTTTAATTTTTGTCTGTCAATATGATTATAGCCTTTTAAAGTCAGTAGGAAATCCTCAACCGTATAGGCTTCTTCCGCCCCTGGAAGTCCGGCAAGAATGTTTTGTTGCAGTTTTAGTTTATCGACCTCCGTCAATAATTCGAAGTATTTGGTCGCTTTTTTAATTTGTGCCTCCGTATAGGTGGCTTCTGCTCCGGGTCTTTTCAAAATAAACAATTCAAAAGCCGCAAATGTAATACCATCAAAAAGCAAGGCTTTTGAACCATCCGGCATTTCATAAGACAAGTCCGTTCTTGACCAGTCTAAAACCGGCATGAAATTGTAGCAAACACATTTTATTCCGCATAAAGCCAAATTGCGAATGCTTTCTTTATAATTTTCAATATACTCTAAGTATTTTCCGGTTTGTTTTTTAATGTCTTCATGGACCGGAATACTTTCTACAACTGACCAAATCAAACCGGAGGCTTCCTTTTTTGGATCCCCATTTTTATGTTCAATTTCGACTTTTCGTTTGAGTATTTCGTTGATTGGCCATATCTCTCCATTGGGAATATGGTGTAATGCGGTTACAATTCCAGTTGCTCCGGTTTGTAAAATATCTTGTAAAGAAACCGGGTCTTGTGGTCCGAACCATCGTAACGTTTGTTCCATTTAATATAGTATTTGGTAGTTGTTTTTAAATGCTGGAAGCGGCAAAACCTCCGTCGACTTTTAAGATTGTTCCTGTTACAAATTTTGACATGTCGCTGCATAAAAACAGTAGTGCTCCGTCAATATCATCCGGTGTTCCAAATCTTCCCATGGGAGTGTGGTCAATAATTTTTTCACCTCTTGGAGTTAACTTTCCATCCGGTGTCAACAATAGCGCGCGATTTTGTTCCCCGATAAAAAAGCCCGGTGAAATAGCATTAACCCGAATGCCTTCTCCATATTTTGAAGCCAATTCAACCGACATCCATTGTGTGAAATTGTCTATTGCTGCTTTTGAAGCGGAGTATCCCACAACTCTTGTCAAAGGTCTTTGTGCCGATGCCGATGAGATGTTGATAATGATTCCCTCTTTTTGTTTAGCAAAAAGGGTTGAGAACACTTGCGAAGGAAGCATTGTTCCGATAATATTCAGATCAATAACTTTTTGCAAATCTTCGGTTTTCAGATCATAAATTGCTTGATCGGGGCTGATGGTGGCTCCAGGCATATTTCCTCCGGCTGCATTGATGAGAATATCCAAGCGACCGTATTTTTCAACAATAAAATCTTTTGCTTTTTCGAGTTCTTCTTTGTTTAAAACATTGGCCTGAATGGCAAAAGCCGTTCCGCCATTGTCCGTAATTGCTGCGGCAGTTTTAGTTGCTTTTTCAATAGATTGTGATACGATTCCTGTGATAACGCCTTGTTTGGCGAGTACTTTTGCCATATTGCTTCCAAGTACGCCCGCACCACCTGTAATAAGTGCAATTTTGCCTTTTAGATTAAATATTGAATCCATATTGAGTTAGTGCTATTTGTTTCTTACGGTTTCAATCAAAGACAAAACTCTTACGGTTTCCTTTTCGATGGTGTCATAAGCTTCGTGTTCCATTACTTTTTTACTGATTAGTTTGCTTCCCATTCCAACAGCGGAAACTCCTGCAGTGAACCAGCTTTGTATACTTTGCAAAGTGGTTTCTACGCCTCCTGTTGGCATAAAAATTAAAGAAGGGAAAATGTCTTTTATACCACTTAAAAAGTCAGGGCCTAAAATGTTCCCCGGAAAGAGTTTAATAAATTTGACTCCGGCATTTTCGGCTGTAATAATTTCGGTTGGCGTCATACAACCCGGAGCGTATAGAATGTTTTTACTTTTTAAGAAATCAGAAACTTCGGCAACGAAACCCGGGCTTACAAAAAAGTCAGCTCCAATCGTATAAAATTCTTCTGCCTGCTGTATATTCTTTATGGTACCGATTCCCAATAACATTTCGGGCATCTCAGCATTTCGGACTTCAATCATTTTTTTGAAATTGGATGCTGCTTCCGGACCTCTGTTGGTATACTCAACGGCTTTGATTCCGGATTTATAAAGGACTCTTAGTATCTCAATACTTTTATTTTCATCGGTATTGAAATACAAAGGCAGAATTCCTTGTTTTACAATAACATCAATTGAATTTTGAATGGTACTCATAGCTTATATTTTTACTTTAAAAACAACTTTTTTTATTACTCCCTCACCAATCATTGCAGCGTGTACGTCTTCGGGAAATAAGATCGCAAACTGTTTTTCCTGCAATTCAAAAAACATATCCGGAGCATCATGAAAAAAACGAACATCTCGCTCGTCATTATAACCTCCATTTGGATTGAGACATTTTTCTCTGGGTTTCCAAGCAAAAGTCTCAGGACCTTTTATCGAAATCTGAATGTCAATATTTTGATCGTGGCATTCAAAACCTTTGATACTTTCTTCGCGGCTACTTCCTTCACCGATAATTACAATTAATTTTAAACCCGCCGCAATATCGAAAGTTCCTGCTTCTAATTTTGACAGGTCATTTTGATTTACATAGTCAAATGCTTTCTTGAAATTGGGGTGTAAAGCGTAATATTTTGTTGCATTTTGTAATGAATCTATTATCATCGTTTCGGTTTTATATTTTATGAAATAGTTAGTTGCTGACCTGAAAAAGCGGAACAATTTTTTAGTACTGTTCATGCTTCATTCTGTGTTGTTTGAAAATTCCGTGTACGCACACGTATTTTTACAAATGTATATAAAAACTTAACAAAAACAATTTATCTTTGATAAAAAAAATTAATTTTACACACTTACTGTATTATTTTAACTTAAAAGCAATCACTATTATAACAATTAAAAAAATAGCAGAACTAGCCAATGTTTCACCGGGAACTGTTGATCGAATTATCCATAACCGCGGACAGGTGACTCAGGATAATGTTGATAGAGTAAACGCTATAATAGAAGAATACGGTTACAAGCGAAATATCCTGGCGAGTAATTTGGCATTGAATAAGAAGTTTCATTTCGCAGTTTTTTTGCCTAAATACGAAGATTTAGAATATTGGAAGAGTCAGATTATCGGTATTGAAAAAGCAGCGGTTGAATTTGGAAAATTCGGAGTCGTGCTGGATTATTTTTTCTACGATTTTAATACAGCATCTTTTAAAGAAGCGGTGAAAAAAGTACTCAACTTTGAATGTGATGGCCTGTTGTTTGCCCCAATATTTTACGAAGAATCCATTCGGTTTTTAGATAAGTACAAAAAAAAGAACATTTCTGTTGTATTAATTGACTCTGATATCAACACCAATCAGCAACATGCTTATGTAGGGCAGGATGCTTTTCAGAGTGGTTATCTGGCAGGAAGGTTAATTAGTTTTGCTGTGAAAAACGAAAGGCAGATATTGATCTTTAAGATCACAAGAGAAATCGAAAGCACTTCGGTTTATCTGCAACGCATCGATGGATTTTATTCTTTCTTTAAGGATCATGGTGAACTTACCAATTTTAAGTTTTCGGAAGTTACCATTAAAGACTCCGGAATCGATCAGTTAAATATGGATATGTTTTTGGGAGTTCACAGTGTTTTTGTGCCTAATTCCAGAGCGTATATTGTGGCTCGATTTTTAGAGAAAAACAATATTAAAGGCGTTCGTATCATTGGTTATGATTTATTGGAAGAAAATATAGAATACCTAAATAAGGGAATAATTGACTTTTTAATTAACCAAAGACCCGAGGAGCAGGGCTATATGGGGATCAGTCATCTGTACAAAAAAATGGTCTTGCAGGAGACAGTAGAAGACACGCATTATATTCCGTTGGAAATTATCTTAAAAGAGAATTATTTTCCGGTTAAAAAGTAATTTAAACCTGACAGGTTTTTAAAACCTGTCAGGTTTGGTTTATAATTTTTTATCGCTTCATTTTTACTATAAGTGGATTATTTATTTTACGGGCAAACGAACTCAAATAAGTTTCCCATTCTTGTTTGGTTTGAAAAGGGCTTCCTTTTTTCCACCCGAAGCCCACATAATAAATCACTTTGTTGTCTTTTACGTTTAAATTTCCATAGAGATTACTCAAGTCTTTTTCAGCGGTAATATGATTGTCAAAATTGGTTAAGGTCTTTTTGGGTGCTACTAAACCCGTTCCGATTTCAGAATCATCAAGAGTTTCCCAATGACTTAACCAGCCTTCTTTTATATTAGTTCCAATAGTGCCTTTTTTGTCATGAAGTGTAATTCCTGCGGCAATTTTTTTGGTGCCTGTGATAGAGATTTCAAAACGGGACAAATAACTTCCATAATCAAGACTAATCAATTTAGACTCTTTGATTTTTGAACCTTTGGCGTCCCAATCTGCATAAGTCAGGATAAAGCTGGTTCTTATTGGGCCTGTGGTGATGGTTTTCCATTCAATAAAATTTTTAGAAAAATAATATTTGCCGTCAACATTTACGGCAATTCCGCCAATGCCTCGACTGTCTCCAACATGAAAATTGTCTAAACCTTCTCCTGTATCTTTGTGATACGTCCCGGTTCCGTTGGTTGCTTTTTCGTACCATTTGTTAATAATAGGATAATCAACTCTTTTTAGCCAGGCATCAATTCCGCTGGTGAGCGTTCCGCCGGGAATATGATCTTCTACCATTTTTTGAGCGACCGGACCGTAAGTTCTGAAGGCAACTTTGTCGTTTTCCCAAGCATAATCATCAGTTCGTTCGGGAACAAATCTGGAATAACAGTTGTTGTTTTTTGATTCGGAGGGAATCGTGACCACAATGATTTCAAATTCTTTTTGAGAGGAAGCACTCATTTTGGGTTGAAATAAGAGAACATCTCTAATGCCGTCACCATCATTGTCAACAGTTTGACTTTCTAAAAACAAACTGGAATTTTTTTCTTTTACGCCGTAATTTTCAAGTTTAGATGAAGCGGATAGTCCAAGCAACTTTTTAGTTAGTTCGACCGTTTCAAATTCCCGGTCAACAGGAAGCGAATTAGTAACGGTTATGATTTTGCTTTGTGAAGAGACAACAAAAGTGCCAGCCAATAGTACGGTTAATAATAAATGTTTTTTCAAAATTGAAAGTTTTAATTTTGATTCAGAAATAATTTTATAGCAAGGAATAAATG
This sequence comes from Flavobacterium sp. FlaQc-52, assembly GCF_044007495.1. Lineage (NCBI taxonomy): Bacteria > Pseudomonadati > Bacteroidota > Flavobacteriia > Flavobacteriales > Flavobacteriaceae > Flavobacterium > Flavobacterium sp. FlaQc-52. Next base: position 61,685 of record NZ_JBIPCV010000010.1, on the reverse strand, counting down.
TACTAATCAAATGGTCATTGCGAATACAGAATAGGTGTAATAAAGTACAGTTGTTTGATAATGAGAGGTTTTTTGTTCTGTGTTAACATAGGTTTTATAGTGCCATAAAGTAGAATTTTATGTTTGTTAGGTGTAATTTAGCTAAATGCTTTTTTAACAGATAGACACATAGATTTTAGAATTTAAGTTGTTTTAAGAAAATTGCAATTTTTCACATAGACTTAGGTGATTTATTTATAGTGAAACGTTTTTTTAAATTGCACTTCTATGTGTTTATCTGTTAAAATTAATTGTTAGCTATAAATGAAATTTTATATATTTGAAGATAGCTATTCGTTTTTTTATGACTTCAAAATGTTGATTTTCACTATTTACAAGAAATAAGAAACAGCTTTTTTTTCAAAAACAATCTAAGCCCAAACGGATTGTTTTTAAGAGGATGGTTTTTGCAAGCCCTATAAAGTAACCTACAGACGGAAACAAAATGACGAAATTTAAAATTAGATTTTTAGTTGTACTACTATTTTCCCTACTCCATGCCGGTAACGCACAGATTAAAAAAACCGGAGTTCCGTTTATAACGAATTACAGTCCGAAGAGCTATAAAGCAGCTTCCGAAAATTGGGATGTTTTGCAGGATTCCAAAGGCATGATGTTTTTTGCCAATCATTTCGGGATTTTGCAGTTTGACGGTGTCCGATGGAACATTGTCACACAACCCGAAAACAAGAGTATGGTTCGCTCGCTCGCGATTGATGCGAAAGATAAAATATATGTGGGGGCTCAGGGTGATTTTGGTTACGCCGTTCAGTTGCCCAACGGACAATATAAATATACGTCTTTGGTAAAATTGCTTCCGGTGGCTAACAGGAATTTTGGCGATGTGCTGCATACCGTTATTAGCAACAAGGAAGTTGTTTTTTTTTCTAAGGAAGGATTGTTTGTTTATAAGGATAATAAAATCAAAGTCATACGACCTGCTTTAACTTTTGATGAATTTTTCGAAGTCAATAAAGTGATTTATGTTTCGGATAATGTGAAAGGGCTTTTGAAGTTCAATGGCAATGTTTTAGAATCTCTTCCAAATAGTAAGCAATTTATAGGATTGAAGATTAAAAAAATCTTTGAGACGAAGAATGGATTGGTAGTTCTCACGCAAAAAGACGGTCTTTTTGTTTATAAAAACAATCAGTTAAAAAACTTTGTAACCGAAGCAGATTACTTACTGAAACAGAATCAAATTTCGACAGGAGCTCTACTTTCTGACGGTTATTTTGGAATCGGAACACGTCAATCGGGGTTGGTAGTTCTGGATAGTGAGGGAAAATTGATTCAGCACATCAACAAACAAATGGGATTACAGCATGATTATGTGACGAATCTCAAAACAGATAAAGAAGGAAATTTGTGGGTAACCCTTAAAGAAGGGATTTCGTTAATTCAGATTTCGTCGCCTTTGTCTAAAATATTGGATGCCTCCAATTCTGAAACCAAAATATATTGCAGTCAGATTTATGAAAACAAACTTTACATTGCAACTGATAATGGTTTATTTTGGCTGGATTGGAATGCGTATAAGAACGGAAAACGTGAAAATGTACACTTTCAACATATTTCAGGAATGTCTGAAAATGTGTGGAATATTGGCATTTTTGGAGGTTCTCTTTTAGCTTTTGAAAAAAACGGAATATTCGAAATAAAAGGAACTTCAACTAAATTGCTCGCCAAAATAGACGGTGCCTGGCAAGGTGTAATCGTTCCCAATCGCCCTGATTTATTACTTGTAGGCGGTTATACCGGATTGTATTTACTGAAAAAAATAAACGGTTCGTGGGTCTATCAGAATAAAATAAAGGGTTTCGAAGAAAGCAGCAGGGTAATGGTGACCGACAATGATGCTGTCTGGATTGCGCATGGTTATAAAGGAATTTTTAAAATCAAACTCAATAAAAATTTTGATGCTGTTTGGAGTACTGAATTTTATAATCGGGAGAATGGTTTTCCGTCGAGTTTGTTTTTGAATACTTTTCAAATTGACGATCAGATCCTTTTTGGAACGACAAAAGGAGTCTATAAACTGGACAAGAAGAGCAATAAAATGATTCCTGATGCTGTTTTTGCGAAATATCTGGGAATGGACAGCCACATCCGTTTGCTTAAAGAAGACAATCAAAACAATATTTGGTATGTTTCAGGGGAGAATACCGGAAAAATAAGTCGTAAAAAGACAGGCCATTTTGATGTAGAAGAGTTGCCTTTCAGAAAATTAAGGTATTTATACATTCCGGGTTTTGAAAACATTCAGACCACTGCAACCGGTGATGTGTTTTTTGGGACTCAAGAGGGGTTAATTCATTACAATAACACGAAGGGAAAAAGCTATCAAACCAAATACAAATCGATTATAGCGGAGGTAAAGTGTATTTTTCCAAAAGACAGTTTGCTGTTTTCAAGCCGTTATGATGTGCTTCCAACGAATTCTGAAGGTGATGACACTCTTTTTCCGGTTTTGGCCTACTCGAATAATGCTTTACATTTTTCATTTGCTTCTCTTTATTATGACGAGGCTGATGCTACCAAATACGAGTATTGGCTGGAAGGTTTTGAACCCAAATGGTCAGATTGGAGCCTTCAAACCGAAAAAGAGTATACCAATCTTCCTGAAAACAGTTATGTTTTTCATGTAAGGGCAAAGAATATCTACGATGTGGTAAGTGAAGAGGCTGTTTTCAGGTTCGAAATTTCGCCTCCTTGGTACCGTACCAGTTGGGCTTATCTTTTGTACGTATTGCTTTTTTGCGGTTTGCTTTATGCAATTGTCAGGTACCAGAAGAATCTTGCCGAGCGTGAAAAAGTGCAATTAATCTTAAATCAGGAGAAAGAATTGTTGCGAAACCGGGCAGAATTAAATGAGCAAAAATTGGCACTGGAACAACAAAACACGATAATCATGCGTGAAAATCTGGAAGCCACCATTACGCTTAAAAATGTCAAAGTGGCTTCGAATACGGTGAATTTGATTCATTTAAATGAAATATTATTATCAATTAAAGAGCTTATCTCTGAGATTAAGAAAGAAAAAGAGGCTGCTATCAGCTTTAGTCTGCTCACTAAGATAAACCGAATTATTGATCATGAACTTCAAGGAGATCAGCATTGGAATGAATTCGAAGAAATCTTCAATCAGCTGCATGATAATTTCATGCAACGACTCAAAAACAGTTTTCCTGAATTGACTCCGCGGGACATGCGATTGTGTGCGTATCTGCGAATGAACTTCAATACAAAAGAAATTGCTCCGCTTTTGGGAATTTCGGTAAGAGGTGTGGAAGACACTCGATATCGCATTCGAAAAAAACTACAACTTTCTTCTGATGCCAATATTACGGAGTTTATTCTTAACTTTTGATTTGGTATTGTGAAGTAAAATCTTAGGTCTGATTGAGCCGTTTAGGACATTTTTTTATCAACCACCGTAGTCAAACCGTAGCCCCGAATTGGTCTTCAGGGTAGTTTATTTGTTAATATTGTGAATTATTATCAGAAAAATCAGTCCGTTTTTTGCAAATTGACTTTTTGATTTGATGGTATTCTTTACTAACAAAAAACTAAAAAAATGAATCAAAAAAACTCTTTTTTCGGCCGACCACCGAGAAGCAATTGCAATTATCTGAAAAGGTGTTTTATTATGGCTCTGCTAGCCTTGTCCCCTTTTCTAAAACTACAGGCACAATGTAATACACTCGTTTGGGCAGACGAGTTTAACGGAACCACAGTAGATGCCACAAAATGGCAAAGCATTTCCGGAAACGGCTGTCCCACACTTTGCGGCTTTGGGAACGCTGAAGCACAACGTTACGATCCAAATCAGGCGACTATTGTTAAAGAAGGAACAAACAGTTACCTTAATATTGAGGCGAAATATGAGCCCAGTGCAGCATTCCCGCAACAGCCTTATTCATCAGCAAAACTAACTACTGAGGGCAAATATTCTTTGAAATACGGAAGAGTGGAAGCCCGTATGAAATTATCTTCCGGTATGGGCGCATGGCCGGCATTCTGGATGTTGCCTGCCGGTGTATCCAATTGGCCTTATACCGGTGAAATTGATATTATGGAAGCGAAACACAGGAATCCAAAGTCTGTTGACGGAACCATACATTATGACGGTGGGGGCTACCATTACACCGGTAGGAGTTACACTTCTCCAACAGATTTGTCTACAGAATTTCACGTATATGCTGTAGAATGGGGACCTAATAGTATTAAATGGTTTATTGATGGAAACTTATTTCATACAGCAACTCCAAACACCACTGTAAATGGTGGCTGGCCTTTTAATGATAACAATTTTTATATTATTTTGAATTTGGCTGTCGGTAGTTTAGGAACGCCATATACAAGCGTCAACGGAGCAGGAGTGGAGCCAATTCCGGCTGATTTTCCATCAAAATTGCAAGTTGATTATGTTCGTGTGTACGATGGAAGTTTTACGCATGGAGTAACCGGTGATGCAAAAGTATATCATAACGAAACAGGAAAAACCTATACGCTGAATGCGATTGCCGGAGCAACTTACAATTGGACCGTACCCTCCGGTGCGACGATTACTTCTGGGCAGGGAACCAATACGATTACAGTTAATTGGGGAACTACAGGAGGAGACATTGCCGCTGTGGCAACTGTTTCCGGTTGTAATGCCACTACCTATAAACTGGCCGTAACTACAGAAGTGCCTTTACCGGTTGAGAAAATCCACGAAGATTTTCAAAGCAATAGAAATGTACTTTATCCGCTTAAAACGGGTGTTTTAACAGAAGCGGTTGCAAATCCGTCCGCTACGGGTGTAAATACCTCTGCTTTGGTTGGAAAATACGTTCGTAACGCTTCTGAATTGTATGATGTGGTAAACATTAAAAATTTAACCATTACCAATGCCAATGATTATGTTTACGGAAGAAAAAAACTCTCTTTTGACATTTATACCTCCGCTCCGGTGGGAACTAAAATTTCCATGCAACTCGAAAACAGTTTGGTAACAACGGCGACTAATTTTCCGTACGGAAGACATAGCGGTTACAAAGTAACTACAACCGTACAAAACAAATGGGAAACCATAGAATTTGAATTCGAAAAAGTAATTGATGCCAACACAAGTGCTTTGGCGATCAATACGGTAGTGCTTCTTTTTGAGTCCAACTCTAATTCGGGAGCGACCTATTATATTGATAATTTACTGACGAAAGCAGCTCCCGAAAAACCAATTATTGCCACAACGATGCTGCAGAATTATGATGGCATTAATACAATTATAAAAGGAACAACGACCGGAACGTATTCGGTGGTAGCCAATCCGGGGTCTAATTCGGTTAACGCTTCCGCGAATGTGGCGAAGTACGTTAGAAATGTAACAGAGCAATACGATGTGTTGTTTTTTAATACGCAAAATACAATCGAAGATGCCGGTTTATTAAAAAATCAGACCAATAAAATCATGATTGATGTGTATACTTCGGCGCCGGTTGGGACGGTGGTGAGTTTAAATTTAGAGAATAGTGCAACCTCACTTCCTGCGAATTTTCCAATAGGAAGAAACAGTAATTATGTGGCCATAACATCCAAACAAAATCAATGGGAAACCTTGACATTTTATTACAATTCGAGCCCTGATGAAGGAACTTCTAATCTGGCAATTAACCAAATGGTGTTGTTGTTTAACTCAGGATCTTACACGAGCGATACGTATTACTTTGACAATATCAGAATTGGTTCTACAAAATTACCGGATACGTATACTGCCGGAGTCGTTTATGAGGACTACCAAACCATACACAATATTACTTTTAGAGACGCAATTGGAACCTATACGGCCAATACTGCAAATCCGAATGCTAGCGGAATCAATACATCGTCTAATGTTGGGAAATACGTAAGGAAAGCAACAGAGTTGTATGATAATTTTTCGTTTAATTCAACTTTGACCAATATTGGAGATTTCAAAAGTGGTACCAAAAAATTTGCAATGGATGTCTATACTTCGGCTCCGGTTGGATCTGTAATCTCTTGGCAGGCAGAAAGCAGTGCTTCGATTCCGTCTAATTATCCTGTAGGAAGACATAGTATTTATCAGGCCGTAGTAAAACAAACTAATACCTGGCATACTTTGGTGTTTTCTTATGCTAGCGCACCCGATGCCTCTACTTTAAACAGCGAAGTAAATCGTTTCGTTTTCTTAGTAGAACCGGGAACGAATTCCGGAAGCACCTATTATTTTGATAACATCAGAAGTGTCAATTTAGTGAGCACCGAGAATCCAACGGCTACTTTACCTGCTCCGTGGATTAGTACTGATTTAGGGGCTGTAACTCCGGCTGGCGAAGCCACTTATTCAAGCGGAACGTTTACCGTAAAAGGATCCGGAACCGACATTTGGGAATCAAGTGATCAACTTCAATATGTAAACCAATCCATAACAGGTGATGCCGAAATTATCGCGAAAGTAAATTCATTGACCAATACCAGTACATATGCCAAAGCGGGTGTAATGTTCCGTGAAACGCTTACACCAACTTCTAAACACGCTATGACTGATGCCAGTGCTGGAGCAGGAATAGAGTTTTTGTCAAGAGATACTACTTCCGGGACTACGATTTTTGAGGGTGTTGGAGGAGCAGCACCAAAATGGGTTCGTTTGGTAAGATTGGGTAATGTATTTACCTCATATACTTCAGATAACGGAACTACATGGACTCAGATTGGTACGGCAAGAACGATTGCAATGGCCAATACAATCTATGTGGGTATGGCGGTAACATCGCATGCAAATGGTACATTAGGAACTGGAATATTTAGTGATGTACTTGTTCGAAATATTGTTCCAACTACCAATACCAATCTGGCTTTAGGGAAAACAGCAGTAGCTTCAACAGAAGAAAATGCTACACTTTCAGCTGTCAAAACAACAGATGGAGACGCTACAGCAACAAGATGGGCGAGTTCTTTTGCAAATGCTACCGAATGGATTTATGTCGATTTAGGAAGTACTTACAACATCAATCGAGTGGTATTAAAATGGGAAGCTGCTTTTGCTACCCAATACAAAGTACAGATTTCTACAGATGCTACTTTCACAGAAAATGAAACCGTTACGACACAAACAGCAAGCGACGGAGGAACCGATGATTTAACAGTAAGCGGATCAGGAAGATACATTAGAGTTTTATGTACTGCAAAAGCGTTGGCTCCTTACGGATATTCCTTGTACGAAATCGAAGCTTACGGAGCTGCGGCAGCGGCTAAAAAAGTTGCAGTTACTAAAGACATTTCTCCTGATAGGGAAGTAACTGAGGTATCCATTTATCCAAATCCCGCAAATGACTATATCGAACTTTCAGTTCCTGCGAAATTAACCAATAAAGAAGTTACGATTCATGACCTGGCAGGTAATCTGGTAGCAAAAAGCCGCATGGATACTGCGGTTGAAGAAAAGGTTATCGATATTAGCCGACTTCCAAAAGGTATCTACATTTTAAATTTTAGTTCCGATCAGAAAAGCGTTACTAAAAAAGTAATTAAAAAATAAATTGCAATCCGTCAGGTGTATTTTGATTTAAGAAAAGCTAACGGTTCAACGCCGAAGTTTAAAGAGAAAAATACCACCAAATGACACCTGACGGATTACCAAAAATCATTTCTTCAAAAATGATTTTCAGAGTTTTAAAGAATAAGTAATAATCCCAAAAACTTTAGATATGAAAAGAATTAAACTTTACCGAATTTCTTTGCTGATAACGCTGCTTTTGGTGTTCTCCAATTTAATGTACGGTCAGGGCCCGATTCCCTTTACCATAAGCAATACTTCTACTTTTAATGATAACGAGTTGTACGTAGCCATAGTCGGAATTGATTACACAACTGGAAATCACGTTTGGGTAAATGCCAAAACAAGTCAGGTTTTACCAATGAATTCGTCGTACAATACGGTTACAGGGCCAACAATTGGCGGAAATACCGGGCCTGGACAAAACTCAAAATATGCCAACTGTTTTACAAAACTGAGTGAAATTCCAAACAAAACCTTCACTTTGCCACAAATTGCAGGTTGCCGTGTTTTTATTTCGAAAGGACAACAATTGTACTTTTATTTCTTTGGGGCGAGTGGCGCTCCATCAGGATATACTTCACCAAATCCGTTGAATGCAACAGATCCCAATCAGGGAATTTTATACGAAATCATCGAACTTACCAATAACCAATATGGTTTCTTTGGAAATCCGTCGAGAGTAGATTCGTATAAATATCCAATGGGATTGGAGTTGTTTGGCGCAAACGGCTATCAAAAACGTGTGGGGGAATTAAAGAAACATGCTGATATTGTGGCTGCTTTTAAAGCCAATGTGCCGTCAGAATTTCAAGGTTGTGTCAATGATGCTACTGGTGAAATTACAGCACCCTCAAAAACACCTGCCTTCGCTGATGGAACCGGAGGAACTACAGTTGGACCTCAGGCGAATTATCTAAAATCGTATATCGATGCGATCTGGAATAAATACAAAAACGAAGATTTGATCTTTTATGCCGGAGATGCCGGGGTTTTTAAAGGCAGAGTTATAGGAGAACAACTTGAGGTTGTCGGACAATCAGGAGGTTTTGTAGGCCGTACGGGCCGTGTACAAAGCAGACCTACAACGCAGGAAGCTCTTGAAGGGAAAGGGGTATTAGACAGAAGATTGGTTGACGGAGATTTAGACCTTGTAGTTCAGGCACAGTTAACGGCTGCTATAAACAGACACGTTGTGAATGTTACCACAACAAATCCGGGACAGCAAAACTGGTACAATGCATCACAATTTTATCAGGTGAATCCAACGAATCATTATTCTAAATTTTGGCATTTGCCGGGCATTAGTGTAGACAATTTGGCTTACGGATTTGCTTATGATGATGTAGCAGATCAGTCGCCATCCCTTCATTCGCCTCAACCAACTAAGGTAATTGCAACTTTTGGAGGTTATGCGGGAACAGTTCCTTCAGTACCCGCAACGACAGATGTGATTACGGTTTATAAAGATTGTAACTATACCGGATTTTCAGGCGGATTGACCATTGGTGATTACAACTTAGCACGTTTAAATACACTTGGAGTTTTAAATGATGATATTTCATCACTAAAAATCACACAAGGTTTTCAGGCTATTTTGTATCAGGATGATAATTTTACAGGAACTTCAACAGTTATTAATTCGGATAACTCTTGTCTGAATGCAACCTGGAATGATAAAGTGACTTCGGTTAGAATTATAGCAAACGGAACTACAACTTTAGGAAACGCGACCTATTATTTGCAAAACAGAAACAGCGGACTTAATATGGACGTTTGGAATGCCAGTACGGCCAATGGTGCTAATGTTGCGCAAGGAGCTGCTAACAATGGAAACAATCAAAAATTCACCTTCACACACTTAGGGGATGGAATGTATAAAATTATAGTAAATCACAGTGGTTTGTCATTGGATGTAAATGGTTTTAATAAAGCAAATGGTGCCAATGTAGAACAATATCCATACAATGCAACGACCAATCAACAGTTTGTTTTAGTTTCAACTGGTGACGGGTTTTATAAAATTGTGGCGCGTCACAGTGGCAGAATTGTTGAGGTAGCGGGTGCCAGTACAACAAATGGAGCCAATGTACAGCAATGGGACAACAACAACCAGACTTGTGGACAGTGGAAACTAATTCCGGCGACGACCTCGCAAACGTCCGTTTTAATTCAGGCTGAAGATTATTCGGCTATGAACGGAATTCAGGTAGAAGCTACAACCGATACTGGTGGAGGTTCTAATGTTGGTTATACGGAAACAGGTGACTGGATCGCTTACAACAGTATTAATTTTCCAACTACAGGTTCTTATTTAATCGAATACAGAGTGGCAAGTGCCGTGACAGGAGGCAAATTATCTTCGGATTTGAATGGCGGAACAATAGTGTTAGGGAGTGTTGATATTCCAAATACAGGAGGATGGCAAAACTGGCAAACGGTATCTCAGACCGTAAATGTAAATGCGGGTACTTATAACTTTGGGATTTACATTCAAAATACTGGAATGAATATCAATTGGATTAAAATCACAAAAGTTGGTGCTGTAGCAAAAACAGCAGTAGTAAAAACAACGGAAGAAGAACCGATTGTAACGGAACTAAGTGTTTATCCAAGTCCGGCAGAAAATACTCTTTTTGTTACCACTGCAGTAAACGGACAGCAAGTTAGCATTGTAGATTCGCAAACGGGAGCTGTAGTTTCTCATCAGAAAATCAGCAACAACAGCATGGATGTTTCCCGCTTAAAAACCGGAATTTATTTCGTGGTCTTGGAAAAAGACGGTAAGAAAACAGTAAAACGTTTTATCAAAAAATAATTTTAGAGGAGTAAGAGCCTTGAACACTTCGAATTAGAAATGTTTAGGGCTTTATCGGGGTGCAGTTTTTAAAAAAAAATTAACACGAATTGCACGAATTGGCACGAATTATTTTTGTGCCGCGAATTTCACAAATTGGCGCGAATTATTTTTTTGCCACAGATTAAAAAGATTTACACAGATTGTCACTTCAAAGTTACCCCGAATTAATTTGTGATAATTTGTGTAATTCGTGTTTAATTTTTTTGCGTTACAGATTATCAAAGCATTTTGCAGTAAGTTTTACAGTTACCCCGAGTCAATTAGTGTAATTCGTGCAATTCGTGTCTAATTTTTTTACATAACAGTTTATTAATCATTTTAATCCTTTAATCTGTGGCATTTTTTTTCTTATAGATGCGCCAGGTTATCTTTATTAAGTAACTATTAAAAAAAGAACATTATGAAAAACAACTACAGAAGAATGCCACTGAAATGGACCATCATTTTGGTACTTGGAGTTTTCAATCTTTCAATTGCTCAGAAAAAAGTAATTGCTTACATCCCCAACTGGATAGACCTGAACGCCTTTTCGAGTAGCGTGCAGTACGGGAAATTAACACACATTAATATCGCATTCGAAAATCCGGATGCTAATGGTTATCTGACTTTCAATTCCGGAAGTAATACGATTATAAATGCTGCACATTCGCAAAATGTAAAGGTTTTTGTTTCCCTTGGAGGAGGTGCTGTTTCTGAAGGAGGTGCTATCCGTGATAATTATTTTAATCTCATCACACCCGGCAATAGAACGGCCTTTATTCAGAAAATCTACGATTATGTGGTGGCTCATAATTTTGATGGAGTCGACATGGATTTAGAAGGTCCGGCAATTAACGGGGATTATGGAGGTTTTGTAATTGCGCTGGCAGCTAAACTACATGCTAATGGTAAACTCATTTCAGCAGCGCTTTCAGAAGGGTATGGTGGTGCCAATGTGCCTACTGCTACTTTTGCCGCTTTTGACTGGATAAATATCATGGCTTATGATGCGACGGGTCCATGGGCGCCCAACAGCCCGGGGCAGCATTCTCCTTACAGCATGGCGGTTAACCAGTTTAATTATTGGACAGGAAGAGGATTACCGGCAAGTAAAGCTATAATCGGGCTGCCTTTTTATGGATATGGTTTTGGAGCTTCAGCCAATCAGGGAATCTCTTATGCAAATATTGTAAATCAATATCCGGGAGCCGAAAATGTCGATCAGGTTGGAAATACGATTTACTACAACGGAATTCCAACGATCAAACAAAAAACAACTTTTGCCGTTCAAAATGCCGGTGGAGTTATGATTTGGGAATTATCACAGGATGCGGTTGGTTCAAAATCATTATTGACAGCCGTAAATCAGGTAATTGCTGGTAGTCAGCCTCCGGGAACGGGAACTTTGATTCAGGCAGAAAATTATTCTGCTATGAGTGGCGTTCAAACCGAAGCTACTACAGATACGGGCGGAGGTTTAAATGTTGGTTATGCTGACACAGGAGATTGGATGGCCTATTACAACATCAATTTTCCGACATCAGGTTCTTATGTGATTGAGTACAGAGTGGCAAGTGCCGTTTCAGGAGCAAGATTATCGTCAGATTTGAGTGCAGGTGCGATTCAACTTGGAGCTGTGAATGTACCTAATACAGGAGGATGGCAAAACTGGCAAACCATCACGCAGACGGTTAACGTAAATGCCGGAACTTATAATTTCGGAATCTACATTCAAAATTCCGGTGTGAATTTAAATTGGTTCCGAATCACAAAATCGGGTGCTGCTTTAACGGCAAAAACGGCTTCTCAGGAAAAAATCGAAAGCCTGACTGTTTATCCAAATCCAACTGAAGAAGTGCTTTTCTTTACGGCAGAGGTTTCAGAAGCCAACGTAAGTGTGATAAATGCTCAGGATGGTGCTACAGTTTCACAACAAAAAGCCACCAACAACAGCATTGATGTTGCGGGTCTAAAAAGCGGAATCTATTTGATTTTAGTAGAAAAAGACGGAATCAAAACAGTAAGACGTTTTGTTAAAAAATAAGCTCTGTTGTATAAAAAAATGCTGCCATCTTACGGCAGCATTTTTTTATTTAAACTAAAATTGGAGGTTAATTAGTACTCCGTTGTTTTCTACTTTTACCTTAGTTGTATTACTTTCTGATGGGGTTTGAGTGGGGTACCAGTTCCGATTTGGTTTTACAATAATCAATAAACCTTCATCATCACCAATGGCAGAAAAAATGGCACTATTAGAATTTTTTGTAAAGAAACCCAAGCCATATTTTGTTTCTAATTCAGTACCTAATTCGAGCGGATTGTTATGGACGATCCCAATCTCACTGATATTCAAAATGGATTTAGAATTGAATGCCGCGCTCTGACTATTGTTGAGGTCATGTCTGGCGATAAACTCCAATAAATTGCCATTATTATCGTAAAAGTAAATGGCGTTGGCATTCCAATTTTCAAAGTTTGTAATTACTTTTTCATCTTCAATTGGAATAATGTCCACTTTGTTTTTACACCATTCAATGGCTTCGTTAAGTTTGTTTTCAGGTATATTAAATGCAAAATGATAGATAGAGTTAAATTGGGGATCTTCAATGAATTTAAGAACAGAATTTCCTGCCTGAACAGTAACAGATTCAGTGCTTTTTTCAATAATCGAAAGTTCTAAGATGTCCTGATAAAATGCAGCAGTTGCAGCAACATTATTTGTTATAATCTGAAGGTGTTCTAATTTCATAATCGCAATTTTTAAATAAGAAGAAAACTTCTTTTCGTTTAAAACAAATTTAAAAAAGGACAATGGTATTCTGATGAACGGATCATCTTATACTTTGATAAGGCAATAACGAATTGTTATGAAAAAAGTACTGTTGTTATTCTTTTATTTATTTAAATTGAATAATCCTACTATGTCGTTGAGTCCAATTAATTTGGAAAATAAATTTTTCTTTGTTCAGTTGATTTTTAATGAAATCATCTGTACCAATCGAACCCAACGGCTTAGTATAAACTGATATTACTTGCAGAATTTAAATCTGTTTTTAAAAGTTATGTAATCTGTTGTTCCTAAAATTCATCCACCCAAAAAACAGCAACACTAAATTGAAAAGCAACAAAGGCAAAAAGGCTTTTGAGAATTTAATTTCTGATGGGTCTGTAAAAGTCTCCACTTTAAATTGATCCCATTTTTGCTGATTTACAGGAGCATTATCAAATATTTTTGGATAAAAATGCAGACGCAGTTTTTCATGAAATTGTTTGGTTTCTTTTAAAAACAAAAGTTGATTGCCTAAATCTGATTTCGCAATTTCATTCAATTGAATTTGGGTATGCAAAGTCGGAACGAATAATGCAATTGTCTGACTGGCTTTATTTCGTTGTTCCAATTTTGTTTCCAGTTCTCTAGATTGTTGTGCCGAATCATCATCACCCGCCTGTTGCATTGCATAATACCAAAGCCAGTTAAATTCGGAATCGGGTAAAGAATAATTTTTAAATTGAGGATAATGCGCATAGAACTTGTCCAAGGTTATTTTTTTGTCCATATCCCATTTTTCGTGATAAGCATTTCTTTGTTTTAAGGTCAATTCCAGAGCCTCTGGTACCGGATATTTATTGACAATATAAGTATTGATTACGGCTGGCAAAATAATAATAAGAAACAGCCAGACGGTCAATAAAATAACCGCATTAAAGTTGGAATTCTTTTGAAGAGAAACGATATAAAAACAAATCGAAAACCAAAAAAGTAGGTATAAAATAGCAAGACCATAGAAAACAAAAAAGGATTTGTCAAGGGGAATATTCAGCAATAAAACAGCTATAAAAAGGACAATTGTAAGAAGCCCCAACAGACTTAAGATTCTGATTTGAAACAATTTTAAAATGTATAAAAAAGTGTTTTGACTCTGCGTTGCTACAATTTTCCAGGTACCGCTTTCTTTTTCTTCAGAAATCAGATTGTATGAAAATGAGATAATCAATAGCGGAAAAAGATAAATCAAAACAAAACTGAAATCAATGTTTCCGGATAATAAATTAGCAGGATTATTAAGTTCAGCATCGTATTTCTGCGCTTCCAAACCACGAATGGTAACACTCTGAATCGACGGATTTACATCGCGTTGTCCGATCGCGAGACTACTGATCGGAAAAGTTTTATTGACAAGAGAAAATTTAATATAATAAAGCAGAAGTCCGATCTCCTCTTTATGAAAAGCGGCATTTCTGGCAATATGCTCTTTCTGATAAAGGGCTGCTTCTGTTATCGAATTTTGCTGTTTGCTTTGAAATTGCTGCCCAATTATAAGACTTATAATTCCGATGAGTAACAAGAAAAGCAGGCCAATTTTGGTTCCTTTAGATCGTATGAAATTTTTAAATAGTAATACTAACATATTAGATGGCTTTAAGGTTTTTAGCTGCAATGCGAAGAAGTACAAACAGCAGGCTAATCCAGAGAATAATTGAAATAATTGAAATGATTTCGCTTTTTAAAACGTCCCGAATGTCCTTTGGTTCATAATGAAATTCTTCGAGATCTGCCCAATGTTCTTTGCTGATGGCGAGTGGTTTGTCTGTTGCTGCGGGCTTTTTATTGCTGATGTACTTAATTTGTAAAGCATTCATTTTTTGGGCCATAGTGTAACGATAGTCCTCCGCTTGTTTCTGAAAATCGATATATGAATCATAGTCCGTCGTAGACAACCCCATTGACAAATTTTTTATCGCGATATAGGGATTAAAAAAAGAAACAGTTTTAGAGAAACGGTTTTGTTTTTCGTAGACCTTAAGTAAAATTTCCAGATGTTGATTGTATATTTTTGAACTGATTTTTTCGCCTTCCGTCATAATAAAACCGGAATAATTGAAGGGCAGTTGTTGTACAGAATCAACCTTGTAAAGAGTTAACAAGGAATCTTTTATTGCTTTGTAATGCAAATCATTAGGATTATGACTGTCTCCTTGTTTCAGAATGTCTTTCTCGATATCGCTATTGAACCGGATTTTTGATGGGGCTTCATATAAATACGCACCGATAGCCTGAGTAGTTCTGGGCAGAATGATTGTAAATACTAACCAGATTCCAATAAGACTGATTAATGCTTTTTTTGAAGTTTTACTTGCCGCGGAAACCAAAACTGCTATGGCACAGAAAAAAATCAGGTAGATAAAATGAAACGCAATGAATAAAAGCATTTTTAGCATTTCATCAACAGAAATAGTGAAATTTTGAAGGAATAACCATAGCAAAACCAATACCAGCAGAGTCGGAATAAAAAGAAGCATGATGACGGAGACCACACCCAGTATTTTCCCGATCAGTAATTGTTTCCAATTAATACCCTGACTGAAAAGCAATTTTAAGGTCCCGTTTTCTCTTTCGGCTGCGACCGAATTAAAACCTATAAAAAAGATTAATAAAGGCAGTAATATTTGTAAAACCATAGCAATGCTGATTTCTCCAAAACGCAGCATGCTGTTTGAAAATCCGGCCTCAGAAAAGTTGGCTGTGTTTTGTTTGTGTGCTTCAAGGAATATGGCATTTCCGAAAAACGGTTCCATTCCAAATTCAAAAACACTTAAGGAGCTACTTTTTCTAAAGGCGAAATTTCCGTAATGCGCCATTCGGTGTGGGTTTTTATCGGGATTACTCAACCAGTCTTCTCTCGATTCGTGTTGGTATTTTTCGCTGGTTTCATTTTGGCTGGTATAATTTTCCCAACCCGAGAAAGCGGCATATAACAATAAAGCACCAATAAAAAGTGTAATGAAATAAAAAGCTTTGTTTTTAAGAATAGCATTTTTTAAATGATTCGCGATTAAAAACTCTAGATGTAGTGTTTTCATGCAGATTAAAATTTATAGGTTACGGTAAGGCTACAATTTCTTGGTGCTCCGGGAAACAAACGCAAATAATTCTGAGCGCCCAACCAGTAGGTTTTATTGAATAAATTACCGGCGTTTAAAGCAATTTGCATATTGCTTTTATTGGGTTTATAGTACAAAGCAGCGTCAAAAACAGTAAAATCAGGAAGTGTAAAATCCCTGGTAAACCACGGTATTTTACTACTTTGATATTGCAGTCCGAAACCAATTCCCAAATCTTTCAAAGCCGAATCAGAAGCAAAGTTGTAACGTGTCCATAAGTTGGCACTGTTTTTTGGTGTATTTTGTTTTCTGGCGCCAATTAAAGAGGTATTGCGGTCATTGGTAATTTTAGCATCAATATAACTGTACGAAACATTTATTTGCCAATCGGGAGTAATGTATCCCGCCAGATCACATTCAAAACCACGACTACGCTCAGCACCTCTTGTTACCAATAAATCCGGATGAACAGGATCATTGGCATTCATTAAAATATTGCGTTGATTGATCTCGTAAATTGCGGCGTTAAAACTCATCTTACTAGCAAAGAAAGTGGCCTTAAGACCTAATTCTTTTAAATTGCTTTCGAGCGGATCAAACAAACTGCCGACAGGTAAAGAGCCTGTTTGAGGCATTAATGTTGTAGTATTCGATTGTGGTTGATAACCTTCCAAATAAGTGGTATAAACATTTACGGCTTGGTTAACAGCGTAAGTAACTCCAATACGTGGCAACAAAGCTGATTTTTTTACCGTCAGTTCGTTATTTGATTCATAGTTGGTAATGTCTTCAAACCATTCCTTTCGAAGTCCAAGTAAAAAAGTGAATTTCTCCCATTGAATAAGATCCTGAATATAAAGAGCATTGGTCGTAGTCAAAGCGGATGGTAAGGCTGTTCTAACATTCAATACATAATCTTCCGGACTCCTCATAGCATAAGAAGCGTTGTTTAAGTCAAAAAAGGAAACATTGGGTTTTGGTAAAACTACCCCATTTACGGTTGTGGTCTGATAATTAGAAGCATTTGCCAATACAAAAGAGCCCGCTACCGTTCCGTCTTTCAATACATAACCTCTTGCCGCATTTTGTCCACCGCCTTTGTTTTTATTCCAACTGCTCAGATCATAACCGACTAATAGTTTATGATTTAATTTTCCGGTTTTATAATCAAAATTAAAAAAAGCACTTAGATTGTCAATGTCCCAATATTGCTGGCGTTGTACAAACTGCATCATAGCAAGACTTGTTACGGGTTTATTATTGATGTCTACCGCAAAGGCATTTGTAGTCCTGTGTTCCTGAAGATCTTCGGTCCAGGTTTGTTTCATATAGGTAGCATTAAAACCAATTTTCGAATTGAATTTATGGACAAAGTTTGTCGTTAAAATCATTTCCTTTGATTTAAAGTAATCCCCGGAAGCTCCCAGATTTAGACTAATCGGAGTTTGTTTTAAATTGGTTACACCGGCAACAGCCCCAAAGATAGGCTGACCTCTGTCAAGGGTTCCCGTCATATCACTAATAATTAATTCGGTATTAATGGCCGTTTTTTCATTCGGAATATAACTGAACGAAGGAGAAATTAGAAAGGATTTGTTGGATACTAAATCCCGATACGATTTGGCTTCCTGATAGGCTGCATTAACACGATATAAAAGTGTTTTGGAGTCGTTTAAAGGGCCGGTGAAATCTAAAGTTCCGCGTAACGTACTGAAACTTCCAACGCTTAAACTAACTTCTTTGCGATCAGTTGCCAAGGGTTTTTTGGTAACCAGATTGATACTTCCGCCAGGGTCGGCAGAGGAGAAAGTAGCACTTGACGGACCTTTAATGACTTCAACACGCTCGATATTATTCGTTAGAGGCTGAAGAAAATAATATTGTCTTGTACGCATTCCATTGATGATTTGACCTTCTTCATTCTGACTGATTCCGCGAATGGTGTATTGGTTGTAATAACTGGCCGGAATTACGCCGCTGGCCATTTTTACAGCATCAGCGAGATAAAAAGCACCTTTATCAGCAATTAATTCTTTGGTTACAGTAGCAATAGATTGTGGAATATCTTTGTTTAATACAGCTGTTTTTGTTGCTGCAAAAGAATAATCGCTATTGTATTTTTTTGTAGCTCGACCAACAATTTCGACGGTTTGTAATTCATTAAGGGTTGTTTCCAATTCAATAGTAAAAAATTCTGAACTGGAAGCAATGCGCTGCGTTTTGTAACCCGTAGAAGTAATCTCAAGTATTCCTTCTCCTTCCAGACTAAAATTCCCATATTGATCTGTTATGGTCTCTTTGCCGGATTGGAGTACTTTTATGTTAACTTTTGCAATCGGTTCTTTGGTGTCAAAAGCTATGATTTTCCCCTTAATAACTTGGGATTGCCCGTAGTTTATACCAATTATTAAAAAGAATAGGGAGAGTAAATGTTTCATTTTTTTGATGGTGAAAACGGTGTTTTCTTTTATACGGTTTGTAAATACAAGTTTTCTAATTCGTTGGCCGAAATTTTGTTGGCCTCGATAATGGTCATTAGATTTCCTTGTTTCATGATTCCGATATGTGTAGCAACTTCTCTAGCTCTGAAAATATCGTGTGTTGCCATAAGTATTGCGGTTCCGTCTGCAGAGAGTTCTTTTAAGATTTGTGAAAACTCATTTGAAGCTTTGGGATCAAGGCCGCTTGTAGGTTCATCTAACAGGAGCACTTTAGCCTTTTTAGCAATCGCAATTGCAATCCCAACTTTTTGTCGCATTCCCTTAGAATAGCCCACAAGATTTTGACCGTGCGCAGTAATTTGTAAACCCGCTTTGGTCAGAAAATAAGTTAATTCTCCGATTGAATAGTTGAACCCGGCCAGAGACGAAAAGAATTTCAGGTTTTCTATCCCGGTAAGATTAGGGTATAACATTACAGTTTCCGGAATATATGCCACGTGTTTTTTGGTTTCCTGCGCATTTTCCGTAACCGAAATATCGTTTATTTTTAAAGTTCCACCTGTGGGTTGTATAAAACCCAAAAACAGATTAATCGTAGTTGTTTTTCCTGCGCCATTTTGTCCCAAAAGGGCGAAAATTTCTCCTTTTTTGATGGTTAGATTTAAAGCATTTAAAGCGATCTGGTCGCCATATTTTTTGGTCAGATTTTCTGCTGTAAGCATAATTGTATGAGTTTGGATTTGTTTGATTTTACTATTGTAGGTATAGAAAATCTTTGCCGCTACACAAGGTAACAAGCCAGATTTCTATTGTATTGGAACTATAAATAAGAGGGGTTTACTGAGAATTCTGTCGTTGGATTTCTGTTTTAAACTAAAAAGAAGCGTGTGTTTTAAGTTGTTTTGAACTGGGACGGTTGCAATAAAAACACAACGAAACAATGTCTTTTTCCTGATTTTTAGCAAATAGGAAAAAAAATTTTCAGAATTGAAACAAGAATACAGTAAACTAAACTAAAATAGGGGGAGCTCTAAGGGCAAAAAGACTACCTTTAAAGAAGGTTGAAACGGCCTTGGTATAAAAGAATACAAAGCTGCTTTCAAAGTTTGTCTTATGGAAAGATAAGGCCTGAAAAGAGTTTGGAATAAACGTACTAAACGCAAAATGACAAATCGAACAGTTGTTTTCTACCGTATGACTGTGCGTTATTTGCTTTTGGTTGGAAGCATAATGGTGATCGCAATGTTTTTCGGTCAATTGCCTGTAAACATGTTCATAAGAATGTATCGTCTGAAACAGCATTGCAAACAACACCGTATAAGACAACAAAAGATTAATTAAAATTACTTTTTTCTTCATTCTTGATTTACATGAAGTTGGGAGTATGTAAGCCTCTTTTAAGGCTAGGTCTATCGCAACTTTGTTGCAAATATAGAAATCTAAATTAAAAATGCTGTCTTTTTTTTATTCCTGAAGACTAAAAATTATTAACTGTGTTGTTCTGTTAAGCGCAATAAGAGATTTATAGGGCATGATTTATAGTTTCTTAACCGCTGTCCAATTATTTAGTCTTTGATTTTTAAGTATTATGATTTTTCAGCAAGTTTTTTTTGACCTTGCAGGTTTTTAATAACTCAAATTATACCTACAAGGTCAAAAAAGACCTTGCAGAAAACAGAAAAGCAAATTAAATACCGACTAACATAATTTAAATTTAGAATATTAATTGAGTTGAGATTCTTACTAAATTACAGATTTCAAGAGTAGTAAAAATTACAATTAGTATTTCTCACGCACAATGCATTTAGGCAATATCGCATTTTTTTAAATTGTTTAATAGCCGTTGATTTCAACCAACGGATCCATAGGTTTCGGCCAAACCCCAATGTCATTATGTCGAGAATCGTCAAAAAAGGCTCACGAAGATTTAAGCGGAATGAAATAAAAAAATCCGCAGAATCCGAAAAATCTGCGTGAAAAAATAGCATTAATTTAACGACATTGAGTCAAACCTCGAAGCTCAAAGATACAGAACCGTTTTTCTTGTTTTTAAAATTATAAAATCTTAGCGAGAGCCCTAATTCCTTCTTCCATTTGTTTTTCAGTGAGTGAAGCGTATCCCAATCTAAACCCTGAAATGGCCGGACCAAAGCTAAACTTCTGGGGGCTCATTATCTTGATGCCGCTGCGTTGTAATTTTTCAAAGGTTGCCAGTACATCAATTTCGGAATTTGGGACGATCCAAAAAGCCAATCCTCCTTCGGGTCTGCTGAATGTAATTTTATCTTTGAGATGCTCGGTAAGCAGTTTTTCAAAATAATCTCTTTTGGACTTATAAATGAGATTGGTTTTTTTAAGATGCCTTTTGATTTTACCGTCATTAATAAGTTGTAAAACGGCTTCTTCCATAATATTATCTCCCTGTACGTCAATTATTTTCCTGTGTTTGCCTGCTTTTTGAATATTCTCAGCTGCACTTACCAAATAACCAATGCGGAGTGCCGGTGCAACGATTTTGCTTAAGGTACCGATATAGACAAAGTTTTTAGCATTGTCATAACTGGAAATTGGCAGAACAGGACGTTGACCAAAATGGAATTCATTGTCATAATCGTCTTCAATTATGGTAAAGTTGTATTGATTGGATAATTCAATAAGCCTCAATCTTTTTTTCAAACTAAGCGTTACCGTAGTAGGAAATTGGTGGTGCGGTGTAACGTAAATCGCTTTTATAGTAGGGTATTTTTTTAGATAGGCTTCCACCTGATCGATGTCTAAACCATCAGAAGTGACCGCTACAGGCAAAAGCTGTGCATTGGCATTCTCAAAGGCTTCCCAGGCAGGTTGATATCCCGGATTTTCGATCATAATAAAATCTCCTTTTGAGAGTAAACAGTGGGAAGCCAGATACATTGCCATTTGGCTGCCTCGCGTAATGCAAATCTGATCTAATGTGATATTCATTCCTCTTTTGAAATTCAACATTTGCACTATTGCTTTTCTGAATTCAATATCGCCAAATTCGTTGCTGTATCCCATGATTTGCCAGCGGGATTTTCTACTAAATATTTCGCGGTAAGCGCGGGCAAGATCATTGGTAGGGGCAAGACTACTGTCGGGATGACCATCATCAAAAGTAAGATAGGGTTTGGTTTCTTCGGAAGTGGCGTTTGCTTTTGTTTCGTTTTTTGGGGTAAGAACAATTTCAGGTATGACATCTGCAATAAAAGTTCCTTTTCGGTCTATGGTAATAAGCCAGCCTTCAACAATTAGTACCTCTAAAGCTTCAATAACGGTATTGCGATTTACATTTAATAAAGCGCCAAGCTGCCTGCTTCCGGGTAATGCATTGCCTTTGGTTAATTTTCCCGATTTAACAGCATTGATAATAGCATCAGCAATTTGCAGATACAGGGCTTTGTCTGATTTTTTGTCTAATTGAATTTCAAGTGACCAAGGTCGTAACATCTGGACTATTTAAAGCGTTAAGAAATAGAATGAGTTGATAGTCCAAATTTACTTCAATTTCTTATAGATTGAAAGGAATTGTTTGTTAGAAGTTGGAAGTGAGACGTGAAGTATAGAAAATAGAAAATAGAGAATAGAAAATAGAGAATAGAGAATAGAAAAGAGAAAAGATTATAGAGAATGGATTATAAAGAGCAAAAAATGAAAAATAAAAAGTAAAACCGCTGCTTATTGTAGCAGTGGTTTTACTTTTGTTCCGATTAATTCTATTGCGTTCATCAATTGTGTATGCGTAAGTCCTGCATTATCCATCTGGAACGTAAATCTTGAAATGCCTCCAAGGGCTTCACTGTGACGTAAAATTTTCTCTGCGGCTTGCTCCGGACTTCCAAGAACCAAAACGCCTTTTTCGTCGATAAGATAATCAAATGATGTTTTGGTAACCGGTGGCCAACCTCGTTCTTTTCCTAATTTAGTCCAAAGTTCGGCATAACCGGGATAGTATTCTGTGATGGCACTTTCGGTAGTGGCTGATACATAACCCGGGGAATGTAAGCCAACTCTTAAATCTTCGGGTTGATAGCCTGCTGCTTTCCCCGCTTCCCGGTACAAATCAATCAACGGGCGAAATCGGTGTGTTTGCCCTCCAATGACGGCTACCATCAAAGGCAAGCCGAGACTTCCGGCTCTGACAAAGGATTCGGGACTTCCGCCAACACCAAGCCAAACGGGTAGTTTGTCCTGTAACGCTCTCGGATAGACAGGTAAATTATTCAATGCCGGACGGAATTTCCCCGACCAGGTCACAAATTCAGTATCGCGAACTTGTAGTAGAAGTTCCAGTTTTTCTTTAAAAAGAGCATCGTAATCGTTCAGATTAAATCCAAAAAGGGGATAAGCTTCAATAGAGGAACCACGACCAACTACAATTTCTGCTCTTCCTTTAGAAATTAAATCCAGTGTTGTAAAACTTTGATACAACCGTACAGGATCAGCGGCGCTTAAAACGCTCACGGCACTAGTCAGACGAATTTGTTTGGTGCGTGCTGCGGCTGCGCTTAGGATTACAGTGGTAGCAGAATCTAAAAATTCTTTTTTATGATGTTCGCCAATTCCAAATACATCCAGACCAACCTGATCCGCAAATTCAATTCGCTGAAGTAATTGCTCCATTGCCTCTACAGGGCTAAGTCTGTTGTTATCGCCGTACATCGCCGACGCAAAACTGTCTATTCCGATTTCGATCATGTAGTAAAGGTATTAAATTTTGAAATGGTTTGGGTTTGGAAAAGCGGATAATCAAGGGGGCTAGTTTACTTTTAAATGCAGAAAAAGGGCAGAAATTAAATTACAATTCCGCCAACACCTTAATATCCTCTATCTCCAAAATTTGCTTCGGATAACCGTCTTTAACCGTATTAATCATCGCCTGTCCAACATCTTTCAAAGTCAAAGATTTTTTAGGAAACAAAAGCGGGAAAAACGGAATAATCATTTTAAATATGGTTTTTACATTTTTCTGTTCTTTGAAAGGTTTCATAAAACCCGGACGGAAATTATATTGCCCTCTGAAGGGTAATTTCATTAAATCATTCTCTGTTTTTCCTTTTACACGTGCCCACATTACTTTTCCGTTTTCGGAAGTATCGGTATGACTTCCGGTAACAAAATTGAAAACCATGTTGGGGTTAATTTCGGATAATGCTCGCGCGAAAGCCAAAGTCGTATCGTACGTTACATAGGTATATTTTACTTCGTCCATTCCAACAGAACTTACGCCGGCACAATAGAAACAGGCATCATAATTTTTCAGAACATCAGTGTAGCGGCTTAGTTGCATAAAATCCAATACAATTAATTCTTCCAGTTTTGGATGTTTAATTGCGGAAGCTTTACGGTTGATCATTAATACTTTTTTGACCGCGTAGTTGTCAAGACATTCTAATAAAACACCTTCGCCAACCATTCCTGTGGCACCTGTAATAATTACTCTCATGTTTTTGTTTTAATTTTATAGTTGTAAAGTTCCGCCTTTTACTTATCATTTAATATTTCCTGAAGTGTATGATAGACCTCTACAATTGTATCTTTATTGACATTATCTTGATGGTACAATAATGAGGTATATAATGGCCACTCCTGATTTTCGATTTTAAAGACAATTATATTATTAATCTTTGTTATCGGGTTACCGGTTGCAACAGCTTTATACCATCTTTCAAATGTATTAAATCTTTTTTCTCCTTTACGATCTTTATCATCACAAATATAGATCATTGCATTTTGAGAATTCTCAAAAAAGGATAAGACTACTGCTTGAATGGTTGCAGCGACCTGATTGTCTAATCGTTCAATAGTATCTTCGACTTTTTCAATAACTATTTGATAAATATTGTTCATTTCAAAACCGGAAACTGCACTAAAGGTTTGGTCAACAATAAACGCTATGCGATATGTAATAGCATTTTTTGTTTTAAAATGATAGGATTGCGTAATTTCGTCGAAAGAATAATTATAAGGGCTTGGCAAGAGTAATTCCTTTTTCTTTCAATATCTCTAAAGAAACTTTTCCTTTTAAGTAGGAACGAACGATAGTTTTGTCTGCAGCCATTTTAGCTACAGATTCAATAACAGTTTTTTTATTTAGAACTATCTTATTCATCTTACAAAAGTAAGGAATGTTTTGATACAACAAAATGTAATTTAATAGTTTATGCTTTTTTTAGCAAAGTAACTTTACGCCTTTGGAGAAAATAAGTAAATTAACAGAAGATGCTGTCTCCCAATAAAGTAAGACAGCATCTTTTATAAGCCTTTTAGAAGCTATTGTTATTTTTTAGCACTCTCTTTTGATGCTTTAATAATTACGTCAGCAACTGCTTTTGGTTGCGACATAAACACTACATGACTACCTTTTATTTCCGTTATTTTTGTTTTAGAACGTTTGTACATGGCACGTTCTATTTCCGGATTAATACTTTTATCTTCGGTGGCTACAATTCCGTAAGTTGGTTTGTCTCTCCAGGCCGCTTTTGTAATTGGAGTTCCAAAGCCTTTGGCATAAAAAGCGCCTTGAGAAGCATACATGAAGTCGGCTTGGTCTTTTGGAATATCGGCAGCAAAACCGGCGTGGAATTTGGCTTTGTCATAATATACAATTCCTTTATCGTCGGGATTTAAGATTCCATTTTCCGGAGCTGGAGGAGCAGTTTTTAGCCATTGTACGGTAGTTTCTCCATTATCGGGCTGGAAAGCTGCAACGTATACCAAAGCGACTACATTTGGGTGGTTTCCGGCTTCTGTAATTACAGATCCACCCCAGGAATGTCCGACTAAAACAGTTGGTCCGTCTTGGTTGTCTAAAACTACTTTTGTTGCGTTTACATCATCCTCAAGAGAAGACAGTGGGTTCTGCACAATGGTTACATGATATCCTTTTTTGCTTAAAATATCATACAAAGCTCTCCATCCTGAACCATCTGCAAAAGCACCGTGCACTAAAACTACATTTTTTACCGGTGGAGTGGTTTGTGCTGTTGCAATAGTAGTTGAAAATAGCAAGGAGAAAAATAATACTGCGAACATGAAATAGGACTTCATTTGTTCTTTTGCTGTTGTTGTTTTCATAGTATAAATTTAAAGAAATTAATTTGTTATTTACTTATAATTAAGCTGTTAGTGTAATTGATAGCGTGATTTCTGTATTCAGTAGTTTTGAAATTGGACAAATTGCTTTTGCTTTCTGAGCTAATTCCTGAAATTGTTCTTCTGAGATTCCCGGAACTTTTCCTTCGAGTTCTAATTGAATTAAAGTAATGGTTCCGTCTTCTAAGGTTACTTTTGCTTTTGTATTCAAATCTTCGGGGATAAAACCGGCTTCGGTTAACAAAAAGCTCAGTTGCATGGTAAAACATCCTGAGTGTGCGGCTGCAATTAATTCTTCTGGATTTGTTCCTACACCTTCTGCAAAGCGGGTTTTAAAGGATAATTGTGCATTGTTTAAGGTAGTGCTTTGTGTACTGATGGTCCCTTTTCCTTCCATTCCTGTACCTTTCCAATTTGCGTTTGCTGTTCTTGTAAATTTCATGATCTTACTTTTTTATGTTATTTTAAATTTTTTGAGTTTTTCAAATCATTGTTCTGATTTGATGGGACAAATTTAGAGCGAGTAGTTTTATAAATCAAATTGATAATTTTGTATCTTTATAAGATAAATTTATAATCATGACAATTCAACAGTTAAAATATATAGTAGCTTTAGACGAGGAGCGCCATTTTGCAAGGGCTGCAGACGTTTGTATGGTTTCGCAACCCGGATTGACCATTCAGCTAAAAAATCTCGAAGAAGAAATCGGAATTAAAATTTTTGATCGAAATAAAGTACCACTGACACCAACGGAACTTGGAAAAGAGATTATAAACAGGGCTAGGAAAATTTTGCGTGAGACGAATGAAATCCGCGATTTTGTGGTAAACGAAAAGAATATGCTGGAAGGGGAGTTGAAAATTGGCGTGATTTCTACCTTATCTCCTTATTTAATTCCGTTGTTTATTAAAACGATGAAAGAGGTTACACCAAAAGTTCATTTTATCATCAAGGAAGCCAATACGGGACAATTGATGCATGATGTAGAGACCGGTGCTCTTGATGTAGCGATTATGGCGACACCTACCGGAAATAAAAATCTGATGGAACATCCGATTTTTAAGGAGCCATTTGTGGCGTATCTGAATAAAGAACACCCGATGGCAAGTGAGGATTTTTATGAAATTCAACCGGGAGACAAACCCTTTTTATTATTGCTTCAGAATGAGTATTGTTACAATGCGCAATTATTGGATATCTGTGGTTTGAAAACACCGGGAAAAATAAAAGAGCAGTTTAGTTACGATATAAGTTCTATTGAAACGCTCAAAAATTTGGTTCGTGCGGAGTTAGGTTTTGCTATTATTCCGCAGCTTTCTATTTTAAACGAAAAGGAAAATACGCTTTTCAAACCTTTTAAAGACCCTAAACCGGTACGTGAAATCAGTTTTGTGGTATCGGATACTTTTTCTAAAAAGTTACTATTAGAAAAGATGAATGAAGCGATTTGGAGTTGTTTGCCGGAGGCACTTAAAGCTAATTTTAGCTATAAAAAAATTAGATGGAACGACTCTCCTTATTTTGTTGATGCGGTGAGTAAGTTTTAGATTTTTTGAACTCTATGTAAAAAAACAACCCCGGATTTATCAATTTTATATCTTTATAAATCAATTAAATAAGGAATCAAATGATTGAAAACTTTCCATTTTATTTAAGTCTTATTGTGGTCATTTTATTTTTAATAATGTTGGCCAACAAGATAAAAGTTGCGTACCCGGTAGTATTGGTTTTGGCTGGATTGGGAATTAGTTTTATTCCCGGAGTTCCGATTCTGCATATACAACCGGAGTTGCTTTTTATTATATTTTTACCTCCTTTATTGTATGAAGCTGCATGGGCAATTTCATGGAAAGAACTTTGGCGATGGCGACGTATTATTGCCAGTTTTGCTTTCGTCGTGGTATTTCTTACTGCAATGTCAGTTGCTTTTGTGGCGAATTATTTTATTCCGGGATTTTCACTGGCATTAGGTTTTTTATTGGGCGGAATTATTTCGCCTCCTGATGCCGTAAGTGCAGGAGCCATTTTAAAATTTGTAAAAGTGCCGAAAAGATTTTCTTCTATTTTAGAAGGAGAAAGTCTGTTGAACGATGCTTCTTCACTGATTATTTTTCGTTTTGCGATGATAGCGGTGGCAACGGGTCAATTTATTTGGTACGAAGCAGTGCTAAATTTTGGTTGGATGTTAATTGGTGGTGTTGGTATTGGTTTACTAATTGCATTCATTTTTATGAAAGCCCATAAATACTTACCAACCGACTCTAATATTGATATTGTTTTAACTCTTCTTGCACCTTATATCATGTATATGGCGGCCGAAGAAGTACACAGTTCCGGTGTATTAGCGGTTGTAAGTGGAGGCTTATTTTTATCGTATTACCGGCATCATTTTCTTAGCAGTCGCTCTCGTATAAGAGGCTCAAGTGTGTGGGAAAGTTTGTGTTTTGTTTTGAATGGCATCGTATTTTTATTAATCGGATTGGATTTGCCTGAAATTACAGAAGGTCTTGAAGGCGTTAGTATTTCAGCTGCGATTGGTTATGGTGTTTTGATTACTGCCGTGATAATTATAGCGCGAATTATATCTGCTTACGGCGCTGTAATTATTACGCTTATTGCCCGTAATTTTATTACAGTAGCTGATTCGAGACATCCGGGTTACAGAGTCCCGATAGTACTTGGATGGTCGGGAATGCGTGGGGTGGTTTCACTTGCTGCTGCCTTATCGATTCCATTGCATTTGGATAATGGAGAAATTTTTCCACAGCGAAATTTAATTCTCTTTATCACATTTGTTGTTATTCTGTTGACTTTGCTCATTCAGGGGTTGACTTTGCCTTTTTTAATACGAAAAATACATTTAAACGATCCTGATCAGGTAGTTCCCGAAGAGGAAACGGTAATTTTAATTCGAAGACAACTGGCAGAAAAAGCTTTGGAGCAATTATATACAAAGTATAGTGAAGTACTTAAGGAACAACCGGCCTTACAACAATTGGCGCGGAAATGGGAGGATAACAAACAAATGACCACTGATGTAACAATGGCCGAGGAATGTAAAGTGGTTTATATAGAAATATTAAGCGAACAAAGAGCCTGGCTGATTAACAGAAATAAAGAGGAGGCGACTCTGAATGAAGAAATCATTCGAAACCAATTGCGATATCTGGATCTTGAAGAGGAAAGATTGAGGTATATATGAATTCGGTTGAACTGCAGGTATTGGAGTTGTTTTGATTTTTTTCAAATTGAATAAAAAAGTTTGTTCGTACTAGAGATCGAAATAGGCCAAACCCAAATGTTGTAGTGTTTTTATAAATAGTATTCTGTGATCTGGAGAAAAATATTTTGAAGTTGATAATAGAAAGCTAAGAGCAAATCCTTTTTAATCTGAACTCGATTATTTTGCAGGATGTTAGTAAAATAGAATAGCACGCAGATTTTGCGGATTTTGCGGATTTTCGCGGAAGACAATAAAAAAAAGCAGCCTGGGTATAGCAAACAGGCTAAGCAAATCTGCGTAAAAAACAAAAGGATTAAAATAATTAGATAATCTGTCTAAATCCTTTTAATTAGGGGCAAAAAAAAATGTGGTAATTGGTGAAATTCATGGCAAAATACTCTAAAACAAGAAATACAAACAACGTGCTTATCAGTAACTTAAAAAAGAGTTAGATAGAATTTTAAGAAAGCACGTTTAGAACTTCGAATAGGAATTGTTGACTTTTGCAGAATAGTATTAAAACAGATAATTTCAGAATTAAATAGCACGCAGATTTAGCAGATTTGGCGGATTTTTGCAAGAAGCAAAAAAAAATAAAATAAATCTGCCAAATCTGCTAAATCTGCGTAAAAAAAGAATAAAAGAAAGATCGAAGCACACAAATTGAAATAACCTCATTACCAGTATCATAAAAAGAGTTGGATAGAATCAAACGAATTAAAAGGACTTTTTTTCACAGTAGAAAGATTACTATTTGCACTCAATTTTTAGTATTTGGCAATTTTTTGATTTGTTCCATAAAAAAAACCAGTAAAGCTAACTTTACTGGTCTTAATGAATTCAAGGGAAATTATCTAAATTGTAAGGGTTTATCGAATTGCAAATCTTAGTTTTAATCCCAAAGAAACCAATCTCACATCATTTGTAAATGGTGAATCCAATACCGTATTGTGCTCTAATTGAGCAGTTGTCCCGGGATTGTATTGAACCAGATGTTTACTGGTATTTCTGTCATATACATTATTCAATCCATAGTCTAGATATGCGCCCAGATAGATCGAACTTTTGTCTCCAATTATTTGTTTTACTCCGGTTTCAAAAGTGACAGAGTAAGACACTTCGGCATTAAGATCCTGTTTACCTACTTTTACATTATTTGTACTTCCGAATCCTGCGAAGGCTGGACCAAATAATTCGACATTATATTGTGGATAATAACCACTTGTCGTTAGATTTTGTATTGTGGATTCATAGCTTCCGTTTATGGCAAAACCTATTTTGGCTCCGGCTGCAACATACAATTTAGTTGTTCCGGGAGTTTCAAATTGAATATGAAGCGGAACATTGATATAGCCTAGCTTTTGCTCTTCTCTTAAATTGGTTGCTCTGAATCTAAATTGGAATGATTCCTTTTCAGAGTCAGTAGCCGCATAGCGCCCGGAGATCGTTTGAAATTTAGCATCGGTATTATAGGACTGGTATTCAGCACCAATTCCGATACTTAAATTTTCACTTAAATAATAGGCATAACGTAAACCGGCACTAAATCCGTTTCCTTCTACCAATTGACCGGAAGTCTTATAATCTAAAAAAGAGGAGGGACCACCGACTGCAATTGAAAACTCATGTTTTTTATCCTGACCAAAACTATTTAAGACGGAGCCTAAAAGTGCTGTAATCATCGATAACGATGTTATATAGTTTATTATATATTTTTTCATCTTAAAGTTATTTTATGCCGGTGCCGTTGTTGAAGCGGCACCGGCAGATTTTATTTATTTACAATTACTTTCAGTGTTTTTCTAACATTTGCAGTTTCAATAACTACAATATACATATTGCTCTCTGTTGCCAGAGGTAATTGTATTTCTGTTTTTACTGTCGATGATTTCATTGTTTTTACCAGTTGACCAGTAACAGTATATAAGCTTATCTGCATGTTCTGCAATTCCTCCTCAGGATAGTCAGCTTCAACAGTTACCACTTTCCCTACTTGAATTGGGTTTGGATAAACTTTAGCTGTTAGCGAGTTCACTACTGGAATCTTAGTAGGACATGTTTGCAGTACTTTTCCATCTTTAGTTGTCATTTTTACCATATAATCAGCAGTAGGATCTAACGTGTTGTTGATGTTATCTCCAGCTGAATAGTATTGACCTGTTCCAACTAATTGACCGTTTTTAAACCATTGGTAAGCAACAAATTCGTAACCACCATTTGTTTGTGGATTGTTGTTTACAAGAAGCACGTTATTAAATTTCTGACGAGCAATATCAAAGAAATTAAAAGGTTTTGATACTGTAATAGTGTAATTTTTAACAACGCTTGCATCTTCTGAAGTTACCGTAAGAACTTGATTGTAAATTCCCGGTTTAGGTAACGGAATAGTAAAAGTAGCAGCCGGACTGATAGTTGCATTTGATCCGTTTAAAGCTGAAATAGTAAGACTGTTTCCTTCGTCGCACGTCATCAAATAATTAATCTGTTGTGCCGGATTATCATAAACAGTAGTACCAATTGTCAGTTTTGTAAGATCGGCATTGTTGTTCATTATTACTAAATTCTGTGAAATAGATGTTGCCGGTAAATAATTACTGTCACCATCCTGATGAGCTGTAATAAGTATCTGACCTGATCTAATCATGCTTACTAAACCTGCGGCAGTAACAGTAGCCGGTGGTAGAGGAGAAGTAAATGTTGCAGAATAACGTATTGGCAAACCTGAGTCAGAGAAAGCTCCTAAAGTAAAATCGTTGATTGCTCCAAGAGTTTTAACCGGTAAAGCACCAAAAGTAATTTGTTGTGGAGCTTTATTAATGGTAAGATTTGCGTTTAGCGTAATTAGCGAGCAATTAGTTCCTGGTGCTGGTGATACAAATGCAGTAACCAAATAAGTTCCTGCGTCAATAGCACCATTTGCACTTCCTGTTATCGGCGATATAGTGTATAGGACACTAGCTCCAGCTGGAAGTCCTGCAACCTCAATAGTATGTAAACTTCCGTCAAAAGTAGCAGTAACATCACTTAAAGTTACACCTTCAATAGGTGAAGCAAGGACATTTAGTGTTTGATTTTGTGTTGAACTATTGCCATGACCATCATCATAAGTCCAAGTAATTACATAAGTTCCTACTGCGGTATAATTTAATGGGTCTGTTGTTGTGGCATTTATTGTTCCTGCACAAGTATCAGTTGCTGTTGGAATTGCAATTTCAGACGATGTAATAGCACAATAGTTAGTGATATCCGGTAAGTTTGTTACATTCGGTACCGGAGCTGTAGTATCAGGGTTAGTTGATATAACAGCTGTTTTTGTTAAAGTACATCCATTTGCATCTGTAATTACTACTGTATAGGTTCCGGCAGTTAATCCCGTTGCTGTATCAGCTGTTCCTCCAGTTGGTGACCAGATATAAGTGTATGGAGATGTACCACCAGCTGCGCTAACTGTTGCTGATCCATCAGCACCTCCAATACAAGTTACATTTGTTTGTGCAACTGTAGCATCTAAAGCTACTGGTTGAGTGATCGTAAAGCTTTGTGTACCTGTACAACCATTAGCGTCCGTTACAGTTACTGTATAAGTTCCTGCAGTTAATCCAGAAGCAGTGTCGGCAGTTCCGCCGGTTGGTGCCCAAGAATACGTATAAGCTCCAGTTCCTCCGGTTGCACTTACTGTTGCTGAACCTGTAGCAGCTCCGTTACAAGTAACATCTGTTTGTCCAGCTGCAGTCGCAACAATAGCGGTTGGTTGTGTAATAGTAAAGCTTTGTGTTGCGGTACATCCGTTAGCATCTGTTACAGTTGCTGTATAGATTCCTGCAATTAAACCTGAAGCCGTAGCCGCAGTTCCACCGGATGGTGACCATGAATAGGTATAAGTTCCAGTTCCTCCAGTTGCAGTTACAGTAGCAGATCCGTCAGATCCTGAGTTACAAGCAACATTTGTTTGAGAACCAATTGAAGCCACAAGTGCTGTCGGTTCAGTAATAGTAAAACTTTGTGTTGCTGAACATCCGTTAGCATCTGTAACCGTTGCTGTATAAGTTCCTGCTGTTAATCCTGAAGCTGTAGCAGCAGTTCCACCAGCTGGTGACCATGAATATGTATAAGCTCCAGTTCCTCCGGTTGCAGTTACAGTAGCAGATCCGTCAGTTCCTGAGTTACAGGCCACATTTGTTTGTCCTCCATCTGAAGCAACAAGTACAGTCGGTTCAGTAATAGTAAAACTTTGTGTTGTCGTACATCCATTAGCATCCTCTACAGTTACTGTATAAGTTCCTGCAGTCAATCCTGAAGCGGTTGCAGCAGTTCCTCCTGAAGGTGCCCATGAGTACGTATAAGTTCCAGTTCCTCCGGTTACACTAACAGTAGCAGATCCATTAGAACCTGAATTACAAGAGACATTGTCTTGAGCTGCTGCCGAAGCCACAAGGACTGCCGGTTCTGTGATCGTAAAACTTTGAGTTGTAGCACATCCGTTAGCATCTGTAACAGTTGCTGTGTATGTTCCGGCTGTAAGACCTGATGCTGTTGCAGCAGTTCCACCAGTTGGTGCCCATGAGTACGTATAAGTACCAGTTCCTCCAACTACATTCACAGTAGCAGATCCATTAGATCCTGAATTACAAGATACATTGGTTTGGCCTCCATCTGAAGCTACAAGAGCGGCTGGTTCAGTAATCGTAAAACTTTGAGTAGCTGAACATCCGTTAGCATCTGTAACAGTTGCTGTGTATGTTCCGGCTGTAAGACCTGATGCTGTTGCAGCAGTTCCACCAGCTGGCGCCCATGAATAGGTATATGTTCCAGTTCCTCCGGTTGCAGTTACAGTAGCAGATCCATTAGATCCTGAATTACAGGTTACATTGGCCTGTCCGCCATCTGAAGCTACAAGAGCAGTTGGTTCAGTAATAGTAAAACTTTGTGTTGCTGAACATCCGTTTGCATCTGTAACAGTTACTGTATAAGTTCCTGCTGTTAATCCTGTTGCTGTTGCAGCAGTTCCACCAGAAGGTGCCCATGAATAGGTATAGGTTGTAGTTCCTCCGGTTACATTAACAGTAGCAGATCCGTCAGCTCCTGAATTACAAGATACATTGGTTTGTCCTCCATCTGAAGCAACAAGTACTGTCGGTTCAGTAATAGTAAAACTTTGTGTGGTCGTACATCCATTAGCATCCTCTACAGTCACTGTATAAGTTCCTGCAGTCAATCCTGAAGCGGTTGCAGCAGTTCCTCCTGAAGGTGCCCATGAGTACGTATAAGTTCCAGTTCCTCCGGTTACACTAACTGTAGCCGATCCATTAGATCCTGAATTGCAAGATACATTGTCCTGAGCTCCTGCCGAAGCCACAAGGGCTGCCGGTTCAGTAATAGTAAAACTTTGAGTAGCAGTACATGCATTAGCATCTGTAACAGTCACAGTATAAGTTCCTGCTGCTAATCCTGAAGCCGTAGCTGCAGTTCCACCAGAAGGCGCCCATGAGTACGTATAAGTACCAGTTCCTCCAACTACATTTACAGTAGCAGATCCATTAGATCCTGAATTACAGGAAACATTGGTTTGCCCTCCATCTGAAGCTACAAGAGCTGCTGGCTCAGTAATCGTAAAACTTTGAGTTGCTGAACATCCGTTAGCATCTGTAACAGTTGCCGTGTATGTTCCGGCTGTAAGACCTGATGCTGTTGCAGCAGTTCCACCAGCTGGTGCCCATGAATAAGTATAAGTTCCAGTTCCTCCGGTTGCAGTTACAGTAGCAGATCCATTTGATCCTGAATTACAGGTTATATTGGTTTGTCCGCCATCTGAAGCTACAAGAGCGGATGGTTCTGTAATCGTAAAACTTTGAGTTGCTGCACATCCGTTGGCGTCTGTAACAGTTACTGTATAAGTTCCTACTGTCAATCCTGTTGCTGTTGCAGCAGTTCCACCAGAAGGTGCCCATGAATAGGTATAGGTTGTAGTTCCTCCGGTTACATTAACTGTAGCAGATCCGTCAGTTCCTGAATTACAAGATACATTGGTTTGTCCTCCATCTGAAGCAACAAGAATTGCCGGTTCAGTAATAGTAAAACTTTGTGTTGTAGTACAACCATTAGCGTCCGTTACAGTTACTGTATAAGTTCCTGCAGTTAATCCCGAAGCAGTATCGGCAGTTCCACCAGTTGGTGCCCATGTGTAGGTATAACTACCTGTTCCACCAGTTACACTAACAGTAGCTGATCCATTAGATCCTGAATTACAAGATACATTGGTTTGTCCTCCCTGTGAAGCTACAAGTGCTGCAGGTTCAGTAATAGTAAAACTTTGCGTTCCAGTACATCCGTTAGCATCTGTAACAGTTGCAGTATAAGTACCTGCAGTTAATCCTGCTGCTGTATCGGCTGTTCCACCAGTTGGTGCCCATGAATAGGTATATGCTCCAGTTCCTCCGGTTGCACTTACAGTAGCTGTACCGTTGGCTCCTCCATTACAACTCACATTGTTTTGCGCTGCTGCACTTGCAATAATAGCAGTTGGCTCTGTAAGAGTAAAACTTTGAGTTGCTGAACATCCGTTAGCATCTGTAACAGTTGCAGTATAGGTTCCGGCTGTAAGCCCTGTTGCTGTAGCAGCAGTTCCGCCAGCTGGTGCCCAAGAGTAAGTATAAGTTCCAGTTCCTCCGGTTGCAGTTACAGTAGCAGATCCAGTAGCACCCCCATTACAAGCGATGTTGGTTTGCGCGACAGGAGCCGCAACAATAGCAGTTGGTTCTGTGATCGTAAAACTTTGAGTAGCCGTACATCCGTTAGCATCTGTAACAATTGCTGTATATGTTCCAGCTGTCAATCCTGTTGCTGTTGCAGCAGTTCCGCCAGTTGGTGTCCATGAATAGGTATAAGTTCCAGTTCCTCCGGTTGCACTTACAGTAGCAGATCCGTTAGCTCCTGAATTACAAGATACATTGGTTTGTCCTCCATCTGAAGCTACTAGTAAAGTTGGTTCAGTAATAGTAAAACTTTGTGTTGTAGTACATCCATTACCATCTTCTACGGTTACTGTATAAGTTCCAGCTGTCAATCCTGTCGCTGTTGCAGCAGTTCCGCCAGTTGGTGCCCATGTGTACGTATAAGAACCCGTTCCTCCAGTTACACTAACTGTTGCTGATCCATTAGATCCTGAATTACAGGAAACATTGGTTTGTCCTCCATCTGAAGCAACAAGTGGAGCAGGTTGAGTAAGAGTAAAACTTTGAGTTGCGGTACAACCGTTTGCATCTGTAACAGTTGCGGTATAAGTACCTGCAGTTAATCCTGCTGCTGTTGCAGCAGTTCCTCCAGATGGCGACCAGGAATAGGTATAGCTACCTGTTCCTCCAGTAGCACTTACAGTAGCTGAACCGTTAGCACCTCCGTTACAAGATACATTGGTTTGCGCTGCTAAAGTTGCAACAATAGCAGTTGGCTCTGTAAGAGTAAAACTCTGAGTTGCTGAACATCCGTTTGCATCTGTAACAGTTGCTGTATATGTTCCGGCTGTCAATCCTGATGCTGTTGCAGCAGTTCCGCCAGAAGGTGTCCATGAATAGGTATAAGTTCCAGTTCCTCCGGTTGCAGTTACGGTAGCAGATCCGGTAGCACCTCCATTACAAGCGATGTTGGTTTGTGCGACAGGAGCCGCAACAATAACAGTTGGTTCAGTAATGGTAAAACTTTGCGTAGTAGAACAAGTATTGGCATCTGTTACCGTTACAGTGTAGGTACCTGCTGTAAGTCCTGTAGCCGTAGCAGCAGTTCCTCCAGTTGGTGCCCATGAATAGGTATAGGTTCCAGTTCCTCCGGTTGCACTTACAGTAGCAGATCCGTTAGCTCCTGAATTACAGGAAACATTCGTTTGACCTCCATCTGAAGCTACAAGTGAAGCTGGTTCTGTGATCGTAAAACTTTGCGTAGTAGAACAAGTATTGGCATCTGTCACCGTTACAGTGTAGCTACCGGCAGTTAATCCTGAAGCCGTAGCAGCAGTTCCGCCAGCTGGTGCCCATGAATAAGTATAAGAACCTGTTCCTCCTGTTACACTAACAGTAGCCGTTCCATTAGCTCCTGAATTACAAGATACATTTGTTTGTCCTCCATCTGAAGCTACAAGTGCTGCAGGTTCAGTAATAGTAAAACTTTGCGTTCCAGTACATCCGTTAGCATCTGTAACAGTTGCAGTATAAGTACCTGCAGTTAATCCTGCTGCTGTATCGGCTGTTCCACCAGTTGGTGCCCATGAATACGTATATGCTCCAGTTCCTCCGGTTGCACTTACAGTAGCTGTACCGTTGGCACCTCCATTACAACTCACATTATTTTGAGCTGCTGCGCTTGCAATAATAGCAGTTGGCTCGGTAATAGTAAAACTTTGCGTTCCAGTACATCCGTTAGCATCTGTAACAGTTGCAGTGTATGTTCCGGCTGTAAGTCCTGCTGCTGTTGCTGCAGTTCCACCAGCTGGTGCCCAAGAGTAAGTATAAGTTCCAGTTCCTCCGGTTGCAGTTACAGCGGCAGATCCGTTGGAGCCTCCATTACAATTTACATTAGTTTGTGCTGCTGCACTTGCAATAATAGCCGTTGGCTCTGTAATAGTAAAACTTTGTGTTGCTGTACATCCGTTGGCGTCTGTAACAGTCGCAGTGTATGTTCCTGCAGTCAATCCTGTTGCTGTTGCAGCAGTTCCGCCTGCGGGTGCCCAAGAATAGGTATAAGTTGGAGTTCCTCCTGTTGCATTAACAGTAGCAGATCCGTTAGCTCCCAAATTACAGGAAACATTGGTTTGCCCTCCATCTGAAGCTACAAGTGCAGTTGCTGGTTCTCCTATAACAAATGTTCTGGTTGTCTGACACGTATTATTATCCGTAACAGTTACGGTATAAGTACCTGCTGCTAAACCAGTAGCCGTTGAACCGGTTCCACCGGATGGTGCCCAAGAGAAAGCATAAGGAAATGTTCCACCGGTTGGAGTAACACTTGCTATACCATTAGCACCTCCGTTACAAGATACATCACTGCTGGATCCTGTAGCCAGACTAAGTGGCGCTGCTGGTTCACCTATGACAAACGTTCTGGTTGACTGACAGGTATTATTATCGGTAACTGTTACCGTATACGTTCCTGCTGTTAAACCTGCAGCCGTTGATCCGGTTCCGCCGGACGGTGCCCATGAATAGGTATAAGGAAATGTTCCACCAGTAGGAGAAACACTCGCTACACCGTTAGCACCTCCGTTACAGGATACATCACTACTAGATCCTGTTGCCAGACTAATTGGTGCTGCTGGTTCATTTATAACATATGTTCTGGTTGACTGACAGGTATTATTATCGGTAACTGTTACCGTATAAGTTCCTGCTGTTAAACCTGCGGCCGTTGATCCGGTTCCACCTGAGGGTGCCCAGGAGTAAGTGTAAGGAAATGTTCCTCCGGTAGGGCTAACGCTAGCCACACCGTTGGCACCTCCGTTACAAGATATATCGCTGCTAGATCCTGCTGCCAGACTAAGAGGTGCAACTGGTTGACCTATTATAAATGTTCTGGTTGCCTGACAGGTATTATTATCAGTAACTGTTACCGTATAAGTCCCTGCTGCTAAACCTGCAGCAGTTGAACCCGTTCCTCCTGATGGTGCCCATGAATAGGTATATCCGGGTGTTCCACCGGTAGGCGTTACACTTGCTACACCATTTGAACCTCCGTTACAAGACACATCGCTGCTGGAGCCTGTTGCGAGACTAAGTGCTGCAGCCGGTTGTCCAATATTAAATGTTCTGGTTGCCTGACAAGTATTGGCATCTGTAACTGTTACCGTATAGGTACCTGCTGCTAAACCGGAAGCAGTAGAACCTGTTCCTCCAGATGGTGCCCATGAATAGGAATATCCGGGTGTTCCACCGGTAGGTGTCACACTGGCTACACCATTATTACCGCCATTACAGGATACGTTACTACTTGATCCGGTAACTAAACTAATAGCTGTGGGTTGTGTAATATTATATGTTCGTGTTATGATTGTGCCTTCACTATCAGTAATAGTAAGGGTATAAGTATTCGCAGCTAAACCGGTAGCTATTGATCCGTTACCTCCTGAAGGTGCCCAAGAATAGGTATAACCTCCGGAGCCTCCCGTTACAGTTGCTGCTCCTACACCATTATTACCTCCATTACAGGAAACATTACTAGATGGTGTTGAAGAAGTGTTTAAAGCTGCTGTTGTTGTAAATGTTAAATCATTCCCATAAGCGGTACCTCCGCTATTCTTAGCATAAGCTCTATAATGAATAAGGGTTGATGGGGGAA
Organism: Flavobacterium sp. FlaQc-52; assembly: GCF_044007495.1. NCBI lineage: Bacteria > Pseudomonadati > Bacteroidota > Flavobacteriia > Flavobacteriales > Flavobacteriaceae > Flavobacterium > Flavobacterium sp. FlaQc-52. The sequence goes on along the minus strand of NZ_JBIPCV010000010.1, from coordinate 22,265 downwards.
AGGAAGAAACGATACCTGAGTAGATTCCCGTTCCTGTTCCGATTTGGAATTTATTGTTGGCAGTAGTCGGGTTGACTGCTGTGCCCCAAACGATTCCTCTTTCTATAGTAGCATCACCACCATCGGCTGTTACATTACCACCCATGGTGGCTTTTACAGATCCGGTACCTGTTGCTGTTGTAGTACTTACTGTTGGTGCTACTGCACCATTTGAAAATGTAAAATTATCCACAGCAAAATAACTATAGTTGCTGCTTAATTGAATTTCAAGCTGATCGATAACGACAGCTGTATTATCTGTACCTCCTTCGGTAGCAAAGTTGAGAAATAAGAAACCATTACCTGGTAGCGCCATGCCTAAACTAGCGCCGGTCGTATTTTTTACTACTGTAAATTGGGTAACACCGGCAAGTTTACCTCTGAAAGTGACTGAGCCGGCCGCTCCATCACTTGTAACACCTGCAGTGAAGCCAGCGTTACCGGTCAGGAAAATCCATAAATTACTTAGTTTAAAACTGCCTGTACCATCAGAGATCGTACCGGTTTGTCCGAGACCACCTCCTGCAGCTGCATTTTGAACCTGAATGTATTGGTTCGAGCCGTTATAACCAGTACCCGCAAAGGATGCAGCAGTGAAGCTAAGGTAGTTACTGCTTAGGTTGAACGTTTTCGCTCCGTTTGTAAAACTGGAAGCACCTACAGTGGCAGTTTCAAACGTTTCTGTAGTTTGCGCGGCAATATGATGCACCGCAAAAAAGAGAAGGATTAATAATAAGTAGAGTTTTTTCATAATTTATTAATATTAAATTGATCTGTTAGCATTACTGTATGATATTTTAACTTATATTTCTAATTTGAATCAGAATAATATATTAAGGTTGTAAAATATGTACAAACAGGAACTTACATTTATTGCGGAATCTATCATTGCATCAAATACTATTGATGAGCATATACGATGTGCCGGAGAGCTTTCAGGTTTTTATAAAAAAGTGACCCTGCTTTCTATTTCTGAGAGCAATGAGACCTTCGTAAAAGGCGGTATTGCTTTATCTAGTTCTGAAGCTGCAGATTGCGTTGATGACAGTTTGCGTACAGTTTTTTTTATAAAAGGTATTTATAAGGCTTTAACTAAATTAAGTATAGATTTTCCCGAAAGAAGTATTAATGTACTATATGCCGGATGTGGTCCGTATGCGACACTAATTTTACCGTTACTTCCGTTATTCAATAAAGAGAAAATTAATGCTCTTTTACTCGATATTAATATAGAGTCAATAGCGTCTGTACAGCAACTTGTTTCTTTCATTGGTCTTGAAGAGTATAATATTCATTTAGTTGAAACTAATGCTATTACGTATACAAAACCAGTTGATTTTACTATAGATCTTGCCATATCCGAAACCATGCATTATGCGCTTACGCGTGAACCGCAGGTCGCGATCATGAGAAATATTACCAGACAATTAGCTTCTGATGCTATATTAATTCCCGAAGAAATAAGTATTGATCTGGCCTATACCTTTTTTGATTATGAGCCTTACCTTAAATACACTATAGATGGAATAAAGGGCTACAAAGAAATGCAGCCCTATCCTGATAATGTATTTGTTGATAGATTATTTACAATAAACAAAGAACATTGCGGCAGAGAAAATCACAATTCAAAATTGGAAAGTTCTTTTTATGATCTGCCTGAAAATTTTAGTAATCATCCTGATATTGCCATTTTTACTGAATTAAAGATATTTGAAGACATTACGTTAAGAACGGCAGAGTCTTTTATTACAAATCCTTATTGTTTAGTATCGATGTATAATCTCAGAGATTATTCAAAAATTCAATTGGTATATGATTTTAGTGAAATACCACAATGGTCATATAGCTTAAAAAAATAATCTTATCTTTTAATTTCTGGAAGGGAAAATACCTTCAAGACAAATGATGTACGTCAATGCCAAATAAGGCTGCATTATTGAGATTGGAATGTTACTTCCAGTTGCACCGGTAGTGATAGAACTTGCCAAATTAACAGTTGGTGTTGATGTTGCAAATCCTAACGTTGGTGTAAATACGCGTGATAGAATCGATCCCGGTACAGCAATAGAAGCACCGGCTACCGGTGTAGAATCGGTAGCGTTAGCACTACTTACAGAAATAGTTCCTACACCTGAGTGAACGTGTGTTGGAAGGTTACTTGTTAGAATGCTCGTTGTTGTAGTACCTGCTGTTTGTCCTTGAACATAACTTCCGCTCGGGCTGTTTCCAGCACCAATAGCTACGTTACCTTGCAGGTTAGGCAAGGCGAATGTAGTTTGACCATTACCTCCGTAAGTAGTACCTAAAATTGAAAATAATGCCGAATTCTGAGCAATTGACATTATTTGTCCATTACATAAGGCCCATCCTCTTGGCGCAAAATTTCCCGCAAAAAGCTTTACAATTCCAATGTATTCTTCCATAATAAAATAGATTAAGTTAATTTATAATAGTTTTGATACAACAAAGCTACTTTATTGCCTACTCACAAGGGCAGGTAGAAATACCTGTTTTTGTAGTAGATTTTGCCCTTAAATAGCTTTGTGTTGAAGTTAATCGCTTAATAATGAGTTTAATCTGACTTTGTTATTTTTTTGTTAACGCTTTTGAATGGCTTTCGGGAGCCCATTAAGTAAAATTTATTAGCTTTTTTTGAATGAAAATAGGAGTGAATACAGTGCTAAATTTGAAGGTATTGGCAATGATTTTTAACTCATTGATATTTAATTGTTTAGTTTTGATTTCAAATTCATAGCTGTAAACTTATTCTTTAGCTGTACAAAGTGTTAAACTGCGAAAAAAATACTCTTTTATGAAAAGGCAATTTCTTCATGTGGTCTTAACATTCAGTTGTTTAGGAAAAAGGCTGCTGTTTTTCTGAGGCTAACTATAGTCTTCTTGATTTTTTTTACAAAAAACTTAACAACTCGATACTCAATATAATTGTATGTTTGTATCCGAAATGCCGAAAAACAGCTACATATTACTTCTACTTATTCTTGGACTCTTTTTAGGTCCAATGCAATCTTTTGCACATAATAGTAGTAAGAAAGAAATGTCATGCTGTAAAAAAGAATCTTCAGAAAAATCTTGTTGTAAAGAAAAGAAGTCTAAAGAAACCAAACACGATTGTGATAGCAGTTGTTCTGGAGTTTCTTGTGGTTGTCCTGTAATGTATTGTGGTTTTAGCCCAATGGTTGTTTTTCAGGAAGCGAACGACGCTCTTTTTGATTTTTCAGATCGCAGACAAACTTATTTTTATTCAGAAGTGTTTATTTCTTCTGATTTCCGTTCTATCTGGCTTCCTCCTAAAATAAGCTAGATTTTCTTCTTTGACAGCCGTAAGTGCGTCAAATTTAAGCCTGTTCAGGCAACAAAATCATTTATTAAATCCGTATTAGTTTCAGAACATAGCTGTATCTGCTATAGTTTCTGTTGTACCCGTCGGATAAATTCATTCAAAAATTAAAAAAACATGAAATCAATATATAAAGTATTGGTAGCAATAATACTATTGTTATCAGTGGCAACTGTCAACGCACAAAGTAAAAATAAAGTAACTGAAACTGTAAAAATTAATGGAAACTGTGCCATGTGCAAAAAGACCATCGAAAACGCAGCAAATACCAAATCAGCAGTATTAAACTGGAATAAAGACACAAAGACTGCTGTAGTTACTTACGACCCTAAGAAAACCAATTTAGAGGAGATCCTAAAACGCGTAGCCGATGCAGGATATGATAACGAAAAATTCACGGCTACAACTACCGCTTATGACAACCTTCACGGATGTTGCCAATACGACAGAGAAACTCCGAAGAAAGCTCAATGTCATAAACAGTAGTAATACCATTCACTCTAAATTAAATTTTTATGTTTAAAATAAAAAATATAACCATAGCGTTCCTAATGATTTTAAGTTTTTCATTAGCAAATGCACAGATAAAAGTTGGGGATAACCTTCCTAATATTCAACTTCAAAATGATAAAAATACAGCTGTAAAACTAAATTCTTTTAAAGGAAAAACAGTTTTGGTTGACTTCTGGGCCTCCTGGTGTGCACCTTGTCGATTAGCGAATAAAAATTTGGTCAAAATGTACGATAAGTATAAAGGTCAAAATTTTGAAATCGTTGGAATCTCAATTGATACTGATAAAGACAAATGGTTGAAAGCCATAGCAAAAGACAAAATGAAACATCAGCAGTTAATTGACCCAAAAGGTTTTGATGCGAAAACCGCAGTACTTTTTGGAGTAGAGGCGCTACCATCGACTTATCTTTTTGATGCATCCGGAAAATTGATCGCGATCGATCCTACAGAAGCTCAGATTATTGCACAAATCAAAAAAAACAAATAATATGAAAACCTTATCTATAAAATCTCTTGCCATTGCACTTTTAGTAATGCTTGGCAGCATACAATCATACGCTCAAATTTCTAAAGCTGAAATAATTGCAACAGGATTAACTTGTTCAATGTGTTCTAACGCCATAAATAAGCAATTAAAAGCAATGACGGAAGTAGACAGTATCAGCACCGATTTAAACACCAATACGTTTACGGTCTATTTTAAAAAAGACGTAGCATTACAACCTAAAGTACTTAAAAATGCAGTCGAGAAAGCAGGCTTTTTTGTTGGCTCTATGGTGTTGACGATGAAAGTGGATCCGCAAAAACTGGAAAACAATACGCTTAAAATAGCCGATGGCACTTTTGTGTTTATTGATTCTAAAAACCCGGTTTCAGGTAATGAAACTGCCTATCAGGTCATTGACAAAGGTTTTGTAACACAGAAAGCATACAAAAAATTAAGTAAAACGTATTCAAATCAACCAAGTTATGCTGTTGAAAATGAAAACGATTATCATTTAAAAACCATATAATAATGAGACAATTATCAATCCTATTTTTGTTGCTTGTTTCATTTAATAGTAAGGCACAGGAATTATTTGTTGTAACTGAACCCGCGAGTAATGCTCCGGCGGGTTCTATTTCAGCCCGCGTAGGACAGTCCTTGATGAAGAACCAATTCGACGGCGGTAACATTTATGCTTTATCGCCTGAAGTTACCTGGGGAGTTAACAAAAATTTAATGGTACGAGCCTCTGCTTATTTAAATAATATGAACAGTGGATTGGAGTACAAAGGGGGAGGGGTTTATGCCAAATACCGTTTTTTCTCTGTAGATGATCTTCAAAGTCATTTTAGAATGGCTGCTTTTGGACGATACAGCTGGAACAATGCTCCAGTTAGCAGTGAAGCTATTGATTTGATGGGGATGAATACGGGTTATGAAGCCGGTTTGGTTGCCACTCAATTAATTAAAAAAGTAGCGCTAAGTTCAACAGTAAGTTACGGACAGGCTTTTGATAACAATAACTACAACTTTCCGGACAGTCAAGGCAAGAGTGCTATAAATTACACTTTTTCAGTTGGACGATTAATGCATCCCAAAAAATACACCAGCTATAAACAAACGAACATTAACACGATGTTAGAGTTTGTTGGCCAGACGATCACTGCCGATGGTAAGTCGTTTATGGATGTAGTGCCTTCAATTCAGTTTATCATCAATAGTCAGGCGAGAATTGATTTGGCTTACAGGAAAGAACTGTACAGCTCGATGAACCGTATCACATCCGATGGTTTCTTTTTGAAATTAGAGTACACCTTTTTTAATGTTACCAAGTAAACAATTTCTTTATAAAATGTAATCCTTAAAAGTTTTTTTTAAACCAATAAAAAGGAGCAGACAACTATTTTTCGATGGCAGCACCGTTGCCATCGAAAGAGTTGTTATGCAGATTAAAGAAAGGATCGAAAACAAAACGATAACCGGAACAACTCGTTCTGCTTAAATTGAAACCATGAAAAAAATACTATATGTAGTGCTCCTGCTGTTTGCTTTTGTAAATGGGCAGGCGCAAATTTTAAATCCCGTAAAATGGACGCCAAAAATAGAAAAGAAATCCGATGCTGATTTTTTGATTACCGTCAACGGAACCATTGAAACCGGTTGGCATGTTTATTCACAGTTTACCCCAGATGGTGGACCTCTGCCGGCAGAACTGATCTTTCATAAAAAAGATGGAAACTATGAGGTAATTGGAAAAGCGACCGAAAGTGAAACAGAAAGAAAATTTAACGACATTTTTGGAGTTGATGAAATTTTCTTTTCAAACAAAGTTGCTTTCACACAATTGATTAAAAATACGAATCCAGAGAATGAAATTATTCAGCTCGAGTTAGCCCATCAGGTGTGTAAGGAAAACTGCATAAGCGAGACCAAATACTTTGAGTTTAACTTAAAAACATTAGAAGCGAAAGAAATCGAAGCCTCGGCAATTAACACTCAAAAAACGATAAAAACAGATTCGAAAGTTCCTCTTGTAACAGAAAAGGACAATTCAGATTCAGAAACAGGTTTAGGGACTATTTTCTTTATTGCCTTTTTATCCGGATTCGCGGCACTGTTGACACCCTGCGTATTTCCTATGATTCCAATGACGGTGAGTTTCTTTACCAAACAAAGTAAAAACAGAGCCAAAGGGATTAAAAATGCCGTTATATATGGATTGTCCATTATCCTGATTTATGTTTTCTTAGGCTCAGTGATTACACTTATTTTCGGTGCTGATGCTTTAAATGCTTTGTCTACCAACGTATGGTTTAATGTTGTTTTCTTTGTACTGTTAGTGGTGTTTGCCAGTTCTTTTCTAGGTGCTTTCGAAATAATGTTGCCCAATTCCTGGGCCAATAAAGTCGATCAGCAGGCAGACAGAGGCGGTATTATAGGCATACTTTTTATGGCACTCGCTTTGGCTATAGTGTCGTTTTCCTGTACAGGCCCCATTATCGGAACTTTGTTGGTAGAAGCAGCATCTAAAGGCGGTATTGCTCCAATTGTTGGAATGTTGGGTTTTTCTTCCGCATTGGCATTGCCTTTTATGCTATTTGCTTTATTTCCGGGCTGGTTAAACACATTACCCAAATCGGGAGGCTGGTTGAACACCGTGAAAGTATTTTTAGGCTTTTTAGAATTGGCGCTGGCATTTAAATTTTTATCCAATGCCGATTTGGTTTTGCAATTGCATTGGTTTGAGCGTGAAATATTCTTAGCAGTCTGGATTGCCATATTTGGTACATTGGCCTTGTATCTGTTCGGGAAAATTACACTGCCTCACGATTCACCGACTTCTTCTATTTCTGTAGGACGTTTGTCTGTAGGGTTAATTGTACTGAGTTTTACGATTTATCTGATTCCGGGTTTATGGGGAGCACCATTAAAATTAATCAGCGGTTTCCCGCCACCAATGACTTACAGTGAATCCCCATATGGAGTGGGAGGTGCCAAAGGGGGAAACACTATTTCTACGACAGTATTGCCCGATGGCGCACACAAAGGCCCGCATGATATTATGGCTTTTACAGATTATGAAAAAGGATTAGCCTATGCGAAATCGGTTAACAAACCTATTCTTTTAGACTTTACAGGATTTGCTTGTGTAAACTGCCGAAAAATGGAAGATTACGTTTGGTCCGATCCCAAAATATTGTCGATTTTAAACAATGAAGTTGTATTAATATCACTCTATGTTGATGATAAAAGAGAACTACCCGAAAGTGAGCAATACGTCTCCAAAGAAACAGGAAAAACGATAAAATCAATCGGTAATAAATGGAGTGACTTCCAGATTACAAGATACAAAGCCAATGCACAACCGTATTATCTTATTTTAGATACGAAGGAGAACAGTTTGAACAAAGCTGTCGGATATATGCCAGACGTCACTGAATATGAAGAATGGTTGCAATCCGGTATTCAGCAGTTTAAAAAGTAGGTAAGGTATAGAGGTTCTCAGGTACAAAGGGGCAAAGTTTTTAAACCATATAAGTAATGTAAGTCATTTAAGCCCAACTTATATTTTCTCATATGACTTATATGGTTTAATAATCTCAGTTTTCGCTATTCTTGTTGATGCAGAACTTGAAACTTGAAACTTGAAACATGAAACATGAAACATGAAACCAGTAAAATATACGTTGTAGTTTGTCATTTCGAGCGAAGTCGAGAAATCACACAAGAAACTCCGTACAGTTTGTCATCCTGAGGAACGAAGGATCTACGTTTGCTGAATCGATACTGTTGAACTTCACTTTACGGAATTACTTGCGAAGATACTTCGTTCCTCAGTAAGACAAAATCATGGAAAATAGAAACTCCGTACAGTTTGTCATCCTGAGGAACGAAGGATCTACGTTTGCTGAATTGATACTGTTGAACTTCACTTTACGGAATTACTTGCGAAGATACTTCGTTCCTCAGTATGACAAAATTGTGGAAAATAGAAACGGAGCACCTAGTGTGATTTCTCGACTTCGCTCGAAATGACAGAATTGTGATAACCCTGAAACCAGTAACCAGTAACTTGAACCCTGAAACAAAAACCATATAAGCGATGTAAGTCATTTAAGCCCAACTTATATTTTCTCATATGACTTATATGGTTTAATAATCTCAGTTTTCACTATTCGTGTTGAAATAAAACCTGAAACTTGAAACCTGAAACCAGTAAATTATGCGTTGTGGTCTGTCATTTCGAGCGAAGTCGAGAAATCACACTAGAAACTCCGTACAGTTTGTCATCCTCAGGAACGAAGGATCTACGTTTGCTGAATCGATACTGTTGAACTTCACTTTACGGAATTACTTGCGAAGATACTTCGTTCCTCAGTATGACAAAATCATGAAAAATAGAAACTTAACACTTTATGTGATTTCTCGACTTCGCCCGAAATAACAGAATTGTGATAACCCTGAAAACAGTAACCATTAACCTGAAACCTGAAACAAAAACCATATAAGTGATGTAAGTCATTTAAGCCCAACTTATATTTTCTCATATGACTTATATGGTTTAATAATCTCAGTTTTCACTATTCGTGCTGAAGTAAAACCTGAAACTTGAAACCTGAAACAAAAAAACATTTGTAAACGCAATCAGGCACGAATATTGCTAAAGTAATTCCAATCATTAAAAATTAAAATCATTAATTAAAAAACAATCACATTTATGAAAAATTATGTAATCGCGATCGTTGCAATTTCAACGGTATTCTTTAGTTCCTGCAAAGCCTCAAAAGAAACAAAAAGCACCGCCAACATTTATGATACAACTTGGGAGTTAGAGTATATTTCAGGTCCAAGAATCGCTTTTGACGGATTATTTCCAAACAAAAAACCACAACTTACTTTTGATCAGAAAGAAACCAGAGTGTATGGAAATAATGGTTGTAACGGCTACAGTGCTTCCTATACTTTAGACGGAAAAAAACTTTCTTTTGGAGAGGCCGGACCAACAACAATGATGTTTTGTGATGGTGGAGGAGAGCAACAGTTCCTGCAACAAATAAATAAAATCACAAGTTATACGATTGATAAAGAGGGAAAATTAAATTTAAATGAAGGTGATGTCCCGATGATGCGATTTAAAAAAGTAGCCAAATAAGCACTACAACAGATTCTAAAAGCAGAAGCGCAAATATAAATAAACCCCAATATACATTTAGTACATTGGGGTTTAATATTTGTACGTATTTAAAATCAAGTACGTTTTGTCTCTGGAATTTCAAGTTCCAAAAATTGGAATTTGGAATTTAAAAGATTGGAATTTAACTTTCCATCAGAATAAGTATCTAAATATGTTTTTTAACATAATCAATAATATCCTGAACTATTTCATCTATCGCATTTTGTTCAGGGTTGAATGTGCTGCCATCAAAATACCGGGCATCAGTGCCATTTCCGGTAGGAGAACGATGGTGAATATCAATAGAATCTCTCCAGAAATTAGCATGATTTTTCCACTCTTCCTTATTTACCAGAGCAGGTTCTGTAAACCACAGATTCCATGATAAGGTGTTTCCGGGCTGAAGCATATTTCCTGAACCCAGATTAAAAATATTCATTATTAAATGATTAAAGCCATCCACAAGGGAGCTTTTTGTCTCTTTGATAGCACCAATTTCTACTGCAAGAAAGGCCGTTGCAAATGCCTCAGCTTCGTGTAGTGCAAACGGTGGATTTTCAAATTCAGGATTTAATCCGTGTATCACCTCAAAAATGGGTTGAGTGGGATCATTTTGTTTGTGAGTTGTAACTCGGATCGCGTGCTCTTTATCTAACGGAAATTTAAAAGGACCATATTCCATAAAGGCCCAAATGTCATTAAATATGCCTCCCTTTTTTTTATCTCGTGTTAACCAAATTTTGCCTTCCACTGTCATGTCTATTGCGATCTCTTTTGTTACTTCATTAACCCAGCCTCTTTGTCCGGTAACAGTAACTTCGACATTGATACAAATCTCATCTTTGATCCAAACTCCTTGTTGTGGACAGATAACGGAATATACCCTTCCTTCATCGGTATAACCGGCTCTCGAGATATAGGGAGCAAATTGCTGATAGCATCGTTTCGTATTAATAGGACTGTCTTTCTCTGTCTCCCAACTAAACTCGGGCCATCTTACGCCAAGCTGACGCTGAAGAAAGTTAATATTGTCCATATTACCCAACATAGGTAAAGAGGAAAGATCTCGGGTTGGATATAACATTGGTGAACCTGCCGGTGGGAACCCGCCAACCCATCCTGCTGGAATGGGTGAATTTTGATTGTCTTGCATGGTATTGTTATTTAGGATTAAGTAACAAACTTAATGCAATGTATAATCCTACAAGAGCGTAGAACTACCCGTTTTTATGCATTTGCCAAATACAAAGTCATAAAATAATCAAAATCAGACAGTTTCGTTCATTGGTGTCTTTTTTACTGGTGGTTATTTCGGTAACAATCTTTTACTCTTTAAATAAAATAATAGTGGCTTTATAACCCGTACCCACATTCCATTCACTTGCATTAATAACGGTACCTTTGTCATCATATACCTCAAATTGAGCAGTATTCGGAGAAGCAAAGCCCTCATTTAGAGCTTCAAAATCGATTTTATTAATGCCTGCTGTGAGTTTTATTTTAAATTCTTTAAACGTTCCATCAAGACTAACTTCCGGTTCAACGATCTTATCATTCAGATATATTTTTATCTTATCACCATCCACATAAGCAGCATCTCGGTAACGAATTGTAGAAGTAAAGGATTTGGTCTTAAAACCTCCTAAATATTGATTTCTTCTGTAAAAAATCCCTTCAATATTAGCTTCTTTTTTGTATAAATTGGGATCTTTAAAAAGTTCTGTAGGATCAATTTTCAATGGATCCGGTTTTTCCACAATAGCAGGCGGCGCAATCTTTGTTGAAATTTCTTTCGGAGGAATAACTTCTTTTTTTTCCGATTCTTTTGCAGGGATTGGTTTGAATTTATTATTCATTTCATCCTGCGCATATCCCTGTAAGGATACACCAACCAATATAATTAAAAACAATATACTTTTCATCTCTTGTAAATATTAACAAATAAAACATAATAAGCATAAAGTGAAACACTTTAATACCTATTTGTATAAACACTTAATTAAGGGATTTATTGTATTTACTGAAGATCAAAAATCAAAAAAAAATAAGGATGTCCAACGAATTTAGAGGCAAAATTTTCTGAAAAATTGTTTCTGTAATTTAAAGAGATAGTAGTATGTCGTATGCAATTTTGCTCGAATAAAATGTAGTATTTAGAAAGGTTTTGTTTCAAATATAAATTGTAATCGATCAGATGTTGATTAATTAAAAGGTTTTAGTTTATGCTATTGTAGGTTTGCACGGATTTCGTTAAAAGGTAAGATAAATATCTTTTATGGAATACTGGAATTAGACCGGATTGCCATAATGAAGCCGATGAAAAGTTTCTGTTTTGGATGGATTAAACTTGTTAAGGTAATTAAACGATGTTTTTTGTTTCATTAGAATAAGATGGTGAATTTCAATTTTTATTCTTTTAAATATTGTTTCAGGTTATCTGTCTGTTTTATGACGTTTGGGGATGTCATTTGCGGGCAGATTCCTGACCAATAACTAGGTAGCGGGTCTTATGAATAGTACTTGTTCCATCTTGTTTTTTGATTTAAAGCTAATTTTGTTTTCATTCGAATTAATTCTGCTTACTTAAAATTTTCACGATTATAAAACGAATCGTTTTGATTATTAATCCCTTTTGTTTGATTGTCCGTTTGGTGGTTTATTTGTTTTGAAATTAGATATTTAATATGAAAAAAGAGGATTTAAGATTGCAAAAAGACCATTTATGGGGAATTGAAATAAATAAATTTAGTAATAATATGAAATTATATCTAACCGCTTTCTTTTTACAAGTTGTGATTTGTTTTGGCCAAAATAATGAGGTCTTAAATAATGGGATTGTCTCAATAAAAGAGAATACTATAGTTTCTGTATATGGAGATTTTATAAATTCTGTAAATGGGCGTTTTCAGAATGATGGCGATGTTTCTTTTAAACAAAATTTTCGTAATAATGGCGTAGTGTCTTTCAATGACAAACAAAACGGTTACACCAGATTTACGGGTTCAGAAATACAAAACATCGAAGGGACTGTGGAATCTCAATTTAAAAATGTTCAATTTTTGAATACTAATCGTTCAAATGCCAGTTTTAATCTAAGTGGTAATATTTCTATAGATGGAATGGCTCTGTTTGAAAAAGGGATTTTGAACAATAGAGATTTTGGAGGGGCTATAACTTTTGGTTTTGATGCAGTAAATAGCTTGGCTTCAGATTTAAGTTTTGTTGATGGAGATGTATATAAGATGGGTAAATCGGATTTTACATTTCCAATTGGAACTAATAAAAGTTACAGGCGTTATATTATATCAGGTCTGGATGATGTAAATATTTTAAATGTAATATATTATAATTTGAATTCAGATGCATTGTACCCACATTCCGCAAAAGAGGATTTGGTAGAATTAATTGCTGATAATGAATATTGGGTTATTGATAAAGATAAGAACGATAAGGCTGATATTTTTATTTCACTAAGTTGGTCTGAAGATATGTCGCAGTCCGAAATAATTTCAGATCCTAAAAAAATTGGAATTGTAAAATGGAATCCGCAAAGCAAAAAATGGATAGTCATTAACAGTGTTTCCGATCTGCAGAGTAAGGTCGTGACAGCTGTCACTAAAAACGATGCTAAAGGAATCTTTACTTTGGCAAAGATAAAAAGGGAGGATACGGCAGGGGCAGGATCAGATTTAAAGACATATAATGCCGTTTCACCTAATAATGATGGAGTAAATGATTATTTCAAAATTGAAAATATTGAAAACTATCCTAATAATACCGTTGAGATTTATAATAGATGGGGAGCCAGAGTTTTTAAAACAAACAATTATGATTCTACAGGAAATGTTTTCGATGGATTCATGGCTGGTAAAGGAATAAAAGTCGGAACAGGTAAGCTTCCGGCGGGCACTTATTTCTATACCATTGAATACGGAACCGGAGCTGATAAAAGATTAAATACAAAATCAGGGTATTTGTATCTTAGTGAGTAAGTGTATTATTTTTTATACATATAAAATCATTGAATTTCATTTACATATGATGATATAGTAAATGAAAAAACAGATCAAGTCTAAAAGTTGCTTCCCAACAACTTTTGGATTTGGTCTTTTGTTTTTTCTAATAGTATCTTATTCAGTACTAAAAGCTTGTTAGCATAAGATTTTGGATCAAGTCCTAAAGTTGTGGGGAAGTAAAAATCTCGCAGAGTCGCAAAATCGCAAAGTTTTAATGAAAAAACAGAAAAAAATTTTGAGACTCTATACTATTTGTAGAAATCCAAAGCGAGAAAGTAGGAAACAGAAAGGTGGAACTTAAAAACAGGAAAAAACTTAGCGACTTGGCGTCTTTGCGAGATCGTCAAAGCGAGAAGTTAGAAAGTTAGGTACTTAAAAAGCTCTGGCCAAAAAGTATATGATCTGCTACTTCTAACAAAGAAATTTCTAAAAATTATTTCACAACTTTTTAACTTGATTCGAAATTACAGAACTACAAGATATTTGTTCCTCCACAACAATATGTCTTGATCCACGATTTTAGCGTTTAGTACTGAATTAATTTGGCATCACTTTTAAGATTTAGTTTTATTAGTTAAAAGATCAAATCTAAAAGTTGTGGAGCAGTAAAAATAATAACAAATAGCTTTAGTTTAAAAAGAAAAAGAAAACCCTTTTTAATCTTAAAAATCCGTGGCTATTTTTTATTCTAGCACAGATTGCAGGAAAGTTCATTTTGAACCCTACAAAGAGTTGCTAAGTTGTGCGCAATGTTAAAACAGTAAAATATCAAAGAGAACAGCACGTAGATTTGCTTCACATGTTCGCTATCCTTCGGGTGAAAGATTCTAGAAGGAAGCAAGGAGAAAATCTACTGAATCTACGTGAAAGCAAAAAAGGAAAATAATCCAAAAAGCCGGAAATATAAATTTAATGTTTATCCGTAATTTTTAAAAAAGAGTTAGTGATGAGTAAGTCGTTTGTATTTCTTGTTTTTCATCATTTTGTCACGAATTACACGAATCAAGTTTTAAAATTATTGACGGAGAAACATTGCTGAAGATTGAAGGCTTAGGATGGTTTAATCCCCAACAGCATAGAAACAATTCGCGGAAATTAGTGTAATTCGTGGCAAAAAAAGGCTCCTCTTTGTCAGTAATTTTAAAAAGAATTAAATAATCTGTGCAAATCCTCTTAATCTGTGGCAAAAAATAATTAGCGAAAATTAGTGTAATTCGTGGCAAAAAAAAAGCCCCTCTTTGCCAGTAACTTAAAAAGAGTTAGATAGAATTAAAAGATTGGATCATTAATTTATAATTTTCATTTTGCAATTTCCTTTGTCAATTAAAGAGCAAATTAGGGTATTTTAATTACACTCCGTTTGATTATTAGCACAATTATAAGTTAGAACATATCGATTATTAACTTGTAGTGATCGAGTGTGTTTTTTTGAATTTTCTTCGTAAGATATTAATAGTATCGCACAGAGAATTTATGAAAAAAATTACAATAGGAAAAAATGTCTTTTTTCTACTACTTTTTTTACTAAGTATTAATTTTAGTATGTTAGGGCAGATGGATCCCCAGTATTCGCAATATATGTACACTACCACATATTTCAATCCAGCGTATGCAGGAAGTGATAATTGTACAAATATTACAGGAAGCTATCGTTCACAATGGATAGGTTTGGACGGAGCGCCGAAAACAGCGTCGATATCGATGAATGCACCCATGTACAAAAAAATGGGAGTAGGGGTTTCCTTATTCAATGATAATATTGGACCAATGCAGGAAAATAACCTGGCATTAGATTTATCGTATGGTTTGGATATTGATAATTTTAAACTTGCTTTTGGTATTAAAACTTCTTTAAATGTATTAAATGTTGATTTTACAAAGCTGAAAATTTATAACGACTTAGATCCGGTTTTTGCCAGTAATGTAGAAAATCAACTTTCACCTAATGTGGGTGCCGGTGTTTATGCCTATTCAAGCAGATTTTATGTAGGGCTCTCAGTGCCGCAGATGATTATGACGAAACGATATAATGAAGAAAATTATTCCGTTGTTCATAGAAAGTTTCAAACCTATCTTATTGGTGGGTATGTTTTTGATCTGGACTATAATCTGAAATTTAAACCTACTTTTATGATTAAAAACATTGAAGGAGCTCCCTTGCAAGCAGACATTTCAGCTAATTTTCTTTATGCAGAGAAATTTAATGCCGGGATTTCATACCGAGTCGGATCTTCTTTTAGTGCACTCTGCGGATTTCAGGTAACAAACAATCTTTTTATTGGATATTCTTATGATACTGAAGTAACTAAGTTGACTAATTATAATTCAGGATCACATGAGTTATTTGTTGGATTTAAAATTTTCAAGAGTGGAAGCTCCAAAAACCTTGAACCCCGTTTCTTTTAATTTTTGTAGGTTAAGCTTAAATTGTATAAAAAGCAGATGGGTTTATTGATACTGTTGAGATGTATAAAAACTTGTTGATAGAGGATATTTCAAGATATATAAGAATTTAGCAACTCAAGTATTTATAATGTTGCAAATTGTAGACATGAGGTTTTTTGTAGTGAGAAGAAGTATAAGTTGAAGAAGAGAATTGAAATTGTAGTACGGTCTGTTTAATAAAATTCTAGTTACAAGCAACTTACTAGTAAATAAAGTAATATCTTTAAGAGGTATTTTTTATCAAAATTATAATATTTTAAATGATGATTGGAAATAGATTAGTTTTTCTTCTTTTTTTTATAACTCTATTTTTAGCACCTAAAGCATATAGTCAGTCAGATTTGGATTTTGATGCAATAGATAGTGTAATTTATGGATACCAAACCAACCGATATTCATGGTGTAAAAATCAGTTAGATATACTTAAAGATAAAAACATAGATTTCCCAAAGATATCGCAAGTTATTTACGCAAAATCGGCTGAGTTTATGGCATCAAGAAACTTAGATGTTTTGGCCGAAATGGAAATGAGAAAAGCGCTTGTCATTTGTAACAATGATAAGTGTTATCCGGAAAAGGGTATTGTTAATAGTATTAATGCTGAATATTATTTTGA
This sequence comes from Flavobacterium sp. FlaQc-52, assembly GCF_044007495.1. NCBI lineage: Bacteria > Pseudomonadati > Bacteroidota > Flavobacteriia > Flavobacteriales > Flavobacteriaceae > Flavobacterium > Flavobacterium sp. FlaQc-52. The sequence goes on along the minus strand of NZ_JBIPCV010000010.1, from coordinate 5,617 downwards.
TCGCGATAAAATTGTAAAAGCATTGGAAATTATCCTTCAAAATAATCTGCAACTTGAAGAGCACGCCCCCTATTCGACAGTACTGTCTGATAGTTATTTTCAGACAGTAAGATACTATAACAGTTTAGAATCTTTTGAAAAAGCAAAAGTGTTTTTAAAGAAAACTATTGAGCATTCTAAAAAAATCAACTATAAAATCAATTTATCAAGAATCTTCAATCAATATGGAATTATATTAAGAAAACAGAAAATTCCTAAAGAAGCGCTGAAATATTTTAGATTATCTATTAAAAACGATAAGTTGAATAAAAATTTTAGTCTGCACAGTTCAACTTATAATAACATGGCTTCTGTATATATTGATTTGAAAAATTATGATAGTGCTTATTTTTGCTTAAAGACGTCATTAAAGTATGTCTCAAAGGGGTATGTCCCGTATATCGATTTGAAGAGTCTCGAGGCCAGTATAAATAAAAAAATGGCATTAGTTTTTGAAAGAAAAATAATGATAGACAGTGCTCTCTATTATGGTAAAAAATCTTTAGGTTACTATTCAAGTAATAGTTATTTTTTAAACGATCAAGAAAGCTTGTATAGAATTCTCTCTGAATGTTACGAAAAGAAAATGATGCTGGATAGTGCCTTATATTATCAAAAACTAGAATTAAAAGAGTTTAAGAGTGTGCGATTTTTAGAAAAAAAAGATCTTGTGGACAGGACTACGGAGCAAGCGAGGATTAAACATCAGAGTGAGGATATTAAGTTATTGAATGACAAGAACCAGCTAGAACAAGAGGTATTCCAGAGTGAACGTATTATAGTATTTGTAATCATGTTGCTGATAGGGCTTATTTTGTACGGCTTTTATCGTAAAAATATTGTAAGACAACAACAAACTGCGCTGCAGTTGGAGCAGAAAGTATTGAGATCACAGATGAATCCTCACTTTATATTTAATGCCCTTGTTGCGATTCAGAACTCAATGATGGATTCCGATATATTAGTATCAGCTTCCCACGTAGCAAAATTTGCGAAGCTTATAAGACAGAACTTTGATTTTACGCAAAAAGAGTATATTACGTTAGAGGAAGATTTGGGGGCGTTAAAAAATTATATATCAGTCCAAAAAATGAGGTTTGGGGAAAGTTTTGATTGTTTTATAGAATATGAAGATGTCGAGATTGAGACTATTTTAGTTCCGCCTTTAATGTTGCAACCTTTTGTAGAAAATGCTATAGAAATTGGTTTTAAAGGAATTGAAGAATTAGGGATTCTAAAGATAAAGATATTTAACATTTCAGAGAAAAGAATTGGTTTTTGTATTTCGGATAACGGGGTTGGCTATAAGGTGGTTGAAGACGATAAGTTACATTCCACAGAAGTTTTTAGAGCCAGGCTCTTTCTGCACAATAGCCAAGATTTGAAAAGTTTTACGGTTGTGTCCAGACCGGATTTTGAAGGAACTAAAATTGAATTTAAATACACAATAAAGTATGTATAAAGTATTAATTATTGAAGATGAGGTAGCTGCGGCTTCAGCCCTTGAAAAGATGTTATTTATTTTAGAGCCAGAGTTTAAGATTTGCGCTAAGATTTCCAGTATATTCGAAAGTCTTGTTTTCTTGAAAGATACGAGTGTAGATATTGTTTTTCTGGATATTCAGTTGGCTGATGGAGATTGTTTTGAATTGTTATCAAAAATCCCGCAAATAAATTTTTCAATCATTTTTATTACCGCTTATAATAATCATGCAGTAAAAGCTTTTAAGTTTAGTGCGATTGATTATATTCTTAAACCGGTTGATCCTGATGATCTTGCAAAAGCAATAGTAAAAGCAAAAGAGAGAATTAACAATCGGGCTCAGATTGAGTATTTTTTAAGCAACAGAAAAAAGGAAGTCCCTCGTTTGACTCTTAATGTTTTGTCTGAAACTTTTTATGTTGATATTGAAGATATTATCAGGTTGGAAGCAGATACAGCTTATACCAAGTTTATTTTGAAAAATAAAATAATTTTGGTGTCAAAAAACATGAAGTATTATGAAGATCTATTGAGTGAATATGACTTTATAAGAGTTCACAATTCACACTTAGTGGCCAAAAATAAAATAATATCGAAGAAATTAGCCCATGTAGTGATGAGTAATGGCGATGAAGTACCGGTATCTGTAAGAAAGAGATCTTTGTTTAAGAAATGAAGTGTTTAATTGCTGCAATCTAAAGAACATCTTTTGATTTAGTTGATGCAAAATTGAAATATTCAAGAGCCATTAAAGAAGTCGGTTTTGATGCGAGTAATCAAAAACCGGTTCATAGAGATGGGAACTTCTGTAAAAAAGCATTTCTTTATTTTAATTTGATTCCAAACTGTTGTTGTGCTAAAATAATTAATTCAAGTTGCTATTTCTCTTATCTGTGAAATGAAACAAGTTATAGGATTTTTAAAAAAAGTCTCACACAGATTTTAGTGGATTGAAATAAAAAAAATCCGCAGCATCTGCGTGAAAAATAACTTAACTTCATGCTATTGAGCAAAAGCAGGAGACTATTCAAATAGTAACAGATTGAAAAAGAATAATGAACCAGCAGCTTGAATTAATTGTATTCTCTTAAACGCTTTTTTATCTTGCACGAATGTTTGGGTCATCACTAGTCTGCAGAGATAAAAAATCGTAGCCTAAATTTAGAAGAAGCTATAAATTAATTGATCAATAATGAGGTTCGGTTTTTAGTTTTTTGTCTGTAATAGTTTGACGTAAATGCGTTCTAAAGTTATTACAGAAGAACAAAAAGAGTGAAAATTTTAAAATTTTCACTCTTTTTGTTTTTATACTTCTCCATATCCTCTCACCCTAATGGACTTCTTTTTATTGAAATAGGATTGTTTTATAGAAATAAAGATTTAACTGTAAAGTTGGATTTTTTTATTATTTAAGATAACATACTATTTGTTGTTTCCTACTTCTCTAAATAATACCCAACACTTTTGTGATTTATTCAAGTTGCTGGTTTGTAGGTAGTAAAAGAATAAGGAAGCTGTTTTTTTTAGGAAAATAAATGTTTCTCCACGTTCTGTACAGATGCAATTAGCTCTTTTTTCTGTTTAAATATATTTTGTATGACTGCAAAATGCAAATAATAAAACATTAGTAGATAAAATTACTATTACGGATATCCCGCAATAATGTTTTGAAAGTAAAACTAGATATATCAAATATCAATTCGATTTACGCACTAATAAAACATATTGGCTAATAATAGTTGTACTTTTTTTTATTTGCATAGAAATAAATTGATTTAAATATGAAAAAAGATGTACTTAGTTTCTTCTCATTGTTTCTAATAGGGGGTTATGTTAGTTATGCTCAGGTGGGAATTGGAACTCTTGTCCCAAATCCATCAGCTCAATTAGATGTTACAACTGCTAAGGGTGTAAATAAAGGGATGTTAATTCCTAGAATTTCCCTTACTGGTACAACAGATATTAAAACTATTGATAATGGGAATGTTGAAAGCCTTTTAGTTTTTAATACTTCAAGTATTTTAGATGTTATGCCAGGATACTATTACTGGTTTAATAATAAATGGAATAGGATCGTAATTTCTGATGAACTAAATAGTTTATCACGCTCAAATGACCTTGCAGGTGCTGCTGGAGCTCCGGGTACTCCGGGAGTGAGTATCCCTGCAGGAACAAACTTCTATTTGGATACTACAACCAAAATTTTTTATGTTTTAGAACCGGGATCAAATCCTAAAAACTGGATTCCATTACAAAATGGGTTAAAGGGAGAAAAAGGAGATACTGGAATACAGGGTATACAAGGAATTCAGGGAGAAAAAGGAGATACTGGTTTACAGGGTATACAAGGAATTCAGGGAGAAAAAGGAGATACTGGCTTACAGGGTATACAAGGAATTCAAGGAGAAAAAGGAGATACTGGTTTACAGGGTATACAAGGAATTCAAGGAGACCAGGGACCTGCTGGGGCTGATGGAACATTACTCCCAGAAGCTACGAACTTGATTATGGGGAAAATACAACTTGCAGGTGACTTATCGGGTACAGCAGATTCACCTAGTGTTGTTGCTTCAACAGAATCGAGAGCGGGTAAAGTTCAGTTGGCTACGGTTGCTGAAACTACAGCAGGAATAGTAGACACAAGAGCAGTTCATCCCGCAGGTTTGAAAGTAGAATTAGATAAAAAAGCGGGCCTTCCCGTATTGAAAGATGTAACGGCCAATTATACAGCTATGAGTACAGATGAATTTTTATCATGTGTCGGAGATGTAACCATAACATTACCTGATCCCGTGAGCAATAATGGCAAAAGAATGGTGATTTACAAAGTAGATCAAGGTACAACTTTAACTTTTAGTACCCCAATTAAATATACTTCTAACCAATTTTTCACAACCATAAACTATCCTAAATCAGTAATTGTATGGGCTAATAATGGGGTTTGGAATGTGGGAGAGTGGTAGTACTCACATAATTTAAATGACTCAAATTGAATTGACAAAATAAATAAAAAATGATTTGATTTTTTAGGTGTAAACCGATCAGAATCCTAAATCATTTTAGAAAAAAAAATTAAAAAATATTTTATTATGAATAAAAATTTATTAAAAATAGGAAGTGTAGTATTACTTGCCTTGGCTACGGAGTCTGTTAGCAGTCAGATAGTCCAAAAGATTGGAGATAATCCTTTTACATTGAGTCCAAGCGCTGTTTTGGAATTAGAATCAACATCAAAGGGTTTTTTAGCTCCACGAATGACAACGATTCAGCGAGATGCTATTGTTTCGCGTGCCGTTGGTTTGATTATTTATAATACTACAACAAATACGTTGGAAGTATGGAATGGAACAGCTTGGTACAGTACTTCGGCCAGTGGTCAATATATACCGCTTTCCGGAGCTACCATGACAGGATTGTTGACCTTATCAGCAGATCCGACTGCGAATTTAGGTGCAGCTACTAAACAATATGTCGATACGAAAGCACCTATAGCAGACCCAACATTTACAGGAGATGCAAAAGCAGAGACAGCAGCAGCAGCTGATAATGACACTTCTATAGCCACAACAGCTTTTGTAAGTACAGCAGTGAGTAATGCGACACCCGACGCAACAACTTTAGTAAAAGGAAAGATTCAATTAGCGGGTGATTTATTAGGTTCAGCGGATTCTCCTAGTGTTGTTGCTTCAACAGAATCGAAAGCGGGTAAAGTTCAGTTGGCTAATGCTGCAGAAACTAAAGCTGGAACATTAGATACAAAAGCAGTTCATCCAAAAGGTTTGAAAGAAGCATTAGATCTAAAAGCACCTATAGCGGATCCAAAATTTACAGGAGACGCAAAAGCAGAGACAGCAGCAGCAGCTGATAATGACACTTCTATAGCCACAACAGCTTTTGTAAGTACAGCAGTGAGTAATGCGACACCCGATGCAACAACTTTAGTAAAAGGAAAGATTCAATTAGCAGGTGATTTATTAGGTTCAGCGGATTCTCCTAGTGTTGTTGCTTCAACAGAATCGAAAGCGGGTAAAGTTCAGTTGGCTAATGCTGCAGAAACTAAAGCTGGAACATTAGAAACAAAAGCAGTTCATCCAA
>NZ_JBIPCV010000009.1:0-271024 GCF_044007495.1 Flavobacterium sp. FlaQc-52 | reverse complement strand
CCCAATTTTGTCATACTGAGGAACGAAGTATCTTCACAAGTAATTCCGTAAAGTGAAGCTCAGCGCTATCGATTCAGCAAACGTAGATCCTTCGTTCCTCAGGATGACAAACTGTACGGAGTTGCTTGTGTGATTTCTCGACTTCAATACCCCTAATCTAGTTGATTTTTTTCTTAAACTGTTACAATAATACGTTTCGATTGTCAATTTCGACGAAGAAGAAATCACACAAGGTGGCTCCGTTTCTATTTTCCCCAATTTTGTCATACTGAGGAACGAAGTATCTTCACAAGTAATTCCGTAAAGTGAAGCTCAGCGCTATCGATTCAGCAAACGTAGATCCTTCGTTCCTCAGGATGACAAACTGTACGGAGTTGCTTATGCGATTTCTCGACTTCGCTCGAAATGACAAGGAAAACTCAACAGCTAACAGATTACAAATCACATTTCACATCTCACATCTCACAAACTACATCTTAATGATAATAAACTCAGAACGTCTATTTTGCTGATGTTGTTCTTCTGTACACGGAACGCCATTTTTGCAATTGTTGATTAGTCTAGTTTCACCGTAACCAATGGCACTTTCAATTCGTTCAGCTGCTATGCCTTGCGAAATAATATAATCTCTGGAGGATTTTGCCCTTTTGTCTGAAAGTATAAGGTTATAATGGTCTCTCGCTCTGGAATCGGTGTGGGACTCGATTTTAATGACCATTTCCGGATATTCATTCATTAATAAAACGACTTTGTTTAATTCGATAGCAGCATCGTTTCTGATATTGGATTTGTCTAAGTCAAAGAAAATTATTCCGATTTTTATTTTTAAAATACCGTCTTCTTTAACAATCAGAGGTGACTTTATTCCTAAATCCACCACCGTTTCTCCGGAAGTGCCTTGTGTTAAAACCGGGAGTACAAGTGGCGTAAATCCTTGTTTGGTCGCTTCAATTTTATAACTGGTGCTGCAGGCTACCGGAGTTTTAAATTGATATTCACCTAATTCCCCTGAGGTGGTTTCTTCCAGTTTTTCTCCATTGGCCGCATATAAAGTCACGGTTGCATTTGCAATTTTTCCTTTTGTAATTTCATTAAAAACAAACCCTTTAATCTGCTGTTTACAAATAGGTGTTCTTTCGAAAGAATAGATATCATCATCGCCTTTACCGGATTTTCTGTTGGAAGACACAAAACCCAAATTAGTTTCTTCGTTAACGATGTAAGCAAAATCATCCAGATTGCTGTTTAAGGGTGCTCCAAGATTAACCGGTTTTTCAAAAAGACCGTCTTTTATTGGACTTTCAAAAACATCAAGTCCGCCTAGACCTAAATGTCCATCGCTTGCAAAATATAAGGTTTTATCTGTAATAAACGGAAACATTTCGCGTCCTCTGGTGTTGACTTTATCGCCTACATTTTTGGGTTGCGAAAATTTATTATCTCCCAAAATATCCACCACAAAAACATCTGTAGAACCAATTGTTCCGGGCATATCTGACACAAAATAAAGTTGCTTTCCGTCCTTGCTTACACTCGGTTGTCCAACTGAATATTCATCACTGTTAAAAGGAAGTTCCTGTATGTTTTCCCAGCTCGTTTTATCGTCTTTGGTTACGGCTGTAGCCGAATATAATTTTAGATTGTTCCTGCCTTTTCCATCTCTTCCCAGTTTTCCATTATAATTATTTCTGGTGAAATAAATGGTATTTTCGTCGGGCGAAAAAGCAACACAGGCTTCATGATATTTACTATAAAGCGCATTTGAAAATCTTCTTACATGACTCACATCAGATTGCGACGGACTAATTTTCCCCAACTGAAGACTTAAAAACGGCTGATCGTTCCAGGCATATCTTCTTGTGGCCGCATAAGAGGAATCTATAGATGTCGAATAAATAAGCTGACCTTTGTAAAACATAGGTCCAAAATCAGAATAAGAAGAATTAATCGATAGATTTTGAAGGGTGAACTGGGGTTCGAGATTCATAATTTTTTCGATTGTATTTTCCTGAAGCGAGAAATTTTGCTTTCTGGCATCTGAGGCTTCTGCTTTTTTACTGAAATTCTTCAACCACTTTTTGGCTAATTCATAGTTTTGAATTCCTTCTAAAGTCTGGGCGTAACGAAAAAGATATTCTGCCGAAACCTCATTCGGATATTCCGCGATCAGCAATTGGTATTTTTCGTTTGCCTGCTGCATATCGGTATTAAAATAATACGAATCTCCTGCCCTTTGAAGGGTTTCCATAGAACGATCGCCTCCTTTTATGGCGTATTCATAAGCTTTGGCGGCTTCTAAATACCACATTTTATCAAAAAGAGCATCAGCAGTTTTGTTTTTGGTCTGCGAAAAGCCGGCCATCACTATAAATAATCCGATTAGGGTACTTATTTTTTTCATAACTCTTTAGTTTAAAAAAATCTTGGCGATTTTAGTCCTTTCTCTTTTGATTTTAACTCAAAGCGCAACATGATCTCATGACTTCCCGACGAAAATTTCTGCAGTTCAGTAGTCGTATAATCATAGGTATATCCAATTAAAAACTGAGGTGTAATCTGGAAACCTGCCAATGCACTAAAGGAATCTCCTGTACGATAAGAGGCTCCCAATCTAAATTTATCATTAAACATAAAATTGGCCGATAAATCTACAATCACTGGTGCACCCGACACATACTTGGTTAAAAAAGCAGGTTTGAATTTGACACTCGGGCTAAGGTCAAAAACCCATCCTCCTATTAAAAACAAATGCATGCGCTCGTCTGCCAAACCTTCCTGAACTTCATCGTAGCGCTCGTCTGTTAGAAAATTAGGTACTGATAATCCTAAATAGCTTTTTTCGCTGTGCAGGTAAATCCCGGCACCAACAACAGGCAAAAACTTATTCTGAATGTTTTGCTGAAATTGAACGTCGTTATCTTTAAAAGAACCTTTAGACCAGTCAATATTAATTACTCTTCCTCCTCCTTTTACCCCAAAAGAAAGCTTGTAGGTATCGGATGCTTTTATTGAATAAGAGAAATTCAAATCAACATATTGTTCTTCTGACGGACCTATTTCATCATTTACGATTGATAATCCCAGTCCTACATTTTTTCCGACGGGAGAATCCAGTGTAAAGGATTGCGTGTTCGGAGCTCCTTCCAGCCCGACCCACTGCGTTCTGTAGATCCCTGTAATTGTCAAATGCCCCGCAGATCCTGCATACGCAGAGTTTACACTCAATGTATTGTACATATATTGTGTGTATTGCGGATCTTGCTGCCCATACATAAAGTTTGCAATAAACAGCATTAGTATAGCGATAATTTGGTTATATCTTCTGACCATTGTTCAATGTTATTAGCAATTTACTATTCCGTTTACTTACTACTTATCGTTTTAAATACAACCAGCCTGATGTTTTTGGCGTTCCGTCTCCCAGATCCAAAATATAGAAATAGGTACCGACCGGTAGTAATTTTGAAGATCCGTCGGCAGTTCCGTCCCAGGTATTTTTATATCGCTGTTGTGTATAAATCAAATTCCCCCATCTATTGTAAATTTCGAGTACATTGTTAGGATAGTTGGCGATACAATCTATATAGAATACATCGTTGACACCATCGTCATTAGGAGAGAACTCATTGTGGATTTTTAAACAGGCCGGTTCAATCGTAGCACTGCTTTGATTGTTGGAAGCATTCGTATCTATTTGATCTAAGGCTATTAATTTTGCCGTGTTTAAATAGTCTTTAACGTCACGTACTTTTACTTTTAAGGTTAAAGTCTGAACTGAATTAACATCAACAGCAGGTATTTTCCAGATTCCGGTTCCGGCATCAAAAGTTCCTGAACTTGTTGATGACGATACAAATTGATAGCCTGTAGGTAAAACATCCTGTACTTCTAGATTTGTTGCTTTTAGACTTCCAATGTTATCTGCTGTAATCGTAAAATTGATTAGCGCATCAATTGGAGGATCTGTTGCATCGACTGTTTTTATAATCGCGATATCGGTTTTTGGCGATTCGATAAAGGCATTGTCTTCATCGTCTTCGCTTTGATCTCCGTCGTCATTATCAGGTGTACTGTTTGGATCAAATTGATCACTGGCTGTAACCTGCGCTGTATTTACATAATCGGAATCTTTTAGACCATTTGGTGTTTCAACTGTTGCCTGAAACGTTAAGGTCAAACCACTCAGTGGAATTTGCAAATTAGACCAGGTGATTCTAAATCCGCTGTAGACACCTCCACCGCTAATATTAGTAATGTTACTATACCCTATTGGCAGTAAATCTTCTACAGCAACGCCGGTTGCCACTACCGGACCTGCATTATTAACCTGAACTGTAAAGGTTACAACTTCATTAACATTAGCTTTTACATTACTAACCGTTTTTTCTAAACTCAGATTCGCCAATTGTACATCTACCAGGATGCTGTCATAATCGTCTTCTGTTGTAACACCATTATTCGGTGTACTATCAGGATCCGGTAATGCGCTTGCTGTAACTTCTGTACTATTTAAATATTCGTTTGCAGCTCCTGTCGCAGGTTTAACGGTAGCATTAATTAATAAAATCTGTTCGTTGCCATTGAGAATTGATCCTACATTCCATCTTCCGTCTGCGAAGGTGTAGGTTCCGCTTGTTGCACTGTGCATCATATAAGCAAATCCGGAAGGAAGCAGGTCTTTTACTTCAACGCCTATCGCATTTCCTGGTCCGTCATTTTTGACTTTAACCTGGAACGTAACGATATCACCCACATTTGGTTTTTGATTGTCGATAATTGTTTTTTCAATTGACAAATCTGCCATCACAATAATTGGCGTTACCGATATACTGTCGTAATCGTCTTCTGTCGTGATACCATTATTTGGTGTACTGTCAGGGTCAAAATCGTCTGCTGCTGTAACTTCTGTAATGTTCAAGTATTCATCAACTGTACCTGTCGGAGCATTAACCAAAACATTTATCAGCAAGGTTTGACTACTGTTTGGAAGTACAATTCCCGGATTCCAAATACCTGTCGTTCTATTGTACGAACCGGAACTTGCATTGTAGAAAACAAAGGTATACCCAGCAGGAAGCAGATCTTTTACTTCAACACCCGTTGCAATGTTTGGTCCTGAATTCATCAATGTAATTTGGAATGTAATCTGAGAGCCTACTAAAGGAGTCAGCATATCATCTACTACCAATTTTTCAAGTGACAAATCGGCAATAGTATTAACCGGAGTCAAAATCACAGAACTAATATCATCTTCTGTTACCACTCCATTGTTTGGTGTACTGTTAGGATCCGGCAAATCTGAAGAAAATACTTCAGCTGTATTGCGGTAGTCTCCTGTAATATTTACGATTGCAGTTATCAACAAAGTTTCTGAAGCTCCATTGGCAATTGCTCCAACATCCCAAATTCCGGTTACTTCGTTATAAACACCAGCAGTAGAACTAAATACAACATAGGTATAACCGCTCGGTAACTTGTCTGTCACCTGTACTTTTCCGGCCCCTTGTGGTCCTTTATTGTTTACGGTAATCTGAAAGGTTACTGAGGTTCCATATGCCGGACTGGTATTACCGCCTATCAATGTTTTGGTCAATGCTAAATCGGCAGCTAAGCTAGTTGGCGTTACCGTTACGCTTCCGTAATCGTCTTCGGTTGTAACTCCATTATTTGGTGTACTGTCGGGATCAGGTAAACTACTTGCAGTAACTTCGGCAATGTTGAGGTAATCACCTGTTGCATTTACTGTTCCGCTTACCGTTAAAGTTTCGGATTTGCCATTTACTAATCCTCCAACATTCCAAACTCCGGTAGTCGCATCGTATGTTCCTGTTGAAATACTCGAACGCGTATAAGTAAATCCTGTTGGAAGTTTATCCGTTACCTGAACTCCCGTTACATCTTGCGGACCACTATTGGTTACTATCACTTCAAAAGTAACTTCTGAACCAACCAATGCTGTTGTATTTCCTCCAACAATTGTTTTAGTTAGCGATAAATCGGCAGCTAAATTAGTTGGCGTTACCGTTACACTTCCGTAATCGTCTTCTGTTGCGTCACCATTATTTGGTGTACTATCAGGATCCGGTAAACTGCTTGCGGTAACCTCAGCTATGTTGAGGTAATCACCTGTTGCATTTACTGTTCCGCTTACTGTTAAGGTTTCTGATTTACCGTTTATTAATCCTCCAACATTCCAAATTCCTGTAGTCGCATCGTATGTTCCTGTAGAAATACTGGAACGTGTATAAGTAAATCCGGTTGGAAGTTTATCCCCTACCTGAACTCCCGTTACATCTTGTGGACCACTATTGGTTACTATTACTTCAAAAGTAACTTCTGAACCAACCAGTGCTGTAGTATTTCCTCCAACAATCGTTTTGGTTAACGATAAATCGGCAGCTAAATTAGTTGGCGTTACGGTTACGCTTCCATAATCGTCTTCGGTTGTAACTCCATTATTTGGTGTACTATCAGGATCAGGTAAACTACTTGCTGTAACTTCGGCAATGTTGAGGTAATCCCCTGTTGCATTTACTGTTCCGCTTACCGTTAAGGTTTCGGATTTTCCGTTTATTAATCCTCCAACATTCCAAATTCCTGTAGTCGCATCGTATGTTCCTGTTGAAATACTGGAACGCGTATAAGTAAATCCTGTTGGAAGTTTATCCGCTACCTGAACTCCCGTCACATCTTGTGGACCACTATTGGTTACTATTACTTCAAAAGTAACTTCTGAACCAACTAGTGCTGTTGTATTTCCTCCAACAATTGTTTTGGTTAACGATAAATCGGCAGCTAAACTTGTTGGCGTTACCGTTACGCTTCCGTAATCATCTTCTGTTGTAACTCCATTATTTGGTGTACTATCCGGATCCGGTAAGCTGCTGGCCGTAACCTCAGCGATGTTGAGGTAATCTCCTGTTGCATTTACTGTTCCGCTTACTGTTAAAGTTTCGGATTTGCCATTTACTAATCCTCCTACATTCCAAACTCCGGTAGTCACATCGTATGTTCCTGTAGAAATACTGGAACGCGTATAAGTAAATCCAGTTGGAAGTTTATCCGTTACCTGAACTCCCGTCACATCTTGTGGACCACTATTGGTTACTATTACTGCAAAAGTAACTTCTGAACCAACTAACGCTGTGGTATTTCCTCCTACAATTGTTTTAGTCAGCGATAAATCGGCAGCTAAATTAGTTGGTATTACAGTTACGCTTCCGTAATCATCTTCTGTTGCATCACCATTATTTGGTGTACTGTCAGGATCCGGTAAACTGCTGGCGGTAACCTCAGCGATGTTGAGGTAATCTCCTGTTGCATTTACTGTTCCGCTTACCGTTAAGGTTTCTGATTTACCGTTGATTAAGCCTCCCACATTCCAAACTCCCGTAGTTGCATCGTATGTTCCTGTTGAAATACTGGAACGCGTATAAGTAAATCCAGTTGGAAGTTTATCCCCTACCTGAACTCCCGTTACATCTTGCGGACCATTATTGGTTACTATCACTTCAAAAGTAACCTCTGAACCCACCAATGCTGTTGTATTTCCTCCTACAATTGTTTTAGTCAACGATAAATCGGCAGCTAAACTTGTTGGCGTTACCGTTACGCTTCCGTAATCGTCTTCGGTTGTAACTCCATTATTTGGTGTACTGTCGGGATCAGGTAAACTACTTGCAGTAACTTCGGCAACGTTGAGGTAATCACCTGTTGCATTTACTGTTCCGCTTACCGTTAAAGTTTCGGATTTGCCGTTTATTAAGCCTCCCACATTCCAAATTCCGGTAGTCGCATCGTATGTTCCTGTTGAAATACTCGAACGCGTATAAGTAAATCCAGTTGGAAGTTTATCCCCTACCTGAACTCCCGTCACATCTTGTGGACCACTATTGGTTACTATCACTTCAAAAGTAACCTCTGAACCAACTAGTGCTGTTGTATTTCCTCCAACAATTGTTTTAGTTAGCGATAAATCGGCAACACCTGAAACCGGTGTTACGACAACATTTGCATAATCATCTTCTGTTATATCACCATTATTTGGTGTACTGTCAGGATCTGGTAAGCTGCTGGCGGTAACTTCGGCAACATTAGTATAATTACCTGTTGCATTTACGGTTGCTGTTATAGTTAAAGTTTGCGATTGTCCATTTGGTAATCCTCCAACAGTCCATACTCCGTTACCGGTATTGTAAGTCCCTGCAGAAGGAATTGCGCTACCAAAAGTGTAACCTGTAGGAAGCGATTCCGTAACCTGAACTCCAGTTGCATCCTGAGGTCCGCTATTGGTTACCACTATTTCAAAAGAAACCTGCGAACCAAATAATGGCGAAGTATTTCCTCCTACAATTGTTTTGGCTAAAGATAAATCGGCCATTGCAGCAACCGGAAGTATAGTAACACTTCCGTAATCGTCTTCTGTTACAACTCCGTTATTCGGTGTACTGTCAGGATCGGGTAAACTGCTTGCGGTTACTTCAGCAATATTAAGGTAATCGCCTGTCGCATTTACCGTTGCGGTAATTACTAATGTTTCTGATTGTCCGTTTGGCAAGCCTCCTATATTCCAGAATCCGGTAGTCGCATCATAAGTCCCTGCTGAAGGGGTTGCACTGGAATAGGTATAACCAGTAGGAAGTTTATCCGTTACCTGAACTCCCGTAACATCTTGTGGACCTCCATTGGTCACTATTACTTCGAATGAAATTTGTGAGCCAACTAATGGTGTTGTATTCCCTCCTACAATTGTTTTGGTTAAAGAAAGATCGGCAACCGTAGCAATTGGCGTTATCGTAACACTTCCATAATCATCTTCTGTTACGTCACCATTATTTGGTGTACTGTCGGGATCCGGTAAACTACTTGCCGTCACTTCAGCGATATTAAGGTAATCCCCTGTTGCGTTTACAGTTGCTGTTATCGTTAAAGTTTGCGATTGTCCGTTTGGCAAACCTCCTATATTCCATAATCCATTGGTAGGGTTATAAGTACCTGCCGAAAGAGTTGAACTGACATACGTATAACCGGTAGGAAGTTTGTCAACAACCTGAACTCCGGCTGTGTCCTGAGGTCCGCCATTGGTCACTATTACTTCAAATGAAATTTGTGAGCCTACTAATGGTGTTGTATTTCCTCCTACAATTGTTTTGGTTAAAGAAAGATCGGCAACCGTAGCAATTGGCGTTATCGTAACACTTCCATAATCGTCTTCTGTTACAACTCCGTTATTTGGTGTACTATCAGGATCCGGCAAATCACTTGCGGTAACTTCAGCAATATTAAGATAATCACCTGTAGCATTTACGGTTGCGGTAATTACTAATGTTTCTGATTCTCCTTTTGGCAATCCACCAATATCCCAAACTCCGCTACTGGCATCATAGGTACCTGCTGAGGTGTTCGAAATCGCATACGTATAACCCGTCGGAAGTTTATCGGTAACCTGAACTCCGGTCGCATCTTGCGGGCCTCCGTTGGTTACTATTACTTCGAATGAAATTTGTGAACCTACCAATGGTGTTGTATTTCCTCCGACAATTGTTTTGGTTAGAGATAAGTCGGCGGCAAGTGAAACTGGTGCCACAATTGCGGTGTCATAATCATCTTCTGTTGTTACGCCATTATTTGGTGTACTATCAATATCGGGTTGATCACATGCTGTTACTTCCGCAATGTTAAGATAATCGCCTGTAGCATTTACATTTACCGTTAATAGTAAAATTTCTGTTGTTCCGGCATTAACTACTCCAACATCCCAAACTCCTGTAGTATCATTGTAAGTACCGGAAGTCGAGCTAAATAAAACATAACTATATCCTGTTGGAATTTTGTCTTTTACCTGAACTCCGGTGGCCGTATTTAGACTGCTATTGTTTACTCTGATTTCAAAAGAAATTTGAGAACCTACCAATGGCGTTAAAGTATTATTCACTACTGTTTTGGTTAAGGACAAATCTACCATATTGGGCAAAATGGTAATCGTTGCGGCAGATTCATCATCTTCGCTTTGATCTCCATCATCATTATTTGGTGTACTGTCAGGATCCGGAAGATCACTCTTCGTAACCTCAGCTGTATTTACATAAGTCCCTGTTGCATTTGCTGTTGCATCAAAAGTAAGATTCAAAGCTCCGCCATTCGCTAAGCTTAAATTTTGCCAAAGCAAAGTACTGCTGGCGGCATCATATGTACCTCCATTTGATACGGATCCTGAAACCAGTGTATATCCATTTGGAAGGTGATCTTTAATGTCAACTCCCGTCGCATTTCCCGGTCCTTTGTTAGTAAGAGCTAAGGTAAAGGTTACCACTCCACCTACTGTCACACTTGTTGGAGCGACTGTTTTTTCTAATTCTAAATCAGCATTTTGCAAGGTAACTGTCGCATCATCCTGATCGTCTTCTGTAGTAACATTATTATTTGGTGTACTGTCAGGATCATTTTGATCGGATGTTATCACTTGTGCTGTATTTTGATATCCATTTGCAACAGCGGTTGCTTTTACGGCTGCTGTAATCGTTAAGGTGGCGGAATTTCCGTTATTTAAATTTCCAACAGTCCAGATTCCTGTAGTATCATTGTAAGCTCCAGCTCCCGTATCACTCACATAAGTATACCCAACAGGCAGTTGATCCTTAACCGAAACATTGGTTGCATTATTTGGTCCGGAATTGGTCACTACTACTGTGAAAACAACGTTATCACCAATACTTACAACAGTTGGTACTACCGTTTTTTGTAACGATAAATCAGCTGATTCGATGACAATCGTAGCATCATCCTGATCGTCCTCGGTTGGAATATTATTATTTGGCGTACTGTCAGGATCGGGAAGATCACTTTTTGTGACTTCCGCTGTATTTACATAAGTTCCTGTTGCATTAACCCTTGCATCAAAAGTAAGATTCAAAGCTCCGCCATTCGCTAAGCTTAAATTTTGCCAAAGCAAAGTACTGCTGGCGGCATCGTAAGTACCACCATTTGATGCGGATCCTGCAACCAGTGTGTAGCCATTTGGAAGATAATCTTTAATCTCAACTCCCGTAGCGTTCCCTGGTCCATTATTAGTAAGAGCTAATGTAAAGGTTACCACTCCTCCGGCTGTAGTACTAATTGGAGAAACCGTTTTTGCTAATTCTAAATCGGCCACTTGCAAGGTAACAGAAGCATCATCCTGATCGTCTTCGGTTGGAACATTATTATTCGGTGTACTATCCGGATCATTTTGATCGGATGTTATAACTTGTGCGATATTTTGATAACCATTTACAACAGTCGTTGTTTTTACGGTTGCTGTAATGGTTAAGGTGGCGGAATTTCCATTATTTAAATTTCCGACAGTCCAGATTCCTGTAGCATCATTATAAGCTCCTGCTCCGGTATCACTCACATAAGTATACCCAACAGGCAGTTGATCCTTAACCGAAACATTCGTTGCATTATTTGGTCCGGAATTGGTCACTGCTACTGTGAAAACCACATTATCACCAATACTTACAACAGTTGGTACTACCGTTTTTTGTAATGATAAATCGGCTGATTCTATGACAATCGTAGCGTCATCCTGATCGTCCTCGGTTGGAATATTATTATTTGGCGTACTATCAGGATCGGGAAGATCACTTTTGGTAACTTCCGCTGTATTAACATAAGTTCCTGTTGCGTTAACCGTTGCATCAAAAGTAAGATTCAATGCTCCTCCATTCACTAAACTTAAATTTTGCCAAAGCAAAGTACTGCTGGCGGCATCGTAAGTACCACCATTTGATACGGATCCTGAAACCAGTGTATAGCCATTTGGAAGATAATCTTTAATGTCAACTCCCGTAGCATTCCCAGGTCCATTATTAGTAAGAGCCAATGTAAAGGTTACCACTCCTCCGGCTATAGTACTAGTCGGGGAAACCGTTTTGTCTAATTCTAAATCAGCATTTTGCAAAGTAACTGTCGCATCATCCTGATCGTCTTCGGTTGGAACATTATTATTCGGTGTACTGTCCGGATCAATTTGATCGGATGTTATAACTTGTGCTGTATTTTGATACCCGTTTACAACAGTCGTTACTTTTACGGTTGCTGTAATGGTTAAGGTGGCGGAATTTCCGTTATTTAAAGTTCCGACAGTCCAGATTCCTGTAGCATCATTGTAAGCTCCCGCTCCAGTATCACTTACATAAGTATATCCGACAGGCAATTGATCTCTAACCGAAACATTCGTTGCATTATTTGGTCCGGAATTGGTCACTACTACTGTGAAAACCACATTGTCCCCAATGCTTACAGCCGTTGGCACTACTGATTTTTGCAATGATAAATCTGCTGATTGTATTGAAATTGTAGCATCGTCCTGATCGTCTTCGGTCGGAATATTATTATTTGGTGTACTATCTATATCAAATTGATTACAGGCCACAATCTCTGCTGAATTTAAATAAGTCCCTGTTGCATTTACTGTCGCTTTAAAAGTAAGATCTAAAAGTGCTCCTAGTGTAACATTCAGATTAGACCAGCTTATAGAAGAATCCCCTATATTATATACTCCCCCATTGCTAACAGAACCGGGAACTATGGTATATCCGTCAGGTAAAAGGTCTTTTACGCCTACACCTGTAGCATCTACGGTTCCTCCTGTACTAGGGTTATTAAAAACACTTATAATAAAAGTTACCTCGCTACCCACATTTACATTGTTTGGGGTAACTGATTTTATCAATTCCAAATCGGTGTTTGCAATTATAGTAATACTGACCTGATCTGTTGCAACAGCGCAAGGGCCGTTTGTAACACGCCATTCAAAAACGGTCGTCCCTACATCTAATCCAGACACCGCTGTTGTTGGAGAAGTTACATCGCTAAAAACCACCGAAGAAGTTCCTGAAACCTTAACCCATTGTCCTTGCCCAACTGTAGGTGGAGTTGCTCCCAACGTTACAGGAGCAAACTGAGGTAAAGTCTGGTCAGGACCAGCATTGGCATTAATAGGTTGTTCGTAAATCTCAATACGCATTGTATCTGAAGAAGAGCAACCATCATTATTTGCTGTCGCTGCCGTCCAGGTAAACTCGTAAACCCCTGTTGTTAAACCAAAAACAAGAGTTGCAGGATCATTTGGTGACGCAATATTTGCCAGAGTTCCCAGAGTTTGCGTCCAGGTTCCTACACCTTGCGTCAGAGGAACTGCAGCCAGATTGGTCTGAGTCACCGCACATAATTCCTTATCCGGTCCTGCATTTGCAATAGATGGAGGCACATCATTAAAAATAACAGAAACCTGATCTACAGAAGGCTGACATGTTGATGGATTGGTAAATGGTCCGTTTGTCACAGTCCAAGTTAATATGTAAGTTCCTAAAGTTGTAACATTCGATAAAGTTGTCTGTGGATTATTCGGGCTGTCAATAACCGCCTGTCCTCCTGACGGATCATCTGCCGGTATTGCAAAAGACCATCTTCCAATTCCTGCTGTAGGCGCAACGGCATTGGTTGTATAAGTTCGTTGACAAGCAACTGTATCGTCAGGACCTGCGTCGGCCTGACTTGGAGCCTGGAATACATTAATACGAACGATATCGGATAAATCTCTACAGCTTCCTCCTCCACCCGGACTTCCGTTTGAATTTTTAAATACCCATTTTAAGATGTACAATCCCGGTACTGTCAGACCCGTAACTTGTGTCCCCGGATCATTAATATCGGTAATATTAGCCACACTTGTGCCGGGTTGTAATACCCACTCCCATTCTGAAGTAGCTACGTCTATTGGTTTTGTGTTTCCATTTAAAGTTATTATGCCCCCAACATCGGTCGTACAGATCGTTTGATCGGGTCCTGCATCCGGCTGAACACTTGCCCCGCTGTTTACGGTAACGGTTACAGTATCTGAATTTCCCGGACAAGTATTTCCTGATGTAAAACTATAGGTACTGGTAGTATAAGTAAAGACATAGGTATTTCCCGGAACCACTGTTGCATTGGCCACGTAACTGTTTGATGGTGATTGCGTAATAGTAACCCCTACCGGATTACCACTTGTTAAGGTCCAGGTTCCTGTAGAGTTTTCTGATCCAATCAACTGTACACTTGATACATCACAATAGGTGGCATCAGATCCTGCCGAAGCCGGAGCTGCAACTTCTATAATAACATCATCAAATGATATCGGACATAAAAAGTTTTCCGTACTTGTTACCTTCCATCTAAAAACGTATTTTCCTTCTACCAGATTATTAATTACCGTATTAGGATCCATTGGATCAACAATCAAGGGTATGTTGGGTGCTCCTGCTAAAAGCGACCATTCACCCCCTTCAAAAAACTCATTATAAGAACTCCCTGCCATCGTTGCTGAAGTTCCATTGCAAATTTCCTGATCAGGACCTGCATTTGCAACTTGCGGTGGTACACCAAGTAAGATTCGAACATCGTCTGATGCTGTTGAACAAGAACCTGCAGTTACCGTCCAACGAAAAACATAAGGTCCGCTACTCTCAAATGTAAATACAGCATTTGGATCTGTTACATTACTAATTGTATAATCACCAAAACCGGAAACTCTTGACCATACCCCAACAGCCCCACTGGATAAAGTTGCAGCCATAGTTACGGTTGTACCACAAACACTTTGATCTGGACCGGCTCCTGCTGTTGCCGGATTTTCAGCAACGGTTACTTCTACTGAATCTGAAGAATTGCCGCAAGAACCACCGGTTAAAGTAATCGTCCAGATAAATTTATAAAAATTATCACCGGGAATTGTAACAGCTGTCTGAGGGTCATGATTATCGGCAAAAACTACTCCTGCGCTTGGATTAACAGTCCATGTACCCTGCTCACCAACTGCGGGCGTATTGGCATTTAAATTTATTGTGGTTGTATTAGTCGGATAACAAGCATCAGTACCCGCCATAGCCACAGTACCCGCCATATCTACAGAAGTTAATACCGATATGTCATCTGAAATTGGCGTACTACAACCACTTGTTCCCGGATGCAAATAACCTATGGTCCATCGCAATACATTTGTCCCTCCTGCCGTTAAAAAACCGGTTGCCATAGTAGTAGGATTACTTGAATCTGCAAAAACAATAACATCGGGGCCGGAAACCTGAGACCATATTCCATATTCTCCCGATGCGGGAATGCTACCATTCATAGTAAGCTGTGAATTGATACACGCACTCTGATCCGGTCCTGCACTCACTGTTGAAAGTATACCGCTTGAAACATAAACAGTCACGTTATCAGTAGAAAAAGGACATCTGGAACCTCCTCCTTTTGTAATATATTGAAATTCATACGTTCCCGGAATTAAACCGGTCGCCATGGTATTCTGAGCCGTATGATCTACTATATTGGCCTCGTTTGGACCACTTAATTGTGTCCAATAACTAGTTCCTTCTGCCGTTGTACCAACCCCTTCCAAAGGTGCTGCTGTCATACCGCAATTTAAACTAACGTCCGATCCCGCATTAGAAGGTGTAGCCTGTGCAGATACGATAACCGCTATACTATCAAAACCATAATCACAGCCTACCGGTAAATTTCCATCTTCTGTTCTGGCAAATTGCAGTGAATAAGTACCCGGTACCGTTAAATCCGGCAAAGTCACACTGGTCTCTCCAATTTGTAAAGGAGCCGTCGGAAATGGGCCAAGCGGAGAACCAATCGGACCATCTAAAATTCTATATCGGTTATAACCTGTTCCTGTTACCACAATAGGTATCGTAAATTGAGTTTGCTCACAATTTCCATAAAGATCTTCTCCACCATTTACAGATATGGTTCGCGTCGACTCTTTATATTCTACCACATAATCTTTTGTAAAAACACAGCCTGTATTAGAGTTTGTTAAAGTATATCGAAAAGTATAAGGATCTCCTGCATCCGAAATATTTGTCACTAAAGTTGTTGGACTTGCAGGCGATTGGATAGATCCCGGGGGCAATGTTGTACCACCAATTTGTGTCCATAAAACCGTTTCACCAGCATACAAAGGCGCCGGTGCAGAAAGTGTTACCTGATTAATGGTAGGATCACAAAAATAAATACGTTCTGTACCTCCCGGAAGTACGGTTACGTCTTGTGTAGCAGCTGGCACTGTAATAGTAACTTCGTCGCTGCCCGATGCACAAGGTCCTACAACCGTCCATCTTAAAACATAAGTTCCTTCCTGTAAATTAGAAATATTGGTTGAACTCGAATTTGGGTTTCCAATTATTGGTGTGTTGGGTCCACTGACAAAGGTCCAGGTTCCCATTTGACCATTTAATCCGCAACCTCCGAAAGAACCATTTAAATTCACATTTTGCGTAGTTGTATAACAATTCGTCAGCGTAATATCTGATCCTGCGCTAACTGGTGTAACCCCTCCATAATTGGTAACGGTTATGGAAGAAGAAGAGGAACAAAACTTTCCGGGCGAATATTCCGGTCCTGTAATTACCCAGGTCAATGCACTTACACCGCAACTCGTTGTTGGCAGTGTTAAAGTTGTAGTAGCCGACGTTGGAAAATTCATAACAACACCTGCATTATTTGCTCCTGTTATTTCCCAATGCCCGGTTTCTCCCGGGTTTTGAGGGGCATTCCCTGAAATAGCAATGCTTCCTGTAGAATTAGGGCACGAAGCAATATTGGCTCCGGCATTGGCTACCGTAATTGGTACGACAATAACTGTTTTATCCTGAAAAGCCACAACACCGTCACCACAGATCGCCGAATAACGAAAAACATAGGTATTTCCACCGGTATATCCGGTTACTGTTGTGGTAGGTGAATTTGGAGATGTTATGGTAACAGACGGCCCGCCTATTTGTGTCCATTTTGCAGTACCAATAATTGGAGCCGGACTATTTCCTTGCAACATCATAGGGTCTATGGCGCAAATAGTTTCATTGAGCACACCTGCATTAACCGTACAATTTTGAGCTTTTACGCTGATAAGATTGCCGAAAAATAAAATTAGGCTCCAAAAAATTATTCCTTTTCTGATAATTCTGTATCCAAAAAGTCTTGTTTGGTAATCTTGTTCCATATAGTATACTTATTTATAGTGGAAAAACTTTATTCAAACATTAATCAGATCATTCACAATTACAAAAATTGTAAACGTCTAACCTGGTAACATACATAAATTTAATTTTGACCTTAGTAATTCCTCATTGGGAATCAGAATTAATCCGGTATCAAAAAAAGAGTAGGTTTAAAAATTTGGGAAGTATTTCATGCTGTTTATTTCATGCCAAAAACGGTCACTTCTGCTTTGCCATTTAAAAATCCTTTGGTGTCATACCAAAAATGAATGGCTTTGATTTTGCGTTTGCCTCCGCGAAGATCAATTACTCTGCTTTCTCCTCCTTTGGCGATATTTTGTCTTAATTCGATATTTTCAGGTGCCCCGCTCTCATAATCTACGACCATTTTTTGCATGTTAAGCGGCGAATCTGTCACCTTAAGTTTTAATTTTCTAAAGGAATCCCGATGGGTAACATCAAGCTTGTCATGATCGGCATTGTGTGTAACCGATCTGCTGCCTATCACACGCCAGGAACCGACATTATTATTGTTTACCACATTATTATTTTTTCTTATCACTTTTTGAGCAGTTGTCAATTGAACTGCCAACAAAATCATACCTAAAACTAGTATCTTTTTCATAACATTTATTTTTTACTATTAATCACCTTGACTCAAGGTCAACATGTGGTTTCGATTTTTCTACTTCAATTTCTTCAAATTAACATAGGTGAAAACGGCTGTTATCTTAAACATATTGGCATCTACATTCGACGGATTCGAAAAAACGCCGGCATATGACATATTAATTCCCAAAGGGGGTATAATTTGATAACCAACCGTCGCGCCACCGCCCAATGCATTTATTTTATTGTCTTGTTTAACACCGTCGTATTCTAATGCTCCTCCGTATTGGTATCTCAAATCTGCGCCGGCCCAGAATTTTTCTGTAAAATTATGAGTCAAGTGATTTTCGATAGCAAACAGCGGTTTTTGTTTGGTTTCTCTCGCCCGGGTTATAAAAGTAGGATCACTATTGGTCGTATACATTTGCACCGATGGGTAAACCTCTAACCACGTCACTCTTTTGGGATCCTTACTCAGATGAATATTCATCGGAAATCCCAATTCAAACGTAAATCGGTTACTCCCCAGATTCATCGCTTTATTTCTATCATAGGAACCGGAATACCAAGTTCTGAAATACCCCATCATCGAAAAAGTTTTATGCTGATACGCCACATATTCTTTAACATTCAGTGCGGGTTGATTTATTAATCCGTATTTAAATCCGATAAAACCATCCGCAAAACCTCCGGAACTTACGTCAATTGTTGACGGCAAATTGAGATTACTTAATGCGGCAGCATTTAAAGTTCCTGAAACATTACCCGGTACTGCATTTAACATAATCTGAGCAAAATTCCCACCCAAATTAAAATTATGAATCAGGGTAACAGGAAAAGCGTTAATGGTAAGGTCTGCTCCATTAACCAAAATATTAGCAGGGGTTATATTCTGATTCAGATGCATCCATTTGGGTATTAAACCCGTTGCTCCTGTTGGTCCCCATAAAAGCATTCTCGCACCATCTCCCTGCGCAAATGTATTTTTAAAAGAAAAGATCAAAATACCAATTAGTAGTATGTATTTTATTTTGTTTTTTTTCATAACCTCTTTTTTATTTTATCATTGAAAACAAAAATCTTATTGCCCTAATCCTACATCTTTTGGCGGATATTTTCTAAAGGTTGCCGCATGTCCTTTTGCCTCGGCAGCCATTACCGCAGTCCAAGCATTTAAACGATGTCCGACAGGCATTCTTTCTTTTGGATCTATGTATAAATTAAACAACCACGGCGCTAAACCCGGCTGACCTGTGTAGGAGAAATCGATATTCATCATGTCTCTTTCTGCATTGGTAAATTGAAAATATTCTTTGTATTCATACATTCGTATAGAAGAAAATTTACCTTCAACCCAAGTATAAACCCGATCTCTTTTGGACTCTCCTTTGTCTGCCAGTAAAAATGAAGTCTGATCTATGCCGTCAATATATCGGTCTGTAGGTATTTTGTTTGCAATTCCGGCAATATTCAAAGTGGTATTAAATAAATCCATCAGATCAAACAATTCGGCACTTTCTCTTCCCGGTTTGATCATACCTTTCCAATAAGCAATTCCGGGTACCCGTGTTCCACCTTCCCAAGCAGTTCCTTTTCCTCCGTGAAAAGGGGTATAACCGCCATCCGGCCAGCTATCTTCCTGTGGACCGTTATCTGATGTAATAAAAATAAAAGTGTTTTCTAAAAGTCCTTCTTTTTCCAATTCAGCTACCAATTCGCCAATTATGGCATCTACTTCAACAACCCCGTCTTTATAAGGGTATTTACTGGCGCTTTTGCCTTCAAATTCTTTGGAGGCAAAATTGTCGGCATGTACTTTCATAAAAGCATGTTCTAAAAAGAAAGGTTTACCGGATTTTGCGAACTCTTTTATTTTTTCGAGACTGTATTTTTTCAACGTCTGATCGCCTTCTGCAATATCGTCTGTACCTGTCGTCACTTTTTTGGTGATGATTTTACCTCCTTTAGTTCCAAACATTAAATCTTTTCCGGCGTCCAGTTTATTGTAAGCCGCTAACTTAAACGTATCCAAAACCAAATCCGGATACCGTCTTTTATCAAAACTTTGTGTAATTTCCTTTTCAGCAGCGTACCAGCCATACCATTCGTCAAATCCAACTTCGGTCGGGCGCATGCCTTCTAATTCTCCAATATGCCATTTTCCGCTTAAAACTGTTTTATAACCGGCCCCACTCAGAAGCGTTGGCAAACTGATTTCATCTGCCCAAGGGTTTTTGGTCAATTTATCACCTGCCAATATCGGACGGGTAAGTCCTGTTCTGTATGGAATTCGTCCTGTTAAAATAGCGGAACGTGTTGGTGTACAGGTTGGTTGTGAATAGGTTGAGGTTAGCTTTAAACCCTGATTTGCCAGTCGGTCTATATTGGGAGTAGCAGCACCTATTGAAGCGCCTCCGCCATAACATCCCGGATCACCAAATCCCATGTCGTCGATTACAAACCAAACAATATTGGGTGTTTTTCCTGTTTTCTTTTTTAGCGCTGCCAGCATATC
Organism: Flavobacterium sp. FlaQc-52; assembly: GCF_044007495.1. NCBI lineage: Bacteria > Pseudomonadati > Bacteroidota > Flavobacteriia > Flavobacteriales > Flavobacteriaceae > Flavobacterium > Flavobacterium sp. FlaQc-52. The sequence continues at coordinate 250,867 of NZ_JBIPCV010000009.1, read as the reverse complement.
TGCGGCGATTTTATCTTGCGCAGGATTAGGAATGGCAGGTTGCCAACTTTCTTTTCCTTCTATAATTTTTGCTTTGCTCAAAGGAGTAACCTGAGCTTCAGCCTTCAAAAAAAGCAGCAGTAAAAATGCAACTAAAAGAATCTTTCTCATTTGTTTTGGCTTAATTATTTTTAATCAAATCGACTTTTACCGAATTTATTTTTCCATTAAACGCAAAAGGAGCTTTATCAAAATAGCGTAACGAAACCGGTGAACCCAAATCAGTACCCACATCAAAAGTTTCGTTGGCACTAAAGGCTGCCGGAACGGTCATAGGTACTGTCCCACTGGCTGTTTCTGTACCGTCAATTTTCATGGTAACTGTTGCCGGCGCTAATGGTTTTGCAAGGACGGTTGTAATTTCAATAGTATGTTTTCCTGCTTTTAATTTTTCTTTAGATTCCAAAGTTGTTCTTTGTATAAGCATCATGTTGTACTCATAGACTACTTTACCATTTTCCATAAAGCAGGTCAGTCCCCCTCCGGCTCCGGCTAAAGCGTACAATACTCCGTTTGCATTTTCTTGAATATCAATATCAACAAGTACTTTATTGCTTTTTTTACCTAAACCCGGTGCGGCAAACTCGGGCATTCTGGTACTGGTTTGGCTAAAAGTCCAACTCGTATTGGGAGACGTAATTACATCTTCCGGATGCAAACGCAACCAGATTCCGGCACCAATCGGGAAGTCTTTATTACTACCCGCCTGATCTAAAAATACTTTTTCCATCTCTTGTACTTTCTTCGGATTTTTAGCTGCTAAATCGTTGTGCTGTGTATAATCTTTCGTCAAATCATACAATTCCCAAACATCTTTTTTAGAATCCCATTCTGCTAATCCTTTTTGTGCCGGAATCCATGGGTAAAGTGGTCCAAAAGTACAGGCGTACCAACCGTCTTTATAAATACCACGGCTACCGTTGTTATCAAAAAACTGTGTTTTTGGAGCTGGTTTGGCTTTAGGATCATTAAAAGTATATTTCATACTGATTCCATCCAGAGGAATTTGGTCAAAACCATTTACCACTTTTGGAGGTGTAATACCAAGTACATCATACAATGTTGGCACTAAATCATTGACATGGTGAAATTGCGAACGAGGCGTTTTATCAGGTTTAATTCCTTTTGGCCAGCTGATGATCAGCGGGTTTCGTGTTCCTCCAAAATGGGACGCTACCAATTTGGTATTTTTAAAAGGTGTATTTCCTGCCCAAGCCCATCCGGCATTGTACATATTATCAGTATGTGCGGTTCCTAATACATCCAGCCCGCCCAACTCTTTTAAAGTAGAAATTTGTTGTGCGATCGTATTCGGGATATTATTCTGAGCCAATAATTCGCTGATAGAGCCATTTTGACCTTCGGCACTACTACCGTTATCTCCCCAGATATAAATAAAAATGGTATTTTCTTTTAAACCCATTTCATCAATCTTGTCATAAATACGGCCTACCTGGCTGTCACAATGCTCTACAAAACCGGCGAAAATTTCCATCAAACGAGCCTGAAATGGTCTTTCACTTTCAGGAATACTTGCCCAGGAAGCCATTTTTTCGTTTCTTTCTGTGAGTTGTGCGTCTTTTGGAATCCAACCCATCGCTTTCTGACGTTTAAAAACCCGTTCTCTGTAGGCATCCCAGCCATCATCGAATTTACCTTTGTATTTATCGGCCCATTCCTTAAAAATATGATGAGGTCCATGACCAGCACCGGGAGCAAAGTATAAAAAGAAAGGTTCGTCCTGTGCAAAAGCTTTACGGTCTTCTAACCATTCGATCGCATTATCAGCCAAATCAACCGATAAGTGATAATTTTCTTTGTGTGGAGGTTCGATTGGCGTAAAATCATTAATCAATCGGGGTTCATATTGAGAGGTTTCGCCACCCAAAAACCCATAAAAATGCTGAAAACCATAATTAACCGGCCAGTAATCAAAAGGTCCCATTTTAGAGGTTTGATTCGCCGGAGTATTGTGCCATTTTCCAAAGGCTGAGGTTCTGTATCCGTAATTTTTTAATACTTCGGCTATAGTAGCCGCTTCTTTTGGAATAATTCCGGTATAACCATCCCAATCTACTGCACGTTCGGCGATTGTACCGTTTCCAACGCGGGTGTGATTGCGACCTGTTAAAAGAGAAGCTCTTGTTGGCGAGCATATAGAGGTAGTATGAAACTCATTGTAGGCAATACCATTGTTGTATACTTTTGATAAGGTCGGTGTGTTTACTTCTCCTCCAAAAGTAGAAGGCAATCCAAAACCAACATCATCCATTAAAACAATTACAATATTGGGTGCATCTTTTGGTAAATGGCTTGGGTATTTTCTCCTTACGTGTTTGCTTTCTGCCAATGATTCTCCGGCTATACTTGCTGTAGGCGGTTCAGGAAATGGAAGAACACTGCCGTCAGAAGGTCTTACTTTAGGAGTTTGATTTTCCTGACAATGAACATTCAAACCAACAAAAACAAACACAATGGAAAATAGTAATTTAATTTTCATATTCTATAATTTGGATTTTAGACCGATAAAATTTTAAATCACTGACTTTAAAAAAAGGAGTTGTCTTCTTTCAAAAAATGACTGTGTTTTTTTTACGCCACTATTATCGTTAAAATTAAGTTATTTAACTTTTTTTTAGTTTTCATTTCTTTTTAAACAGGTTTCATTTTATAATATGAAACAAGAAAACAATACAAAGAGCCCGTATTTTTCCACATTTCTAAATAATGGTTCTACATTTTCGTCTTCTTTCTTCTTCTTAGCAGATAAAGCCCAAAAGCTCAATTCGGATTGAATTGAGCTTTTGGGCTTCCCTTTTTTTTATATTTTTTTTAAAATGGCTATTCGTTAAGACAAAAAATAATTTTACAAAATGCGTTTCAGTTATTATTTTTTAGAATCTATTTCCAGAGTTTAATCTTTTTTGTGTCTACTTTTCTCTCACTTGATACCCCTTTCCTGCTCTGAAAAATAAACCGGATTGCTCTTTTTCAATTCTTTATTTTTTGAAAGAAGATGTCCTTCAATTCAAAAATCGCAAGAACATTAAAACATAAGATGATTACATCCGTAAAACAGTTTTATACGTATATCTATTATCTCATAAACATAACATTACTATCATATTCCTTTACTATCAGAATTAGAGTTTATTGTAGATGTGATATTCTTGTTATTATGTAATGGAACTGTGGTTTCAAAAAACATACAGAAATGAAATTCATTATCTCATTTGAAAATTTCTTTTAACCCCTTAAATATTAACAAATAGTGCAAAAAATTATGAAATGGTTTATTTACACTCTTTTAATTTCCGGATTGGGATTACTAACTTATGGTTTTATCTATCCAACTGAATACTTTTTGCATATTTATATTCACAACACCAATTATATGATTAGTTATGTTTACTTTGCTTTGATTGTTCTAATTATAGGAAGTACCTTTTATATCGGAAAAATTAAAAACAAGCAAAACTAAACCACTCTGTATTAAAATTATAAAGTCTTTTTTTTGAAGTAAACCCTGCAAAAATAATTTCTACAGGGTCTATATGCAATATTCACTCATAATACAACCTCATCGTTGTATTTTTTTATTTCATTAAAACAGAATAAATTGCACTTTCAGATTTTATCTTTTGTAATAAGCCACAATACTGGCCTTTGCCAGTGTTTGATTCCAAAGATTAAAACCAACTATAGCAGGATTTGTATTTTCAGTAACGCCCAATTTATCTGTTTTTAAAGCATAAACGGTTAGTATATATTGATGAAATCCATGTCCTTCGGGTGGACATGCTCCTCCAAACCCTTTTATTCCATAATCGGTTATACTTTGAATGGCCTCTTTTGGTGCCAGATTAAGTTTTATATTCCCGGCATTGGCTACCAATTCATTTACGTTTGCAGGAATATCAAATACGATCCAATGCCAAAACCCGCTTCCTGTAGGCGCATCAGGGTCGTACATCGTTATGGCAAAACTTTTTGTTCCTTCAGGAGCATTTTTCCAAAGTAATTGTGGCGATTGGTTACCACCGGAACAGCCAAATCCACTAAATTCTTGCTTTTTTGTAATTTCTCCTCCAAGGTCATTACTGGTTAGCGTAAATGTTTTTTGTCCAAAAAGGGTAACGGAGAAAACTAACGATAGTACCAGAATCAAATTTGCTTTTTTCATTTTGTTGCGATTTATAATTTTAAGCAAATTTAGATCGCATAGCCGTTTAGAAATTATAGCATCCGGTTCAAAAACTGTTGCTAAAAGCTCAAATTTTCTGATGGTGTTTTGGTGTGACCCCGTATTTTGATTTATAGGCCTGAATAAAGCTTGACAGGTTCTCATAACCGACTTCAAAATATATTTCAGAAGAACTTCTTTGCTCCTGATTGAGCAAAGAATGTGCATATTCTAATCTTTTGTTTTGAAACCATTTACTAGGTGATTCGGAATACTGTTTTTCAAATTCCCTTTTAAAAGTAGAAATACTCATATCACATAAAAAAGCCAACTCGTTTAAAGTTAATTTACTCAACTGGTTGCTCTCTACAATACGAATAAATTTTTGTGCCGGAACACTATTGTTTAAAGTTAGTGACAGCAGAAAATCTATTCCGCGTGTTTCTATCAGGTACAACATAATTTCTTCAAACTTAACTTCTAATAATACCCGCTGCGTATTTTTTGAAAGCTTTGAAATATCCAATAAACTATTGACAAATCCTTTTATAAACGCATCATATTCAAAGGAAAAAACCGGTTTATAATCAGTCGGTTCAATGCTGTTTAGTTTAAATTTTCGTATAAATTTCAGCAAAATGTCATTTGAAAAGAAAAGAAGTACACTCTTATAATTCTTGGTCTCAGAAAGTTTCTCTGTCATTAAACAATGACCTGATTTCATTATCAGGAACTTTGAATTAGTGATGGATAAAGACGAATTCTCCAAAACAATCTCTTTTGTACCTTCTACTAAAAAGCTAAATATGTTCTGGTTCAAAATGATCTGCTGCTTCGAAATTTCCTGCGTACTGTTGTAATCGAAAACTTGTACCGATTGTGAAGATTCAGCCAGAAGCTCATCAGGAATTCTAATTATGTTCATTCTATTTTTATGAAGTTTTATAAAAGGTAGTTACTTAAGCTGTTGGTCGTAATTCGAATAAATACGATTTACGGCGTCTGTTTGCTTATTTTTTCAATAGCCAAATTACAAAAAAAGACCTTGTAAAAACACATTCGACAGCTACAAGCACTAAACTTTTGCTTTCGGGTAATCGCAAATTCGGTTAGCTAAAAAAAGTAGTTGGTCGTTTCTCTGATTTATTTACAATTTGAAAATACTGTTTTACAATAAGTTAACTTTAAAGCACCAAAAAGTTTTATACTTTTAGCCTATTAAATCCTGAATTTCAGGAAACAGCAAAAACAGAACATCAAAAGTGATGCTTCTTTTTATCTTGAGATTCAATTGTTGCAAATTAAAAAGTTCGCAGAAAGCGGAAATTATCGCATTTCAAACAACGTCAAATTTGGTTTAACATTGGTCTGCTTAAATCATCATTAAACAAAGCAGAACTGTTTTTAATTGAAGATTTCTCTTTTTTGCGCCAGGACATTCTTTAAAATCCGATTATAAATACGCTTCTTTTTTTTCCAATTTTAAATTATAAGTATGAAAAAAATTTATGAAACAGAGACTCGTTTTGCCGAAACAGGAGATCGAAAAATTGCGTATCGCTCCTACGGCAAAGGAAAAACAATACTTTTCATAAACCGTTTTAGAGGAACACTCGACACCTGGGATCCTTTATTTATAGCTGCAATGGCTAAAAAATTTAATGTAATCACTTTTGATTATTCCGGCATCGGCTCTTCAACAGGAACTATGGCTCCTGATATAGCACTTGTCGCCAAAGATGTAAAAGATCTGGCCGATGCATTAAAATTGGGCACTATTATCGTTTTAGGATGGTCTTACGGTGGTTTGGTAGCGCAGGCTGCGACTTTATTATATCCAAATTTGGTCACACATTCTATTTTACTTGGAACAAATCCTCCCGGTAAAAACAAAGTTCCCCTTGAACCAGCTTTTTTAGATGTGGCGCTAAAACCACTAAATGATTTTGAGGATGAAATCATTTTATTCTTCGAACCAAAATCAGAAACCAGTCGTGCTGCTGCAAAAGTATCGCACGACAGAATCCATAAAAAAATCGACATCGGAAAAATCCCTTCTACAATGGACGTCTTTCAACTCTATTTTTCAGGAGGCGACAGTTTTCGGGAAGATATTTTAAACCTCAGAGAGCAGCTTAAAAAAACCAAAACCCCGATTTTAGTTATTTCCGGGGATCATGATATTAGTTTTGCGGTAGAAAACTGGTATCCCTTTATCAATCAAATGATCAACTCGCAATTAATCGTCTACTCTAAAACCGGTCACGCCCCCCAACATCAATATCCCGAACTGACGTCTAAATATATTATCAATTTCGTGAAATATACTTATTAGTTTTCAGTCGCAGTTTTCAGTCGCAACTTGAAACTTGAAACCTGAAACTAAAAGCCCAAAACTGTCAGGCTGAGCGGAGTCGAAGCCCTTTATAACTAACAAGCCTTCGACTCCGCTCAGGGTGACATTAATGCGTCTGAGAATGAAAACTGAACGCTGACAGAGAAAATAGTCTCAGTCTCAGTTTTCAGTCGAAACCTGAAACTTGAAACTTGAAACCTCAGACTAAAAACCTCAACTGTCAGGCTGAGCGAAGTCGAAGCCCTTTACTAACAAGCCTTCGACTTCGCTCAGGGTGACATCAATATGACCGAGAATGAAGACTGAGAGAAAAAATAGTCGCAGTTTTCAGTCGCAACCTGAAACCTGAAACCTGAAACTTGAAACCTGAAACTTGAAACTTGAAACTTGAAACTTCAGACTAAAACCCCCAACTGTCAGGCTGAGCGAAGTCGAAGCCCTTTACAACTAACAAGCCTTCGACTTCGCTCAGGGTGACATCAATGCGTCTGAGAATGAAGACTGAGAGAGGAAATAGTCGCAGTTTTCAGTCGCGACCTGAAACCTGAAACTTGAAACTTGAAACCTGAAACTTAAAACCTGAAATCCAAAACTAAAACCTAAGTCATCCTAAACTTAGCATCTTCCATTCTATGTCCTTTTTCCTCATCAGAAATGGCGTAGTTAAATCCGGATCTCAAGCTGTAACCTGCATGCTCCCCATTTTTATTCAATGCAATAAATCCGACTTGCAGGTATTCCATGTCTTTATGGTTTTTATGTTTGTTGTAAATACGTTCTGTGATTTCTTTACACGCTTCCAAAGGAGATTTCCCCTGACGCATTAGTTCGACTACCATCGCGCTTCCGGCAGTTCGGATTACGGCTTCTCCAAGACCAGTTGCTGCCGCTGCTCCTACCTCGTTATCCAGAAAAAGACCTGCACCGATTATAGGGGAGTCGCCCACGCGACCGTGCATCTTCCAGGCTGCTCCGCTTGTGGTACATCCACCTGAGAGGTTCCCATCCTGATCTAACATTAACATACTAATGGTATCGTGATTTTCTATGTTTATAACCGGTTTGTATTTAGAATCTTCCAGCCATTTTTTCCAGTCTTTTTCAGCTTCGGGAGTTAATAGATTTTCTTCTTTAAAACCTTCAGACAAAGCAAACTGAAGTGCTCCCTGCCCTGCCAACATTACATGGGGCGTATTCTGCAATACTCGTTTTGCTACTGAAATAGGATGCATAATTCCTTGCAGGAAACAAACAGAGCCACAATTACTATGGTGATCCATAATACAGGCATCTAAAGTTACTTTTCCTTCCCGATCGGGGTATCCACCATAACCAACGCTTCGAACTTTCGGATCTGCTTCAGGAATTTTCATACCGGCTTCAATGGCATCCAAAGGTGGTTTTCCTGCTTTCAATTGTTTCCAAGTTTCTTCATTAGCAGGTAAACCGTGATTCCATGTCGAGATAATTACCGGTTTCTTCTGCTTTTTTATTGGAGTATCAATTTCTTCTTCTTTGTTTTTTGCAAATCCGTTATAGCCCAAGACCGAACTTATGGCAAGCGTTCCTAAAGTTGTTTTTTTTATAAAATCTCTTCTGTTTGACATCTGTTTCCTTCTTAATTCAAGTGGTTAATTTCAGTATTAAAAATAAAAGCAAAAGTTAAGTAAATTTATTTTACTGACGGACAAACAAAAACCAATATTTTCCAAAACAAAATTAGCTACTTCTTTCCTGTCAAAATAATTTTGCAAAGAATCGGATGAAAAACATATGGAGTACAAAAAAAGAATACCTATAAGATGGTTTACGGTAACTAAAACAGTAAAAAATGAGGAATATAAAATCCCTCATTAAATAAAATGTTATCCCATAAAAATTAGCGCAATATTCTTTAATTATAAATACGCTCCAACCTTACACCAGAGTAACAAGGAAAGGACTGGCACTTTCAAAGACAAAAGTTTCAGAATAAGTTCCCCCTTTTGAATCTTCAAATAAAACAGTAAATTTAATTTTAAAAGAGTATAGATGTCCTTTTTCAAGGTTTTCAGGTACCGTAATAGAGAACTTCGTACATTTTTTCCAATCTAATACGTCCGCATCTGCTGTGAAAGACGTACCTCCTTCTCCGGTAAAAGTACCGACTATTGAATAACCATCGGGGTCTACTATTACTTCTTGACTTGGAACTATTGCAGTAATAACTGTACCAATTGGTCCTTGAATTGGCGTGAAAGATGTTATTGGAACAATGCAATCATTTTTAACTTCTGACATAATGTATCTATTTTTAAATTAATAAAATAAAGTTAGAAATAATCATCAAAAAGAAGGAATATTCTTTCTTTTTGATGATTTAAAATTAATTACTGTAAATATTTAAACTCTAAACACTCTTTAATGAATGCCATAGATTTTGTTAAACTTTAATACCATTTAAATTCTTTTATCTTACAATAAATTATTAATACCCTATAAAAAGCTGTGAAACTACTCCCCGTATAAGCGCAAAACAGCATCGTTAACCATTTCATAACACTCACATTACCATTAGTTTATATTAATTTTATTAATTTGAATAAAACTAATCGTTATGAAACTCTTTAATCTAAAATTTTTCGTCTCCTTTAAAGAATGGCTTTTCTTAAAAGCAATGCAATCTTCTTTCCTACATTAATAAACCCTCCCCTATAAAGGAAAGCAGCATTTAAATGAGTAAAACAGAAAACGCACTTTTAAATAAAGAACAATTTGGAGAGGATTTCTTGTGGGGTGTATCTACTGCCGCTTTTCAAATTGAAGGAGCTCACGATGCCGATGGCAAAGGGGCTTCGATTTGGGATGTTTTTACGTCGCAAAAAGGTAAAATAAAAAATGGCCATCACGCCTTATCGGCTTGTGATTTCTATACCCATTATAAAAACGACATTGCGCTAATTCGGGAACTGAACATTCCGAATTTTAGATTTTCGATCAGTTGGCCTCGCATTATGCCCAACGGAAGTCATCCTGTGAACCAATCCGGAATTGATTACTACAATAAAATCATTGATTTTTTACTGGAATGTAATATCGAACCTTGGGTTACACTTTACCATTGGGATCTTCCGCATGCCTTAGAAGAAAAAGGCGGATGGACCAATCGCGAATCTGTTACCTGGTTTTCGGAATATACAGAAGTCTGCGTACACTATTTCGGAGACCGAGTAAAAAACTGGATGGTCATTAACGAACCCTCCGTTTTTACAGGTGCCGGGTATTTTCTTGGCATCCATGCTCCGGGAAAAAAAGGGTTGACCAATTACCTGAAGGCCATGCATCATGTAACGCTATCTACCGCAGCTGGTGCTAAAATAATACGAAACAGACTTCCTGAGGCTAATATAGGGACTACCTTTTCGTGTACCCATATCGAACCGGAGACGGACAAACCAAAAGATATTGAAGCCGCAAAACGAGTAGATACTTTACTAAACAGAACTTTTATAGAACCCATTTTAGGACTTGGCTATCCGAAAGAGGATTTAGCCGTTCTTAAAAAACTCAAAAGTTATATACTCGAAGATGATTTAAACAATATGTCTTTTGATTTTGATTTTATAGGTTTACAATGTTACACCAGAGAAGTAGTAAGGGCCTCTTTATTGATTCCTTATATTGGCGCTGAACTGGTAAGTGCCGAAAAAAGAAATGTAATCGCGACCGAAATGGGTTGGGAAGTCTACCCTCCTGCCCTATATCATATTATAAAAAGGTTTAACGCCTACAAAAACATCAAGAAAATCATTATTACCGAAAATGGTGCCGCTTTCCCGGATATTGTCAAAAACGGAAAAGTGTATGATATCAAACGGACACATTATATTCAGGATCATTTAGAGCAATTACTTAAAGCCAAAAAAGACGGTTATAATGTCGATGGTTACTTTGTATGGAGCCTTACCGATAATTTTGAATGGGCAGAAGGATACAACGCCCGATTCGGATTGATCCATATTGATTTTGATACTCAAAAAAGAACCATCAAACAATCGGGAATGTGGTTCCGTGATTTTTTATCAAAAAACAACTAAAAAGCTTCTAGATTTTTGAGAACATTTTTGGTTTGTATCACTAAATTTTGAATGAAATAATATAGTTCTCCTTTACAAAAGATAAAATTCTTAACCTCGGCTTTTTAATGTCGGGGTTTATTTTTTTTATCAAATTTGAACAAAAAGCATTAATCTACACTAAAGTAGTGCAAATTATAGAACAAATCTCAAAAGTCGAGAATGAATTAAATAGTAACAAACTTTACTTTAAAGAAAACGTTCTCCTTTTTTGTCCTTTCGAAGAATGAGGAATCACATAAGCTAAGGACGAACGGTAGTCGAATATTGGATGTGATTTCTCATTCTTCGAAATGACAAATGTAGCGTGTTATTTTTTTAAACTTACACTTTTACTTGATTCCGTGTCATTTCGACGAAGGAGAAATGACACCAGGAATTCCGTGTAGTGAGCGACCAATCTTTGTCGAGTTACGAGTGTGATTTCTCATACCTCAAATCACACAAATAGTTTAAAAAAGAAAGGACGAGATTGTAGCGAATCGTTTCTCAAAAATCGATACTAAAAACAGTTCCCTTCCTTTTGATTCAGAGCCAAACCATTCTAAATTTTAGCTGTTTTAACTTTATAGGACGTATCATTTCCTCCTAATTCAAAAATATATCTTACAAAATTCAGCAATATTTGATTGCAAATTATTATATTTCAGTATTCTAAAAGGTATTCTTTATTATGAAAAATAATGTGCGACACGAACCTTATGAATTGGTTCTTACAGAATTAGTAGATCAATCGCAAAAAAGCGAACAAACCGATAGTTTTTTTGAACTTGTATATATTGTGAAGGGAAATGGATTACAACATTTTGCTGACCATACGTTTGCCTATCAACAAGGTCATTTGTTTCTTTTGACTCCAAAGGATTCCCATAGACTGGAGTTTGAAGAACCAACACAATTGTTTTCTATCCGATTTAATACGGTTTATTTGAACAGAACTTCGCAACAGGAAATCCTCAAACAAATAGAAGTGATTCTCAAAAATGCTTCACATGAACCCGGTTGTGTATTAAAAAGTGACGATGATAAAAAGATTGTTCATCCGTTGATAGAGGCCATTATAAGAGAACATCAAACCAAAGGATTGTATCAAAAGGAGTTGCTTACACAATACATCAATACTTTGTTGGTTATCGTGGCCCGAAATGTTATGCTAAGTCTTCCGGAGAAAATAAACGATCAAAGTGATCAGAAAGTGATTCAGATTTTGCAATACGTTCAAGCCAATATTTACAATCCGGAAAAACTTAGAGGGGAGCATATCGGTACCAAATTTGGGATTTCTGAAAGTTATCTGGGACGTTTTTTTCGCAAGCATACCAATGAAACCTTGCAGCAATATCAAACTACTTATAAACTCAATTTAATTGAAAATCGTTTGTTACATACCCATATGCGCATCAATGAAATTGCAGACGAATTTGGGTTTACTGATAAAAGTCACTTGAACAATATGTTTAAAAAACACAGGGGATTTAGTCCGTCTGAATATCGTAAAATGTTTTATGGATTAGGGGGGCTTTAGGTTTAACCGCAAGAGGCACAAAGAGATTACGCAAAGGGACACAAAGTTTTTTTTGCAGAGCTGTAATGCCCTTCGGCTTCGCTCAGGGTGACAGCTGTTTTTAAGAAATAGTCTTCAATACCCATAGATTTTGGAATTTGGAATTTCAAAAATTGGAATTTCATATCTAATCCCGAACAAACTTTTGATTCCTAAAGGCCTCTCCCGTCTACAATGTTTGGTGTAAAAAAGCTACAGCTTCTTTCCATGTATTTACCCGCAAATAGTTTTCTTTCTCTGTATTGTGGAATGAAGTAAACATAATTGGTTTGCCCGTAAATGAATCTAAATTCTTTGGATGGTCATCAATCATATAGTCTGTATTGATGATTCTTTTGCTTCCGCATAAAATGATGTTTTCCCAGCCAATAAAAGGAAAATGTTCTTTGAGCCATTCGAATTTTTCTCCGAGTGATACTGGAAATTCCATCGCAGCGGAAACGATAAAGATTTCAAAATTTTCCTGTAATAAACGCAAACTTTCGACTGCATCAGGCATTACCGGAATTGTTCGAAAGAAACCCTTAGAGTTCACAATACTGTGCAAATCTTCTTTAATCGGAAATGCTTTTTCCTCACTTAAACCCTGAATGCCTTCTCTCGAGATTTCTATCCCGTGTTTTTCCTTATAAAAGGTAATTAAATGGGTTTCGATATCGGCAATCACGCCATCCATATCAATTGCAATTGTTTTCTTATTCATATTTATCAAATTTATATTGCAACAAAATTATGCAAAAGCTGCAACATATTGCAATAATTAACTTATTTTTGCAATATAAATTTGCAAAACAAATGAAAAAAGAGGAGCGTCAGAAAATAATTTTAGACTATTTGTCTAAAGAACATCGTGTAACTTCAATAGAATTGAGTGAGTTTCTGAGTGTTTCAGAAGACACTATCAGACGGGATTTAAAAGAACTTTCGGATCAAGGGCTTCTAAAAGCGGTTCGTGGGGGTGCTGTTGCTCCTTCTCCAATTCCGCTGCATTATCGAAAAAGAGAAAAACACGATCTTGAAAACAAAAAAATTATTGCCGAAAAAGCGATCTCCTATCTTAAAGACGGGCAAGTTGTGTTTATTGATGGCGGAACTACCTCGTTGGCTTTAGTGGCGAGTTTTCCTTATGATTTGAAATTAACGGTCGTTACTAACAGTTTTCCCGTAGCAGTGTTGGTTGAGGATTTACCTAATATTGAATTAATCTTTGCCGGAGGAAAAATGTGCAAAATCTCTTTTGCAACGGCCAGTATTGAAACGATAGATTTCTTTAGAAATTTCAGGGCAGATATTTGCATTTTGGGAATCTGCAGTATCCATCATGAACGCGGTATTACAGGAGTTTTTTATGAAGATTCTCAAATTAAACAGAATATGATTCAAAACTCAAATTTTGTAATAGGCATAAGTTCTGTTGAAAAAGTAGAAACCGCCGAATCTTATTTTGTCTGTCCGATTAAAGACATTGATGTACTGGTTACCAATATTTCTCCGGAGGATGAGATTTTTAAAGTGTACAAAAATGCCGGTATCACGATTCTTTAATTGTTGCAAAATAAAAAACCTTCCGAAAGTAAACTCCCGGAAGGTTTGTTTTTACAATTAAAAAAATCTCTTCTTTATTAATTTTTAGCCTGAGTCATTTTTGCCATGACTTCATCTAAATTAAAACTTGCCGGTTTTTGTCTTGGCGGAAATTCTTTAAAAGATTGCAGCCAATTTGCCACTAAAGCGGTAGATCCGTAATTTAAATAAACATGGTGTACCAGCCAGTTATCATACAGCAACGATTTGTCTCCACGTTCAAATGGATCGATATACATATCAAATATGTTAGGCAGTCTTAATTTCTCGAACTCTTTTCTCCAGATATCCAATCCTTCATTATTTTGTTCTATAAAAACCGTTTTCCATCTTCCGTAACGAATAGCAAAAACATCACCATCATCACTCCAATAGATAAATTCTTTACGCGGTGATTCTTTTACTTCTCCTTTAAAAAACGGAATCAGATTATAACCGTCAAGATGTACTTTAAAGGTCTTTTTACCCACTTTGTATCCTTTAAGACACTTCTGCACTACATCTGGTTCGCCGGCAGCAGCAACCACCGTTGGCAATATATCTTCATGTGCAAACATGTCTGTAGTATAAATTGTGCCGGGTTTGATTACACCAGGCCAGCGAATTACAGTCGGTACGCGATACCCACCTTCCCAGTTGGTTGCTTTTTCTCCTCGAAATGGAGTGCTTCCTCCATCTGGCCATGTCATTAATTCGGTACCATTATCGGTTGTATAGATGACAATTGTATTTTCTGAAATGCCAAGATCATCCAGTTTTTTTAGTAATTTACCAATATCATCATCATGCTCCGTCATACCATCAGCCTGTAAACCAAGGCCTGTTTTACCCTCATATTCCTTACTAAGATGGGTAAAAATATGCATCCTGGTCGAATTGAAATAACAAAAGAATGGTTTGTCGGCCTTAACTTGTTTGTCCATAAAATCCATTGCTGCATTGGTAAATTCAGTGTCTACAGTTCTCATTCTTTCAATGGTAAGAGCTCCTGTATCTTCTATTTTCTGCGTTCCGTCTGCATTCGCCCAAGTATGCATTACACCACGTGGCTCGAAGGCTTTTTTGAATTCGGGATTCTTTGGATAATCGGGACTTTCTGGCTCTTCTTCAGCATTAAGATGATAGAGATTACCGAAAAACTCATCAAATCCATGCATTGTTGGTAAGAATTCGTCTTTGTCTCCAAGATGGTTTTTACCAAATTGTCCGGTTGCATATCCTTGTCCTTTTAACAATTCTGCGATGGTAGGGTCCTCGGGTTTCAGTCCCACATCTGCACCTGGAATTCCAACTTTTGTAAGTCCGGTCCGGATGGGTGATTGCCCTGTTATAAAGGCGGCACGACCGGCAGTACAACTTTGCTGTGCATACCAGGTCATAAATAAGGCTCCTTCACTCGCAATGCGATCGATATTAGGTGTTTTAAACCCCATAAGGCCTCGATTATAGCAACTTGGGTTAAACCAACCGATGTCGTCACCCATAATCACTAAAACGTTCATTTTTTTATTCTTTTGTGCTTGCAATCCTGTTAGAAAAAAACACATAAAAGCAATAAAAACCATGCTTTTAAATTTGATAAATTTTTTCATAATTAAATCATTTTGGTTTTTAATTTGTTCATACTCAAAAAATATACAAGCTAAACCCCAATGGGTACAGGGAATAGTGTTTTTACAAATAAAACTCAAGTGCTAAAAAGAAAATTTAAAAAACCTGCAAAGCTGGTTTATGAGGCCTATAGAGAAAAGGGGCATGCTCAAAAGGGAATTGGCTTAAGAAAAAAAACAAGCTAATGTACTAATTTTCAACACAATAAACAATAATCAAATCGTACCTTGAATTTGAAAAAATCAGGAATGTAACTTTTGAACTAAAAGCCAGCAAAAAAAATACAGATCAAAACAGTCCTAAAAAACAGGAACAACTTACTAAAAACAAATTTCTTTAAAATAAAAAACCTTCCTCGAGCGAACTCTTGGAAGGTTTTTGTCTACAATTCAAAAACACTCTTTATTTCCAACCTCCACCTAAATCCTTGTAAACATGGACTGCGGCATTTAATTGGTCTTTTTTAGTTTCTATCAATTCTAATTTAGATTCTAAAGCATCTCTTTGTGTCATCAGAACTTCAAAATAATCTACTCTGGCAGATTTAAATAAGTCATTTGAAACATCGATAGAAGTATTTAAAGCCGCTACTTGTTTTGATTTTAAGTCGTAGCTTTTTTCTAAATTATTAATTTTTGAAAGTTCATTCGAAACTTCAATATAAGCATTCAAAACCGTACGATCGTAATTGTACAACGCTTGAAGTTGTCTTGCATTGGCGTTGCTGAACTCTGCTTTTATAGCATTTCTGTTGATCAACGGTGCAGCAAGATCTCCTGCTAAAGAATACAATAACGATTCCGGAAACGTTAGCAAATAGGATGGATTGAAAGCATTTACACCTATCGCCGCCGAAATATCAAGAGACGGATAAAATTCGGCACGAGCTACTTTTACATCCAGTTTTGCAGCTGTAAGCTCCATTTCTGCTTGTTTAATGTCAGGACGATTCTGCAATAATTGAGACGGAATTCCGGAACTAACTGTTGATGGCAACAAACTTAAAAAGTTGTTTCTATCTCGCTTAATTTCCTGTGGATATTGACCCACCAAAAAGTTAATCCTGTTTTCCGTCTCTTTTATTTGCTGAAGAATAACAAACTCTTTGCTTTTAGAATCCATCACCTCTGCCTGAAATTTCTGAACGCCTAATTCAGTTGCTCTGGCTGCTTGTTTTTGAATTTTTACAATTTCTAACGCGTTCGATTGCAATTCTATATTTTGTTTTACAATATCCAACTGACTGTCAAGCGCTAATAGTTCATAATACGAACTGGCGATCTCTGCAATCAGATTGGTAACTACGAAGTTTTTGCCTTCTATGGTTGATAAATATCGGCTCACTGCTGCTTTCTTAGAATTTCGCAATTTTTTCCAGATATCTACTTCCCAATTCGCATAAGCTGCAACTACAAAATCACCTAACGGATCCGGTGTCTCTTTACCCGGTTTGATTTCTGTAGTGGCATCACCGGCTCCCTGACTTGTATATCTTCCTACTTTCTCTACTCCTGCACCTGCTCTCACACCAACAGTTGGTAGATACGCTCCTTTTTTAATACGAACATCATTTTTCGCAATCTCTATTTCCTGCAAAGTGATCATTAATTCCTGATTGTTTTTCAGCGCCGTATCAATCAACTGTACCAGATTTTGATCTTTAAAGAAATCACGCCACGGAATAGTAGCGGTATTAATTGTATCCTTACTGTTAGTGTACGCCTCAGGAACAATCTTTTTATTTGAAGTTTCGGCTGTGGCCTGTGGTGCCTTGCAGCTAACTGCTGCAAGACAAAGACCTAACACAATACTATATTGTAACTTAAATTTATACATGATTATTGTCAATTTCTTCTGTTAATGGATTCTCTTCTTCATGTTTTACCAATTTGTGTTTCTCTGAGATTTTGGCAAAAATGTAATACAATCCCGGAATAATAAATACCCCGCAAATGGTTCCTATAAGCATACCTCCTGCAGCCGCAGTACCAATAGTTCTGTTACCGATTTTACCCGGACCAGTAGCAAAAGCAAGCGGTAATAATCCTGCGATAAAAGCAAATGAAGTCATTAAAATAGGACGGAACCTTGCTTTTGATCCTTCCATAGCCGACTCAAAAACTGATTTTCCTGCAGCATGTCTTTGGATTGCAAACTCTACAATCAATACCGCGTTTTTACCCAGTAAACCAATAAGCATTACCATCGCAACCTGTGCATAAATATTGTTCTCTAATCCTGTTAGTTTTAATAAAAGGAAAGCTCCGAAAATACCTGCCGGTAAAGAGAAAATTACGGATAACGGAAGAATGAAACTTTCGTATTGCGCTGCCAAAACCAGGTATACAAACCCTAAACAAATCAAGAATACCCAAATGGCCTGATTCCCTTGTGCCACCTCATCGGCAGAAATACCTGCCCAATCAATGTCATATCCTCTTGGTAGTTTTTTGGCGGCAACTTCCTGAATTACTTTAATGGCCGTACCAGAACTATATCCCGGAGCTGCTCCACCACTAATTTCTGTAGAAGTATACATATTGTGTCTCGTAATTTCCGAAAGACCGTATACTTTTTCTAATTTCATGAAGGCAGAAAACGGCACCATTTCGTCGCGGTTGTTCTTCACATACAGTTTTAAAATGTCGTCCGGTTGTGCACGGTATTCCGGCGCAGCCTGAACGATTACTTTATAATTAATTCCGTATTTAATAAAACTGATTTCATAGTTACTTCCGACAAGAGTAGACAAAGTATTCATCGCATTTTCGATAGAAACTCCTTTTTGTTGTGCCAAATCATTGTCCACTTTCATCATATACTGAGGAAAACTGGCACTAAAGAAACTAAATACGTTAGTTAACTCGGGACGTTTATTTAATTCTTCTACAAACTCTTTATTAACCGCTTCCAATTTTTTGAAATCACTGGTACCTGTTTTATCCAACAAACGAAGTTCAAATCCTCCTGCTGCTCCATATCCCGGTACGGCTGGTGGTTGGAAAAATTCAATATTAGCACCCGGAATATCTTTTGATCTTTCTTCAAGCTCTATCATAATTTCCTGAACCGATTCTTTACGATCGTTCCAGTCTTTCAGGTTGATCAAACAAGTTCCTGCATTCGATCCTGTACCCTCTGTCAAAATTTCATAACCGGCCAATGAAGAAACTGATTTTACACCGTCTATTTTTTCGGCTTCTTTCTGTAATTCCTCTGCAATATGATTGGTTCTTTCTAATGAAGATCCCGGTGGTGTCTGAATAATTGCATAAAACATTCCCTGATCCTCATTTGGAATAAATCCGGAAGGAACAGTGCTGCTTACTAACCAGGTTCCGGCACAAAAACCAAGAAGTACCACTATAGTAACTACTTTTCTGTCTACAATTTTGGCCAATACATTTTGGTATTTACCCTGCGCCAGATTAAACTTATTGTTGAAACCATCTATAAACCTGTTTACCGGTGTTTTCTTTTTAGGCTTACCATGATTATTTTTTAACATCATTGCACAAAGTGCCGGTGTCAAAGTCAAGGCCACAATACCCGAAAGAATAATTGCGGTAGCCATTGTAATCGAAAACTGTCTGTAAAATACCCCAACCGGACCGGACATAAAAGCAACCGGAATAAATACGGCAGCCATCAGGAACGTAATTGCGATAATAGCGCCGGCAATCTCATGCATCGCTTTTTTAGTCGCTTTAAAGGCTGAAAGATGTTCTTCTTCCATCTTGGCGTGAACGGCTTCAATAACCACAATCGCATCATCGACGACGACTCCAATTGCCAAAACCAAAGCGAATAACGTAATCAAATTCAATGAAATATCGAAAAATTGCATGAACACAAAAGTTCCGACCAACGAAACCGGTACGGCAATCGCCGGAATAACGGTAGAACGCCAGTCTCCTAAGAAAAGGAATACCACTAATCCTACCAGAATAAAAGCTTCGATCAAAGTGTGAATTACTTTTTCGATAGAAGCATCAAGGAATTTAGAAACGTCATACGAGATTTCATACTCCATTCCCTTTGGAAACTTTTGTTTAATTTTTTCCAACTTGGCTTTCACGTCTTCAATAACCTGATTGGCATTACTTCCGAAAGATTGTTTTAGTACAATTGCCGCAGAAGGTCTTCCATTCAAATTCGAATAAATATCATACATTGAACTTCCAAATTCTACTTTTGCAATATCTTTCAAACGCAAAAGTTCCCCATTGCTATTCGATCGTACTACAATATTCTCGTATTGCTCTTTGTTTGTAAAACGCCCTGAATATTTCAATACATATTCAAATGCCTGAGAACGTTTACCGGAACTTTCTCCTGTTTTACCCGGCGAAGCTTCCAAACTCTGACTTGATAATGCTTCCATTACCTCGTCGGCAGAAATTTTATACGCCAACATTCTATCGGGTTTTAACCAGATACGCATGGCATATTCACGAGTTCCTAAAATATCTCCTGATCCAACACCGTTTACCCTTTTCAATTCTGACAATACATTGATATCGGCATAATTGTATAGAAACTTCATGTCGGTATTTTTATCCGTGCTGTAAAGATTCACATACATCAACATACTCGGAACTTCACGGGTAATCTTTACTCCCTCTCTTACTACTAACGGAGGTAGTTTATTGGTAACTGAAGCGACACGGTTTTGAACGTTAATGGCTGCTTGATTTGGGTCTGTACCTAAATTAAAAACCACTTGTATACTTGCCTCACCGTCGTTACCGGCATCAGAAGTCATATATTTCATTCCCGGTACACCATTTAGGGCTCTTTCTAAAGGAATAACAACCGATTTGATCATCAACTCTCCGTTAGATCCAGGGTAATCTGCTGTAACGTTTACCATTGGAGGAGAAATCGAAGGGAACTGGGTAATCGGTAAATTTAGTACCGACAATACCCCTAAAAAGACAATGATCAGCGATATTACGATCGACAGTACAGGTCTTTGAATAAATTTATTAAACATTTTTGTATTTTTTTAATGATTAAACCAATCAGACCTATTCTGCTTTAACGCGTAAATGATTCATGACTTTCGCGGGAGCTTGGAATTCATATTGAATTTTATCATTCTCTTTTACTTTCTGAACACCTTCCAGTAAAATTTTATCATTTTCAGCAAGTCCGCTGCTTACCACATACAAATCAGGGATTTCACCTGTAATGGTGATTTCTTTTGAACTTACTTTATTGCTTTTATCTACAACAAAAACATATTTTTTATCCTGAATTTCATAGGTTGCTTTTTGTGGAATCACAATCGCATTTTTAAGAGGCACAAGCATTTGAACTTGCCCTGTCTCCCCGTTTCTAAGTAATTTTCCGGTATTAGGGAATCTCGCTCTAAAGGCAATATTTCCTGTTTCGTTATTAAATTCACTTTCGATCAGTTCAACGTTCCCTTTGTATTTAAACGTTTCCCCATTAGCCAAAACCAAACCAACTTTAGCGTCGCCACGATCTTTAATATTCGTTTGATATTGAAGATATTCGGGTTCTGAAACATTAAAATAAGCAAACATCTGACTGTTGTCTGAAAGGCTTGTTAATAATTCACCTTCGTCAATAAGGCTTCCTAATTTTAATGGAATCCTGTCAATGGTTCCGTCAAACGGAGCTCTGATTTCGGTAAAGGACAAATGAAGTTTTGCAAGGGCCACTTCTGCTTTTGCTGCCTGAAGTTTAGACATGGCAACAGCTTGTTCGTTTCTGGAAACGATGTTTTTATCTGCTAATGTTTTGGTATTCTGTAATTCTATTTCGGCAGCTTTTTGTTCAGCTTGCGCTTTAAGTAATTCAGCTTCATACATTTTAGGCATGATTCTGAATAAAATTTGGCCTGCTTTTACAAACTGACCTTCGTCTACGTAGATGTTTTGGAGGAAACCTTTTTCTTGAGCACGTATTTCGATGTTTCGAACCGATTTAATCTGCGAAACATACTGTTTAGTAAATGAAGTATCAATTTTTACAGGATTTGTAACTGTAAATTTTTCAGCTTCTTCTTTTTCTTCTTTTTTTGATGTACAACTTGTTAGGCACAACAAGGCAACTAAGCCTGTTAACACGACAATTCTTTTCATGAGTATAATAAATGGAAATTAAGCGATTGAATGCTGGGAACAGGAATTCCCCAGGTCTGAAAATAAAATCAGTCGCCAGAATATAACGTGAAACGGTAGAATGAAAAAGTATCTTAAAAATACAATTCGCACTTATGCAGGATCACACTGTGGCAACCGATGTATAAGTCGAATCAAATTCTTAAAACTCTCTGAGTAATATAAATAGGATTTGGCTGGCCACAAGATGGGCCTAAAATTTCAAAACGACTATAAGAATTTACAACAATTTGACGAGGAAATGTCAAATACAAATCTGCTATTAAGCTATGATTGGTTGTAAAAAATTTATTTGTAAGTCCATTCTTAAGTGTATCATTCCCGACACATTCTTCGTCAAGATCAACATCTGCATCTTCAATTATTGAGCTGCCCTGATCCTGATTGGTGAATTTTACGCGGTGTCTTTTCTCAAGATTGTGGTGAGAATTTAGATGTGTTTCAGCATTAAGATATTGCCCTCCGCCCAGCAGAAGGAAATTCATGAATACTAAAAATACTACTAACTTTCTCATTTGAGTGCGAATGTAATAAAAGATTGGAATAAAAAAAATAAAATAAGAAAGTCTTAACAAGTGTTGACAAACGAAAACGTTTTCATTTCATTATTTATTTTTTTCACAAATAAAAATCGCTATGACCCGTAGAAAAGAATCTAAACAAAACTAATAATCAACTTGTTGTGTATTTATTTCTGACCTATAGATTCATCGTTTATTTAGTTCTAAAAGGGTTATTTCTCTTAAAAATGAATCCTGTAAGTCAATGCAAAAAAGTATAATGGAGTTTTATATTTTGAAATTATTGCTCGCAAAGACGCGAAGTCGCAAAGTTTTTTTTCTAGTTTTGTCCATTTTAGCCTTTGTACCTCTGAGCCTAAAAAACAACTTCCATTATTACAAACTCCTGACCTGCCTTACTAAAACTTTTAAGAGTATCTCTCATTCCAAATTTTTCGTAGAATGCTTTTTTATGACTTCGGGCATTGCACCACACCTTTGTAAGTCCTTTTTCTTTGGCCAGTTTCAGGATATAATTTAACAACTCAGAAGCGATTCCTTTTCCTTGATATTCTTCGAGTGTGGCTAATTTTCGAAACTGCATTTCATCATCGGAAATAAAACAGGAAACAATCGAAACTAACTTTTCTTCCGTAAAAACTCCAAAATGCAAACCTAAATCATCCTCTGCCAGTTGTACAAATTCAAAAGGCTCGTTTGGCCACATTACTTCATGGCGAATCTTCCAGGTTTGTGACGCTTTTATTTCTCTAATTTCCATAGTATACTTGTTTTATTCCATGCTTTCAAATGTAGTGCATTTTATAATATCCATTCCAAAATGACAAACCACTTTGTACCACTATCCCACTCAGGTATAGCCTCAAAATAATTCAAATTTATCATTCAATTCTGGTTAATAATATTTAATTTTATCAGATATAAATCGAATAACTTCAATTATGAAAAACTTCATTTTAGCATTGTTATTATGTATAAGTGTAAATGGTTTTGCACAATTAATACAATTTGGACCTCAATTTTCTACTAATATAACTTCTGCCGTTACAGACGATTTTAGTTCAAAAAGTTCCGGAAGCGGGATTGGTGTGGCAGGATTTGCGAGAGTAAATTTATTACTTTTTTATGGTCAGGCCGAATTTGGATATACCCAATCAAAATTTAGTGTTTCTCAAACCGGAATTGGCGAAACGCAATATGAAGTAGCTGGAACCGATGCTACCTTGATTGCCGGATTTAAAGTTGTCCCTTTAGGAAAACTGGGAAATATTAGACTATTTGTCGGTTACAATTGGAAAAATTACTCCAGTATAGATGCCAGCAACAATTTAAACTACATTCCTTTTGAACGTAATAACGGTAGTGTTCTTGGTGGCGTTGGAGTTGATTTATGGAAATTTACACTGGACTACAGGTATCTGGCTGGTCTCACAGATCTGGATGCTTCTAACAGGGAATTAAAAACAGGAATTTCAAATATTTCATTAGGATATAAATTTCTATAATCCGTTTGAAAACATACTAAGAACCTCCATCGCTTTTTCTGCTTCTTTTTTGTTGACAAAGATATGGTCGTGATAAAATGCCGCAACGACATTGCAACTAATGCCTTTTTGAGAAAGGGCATTAGAAAATGCGGCCGTTAACCCTATCGCCTCCAATGACGAATGGACAGAAAGTGTGATCCAGGACATAATAACGGAATACTCCAACTTTAATTCATCTGCTTTTTCTTTTTTCAGAATTAATGTAATGGCTTCTTTTTCCCTGAATAACATTTCAATATCATTCAAATTTAGGGTGTCTAATGTTTCAATTTTACAAAAAACAAATTCACCTTCATTAAGTTCGGGTTTCATGCTTTTTAATAGCTTCTGTAAATCTTTTTCTCCGGACATATTGAATTTTTATTACAATTTTTAAATCTAAATTACTTTAGAAGTCGCTCTAATTTATCTTTTGTCTCCGGAAAATCTTTATCCAGAGTTAGTACTTTCTGATAGTTGGCCACTGCATTTTTTTTATCTCCGTTCGCTTCATAAAAATCAGCAAGAGAGTCATAGGTATTGGGGCTTTCGGGATAATTCGTCACATTCATTTTAAATAAATAGCCAGCCAGTTCATTGTTTTTGCTTACAAGTGATTGGTAGCCATAGCTATTGACCATAGCTTCGGGCAACGTTACTTTATAACCCAAATGTTTCGAAACGAGCTTGTAATGTTTTTCAATTTTAGAGAAAACAGCTTTATTGAAATTCATCTGCTCGCCGATCGTAAGTTTCAATTGGTTGAAGGCAAAAATAAACCGAAGCCCGTCATAAGTTGCAATTAGCGGAACGGAACCGTGACTGTCGTCTTTATAATATTTATATTGGTAGTTTAAATGGGTTTTCTTATCGCCTAAAAAATCGTTTAAGTCCAGAATAGACCTGATATGTTTTGTCATTACGTTGGTGTCATTTCTAACTTTCACAAGATTCATATTCTCGTCCATAGTATTGGCAACTCCTAAGAATAAAGAGGTATTTACCAAATCCTTGGTTCTTAATTTTGCTTCGGTTTCTTTTAAAAAATTCTGACGATCCCACCACATACTAGGATCTATTGCAATATAGGAATTGAATAAAGCGGTATGATTGGTCAAAATATTCATTACGGTCAATCCTCCAAAAGAATGGCCTATTAAAGTTCTGTAAGGTGCGGTAGGGTATTTTGAGTCGATAAACGGAATTAATTCTTTTTCCAGAAAGGCTGCAAATTTTTCTCCTCCGCCTGATTGTTCACTTAAATCTTTGGTGACAAATGGCGGATCAATATCCGAATGTGTTGGTGTGAGATCTCTTCCTCTGTTCGTGTTTGGAATTCCTACTATAATCATTTCAGGGCAGAGCGTATTGCCGTTCATTTCGCTTAATTGTTCCATCATTCCAACCACAGAACTAAAATGAACATCACCGTCCAACAAATACAATACGGGATATTTTTGCTTGGAAAAACCAGTCAACCGGGTACTTTTTGGAAGATGAATCAGCAATTTTCTGTTTTCGTTTAAAACCTTCGAAAAAACGCTGTCGACAGTTCCAATCTCAATTTTATTGTTTTTCTGAGCAAATCCAAAACTTGTTATCAGTATCAAAACACCAAAAAATAGTTTTTTTTTAATTTTAACTGTTGCAAAATCCGTGGTTATCATACTTTTATACATTTGCTCTAAATTTAGAAAAAAATCACAAAAGTATGTACGATAAAGTATAGTTTTTATAGCTATATAACTTTAGTATAATACCGCTCTAAATTATTGAGGCTAATTTTTTCTACTGCGTTATTATCTTTCCGGGCAATATTAATAAGCTTCAACGTAGTTTCCTCTTCATTTATAGAACATATCCAAATAGTACCATCTGACAGGATAATTGCCGAAAATAAAGAATCGTCCGCTTCATTTTCATAAAAAACTAAATCTTCGGATTTCACATATTTTTTAAGTTTTGTCTTTTTATCTAGTTCATTAAACAAAATACTTTTTTCATTTATTTCAAGTAATTCCGTGATCGTTCTGTTTTCATCTTCTACTGTTTTAACTGCCCAGGTTGGTTTATTTCCATCAAAACGCCAATTACCAATTATTCTAGCTAATAAATCTTTCCTTAACATACTTTTTAAGACTGTTATCTTTTTCATCGCTTCTTTCCCAACCTCATTTTCCGGGTATATTTTGCAGGCTATAGAAAACTCATCTAATGCTTTACTTAATTCGGCTTTTTTATAATATGAAATAGCCAAATCGTATTTGTTTTTTTGAAAGGATGCTTTTGAAGCGTTCTGAGAAAAAATACTAGATGATACCAATAAAACGATAAGGACAAGGTAAGTTTTCATATTCATTATGGTAAAATTAATTTCGTTTGTAAATCGCACAGAAACACAAATTAACAGGAAGTACTTTGCTTCTATTACACGGTCAAAAGTATTTACTGTTTCAACTTTAGCTAATCCAAAAAAGACTTTTAAATAACAATATAAGATTTTTAATACTTTATAATTTCTTACATAACACATACTGTAAGTTAAGTATTATATTTAAATAAACATCTACTTCTTTTTGATGATTTATTATGAATATTTTCGTAAGGAATTAATTTTTCATCAAGATTAAATACAACTTTATGTGAATTAAATATTAAAACACAGACATAAGTCACTACATATCAAACAGTACAAACAAAAAATAGTATTTCATCATTCTTCTGCATAAAAAAAATGCCCCCGGAAAGTTTTTAACTTCCCGGGGGCAAACCCAAAATTAAGATTCTGTTTTATTAGCTTTTCCAAGCATTATTGTTCGGTGTGGCATCCATAAAAATACCTCCGTCAATTATTACCTGTTTGATTTGTTTTTTGTTTTTTAAAGCAATCGTAGCTGATTTTTGGTTCTTCTCCCAAATTGCCGGTGTTTGGTGTATGGTTTCTTTTGTATCGTCTGTATAAACAATATTCACATCAAATGGAATCGCAAAACCTCCTACATTTTCTACCAAAATAGTTTCTGCATTAACACTTTTCACCGCAAGATCAATATGATTGTTGGTAAAAAACCAATTGTTAAAAAACCAGTTCAGGTTCTTCCCTGAGGCACTATTCATTGAGTTAAAATAATCCCATGGAATTGGATGCTTTCCGTTCCAATTGTCCATATAAGCGTGCAATGATTTTTTGAATAACGCATCTCCAAGCAAATCTTTTAGCGCAATATAAGAAAGTGAAGCCTTCCCATATGAATTATTACCATATCCGGCACCTGAAAGTTGTGATGACATAGAGATAATCGGCTGATCTTCTTCTGTTGACGGATCGCTTATGTACTGTTTTACTCTGAAATCTTTATAAAATTTATCAGCCGCTTCTTTACCATGTTCTGCAATTCCGATTAAATATTCAAAAGTAGTAGCCCAACCCTCGTCCATAAAAGCATAACGGGTTTCATTGATTCCCATGTAAAAAGGGAAATACGTATGAGCGACTTCATGGTCCTGAACCAATTGAGCAAACACAGGATCATTCATTTGTGAATCATTACACATCATTGGATATTCCATGTCCGCAAATCCCTGAAAAGCGGTCATTTTAGAAAAAGGATACGGAATTCCCGGCCAGTTGTTCGAAAACCAATCTAACGCGTATTGATTGTTTTTTACTGATACCACAAAATCGGTACCTTTAATATCATAAGCCGCCTGAACACTGGCACGACGGTTTGTTTTTTTGTCTACAACTACACTACTCGCATCCCATAAATAATGGTCACTCAAACCGAAACAAACATCAGAGATATTTTTGGCTTCAAATTTCCAGATGTTCCAGTCATTTTGTTTGGTTACGATACCACTTTTCATCTCTTGTTCGTTGGCAATATGAAGAACCTCATCTGTTACATATGATTTTTTCAGACGAGACGAAAATTCAGGTTGTAGAACTTCATCCGGATTTAGTAAATCTCCTGTTCCATACACTACATAATTTTTCGGTGCTTTTACAGAATAGGTATAATCATTAAAATCATTGTAAAATTCCTGACGATCGGTATGAGGCAATCTGTCCCATTTATTATAATCATCAAAAACTGTGACTCTCGGGTAGCTGTACGCAACAAAGAATGTCGTATTGTCTATTTGTCCTTCTCTTCCGCTTTCTTTAGACAAAGGGTAATTCCAATCGATATTGATTGTTATTTTGCTATGAGGAAGCAGCGCTTTTTTCATTTTTACATTTCCAACGGTTCCCCAATTTCTTGCATTCTCATTATACACTTCTCCTTCGATTTTAAGAGAAGTAATGGTTAATCCGGCACTTAAAAAATCTTCACTTACGTCTCCGCCTCGTGGTGAAGATGGCTTATGAAGATTATTCACAAATCGGATTGGTAAATTTCTTAATGTATCGTTACTATTGTTTTCGTAAATGATGGTTTCGGTACCGCTGACTAACTTAGTATCAGCGTTAACAGTCAGTTCTATCGTGTACTTTCCATGATTTTGCCAGTATTTTTTTCCCGGTTTCCCATCCATAGAACGAGTACCGTTTTCATAAGCCTCTTTAATATTTCTTGGCATATAAAGCTTTTGCGAAAAGCCATATTGCGACAGAAACAGAAATCCTAAAAGCAATAATTGAAGCGAATTTTTTCTCATAAGTGGTTTTGATTTTTATTGATTGATTAATTGTCCTATCACATTAGTGGAAGATTTTATGTAAATGTTACATTGAAGCGTAAAGTTATACTTTTTGCATTTTAATTAAGTTAATTCTTATAATATTTTAATTATTGAATTATAAAAAAAACCGCCCTTTTCAAAAAAGAAAAAGACGGCAATCTAAAATTAATATATAACCTTTGAGCTACAAAATATAATCGGTATTGATAAAATTCGATTCTTTGCTGTTTAGCAATTCCTGCAAAATTTTATTGTTATAATCAATATCTTTTGAAGCTACAAATGTACGAATGGAGAAAGAACGCAAGGCATCCGGAATACTTAAAGTACCTACGGCAGAATCTTTGCGCCCTGTAAAAGGAAAGGCATCCGGTCCTCTTTGACAAGAACTGTTTAAGTTTACTCTGCAAACTAAATTGACCAAAGCATCGATAAGCGGTGCCAAAGTTTTAATATCTTTTCCGAATAAACTCACCTGTTGTCCGTAATTGGATTCGGCCATATCTTTTAATGGTTCTCTGATGTCTTTAAAAGAAATTATCGGAACCACTGGTCCAAATTGTTCTTCATGATACACACGCATTTGTTTGTTTACCGGAAATAAAACAGCCGGAAAAATATAATTGTCTGCATGTTTCCCTCCCTTTTCATTCAATATGACAGCCCCTTTACTTTTAGCATCATCAATTAATCCCTGAATATAAGATGGTTTATCCGTTTCGGGAAGCGGGGTCAATGAAACTCCTTTTTCCCACGGATTCCCAAATAGTAAAGCATCCACTTTTTCGGAGAAACGTCTGTTAAATTCTTCACTGATCGATTCATGTACATACAATACCTTCAAGGCCGTACAACGCTGACCGTTAAAAGACAAACTTCCTACTATACATTCCTGGATAGCCAAATCTAAATCGGCATCCGGCAAGATAATCGCAGGGTTTTTGGCTTCCAGACCTAAAATCAAACGCAATCTGTTTTTATTTGGATGTTGATCTTGTAATGCAATAGCCGATTTACTGTTTCCAATTAATGCCAGAACATCTACTTTACCAGATTTCATTATCGGTGAAGCTACTTCACGCCCTCTTCCGTAAACAATATTGATCACGCCTTTTGGAAAACTGCTTCTAAAGGCTTCTAACAATGGCGAAATACACAAAACACCATGTTTAGCCGGTTTGAAAATTACGGCATTCCCCATAATCAAAGCGGGAATTAACAAAGAGAAAGTTTCGTTTAACGGATAATTATAAGGTCCAAGACACAAAACAACTCCCAACGGACCACGACGAATCATGGCATTTACGCCTTGTACTTTAGAAAAATGGGAGCTTCTTCCGTTTAATTCTTTATAACTATCAATGGTATCGTAAATATATTCTACGGTTCGGTCAAATTCTTTTTGGGAGTCTCCTAAGGATTTTCCAATTTCCCACATTAAAAATTTCACTACTTCTTCTCGTGTCGCCTTCATTTGGGTCACGAAATTTTCCATACATTTAATACGATCGGCTACTTTCATCGTAGGCCACAAACCTTGCCCCATATCATAAGCGGCAGTTGCGGCATCCACTACTTCGTGCGCCTCTTTTTCTCCCATAAAAGGAATAGATCCTAATAAAGTCGGTGTATATTTTTCTGTAGATGAAATTGTGGAAAAAACAGGTGTGGTTTGCCCAGTCCAATGTTTTAATTCACCATTTACAAGATACGTATCTTGATTGATAAGGTTTTTAATCTGAAATTCTTCGGGTATTAAACTCATAATCTTGGTTATTTGTAATTTGGTTATTAATAGCATTCTAAAAGAAAAAAAGAGGCTTTTCGGCCTCTTTTTCTTTATTATTGTACAGTATCACCTTCCCAATCCAGGATACCACCAAGTAAATTATAGGCTTTTTCTATCCCTAATTCATTCATGATCTGGCATGCTTTCGCACTTCTGGCTCCGGAACGGCAATACACATAGTAGCTTTTATTTTTATCTAATTCTTCGATTTCGTAAATAAAACCTTGTCCTTTATTAATGTCAATATTTACAGCATTCTCGATATAGCCGTCATTAAATTCGTCTTCAGTTCTTACGTCAAGTATAACTGCATTCTCGTCAGCAGCTAGTTGAGCAACCCAATCTTCTTGTGATAAATTCATAATAAATGTGTTTTTTGTAAAATTACGACGTTTCTATTAATTAAAAACGTGCCAAATGCGATTTCGATTATTATTCTCAGAAAACGTTTTAGAGAAAGGATTATAATCAGTATTTTACAAAAATACTCACTATTTTTAAAAATTCAGTCTATAAAATCGATAGAAAATAGGATTTTTTCATTTGCATAAAACAGGTCTTAAAAACAATTTTCTGACAACTAATCCCATTTCAATCTGCTATCTTTGTAAAAAAATATCATTTTTAAGTTCTTTTTGACAATAAAAATAAAATTCAAACACATTAAAACATCTGTTTGAAATAGTAAAAAAAGAGTCAAAAACAGTTCCTATAGCACTACACTTGACGCTATCTTTTTATAAAAAATGAAATAACTTTCATCAGGACCATAAAAACGATATCCCCCGGTGTTTAAAAAATAAGACATGCAAAATCCATTAAAAAATATCTTCCCCAATTTCTCCGATGAACTTATCGCTACTATTGAAGAGAATGCAAGCGCGCAGGATTTCGAAGCCGGGACAATCTTAATGCGAACGGGACAATACATTAAAAACACGGTTTTGATTACCAAAGGAAAAATCAAAATTTATCGTGAGGGTGAAGATGGTGGGGAATTTTTAATGTACTATCTACAGCCCGGTCAAGCCTGTGCCATCTCGATGATTTGTACCGCCAAAAGCGAAAAAAGCCAGATTATGGCCAAAGTGGTCGAAGATGTTTCCGTCATGATGATCCCCCTGCAAATGATGGACAAATGGATGATGGAACACCGATCCTGGTACGAATTTGTGATAGACACTTACAGAAGCCGTTTTGAGGAGGTTCTTGAAGTAGTAGATAATATAGCCTTCCGTTCTATGGATGAGCGTTTGGAATTTTATCTAAAAAGACATTCCGATGCCTGTGGCTGCACTGAAGTTAAACTGTCACATCAGGAAATTGCGACTGAGTTAAATACCTCAAGGGAAGTGGTTTCAAGATTACTCAAAAAAATGGAGCAGCGTGGTTTGGTTAAATTAAACCGAAATCAGATTGAGCTTTTGAAATAGAATTGTTTAACACGGATTACACTAATTTTCACGGATTGTTTTTTTTCTTGCTTTTGCGGCTAAAAAATTTGTGTCAATTCGTGTAATTTGTGGCGGTAAAAAAATTCTTAACACGGATTTCACTAATTTTCACGGATTATTTTTTTCTTGCTTTTGCGGCTAAAAAATTTGTGCCAATTCGTGTAATTCGTGGCGGTAAAAAAATGTTTAACACGGATTACACTAATTTTCACGGATTGTTTTTTTTCTTGCTTTTGCGGCTAAAAATTTTGTGCCAATTTGTGTAATTCGTGTTAACAAAAAAATACTTGCCACAGATTAAATTGATTTTCACGGATTATTTTTTTTCTTCCCTTTTGCGGTTAAAAAATTTGTGTCAATTCGTGTAATTCGTGGCGGTAAAAAATGCTTAACACCGATTACACTAATTTTCACGGATTGTTTTTTCTTGCTTTTGCGGCTAAAAAATTTGTGCCAATTCGTGTAATTCGTGGCGGTAAAAAATGCTTAACACGGATTACACTAATTTTCACGGATTGTTTTTTTCTTGCTTTTGCGGCTAAAAAATTTGTGCCAATTCGTGTAATTCGTGTTAACAAAAAAATATCTGCCACAGATTAAATTGATTTTCACAGATTGTTTTTTTTCTTCCCTTTTGCGGCTAAAAAATTTGTGTCAATTCGTGTAATTCGTGTTAATAAAAAAATCATTCTAATCATTTTAATCTGTGGCAAAAAAAACGCTTATGTGATAAATGTTACTGTAGATTACCCCCAAACAAAGCACCTTTGCATAAAAATACAATCAATGGAATATTTCGGTTATTTTGCTTCGATTATCATAGGAATCTCACTTGGCTTAATTGGCGGCGGCGGATCTATTCTTACTATTCCGATTTTAGTGTATTTGTTTCGCGTAAATCCAGAACAGGCTACTTCATATTCCTTATTCATCGTTGGGTTAACCGCTTTATTTGGAAGCTATAGCCATTATAAAATGGGGAATCTGAAACTGAAGTCCGCTTTGTATTTTGCCATTCCGTCGGTGATTTCGATCTTGATAATTCGTGAAGTTATTTTTCCTCAAATTGCCCAAACCTTATTTTCGGTGGCTTCGTATACTGTTTCAAAAGATTTTCTGATTATGATTATCTTTTCGGCATTGATGATTACAGCGGCCATCTCGATGATCAAAAAAAACAAACCCGAAATAAAAGGCGCTGAAACCAACTATCCACAACTAAGTCTAATTGGTTTTCTAGTCGGAATTGTAACCGGATTTCTAGGAGCCGGCGGGGGATTTTTAATTATTCCTGCCTTGCTTTTCTTCGCCAATTTACCTATGAAACAAGCCGTTGGAACTTCTTTATTAATCATCACAATTAATTCTTGTATCGGTTTTGGAGGTGATTTATACATTGGGACTCCGATCAACTACACATTTCTGTTAAGCGTGTCCGCTATGGCGCTTATCGGAATGGTAATCGGCAGTCAGCTTTCTAAAAAAATTGATGGAGCCAAACTCAAACCAATTTTTGGATGGTTTGTTTTGGTAATGGGGGTATATATTATTACTAAGGAGGTTTTGTTTTAACTTTATTGTTTCACGCAGATTTGGCAGATAAAGCTGATTTATTTAAACATTTTTAATCTAGTTTCACATATAGAGTAGTCTTTGTCGCAGTTTTAAACTTGACAAAGATGAAACTAAAAAATCCGTTTATTTCTCAAAATAAACGGATTTGTATATTTTGGGCGTTTCCTCCGGCCGGGCTATCCACTTGTATCTTTTGCTTTTTAAAGAAAAAAGCAAAAGGATACCGCTCCTATCCCTAACGCAATCTCGGGTAAAATGAAATTCTAATTTTATAAATTCTAATGCTCCCCATACCCAATATCATCCATCTTCCCGCTAAAAACACGGTATTGAATAATAAAATAAATAATCACCAAAAATAAAGCAACAAAAAACCAGCTCATTCCAACAGACAAACCATATTCTCCGGCAGCGGTATTATAAATCGTCAATGATGGATTGACTTTATTGGTTGAAGGCAAAACATTTGGAAAAATCGAAACGGCTGTCGAAGCGAATCCACCTACCAAAAACAAGGTTGAAAATATAAAACCGTGTCCGTCTTTTTTATACGAACGCACTTTAAACAAACCAATAATTCCAACAAAAGTCATTAGAGGAAAAAACCACAGAATCGGGTTTTCTATAAAATTATGAAACGGTTTTGGCTCAATAAAATGCCAAATTTGCAATGAAATGAAAACCAAAATCAGCAAGACAATATTCAATTTAAAGACTACATTTTTGAGTTGTGTATTTAAGGATGAATTCGTTTTGTAAATAATCCAATTGGCACCATGAATGGTTAAAGCCACCACACTTACAATTCCGAGAAACAAGGTAAACCAATCTATAATTCCCAACTCATTGGCTTGTGGACTAAAAGTAGGATTCCACAAGGGCAAAAAGAAATAATGGGCTTCCTGAGTAGAAACGCCATTGGTTACCATTCCTAAATTAACACCGCGAACGATATTCCCTAAAGCGATTCCGAAAAACAAAGCCAAAAGCAAACTGGCAATGCCAAACGCTTTATCCCAAATGGTCTCCCACATCGGATGGTGTACTTGTCCACGCATTTCTAATCCAATCGCGCGAAAAATCAACAACCACAAAATCATGATTAAAGGCAGGTAAAACCCGCTAAAAGAAGAAGCATATAAGGTCGGGAACGCAAAAAACAAAACTCCTCCGGCTGCAATAATCCAAACTTCATTCGCATCCCAAAACGGACCGATGGCGCTTGTAATTGCTTTTTTATCTTTTTCTGTTTTAGCAAAAAACAAATGAATGATTCCTGCTCCAAAATCGTAACCGTCCAAAACAATATAAACGGCCAGAATTCCCATTAAAACGACGTACCAAAAAAATTCCATACTTATTTATTTTCAGTTAAAGCTTCGTTGTGAGGCCCTTTGTTGATAATTTTCCCAATCAATAATAAAAACAACATTCCGAGTAGAAGGTATAGTCCGATAAAACCTAATAACGTAAACAACGTATTTCCGGAAGAAACCGTTGGTGAGGCTCCTTCTGCAGTTCGCAATAAATTATAAACCAACCACGGCTGTCTTCCTAACTCGGCGGTATACCAGCCTGTTGTATTGGCGATATACGGAAACGGCATCATAAAAAGCAAGGACCATAAAATCCATTTGGTTTCAAATAATTTCCCTCGGATAAGTTGAAAAAGCGCACAAAGCATTAAACCAATAAACAAGGTTCCGAGTCCAACCATAATATGATAGGCATAATACAACCCTGAAATATTGGTTGGATGTACATCTTCTTCAAACTGATCTAAGCCTTTTATTTCCTCGTGCCAGCTTCCATAAGTAAGGAAACTTAGAATATTGGGAACTGCGATTTTATTGTCCAGTTTTTTGTC
Source organism: Flavobacterium sp. FlaQc-52 (assembly GCF_044007495.1). Classification (NCBI taxonomy): domain Bacteria; kingdom Pseudomonadati; phylum Bacteroidota; class Flavobacteriia; order Flavobacteriales; family Flavobacteriaceae; genus Flavobacterium; species Flavobacterium sp. FlaQc-52. The sequence goes on along the minus strand of NZ_JBIPCV010000009.1, from coordinate 215,845 downwards.
TTTAACATCGGGCTGACCAATTAAAACAATTTCAGAACCTTCTTTTTCGGTATGAAAAATTCCTTCCATGGCAGCGAAAGTTACCGGTTGGTATTTTACCACGTTTTTCGCCAGTAAATCTCCCGTAGGAACGGCAACAATCATACTTGAAATCAATCCGAAAATAACGCCTGTTTTAAGAAACAATTTTCCAAAAACAACATTCTTTTTACTTAAGATATAAAATGCGCCTATTCCGGCTACGACAAACGAACTGGTAACCAATGAAGCGGCCTGATTGTGTAAATAAGAAGGCCATAACCAAGGGTTTAAGAACAAGGCCTGAAAGTTATTCAATACGAACTTTCCGTTTTCGAGAATTTCATATCCAACCGGATTCTGCATCCACGAATGGGTGGCTATAATTAAAAATCCGCTTGCCCACGAACCAATGCAAATCAGTAATCCGGTGACAAAATGCCACTTATGTCCAAGGAGTTTTTCTCCAAATAAAAACAAACCTAAAAAAGAGGATTCTAAGAAAAAGGAAAACATTCCTTCCATGGCCAGAGTCTGACCGATAATTCCACCAGTCAATTCGGAGAATTTAGCCCAGTTGGTTCCAAATTGAAACTCCATCGGAATTCCGGTAACCACACCCATTGCAAAATTTAGGGCGAAGATTCGCATCCAAAAATGGGTGGCGTGATTGTATTGTTCGTTTTGGGTTTTTAAATATTTCCATTTGAAATAAACAATGATCAGCGAAAGACCCATTGTAAGTTGCGGAAAAAGATAGTGAAAGGTAATGGTGAAAGCGAATTGCATTCGGTCATAAAAAAGCATTTCTTCCATGAGTGGTAATTTAATTATGAAGTCCCACAAATTTACCTATTAAAACCCGAAATCAGGGGCTTAAAAAAAAGTTTATCGTTTGATATTTAGTAAACTTTTCGGTACTTTTAGAGGGCTTACTTTTTTTAAACCATATGAGTGATGTAAGTTCATTTTAACGTTATGCTTTAACTTAAATATTTACTTACATCATTTGTTTTTTTTAAACCATATAAGTGATGTAAGTTCATTTTAACGTTATGCTTTAACTTAAATATTTACTTACACCACTTGTTTTTTTTAAACCATATAAGTGATGTAAGTTCATTTTAACGTTATGCTTTAACTTAATATACTTACATCATTTGTTTTTTTTTAAACCATATAAGTGATGTAAGTTCATTTTAGCGGTATGCTTTAACTTATATTTACCTATATCACTTGTTTTTTTAAACATATAAGTGATGTAAGTTCATTTTAACGTTGTGCTTTCACTTAATATTTACTTACATTACTTATATGGTGAAAATATTCTCGTTACTCCTCTTTTAAAATTCCTTTTGCAACACTTTCGTTTATTAATCCTTCTGCGAAGTTCCATAAAGTGGCGGAACCTTCTTTTATGACGCTCTTTTTTTCATAAACCGTTTTGTATTTTACGCCGTATTCTTTCCAGGTTCCTCCGTTGTTTGACGTATTTTGCAATAAGGGTTCTAGTCGGTCCATTGATTTTGCAAACTTGGCTTCATTGGTTTCTCCGGCTTCAAATTCTTCCCAGATGACAATTAATTCATCGGCCTGTTTTTGGGGGAGTAAACCAAAAATGCGATTCGCTGCCAAACGTTCAGCCACCGTATTATCATGATTGAGTTGTGTGTCATAAAGAAAAATATCTCCGGCATCGATTTCTACAATGTCATGTATCAAAACCATTTTTACCACTTTCAAAACATCGATCGGCTCATTAGAATGTTCTGCCAGAACTAGCGCCATCAAAGCCAGATGCCAGCTATGCTCCGCATCATTTTCATTTCGATCACTATTAAACAGCTTCGTTTTTCGCTGAATGTATTTTACTTTATCAATCTCTTTTATAAAAGCAATCTGATTTAACAAGTCTTCTGTGTTCATAATATATAGTTTTCGTCGTGCTGTAAATTTACAAAATGCGGGATCGTTAATCAAATTACATTCTTTTGATTTTAAAGCTTTAGCAGATTTATTTTTTTTCGTATTTGCACAAAAAACAAATTTCTGTAACATTAGTCACTTATTTTCCAAAAAAACAAAGTTACCTTTGTGCCACATTATTTTAGATTGCATATCATGAAAATAGAACAAATTTACACCGGATGTTTAGCACAAGGTGCCTACTATATCACTTCAAATGGCGAAGCGGCCATTATTGATCCGCTTAGAGAAATTCAGCCTTATTTAGATCGTTTGGAACGCGATGGAGTAAAACTGAAATATATTTTTGAAACTCATTTTCATGCTGATTTTGTTTCAGGTCACGTTGACTTAAGCAAAGAAACGCAAGCTCCTATTGTTTACGGACCAAATGCGGTATGTGAATTTGATTGCATTTCTTCAAAAGACGGACAAGAATTTAAAATCGGAACTACTACCATAAAAGTGTTGCATACTCCGGGCCATACGATGGAAAGCACCACGTATTTGTTAATTGATGAAAACGGAAAAGACCATGCTATTTTCTCGGGAGATACTTTATTTATCGGAGATGTCGGGCGACCGGATTTAGCACAAAAAGCAGCTGGAATGACACAGGATCAATTGGCCGGAATTTTGTTTCATTCGCTAAGAGATAAAATCATGACGCTGGCAGATGACGTTATTGTATATCCTGCACATGGTGCCGGAAGTGCTTGTGGTAAAAACATGAGTAAAGAAACTGTTTCTACGATTGGAAACCAAAAAGCAACCAATTATGCTTTGCGCGCCAATATGACGGAAACAGAATTCATTACTGAGGTAACGGATGGATTATTACCTCCACCCGCCTATTTTAGTATGAATGTTGCTATGAATAAAAATGGCTACGAAAGCTTTGAGTCTGTTTTGAATAACGGAATGAAAGCAATAAACTCAAAAGATTTTGAAGCTGTTGCCGAAGAAACCGGGGCTTTAATTCTGGACACCAGAAGTGCTGCTGATTTCAGCAAAGGATTTATTCCACAGTCTATTAATATCGGAATCAATGGTGATTTTGCTCCTTGGGTTGGAACTTTAATAGCCAATGTAAAACAACCTATAATATTGGTTACCGAAAAAGGATTAGAAGAAGAAACCGTAACCCGTTTAAGCCGTGTTGGTTTTGATACTATTATAGGTCATTTGGAAGGCAGTTTTGAAGCCTGGCAAAATGCCGGTTTCGAAGTAGATACTGTGAACCGAATTACTGCTGCACAATTTGCAAGCGCGTTTAATATTGCCGAAGACAAAGTAATCGACATCCGTAAAGAAACAGAATACGCTGCTGAACATATTGAAGATGCCTACAGCAAACCACTTGCTTATATTAATGACTGGGTAAAAGACATCAATCCGAATGAACATTTTTACCTGCATTGTGCCGGAGGTTATCGCAGTATGATTGCGGCTTCGATTTTGCAGGCACGTGGTTTTAGAAACTTTTCCGAAGTTGAAGGTGGTTTTGGAGCTATTTCTAAAACTGAAATCCCAAAATCGGATTTTATTTGTCAAAGTAAAGTATTATAATAATTGAAGGAGCTAAGACTCTGAGTTACTAAGTTTCTAAGATTTTGTACTTAGAACTTTTTAACTTAGAACCTCAGCAACTTACTAACTCAGAAACTCAAAAAAAATCATGCTCGAAATTATACAACAACCTTGGCCTTGGTACGTTGCAGGCCCTTTAATAGGATTAACGGTTCCTATATTATTAATCATCGGAAATAAATCTTTCGGAATCAGTTCGTCGTTGCGACATATTTGCGCGGCTTGTATTCCTGCCAATATTTCTTTTTTTAAGTATGATTGGAAAAAAGAAAGCTGGAATTTATTGTTCGTTTTCGGAATATTTTTAGGCGGTATCCTTGCAACAGCATTTTTATCAAATCCAAATGCGGTTCAAATTACTCCTGAACTTTCAGAGCAGTTAGCCACTTATGGTATTACAGATCATTCGGGTTTATTGCCTGCACAGCTTTTTTCATGGGAAAGTTTGTTCACACTTCGTGGATTTATTATGATTGTGGTGGGTGGATTTTTAGTTGGTTTCGGAACACGTTATGCGGGAGGATGCACGAGTGGTCATGCCATTATGGGAATCTCAAATTTACAATGGCCTTCTTTAGTTGCCACAATCTGTTTTATGATTGGTGGTTTTGCTATGGCCAATTTGATTCTTCCTTATATTCTTTCACTTTAATATTTTTAAAATGACACATTCAAATTTAGAAAATAAAAATACCGATACAGAAGGAATCAACGGAAGTCAATTGAAAGATTCTGCATTCTCCAATCTAAAATACCTGATCGTTGGAATCTTTTTTGGAATTGTATTCGTAAAGGCTGAAATCATCAGCTGGTACCGTATTCAGGAAATGTTTCAATTACAATCTTTCTTTATGTACGGCGTAATCGGAAGTGCCGTTATGGTTGGTATTATATCTGTATGGTTGATTAAAAAATTCGATATCAAAACCATTCAAGGCGAAAAAATCGAAATTCAGCCTAAAACATTCAACAAAGGACAAATTTATGGTGGGCTCTTGTTTGGTTTCGGATGGGCTATTACCGGTGCTTGTCCGGGTCCTCTTTTTGCGCAAATTGGTACAGGAGTAACTGTAATTGTGGTTACTTTGGTTAGTGCCATTGCAGGAACCTGGGTTTATGGGTTGTTAAAGGACAAACTTCCTCATTAAATTTTTTATTTATATTTAAATTTATATTTAAATTTATATTTAAACCTGACAGGTTTTAAAAACCTGTCAGGTTTGTTTAATAGTTACGAAACAAATACCCCGATCGTTTTTTAAACGATCGGGGTATTTGTTTTTACTTTATTAAAAAAACAATTAAATAACACCAATACAACACTTTAAACCATAAAAACAACTTACATTTATTCCGGTATTAAAAATTTGAAACTTACTTCTAAACCAAGCTCTTAATAAAATTAACTAAAAATTAACACAACACTTGTATATACAACTATTAAAAGACATACATTTGTATATACAAATTATACACTTACGACTATGACGATTGAAGAGGTTATTAAAAGTACAGTTAAGATGGATAATGCGAGAAAGGTTATTCTGAATATTATGTACACGCAAAATGTGATTCAAGATCATTTTAATGAAATATTAAAGCCATATGATCTGTCAGGAGAACAATATAACGTGTTGCGCATACTAAGAGGGCAAAAAGGAAATCCCGCTAATATGTGTGTGATCCAGGAGCGTATGCTGGCCAAAACCAGTAACACCACCCGTCTGGTAGACAAATTGTTACTAAAAGAACTGGTAACAAGAAATGTTTGCCCGAACAACCGAAGAAAAATAGAAGTTTTAATTACCCAAAAGGGATTAGATACATTAAAAGAGCTAGATCCGAAAGTAGACAACCACGAGCAGACGTTTGCTCAGAATGTGGAGCCGGAAGAATTAGAATTATTAAATCAATTATTAGAAAAATACCGCAATCAACACAATTAATATTATGAGCACTTTCTTAGAAAATCAAAATTGGAGATATGCAACAAAACAATTTGATGCAACCAAAAAAATAGCAGAAGCAGATTTAAATACCCTAAAAGAAGCCGTTAGACTAAGTGCCTCTTCTTACGGATTACAACCTTATAAAGTAGTAATCATTGAAAATCCGGAATTAAGAGAGCAACTAAAAGGAGCTGCTTTCGGACAAACTCAAATTACAGATGCTTCTCACCTATTTATTTTTGCAAATGATACCAATACAGGAGCAGAATCAGTAGACAACTATATCAACACCATCAGTGAAACAAGAGGTGTTCCTACCGATGCATTAGCCGGATTTAGTGATATGATGAAAGGGGCAATCTCCAGATTACCTCAAGAAGCCAAAAACAACTGGACTTCAAAACAGACTTATCTTGCTTTAGGAAACTTATTGAACGCTGCAGCTGAATTGAAAATTGACGCTACGCCAATGGAAGGTTTTAATGCAACTGCTGTCAATGAAATCTTAGGATTTGACAAATTAGGTCTAAATGCGTCCGTAATCGCAACTGTGGGGTACAGACATGACGAAGATACCTCACAACATTACAAAAAAGTTCGAAAATCAAACGAAGAATTATTTATCACACTTTAATTATTAATAACAATCAAAATCCATTTTAACAAATGAAAAATTTAAAGACAATTGCAATAGCATTATTCGTAGCAGTAGCTAGCGTTTCAGTAAACGCACAAACTAAGAAAATCGACGTAAAAGCGTCTACTATCAAATGGGTAGGTAAAAAAGTAACAGGAGAGCACTCCGGAACAGTAAACTTTAAAGAAGGTGCTGTTGTTTTAAAAGGAAAAAAATTAGTTGGTGGTAGCTTTACTGTTGATATGAATTCATTAACTGCAACTGATATTACAGGAGAATACCAAGGAAAATTAAACGGTCACTTAAAAGCGGACGATTTCTTTGGAACTGCAAAATTCCCAACTGCAAAATTAGTTTTCAAAACTGTAGCGGCTAAAGCAACTGACGTTTATACTGTAACTGCTGATTTAACAATTAAAGGAATCACTAAACCGGTAACTTTTGATATTACTGTAGCAGGAAATACTGCAACTACTGCATTCAAAGTAGACAGAACTAAATACGATATCAAATACAATTCCGGTAACTTCTTCGAAAACTTAGGAGACAAAACGATCAATGACGATTTCGAATTGACTGTAGCTTTAAAATTCTAATATTTCAGATATACTAATTCAGAAATGCCGGTGGCCTCAATAGTTTGTACTATTGAGGCTACTTTTTTTATTCTATTTCCAAAAAAATAACGTTCTTAATAGTAATGTAACACTTTGGTAATATCCATCAGGGCGTTGATTAACATTGGCCTTCTACTTTTGAGCAAATTAAAAAAATCAAAAACTAGAAATCAAATAGTTATGAAAACAAAAGTATGCCTTGCCATTATTACCCTTATCAGCACTTTTATTTTACACGCACAACAACAGCAAAAAGGAATTATTGGTACTACAAACTGGATGAACAACTGGACTAATTTTAAGCCTTTCGCTAACGAATATAATGAAGCTACCAACATCATTGCCGGAACCATAAACAAAGACACCAAACTACTAAAACGCAATACGTATCAATTAGTGGGTGTGGTTTACGTTACCAATAATGCGACTTTAACCATAGAACCCGGAACTGTAATCCGTGGAGACGACAAAACCTGCGGAACTCTTGTAATCACCAATGGTTCTAAAATTATGGCCGAAGGTTTAGAAACTGATCCGATCATTTTTACTTCAAACAAAGAAAAAACAGAAAGACGTCCAGGCGATTGGGGCGGAATAATTGTTCTAGGAAAAGCTCCTATCAACACGCTTGGCGGCTTACATACTTTGCCTTTTGACTTAGAACCCCTTTTAAATCATTACGGAGGTCCCGATGCTGAAGATAATTCGGGAATTTTAAAATACATACGAATTGAATATGCCGGAAGAAAACTGAGTGCCCTTAAAGAACTTAACGGTCTTTCTTTAGCCGGAGTTGGAAGAAAAACAGTTCTTAACAACATTCAGATTAGCTATTCAAATGATGATTCTTTCGAATGTTATGGTGGCGATTTAAACCTTTCCAATCTGATTTCTTACCGAACTACCGATGACGATTTTGATTTTACGCAAGGTGCTCAAATCAACATTAGCAACAGTATCGCGATTCGTCATCCTTTTTCTTCAGACGTTTCAGGATCAAGATGTTTTGAAGTAGACTCTTACGATAAAATCCAAAATACAGATATGAGCAAAAAACTGACTCATATCAATGCCAGCAACATTACACTGGTAAATCTAGAAGAAAACAATCAGGGATTAGTCAGAGAATCCATTTATATAAAAGAAAACACCTTTTTTAACCTAACCAATAGTATTGTTTCGGGCTTCTCTCCTTTTGTATTATTAGAAGAAAATATCGGAAACGGTACTGTAAATTTATCCAAAATCACCTTCAAAAGTATAATAGCGAACAATTGTAATGGCGGAGTTACCAGTGAATCCAGTGGTACTAATGCGTCACTTCAAAATTGGTACGACCAACCGGAATTTGCTATCGGGTACTCCAAACTAAAAAACAGCGAACTGTTTACAACGCCCAATATCAAAGGGAATCCTGACTTTAGAGCCAACGTAAACAACACAATTGCAATTGGAAATTAGACACTTAAAAATCATTTAATATTTTAAAATTTAACAAATTTCCAAATTAAGAAAAGTTTTTTTTGAAATTTTATGTGTTCTAATTCAAATTACATTTATATCTTTGTCACAACAAAAAAAGAAATGAGAACAATTTTAAACAATACTTGGTGGTGGAAGAATTTACGTCAAACGTCGTGAACGAAGCTTCCTATGGTACTTTAAAAACTATAAATATAAAAGGCTTGTCATGACGACAAGCCTTTTTTTTTGGTAAAAATCGAACTTAAAAAATAATATCAACTACAAAAACTAAATACATTGAAACCTTTTATACTCAACACACACTACAAACAAATTCTGGCCGATACCATTACGCCGGTAAGTATCTATTTTAAAATCAGAGATAAATTCCCAAACAGTCTATTATTGGAAAGTAGTGATTATCACGGAAATGACAACAGTTTCTCCTATGTTTGCTGCAATCCGATTGCGACCATCAAAATCGAAAACGAAATCATTTCAAAAACATTTCCTGACGGAACATCAGAAACAATTTCAATTGATAGCTTGACGAATATTCCGGAAATAATTCAGGAATTTTCAAAACAGTTTAAATCCGAAAAAAACGATTTCAAATTCATCAATAATGGTTTGTTCGGATACATTTCTTATGATGCCGTTCGTTATTTCGAAAAAGTTTCCATTGCCAAAAAAGACAATGCAACTTCAATTCCCGATGTATTCTATGCCGTTTATCAGAACATTATCGCCATTAACCACTTCAAAAATGAAGCTTACCTATTTTGCCACAGCGTAGACGACAAAAACAACATTTCTGAAATTGAGCAATTACTACAATCCAGAAATATTGCTTCTTATAAATTCACCAAAGAAGGAGAAGGATATTCAAATTTAACTGACGAAGAATTCAAACATAATGTGGCTTTAGCCAAAAAACATTGTTTCCGTGGTGATGTATTTCAACTGGTTTTATCCCGTCGTTTCACACAGGGTTTCAAAGGAGACGAATTTAATGTTTACAGAGCTTTACGCAGCATAAACCCCTCTCCGTATTTGTTCTTTTTTGATTATGGTGATTTCAAAATATTTGGTTCTTCACCTGAGGCACAAATCATCGTAAAAAACCGAAAAGCCGAAATTCACCCGATCGCCGGAACCTTCAAAAGAACCGGAAATGATGAACGCGATGCCCTTTTGGCCAAAGAACTTTCTGAAGATAAAAAAGAAAACAGCGAACACGTAATGTTGGTTGATTTGGCTCGAAATGATTTAAGCCGAAATGGTCACGATGTCAACGTAGAGAAATACAGAGAGGTTCAGTTCTTTTCTCATGTCATTCATTTGGTTTCAAAAGTTACCGGGCATTTACATGAAAAAGCCACCACTATGCAGGTTGTCGCAGATACTTTCCCAGCCGGAACTTTAAGCGGAGCGCCAAAACACAGAGCCATACAACTGATTGAAAATTACGAAAAAACCAATCGTAACTTTTACGGGGGCGCCATTGGCTTCATGGACTTTGAAGGCAATTTTAATCACGCCATCATGATTCGAACTTTCCTCAGTAAAAATCACCAATTGCATTGTCAAGCCGGAGCCGGAATTGTAGCCAGCTCAGACGAAGAAAGCGAAATGCAAGAGGTATACAACAAACTAAAAGCACTGAATACAGCCTTAGAAATGGCGGAGAAAATTTGATAGTAATTAGTGCTCAGGCTCAGTCCCAGTCGCAGTTTTCAGAACGTGAAACCTGAAACCTGAAACTTGAAACTTGAAACAAAAAAAACCAACCCATAAAAACCACAATATAAAAATGAAAAAAGCAATATCCCTCTTAGTACTATTAATCACAATTTCAGCCTGTAATTCAGATAAAAAACAAAACTTGATTGAAGGAACCTGGCGTTTAATATCCGCTGAAACGACAGAAAAGGATTCTACTTTTTCTACTTTCAATTCAAAAACAAAAATGATTAAAATTATAAACGGTTCGCACTTTGCTTTTTTTAATCATGATTTAAACAATGGAAAAGATTCAACCGCGGCAGTGTTTTTTGGAGGAGGCGGAAAATATACTTTAAAGGATAGTGTTTACACCGAAAACCTCGAATATTTCAATAACCGTCAGTGGGAAAATAACAAATTTGAGTTTGTGGTAAAAGTTAAAAACGATACCCTAATTCAAAAAGGAATTGAGAAAATAGAAAAATTAGGAGTTGATCGTGTTATTGTAGAGAAATACGTTAGAGAGAGATAAAAAATAGTTTCAAGTTTTTCTTGTTTCAAGTTTCAAGTTGTTGGAACGTGAAACCTGAAACCTGAAGCAGAACCAAAAAAGTTTCGCGTTTTCCTTGTTTCAAGTTTCATGTTGTTGGAACGTGAAACTTGAAACCTGAAACAAAAACAAAAAAAGTTTCACGTTTTCCTTGTTTCAAGTTTCAAGTTGTTGGAACGTGAAACTTGAAACCTGAAACAAAAACAAAAATAGTTTCGCGTTTTCCTTGTTTCAAGTTTCAAGTTGTTGGAACGTGAAACCTGAAACCTGAAACAAAAACAAAAAAGACATCATGAAAAAAATATTAGTTATAGACAATTACGATAGTTTCACTTACAACCTTGTACACTATCTGGAAGATTTAAATTGCGAAGTTACCGTTTACAGAAACGACGAATTTGATATCGATGAGATCAGTTCTTTTGATAAAATTTTACTTTCTCCGGGGCCTGGAATTCCGGATGAAGCTGGATTATTAAAAGCCGTGATTCAAAAATACGGAGCAACCAAAAGCATTTTAGGCGTTTGTTTAGGACAGCAAGCTATTGGAGAAGTTTTTGGAGGAACACTTTCTAACCTTGACAAAGTATATCACGGTGTTGCTACAAATGTCAAAACGGTGGTTTCTGATGAAATTTTGTTTGAAGGCTTGGGCAGTGAATTTGAAGTAGGTCGCTACCATTCATGGGTTGTTGATGCAAATCTGCCGGAAGTTTTAGAAGCCACTTCAATCGATGAAAACGGACAAATCATGTCGCTAAGACATAAAACTTTTGATGTAAGAGGCGTTCAGTTTCATCCCGAAAGTGTATTAACACCAAACGGAAAAAGGATTTTGGAGAACTGGATAAAGGGGTAATGTTATGTTTTTTTTGTTTCAAGTTTCAAGTTTCAGGTTATTGGAACATGAAACCTGAAACTTGAAACTTGAAACCTGAAACAAAACCTCAAAACCTCAGAACCTCAGTATCTCAGAACCTTAGCAACTTTAAAAAAAAATGAGCATAGAAATTTTAGCAACCAAAGAAATCAGAATCGAAGATGTATTGGCGCTTTACGAAGCAAACGAATGGAGTTCGGCCAGTAAACCTAATGAATTGTACAACGGTCTTTTAAATTCCGAAACTTTGATAACCGCTTGGGAAGGAAAAAAACTGGTTGGACTTGGAAATGCCATTTCTGATGGACATTTAACGGTTTATTACCCGCACTTACTAATACTTCCCGAATATCAGGGCAAAGGAATTGGAAAGATGATTTTAGATAAATTACAAGAGAAATACCGTCATTTTCACATGCAAATGCTAACAGCAGATGGAAGATCGGTTGATTTTTATAAAAAGAACGGATTTGAACGCGCCGGGAAAACAGAACCCATGTGGATTTATCAAGGAAATGAACATTGATAGTTTTCAGTCGCAGTATTCAGTCTCAGAAAAACCTGAAACCTGAAACTTGAAACTTGAAACAAAACCTCAGCATCTCAGAACCTTAGCAACTTAAAAAAAAATGAAAAATATACTAAATAAACTAATCAATCACGAAGTACTTTCTAAGGAGGAAGCAAAAAACGTATTGATTAATATCTCAAGCGGGGCGTATAATCCGAGTCAGATTTCGGCATTCCTTACCGTGTTTATGATGAGAAGCATCACGATTGAAGAGCTTTCGGGTTTTCGTGAAGCTTTATTGGAGTTATGTATTAAAGTAGATTTATCTGCCTACAACGCCATCGATTTATGTGGTACGGGTGGTGATGGAAAAGATACTTTTAATATCTCTACTTTGGCATCCTTTGTTGCAGCGGGAGCCGGAATAAAAGTAGCAAAACATGGAAATTATGGTGTTTCTTCTATTTCCGGATCAAGTAATGTGATGGAGAAAATGGGAGTTAAATTTAGCAGTGATCCCGATTTTTTAGAAAAATGTATTGATCAGGCGGGAATTTGTGTTTTACACGCCCCTTTGTTTCACCCTGCAATGAAAAATGTTGGGCCAATACGAAAAGAACTAGCTGTAAAAACCTTCTTCAATATGTTAGGACCAATGGTAAACCCATCGTTTCCTAAAAATCAATTAGTTGGCGTTTTCAATTTAGAATTAGCCAGAATGTATGCCTATTTATACCAAAATACCGATGTAAATTTTACAATTTTACATTCGCTTGACGGTTATGATGAAATCTCCTTAACCGGCCCAACAAAAATCATTACCAGTGACATGGAAGGCATGTTAAAACCGGAAGATTTTAAAGTTCGTCTTTTATCACAAAGAGAAATTGAAGGTGGCAGAACAATAGAGGAATCGGCAGATATGTTTACCAATATCATTTCCGGAAAAGGAAGTGAAGCGCAGAATAATGTTGTTTGTGCGAATGCCGCAATGGCCATTGCAACCGTAACAAAATGCTCAGCGAAAGAAGGTTTTAAACAAGCCAAAGAAAGTTTATTCTCCGGAAAAGGATTAAAAGCACTAAAAAAATTACAAGAATTAAGTAAGTAAAAAAAATATAGTTTCAAGTTTTATTTGTTTCAGGTTTCCTGTTGTTGAAACGTTAAACCTGAAACTTGAAACGTTAAACTTGAAACCTGAACCCCGAAACAAACAACAATGAATATACTTGATAAAATAATATTCGACAAACAACGAGAAGTTGTTCTTAAAAAAGCAATTATTCCGGTTTCTCAATTGGAGAGCTCTGTTTTTTTTGAAAGACAAACGATTTCTTTAAGTCAAAAGTTACAGCAAAGTGCAACGGGAATCATCGCAGAACACAAACGCCGTTCCCCTTCAAAATCAGTAATAAACCACAATTTTACGGTAGAAGAAGTGGTGAAAGGATATGAAAATGCGGGTGCTTGTGGAATCTCTGTTTTAACCGACGGAAAATATTTTGGTGGTTCACTTGACGATTTGCTTTTGGCAAGAGCTTCTGTAAATCTGCCGCTTTTGCGAAAAGAATTTATTGTAGATGAATACCAAATTCTGGAAGCCAAAGCATTTGGTGCCGATTTGATTTTACTGATTGCAGCCGTTTTGACTCGTGAAGAAATCAAATCGCTTTCAGAATTTGCGAAAAAACTGGGTTTGGAAGTTCTATTGGAAGTTCACAATCAGGAAGAATTAGAAAAATCGATTATGCCAACGCTGGACATGATTGGCGTGAACAATAGAAACCTTAAGACCTTTGAAGTAAGTCTGGATTTCAGCAAACAACTGGCATCGCAAATTCCGGATGATTTTGTGAAAGTTTCAGAAAGCGGTATTTCGTCCGTTGAAGCCATTTCTGAACTAAAACCATACGGATACAAAGGCTTCTTAATTGGAGAAAATTTCATGAAAACCGATAATGCCGGAAAAGCGGCAACGGAATTTATTGCACAGCTGTAAGCGTAGGTTTTAATAAGCTTCAAAAAAAATAGAAACTAAAAGTTTCGCCACGAATTACACGAATTTACACCAATTCGATTCGTGAAAACTCGTGTAATTCGTGGCAAAAAAAACAAACACAAAGCTTTGCGAACTTAGCGTTTACAAAGACTAACATAAAAAACCCTTGCGCCCTTTGCGGTTAAAAAAAAAGAAAAAATGAAACTCAAGATCTGTGGCATGAAACATCTCGATAATATACTCGAAGTAGGAGCGCTCCTACCCGATTATATGGGATTTATTTTCTGGGAAAAATCTGCGCGTTATTTTGACGGAACGATTCCGGAACTGATTAAAACAATTAAAAAAACGGGCGTTTTTGTAGACGAAACCGTTGAAAATATTATGTCGAAAATCGACAAATACCATTTACAAACGGTTCAGTTACACGGAAAAGAATCCGTTGCATTTTGTCAGGAATTAAAAACTAAAATCGATAGCAGAATTGACATTAACACAGAAATCATTAAAGTATTTTCTGTTGATGAAAGTTTTGATTTCACCGTTTTAGAGCCTTATGAAAAGGTTTGTCACTATTTTCTATTTGATACAAAAGGAAAATTACCGGGCGGAAACGGAACCACTTTCGACTGGAAGATATTGGAAAATTATAAATCTGAGAAACCACTTTTCTTAAGTGGTGGAATCGGAATTGAAGAAATTCCAATGATAAAAGACCTCAAAATTCCAATATACGCTATTGACGTAAACAGCAAATTTGAGATTGAACCGGGATTAAAAAACACAACTCTATTAAAGAAGTTTCAGAAAAAATTAAAACCTGCTACTTTAAACCCTAAACAACTATACAATGAATTATAATGTTAACGAAAAAGGTTATTACGGCGAATTTGGAGGGGCTTACATTCCCGAAATGCTGTATCCTAATGTAGAAGAATTACGTCAGCAATATTTAAAAATTATAGCAGAGCCTGATTTTAAATCAGAATTCGATCAATTATTAAAAGATTACGTAGGGCGCCCTAGTCCGTTATATTTTGCCAAACGTTTATCTGAAAAATACAATACCAAGGTTTATTTAAAAAGAGAAGACTTAAATCATACAGGGGCACACAAAGTCAACAATACAATTGGTCAGATATTAGTTGCCAAACGTTTGGGTAAAAAACGAATTATTGCAGAAACCGGTGCAGGTCAGCACGGTGTGGCTACAGCAACCGTTTGTGCCTTAATGGGGATTGAATGTATTGTTTACATGGGTGAAATCGACATCGCACGTCAGGCACCAAACGTTGCCCGTATGAAAATGCTTGGAGCAGAAGTTCGTCCGGCACTTTCGGGTTCAAAAACTTTAAAGGACGCTACAAACGAAGCCATCCGCGATTGGATCAACAATCCGGTTGATACCCATTATATCATCGGATCTGCTATTGGTCCGCATCCTTATCCGGATATGGTAACCCGTTTTCAAAGCATTATTTCCGAAGAGATCAAATGGCAGTTAAAAGAAAAAGAAGGTCGTGAGAATCCGGATTACGTGGTCGCTTGTATCGGAGGAGGAAGCAACGCAGCCGGAACTTATTACCACTTTTTACACGAACCTGAAGTAGGCATTATCGCCGTTGAAGCTGCTGGAAAAGGGGTTGACAGCGGTCACAGTGCTGCCACCAGCAAATTAGGGAAAGTAGGGATTATTCATGGTTGCAAAACTCTTTTGATGCAAACTCCGGATGGTCAAATTACAGAACCTTACTCGATTTCTGCCGGTCTGGATTATCCGGGAGTTGGTCCTATGCACGCGCATTTGGCACAAACGGGTCGTGGTGAATTTTTCTCTGTAACGGATGATGAAGCAATGAATGCCGGTTTAGAACTTACCAAATTAGAAGGGATTATTCCGGCAATTGAAAGTGCACATGCCTTTGCCGTTTTAGATCAGAAAAAATTCAAACCTACAGATGTTGTGGTAATCAGTCTTTCAGGTCGTGGTGACAAAGATTTAGACAATTACATCGAGTACTTTAAATTATAATAAAAATCGTAATTTGCATGTTCTCAAGGGTCGGACTGTTTGCGTGATCTTTTGCTTTTTTACAAAAAATATCACAAACGCAACTCAACAATAATTGCTTCACGAAATGATCCTTGACGCGAACAAATAACGAGAAAAATAATAATTATGGAACAGATATTCTCTTACGGAACCTTACGCTCAAAAGAAATTCAAATGCAGGTTTTTAATAAATTATTGACCGGAAAAGCAGACCAGCTTACGGCCTATAAACTAAAAGACCTGAAAATAGAAGAAGAATTTGGTATGACTGACTATTTTGTAGCGGTACCAAGTGAAAACCCTGCAGATTGTATTAAAGGGACTGTTTTTACAATTTCCAACGAAGATCTAACCAAAGCAGATCAATTTGAATCGAATGCGTATAAAAGAGTCCGAATAACACTCAAATCGGGAACTATTGCGTGGATTTATATTGAAAGTTAATGATCGCAAAAACGTAACGATATAGATCAAATCTGAATGGCCTTTAAACAGATAAAATTTTAAAAAGTATAAATAATAAAGAATAATTAACAACCAAAATGATCTTAGCAGCAGCTCAAACAAAACCAAAACGCGGAGATATCGACTCCAATTTAATAGATCATTATCGTCTGATCAAAATCGCCGGAGAAAAAGGCGCCAATTTAATCGCATTTCCCGAACTGTCGATTACCGGTTATGAAAGAGAAAATGCTGCGGAACTAGCTTTTACCAAAGACGATTCCAGAATCGATCATTTAAAGGAATTAGCGGTTGAATATAATATCATAATTATTGCCGGAGCCCCAATCCAAACCGAAACAGAATTGTTTCTTGGGGAGTTTATTATTTTTCCGGATCAATCGGTTTCTATTTATACCAAGCAATTTCTGCATGAAGGCGAGGACGAATTCTTCCAGCCTTCATTCGATTACAACCCGACGGTTACCCTTGAAAACCAGAAGATCTCATTTGCTATTTGTGCCGATACTGACCATCCGCAACATCCCGAAAATGCAAGTAAAAAGGAAACTTCGATTTATGTCGCCAGTATATTCTTTACGCCAAACGGGATTCCAAATGCATATAGAAACTTACAAAGTTATGCCCAGAAACATCAGATGCATGTTTTGATGGCCAATTTTAGCGGTGAATCCTGGGGAACTCCTTCTGCCGGAAAAAGCGCTTTTTGGAACAACAAAGGAGAACTGGTTGCCCAAATGAACGATTCAGATTCCGGTATTTTACTACTGGAAAATAAAAATGATAATTGGACAAGTGAGATTATCGTTGACTAAATATAACATATAGCTAACCGGTTTTTGAAATCGGGTAGGATAAAATAAAACGACATTAAGATGAACAGAATAACTCAAAAACTACAAGAAGATAAAAAGATACTCTCTATTTATTTTTCGGCGGGATATCCAAACTTAAATGACACCGCACAAATTATACAGGATCTGGAAAAAAATGGTGTTGATCTAATTGAAATTGGTTTGCCCTTCAGCGATCCTTTGGCTGATGGACCAACTATTCAGGCAAGTTCTACACAGGCTTTGCATAACGGAATGACCACACAACTTCTTTTCGATCAGCTGAAAAACATTCGCGAAAGCGTAAAAATCCCGTTGATTATTATGGGGTATTTCAATCCGATGTTACAATATGGGGTTGAAGAATTCTGCAAAAAATGTGCTGAAATTGGTATCGATGGTTTAATTATTCCGGATCTTCCGGTTGATGTTTATGCAGACCAATACAAAGCTATTCTCGAAAAATACGGTTTAATTAATGTACTGTTGATTACTCCGCAAACTTCAGAGGAACGCATTCGTTTTATCGATAGTGTTTCAGACGGATTCATTTATATGGTAAGTTCTGCAAGTGTAACCGGTTCTCAGGCAGGATTCGGAAATACACAGGAAAATTATTTCGAAAGAATCGCAGCCATGGAGCTAAAAAATCCACAAATTGTTGGTTTTGGAATTTCGAATAAAGAAACTTTTACCCAAGCAACCAAATTTGCAAAAGGGGCTATAATTGGAAGTGCTTTTATCAAACATTTAGCGGAAAGCGGAAGTGGAAAAATTGAAGAATTTATTGGAGGAATCAGATAGATTTCTTTTTAGTTTATAAATCAAAAACGGCGTTTAAATTTAAAACGCTCTGATCGCAATCTTAGTTACTTATGCCTCTACTGTATTTGTAATAAAGTTAATAAAGCTAAAAACATCTTTCCCATTATGGAAAAAGAGGACACTCTCACTCCATACTACAAATTATATACTCTAAAAATACTTTGGTGTATTTTTATCCACAGAGAAAAAATCTCTGTACAGTTGGTCTTAACACTGAGTTCGAAATTCAGCGTTAAGACCAATTTTTATTTATGATAATTTTTCATAAAAATTCCCCTTCACGTTATGTTAATATTTTGTTAAAATAAAATTAAACAAGCGTTTAAATTAAACGCTTGTTTAATTTTGTACTCTATTAGAAAAATACCATGTCTAAAATCGAATTAAACGATAAAAAAATTCAGATTCTGGAAGTCTCAGAAAAACTTTTTTCTGAACGAGGATTTGAAGGCACATCTATACGGGACATCTCAAAAGCTGCAAAAATAAATATTGCCATGGTTTCGTATTATTTTGGTTCTAAAGACCGCTTGTTAGAGTCTTTAATCATCTACAAAACTTCTGATCTGAAGTTAAAAATTGAAAATTTATTACACGAAAATCTGGAACCCATTGATAAAGTCAATAAATTAATCGAAATTTACATTCACAGAATCAATTGTAACAAAGGGATTTTCAGAGTTTTACACTTTGAATTTGCGTCCAGAAAGAAAGAAGAGAATCTACAAGCCTTTACAGAACTGAAAAAAGGGAATTTAAAACTTGTAGAAAGCATCATTCAGGAAGGACAGGCAAAGGGTGTTTTTAGAAAAGATGTTATCATTCCATTAATCACTCCAACTATAATGGGGACTTTTTTCCACTTTCATATGAATAAAACATTCTTTCAGGATTTACTTCAATTAGATACCGAAGCGAAGTATGATGCTTACATTAAAACCAGTCTTACAAATCACATTCAACAAACTATAAAAGCGCTACTTGTTTATGAAAATTAGTCAATTAATGCTCTTTGGGATTTTCTTTATCGGAATTTCATCAATAGAAGCTCAAGAAAAAACAAGTTTAACCTTAGACGAGGCCGTTAAACTGGCTTGGGAAAAAAGTAACGAAGTTACGCTTGCCAACACTAAGGTAAACTCAAAAAAATACGAGTTACAAAACGTCAAAAACAATCAATATCCCGATATTAAAATTGCGGGGCAATACCAGCGTTTAACAAAAGCGTCGATTGATATGCATAATGACGAGGCAAGTGCTGAGCCAATGCCGGCACCCAATCAGGTACTATTTGGTCAGGCGACCCTAAGTCTGCCGATATTCTCAGGATTTAAAATTCAAAACAGCATCAACGCTTACGATAATCTTTACGAAGCTGAAACTGCAAGTGCGGCTAAAACTAAAGAGGATGTAGCCTTACGTGTCATCACTTACTACACTGCTTTGTACAAAGCGCAGAAAACATTAGATCTATTAAACGAAAATCAGAAGCAAGCCAAACAACGTGTTACTGATTTCAAAGAATTAGAGAAAAATGGAATCATCCCACGAAATGATTTATTGAAAGCACAATTATTGGTTTCAAAAACGCAATTATCTATTGATGAAGCAAATAACAACCTCAATAACATTAATTTTTACCTGACGACCTTACTAAAATTAGATCCTACCGTAAAACTTCAGGTTAATGAGTCTGATTTCTTCAATCTAAAAACAAACAATGCACCAACTTCGGATGCAATGGCACTTGAAAACAGAAAAGATCTCGAAGCAATTCGTTTTCAACAAAAAGCAAGTGAAGCAAACATCAAGGTTGCAAGATCAGGATACTATCCGACACTAGCTTTATTAGGTGGTTACACTGCTTTTGACCTTAAAGATTTTATCACGGTAAAATATGCTATGAATTTTGGAGTAGGTTTATCTTATGACTTATCGGGAATTCTAAAAAACAGCGCTTCTGTAAAAGCGGCTGAAAGCAAGGCTTTGGAAGTAAAAAACACAGAGGCTATCATGACGGATAGAATTAAAGTTGAAGTTCAGAAATCTATCGAGGACTATGACTTGGCAATCAATCAGAGTGTGGTTTATGATGAAGCGTTACAACAGGCCGAAGAAAACTACAGACTTGTAAAAGACAAATTTGATAATGGTTTATCTGATACCAATGATTTAGTTGAAGCTGATGTTGAACATCTAAGCGCTAAAATCAATACGGCTGTATCTAAGGCAACCATTATTCAAAAATATTACGAATTACTTTCAGTATCAGGACAATTATCACAATCATTCAATCTTTCTAAAATATAATCGATAGCTCTCATGGAAAAGAAAAAAACAAATACTAAATTCATCATTATACTAGCCGTATTGGTCTTAGTGGGCGGAACTTACGGAATAACAAAATACATGCATTCTTTAGCTCACGAAGAAACGGATGATGCTCAGATTGAGAAAAAAATGAACCCGATTATCCCGAGAGTATCTGGTTATGTTAGCAAAGTATATGTAAAAGATAATGATTTTGTAAAAAAAGGAGATACTTTATTTACTATTGACAAAAGAGATTATCAATTAAAAATTGACGAAGCTACTGCTGCAGTATTAGGAGCTGAAGGCCAATACGAAGCCGCAAAAGCCGATATTGGAAGTGCTTACGCAAGCATCTCTGTTTCTGACGCTAACATGAAATCTGCAAGTGGTTCTATCGAAAGTGCAAAAATAAGATTGAGACAACTTACAAACGATTACAACCGTTACAATAATTTGTACAAAACACATACCATCACAAAACAACAGTATGAACAAGCTTTGACTGCAAAAGAAGAAGCAGAAAATCAGGTACGTGTTTTACAACAACAACAAAGAGCAAGTTCTTTTCAAAAATCGGTAATTGAATCAAAATCTAAAGCTTCTGACAAACAAACAGAAGTTGCAGCTGCCAATATTAAAAGAGCTAAAACAATGTTGGATGTTGCGAAATTAAACCTTACTTACACGGTTGTAACTGCCGCTATTGACGGTCAGGTTTCTAAAGTTGATATTCAGCCGGGACAATTAGTTCAACCGGGACAATCTTTATTTTATATCATCAATAACAATGAGGCTTGGGTTGTAGCAAACTTTAAAGAAACACAATTAAACAAAATGGTTGTGGGGCAAAAAGTTTCTTTAAAAGTAGATGCTTATCCAAACTATGAGTTTAAAGGAGTTGTAACTTCATTTTCACCGGCAACAGGATCTCGTTTTTCTTTATTACCTCCTGATAATGCCACAGGTAACTTCGTGAAAACAATCCAAAGACTACCGGTAAAAATCAGTTTAGATCAATCAAACGATCCTGAAAAAGTAAAATTATTGCGTCCGGGGATGAATGTTGATGTAGATGTACATTTGAAATAAAATATGGCAACAGCAGTACAAGCAGAAGATGATTTAGTAGAATACGGTTTCAGACGTGTCATTATTACGATTACAGCGGTACTTTGTGCCTTGCTGGAAATTGTTGATACCACGATTGTAAACGTAGCACTAACAGACATGCGAGGTAGCCTTGGTGCTACTTTGACTGATGTGGCCTGGGTTATTACAGCATACGCCATTGCGAATGTTATTGTAATACCGATGACAAGCTGGCTTTCGCAGCAATTTGGAAGACGTAATTATTTTGTGGCCTCTATCATCTTATTTACAGTCTGCTCCTTTTTATGTGGAAATGCCAGTAATATCTGGGAACTGGTAGCTTTCAGGTTCGTACAAGGTATGGGTGGAGGTGCCTTACTGGTAACCGCCCAAACCATTATTACCGAAAGTTATCCGGTAGCAAAACGTGGTATGGCACAGGCTATTTACGGAATGGGTGTAATTGTTGGTCCAACTTTAGGTCCGCCTTTAGGAGGTTATTTAGTAGATAATTATTCCTGGCCTTATATCTTTTATATCAATATTCCTTTGGGAATTATTGCTACAATTTTAGCACTAACTTTTGTTAGAAGTCCGAAATATGGAGAAAAACTAAAAGCAAATCAGGTTGACTGGTGGGGAATTATTCTTTTGGCAACGTTTATCGGTTCTTTACAATTTGTTTTAGAACACGGACAACAAGACGACTGGTTTAATGATCCCTTAATTACAGGATTAAGTGTCCTTACCATTTTTGGATTAGTTCTATTTATATGGAGAGAGCTGACTTATAAATATCCGATTGTAAATCTGAGTGTATTAAAAGATGGAAATCTAAGAATTGGAACGGTAATGTGTTTTATTCTAGGTTTCGGTTTATACGGATCAACATTGATTATCCCTATTTACACCCAGTCCATTTTAGGATGGACGGCAACTGACGCGGGACTATTATTGATTCCGGGTTCGATTACAACAGCGATCATGATGCCATTTGTTGGAAACATGATTCAGAAAGGGGTCCCGCAAGGGTATATGGTTGGAGTTGGATTTTTGGTCTTCTTCTTCTTTACCTTTATGATGCAAACTCGTATGACACCTGATACCGGTGTAGAACATATGTATTGGCCGTTGATTTTAAGAGGTATTGGATTAGGTTTACTTTTTGTACCGATTACAACTCTTTCACTTTCGACTTTAAAAGGGAAACATATTGGTGAAGGAGCTGCTTTTACCGGAATGATGCGTCAATTAGGAGGTTCATTTGGTATTGCCATTATCACCACTTTTATCACCCGTTTCAGTCAAGAGCACCGAGTTAATCTGATCAACAATTTAGATCCTGCGAATCATGATGTGCAGCAACGTATTTCAGGAATGCAACATGCTTTTATGTCCAAAGGATATAGCGCCGATGTCGCCCTTAAAAAGGCCTATCAGGCAATAGATTATGCTATTTTAAAACAAAGTACAGTAATGTCATACATTGATATTTTTATGTATTTAGGAATCATGTTCTTATGCTGTATTCCGATTATATTTTTCATCAAAAAAGGAAAAAACAAAATTAATCCTGCTGATGCGATGCATTAATTTTTAACAAAACTAAAAAAGCCGAATTCAAAATTGAATTCGGCTTTTTTATTTCGGAAAATTCTATAAATGAGATTTTACGTCTTCAAATTAAATGATTTGGCTAAAGCCTTTAAAAAAAAAACACCCCTGGTCCCACCAGCTGAAGCTGGGGGCTATTAAACCTTAAACCTGAAACTTTAAACTTTAAACTTTTAACAAAAAAACCTACCTCGTAAAAACCAGGTGATTCCCTTTCGAAAGATTCGCATCAAACTGATACCCTTCATAATTAAAGCCTTTCAAATCATCAATCGTTTCGGCATTGGTGTCGATAATGTAACGCACCATCATTCCTCTTGCTTTTTTTGCGAAG
This sequence comes from Flavobacterium sp. FlaQc-52, assembly GCF_044007495.1. Taxonomy (NCBI): domain Bacteria; kingdom Pseudomonadati; phylum Bacteroidota; class Flavobacteriia; order Flavobacteriales; family Flavobacteriaceae; genus Flavobacterium; species Flavobacterium sp. FlaQc-52. Next base: position 192,414 of record NZ_JBIPCV010000009.1, on the reverse strand, counting down.
AAACTGATTATTTTTAGCTTGCCGTCTTTATAATCTTTAAAATCCGGGGTAATTACAGGGACTTTTAGATTTTTAACATCAACGGCGGAGAAATACTCGGTACTGGCTAAATTCACAAACAACTCTCCTTTTTTCAGTTCTTTATTCAGCGCTTTTGTAACGGGGCCTTTCCAAAAATCATGTAGATTCTTATGCTCTTCTATTGGTAGTTTTGTACCCATTTCCAAACGATACGCCTGCATGAGATCCAAAGGCTTTAATACTCCATAAAGTCCTGATAAAATTCTGAGTTTATCTTGCAGTACCTCTAACTTTTCTAACGGAAGAGTATACGCGTCCAAACCGGTATATACATCGCCATCGAAAGTATAAACTGCCGGACGTGCATTTTCGGGAGTGAAAGGTGTTTTCCAAACTTGATTTCTCTGCCAGTTCAGATCGGCTAATTTTTCGGAAATCGACATTAACACAGCCAAATCTGCCGGTTTTTTAGGTTTTAAAACTTTATGAACCACACGGGCTTCCTTTAAAAAAGACGGTTCTGTATATTGAGTAGTTGGTAATTCTTTTTCGAAATTTAATGACTTCGCAGGCGATATAACAATTTTCATTTGTGCATTTTTAAGTGACCCAAAAATACAAATTGCATTTCTAAAAATAACTAATCAGGATTGATTTGTTCGATGGTGATATAGGGCTATTCGTTGCTGTATTTTTTTTAAACACGAATTACACGAATTATCACTAATTAAACTGCGCAAGCCGGAACAAAACATTCGTGATAATTCGTGGCAACCTTTTTTCTAAACACAAATTACTCTTATAAAAATAACCGATTCGTTGGTTATTTTTTTTTAAACACGAATTACACAAATTTTCACTAATTAAACTGCATAAGCCAAACTTAAACATTCGTGATAATTCGTGTAATTTGTGCCAAGCCTTTTTCTAAACACAAATTGCTCTTATAAAAACAACCGATTCGTTGCTTATTTTTTTAACACGAATTACACAAATTTTCACTAATTAAACTGCGCAAGCCACATCAAAAAATTCGTGATAATTCGTGTAATTCGTGTCAAGCCTTTTTCCTGTTTACCCCTAACATTCTATAATTACACCAATTTTCACGAATCAAACTCCACAAGCTGGACAAAAACATTCGTGATAATTCGTGTAATTCGTGTCAAACCTTTTCCTCGTTTACCACTACATTTTGTGTTTTGGTAAAAATTGCCCCATAAAACTAAGACTTTCGATAAAAAAGTGAGCGATAGATTATAAAAGGCATTTTCAATGTTGTAAATTTGCAGGCGTTCCTTTCTCTTCAAGAATAAGACGTACTATTTAAAATTCGTGAATTCGTGGCTATACAAACAAATTATAAAACAGCTTTACAACATAAAATCTTCGGAATCATTTCGCAGGCATCTCAAGAACTAAACGTAGACAGTTATGTCATTGGCGGCTTTGTACGGGATTTACTTTTAAACCGTGGTTCAAAAAAAGATATTGATGTTGTGGCCGTTGGCAGCGGTATCGAATTGGCATTAAAAGTATCTGAATTACTTCCTAAAAATCCAAAAGTACAAGTTTTCAAAACTTACGGAACTGCTATGTTGCGCTTTGAAGACACGGACATTGAATTTGTCGGAGCCCGTAAAGAATCTTATAATTTTGACAGTAGAAATCCACTTGTCGAAAACGGAACACTTGAAGACGATCAAAACCGTCGTGATTTCACGATAAATGCTTTAGCCTTATCGCTAAACGAAAAAACTTTCGGAGATCTTTCTGATCCTTTTGACGGATTGGCAGATTTAGAAAATAAAATCATCAAAACACCATTAGATCCAAGTATTACTTATTCTGATGATCCGTTGCGAATGCTTCGCGCCATTCGTTTCGCTACCCAGTTAGGTTTTGAGATTGAAAAGAATTCTTTGGATGCCATTACTAAAAATGCAGACCGAATTAATATCATCTCAGGAGAAAGAATTGTCGATGAATTAAACAAAATCCTTTCGACAGACCAACCTTCTATCGGATTTTTACTTTTATATAAAACCGGACTTTTAGATCTTATTTTACCCGAATTGACTGCATTGAATCAGGTGGAAGAAATTGAAGGTCATACCCACAAAAACAATTTTTACCATACACTGGAAGTCGTAGACAATATTTGTCCCAATACCGATGATGTTTGGTTGCGTTGGTCTGCTTTATTGCACGATATTGGAAAAGCGCCAACAAAGCGTTTCAATAAAAAACAAGGCTGGACTTTTCATGGACATGAGTTTTTAGGCGGAAAAATGGCTAAGAAAATATTCGAACGCTTGCACATGCCTTTGAATCACAAAATGAAATTTGTACAGAAAATGGTTATTATGAGTTCACGTCCAATTGTATTGGCACAGGATCTTGTAACCGATAGTGCTGTGCGTCGTTTGGTTTTTGATGCCGGAGAAGATGTAGAAAATCTAATGACCTTGTGCGAAGCTGATATTACAACTAAGAACCCGTCTAAGTTCAAAAAATACCATAAAAACTTCGAATTGGTCCGCAAAAAAATTGTTGAAGTTGAAGAACGTGATCATGTGCGTAATTTTCAACCGCCAATTTCGGGTGAGGAAATTATGAAACTATTCGATTTGAAGCCATCACGTGAAATCGGCGTTTTGAAAGAAGCGGTAAAAGAGGCCATTTTAGAAGGCGAAATCCCTAACGAATATCAGGCTGCTTATGATTTTGTTGTAAAAAGAGCGGAGAAGATGGGGTTGATAAAAGCCTCTAAGTAACTAAGTTTCTTAGACTGTAAGACTACAGCGCCCACGAAAGCAAAATACTGATTATTAAAAAATAAAATATTGTAAATAGAACATTTGCTGTTTAAAAAAAGACGTTGTTAACCACTACAAACTCAGAACATCAGCAAGTTAGTTCCTCAGCAACTTTTAAAAAGAATGAAAAAACACTTCCCTACAATCGCAAAAACAGCATTAGTTTTAGTTTATTTAGTAATTGTTGCAGGAGCATTAGTACGTATGACAGGTTCCGGGATGGGTTGTCCCGACTGGCCAAAGTGTTTTGGATATTACATTCCCCCAACGGATTTAAAAGAACTGACCTGGGCACCCAACCGTACTTTCGAAAAAGGACAAGTAATCATTAAAGACGAAACCTTATTGGTTGCCAAAGACAATTTTACAACTCAGACTAATTTTGACGTTTCGCATTGGGAGAAATACACCAAACACGATTATGCGATTTTTAATCCGCTACATACCTGGATCGAATATATCAATCGTTTGTGTGGTGCTTTAGCAGGAATGGCTTGTTTTTTTATGGCTATTGCTTCCTTTAAATTTTGGAAAGAAAAGAAAAGAATTCCCCTTCTCTCCTGGTTAGTTGTTTTTATGATGGGCTTTCAGGCGTGGTTAGGCGCGAAAGTGGTGTATTCGGTATTAAACCCGATCAAAATTACAGTCCATATGGTTATGGCTTTGGTTATTGTTGCCGTGATTTTATACATTATACAGCTAGCAAGACCAAAACTCGCAGCAGTAACGTACAATAGCACATTCAAAAATGTACTATTACTTTCTCTTTTACTGACCTTAATACAAGTGGCTATTGGTACACAAGTACGTCAGCTAGTAGATCAGCAAATAAAAAATGGGTTAACCGAAAGTATTCTTTGGTTGCAAAACCCATCAGTAACCTTTTATATTCACCGTTCTTTCTCTGTTATTGTTTTACTTGTAAATGTGTATTTATTCACTAAAAACAGAAAACTAAACTTAGGATTTGCAAAGATGAACTGGGTATTGGCTCTTATCGGAATTGAAATTCTAACCGGAATGGCTATGGCTTATCTTGATTTCCCAATTGGAAGTCAGGCCATACATTTAGTATTGGCCTCTATCTTATTCGGAATTCAGTTTTATATGATTTTGGAAGCGCAAAAACCTAGTTCAGCCAATTCTTAAAATCCTGAACTTTTTCACGGCTTACCACTACCTCATCTTCTTTATACGAAGGTAAAATTACTTTCAGACGGGAGTTGGTGTATACTTGTATTTCTTTTATTGCCTTTAGTGGTACAATAAACTTTCTGCTTACGCGAAAGAAATCTTTCATATCAACTTCTTGTTCGAGAATCTCTAAAGTCGAATCGATTAAATAATTTCGGTTTTCAAAAGTATGAATGTAGGTTCCTTTATTTTCACTAAAAAAACACTCAATTTCGTCGATTGTAATTACTTTGAGCTGTTGACCGATTTTAACGGTAAAGCGTTTTTTGTAGTTTTTCTCAAAGGGATTTGACAACATCTTCCTGATTTGTTCAAAATCAAGCTGAAGATTGGTATTCTCCATATCTAATTTAGGAAGACGACTTTTAAATTTAGTAACGGCAACATCAAGATCATCTTCGTCGATAGGTTTCAGAAGGTAGTCGATACTGTTCAGTTTAAAGGCTTTCAAAGCATATTCGTCATAAGCAGTAGTGAAAATAATAGCGCTTTTAATGTCTATTTTTTCAAAAATTTCGAACGATAAACCATCAGACAACTGTATATCCAAAAAAATCAGATCCGGATGGTTGTTATTCGAAAACCAGTCTATTGATTCTTCAACAGAATGTAACATGGTTTCTACGCTAATATTTAGCTTTTCAAGCTTGCGCTGCAACAATCTTGCTGCCGGCTTTTCGTCTTCAATAATTAATGTGGTCATTTAATAAAATGCAAGGATTTACAAAAATAACCTTAAAATTAGTACTATTTTTTGAGTTTAGATCGCTCCTTATCCATATATTTTTGAATTTTCTTTTCTTGCCACTCCTGACCAAAAAACAAATTCTCTCCAAAAACAGATAATGCATGAAAAAACAAACCAATCCCCCAAAAAAGCGCTGTCGAATAGGTATGCCAGTCTAACAATCCACTCTCATAAAGATCTGCCCCTCTCCCAAACCAATCCCGATTCAAGTTGGTTATTATTATAATTATATTTACAATAACATAAATCCTCAAATGCGAGTAAAACCCTTTAATTCTGCGCATCTTTTTGTATGCTGCATCAAAATTCTCATCATCACCAAATTGCTCAAAATAATCTTCTCGTGTATCTCTTTTATAGTGTCTCATTTTATTTTTTTTTAGATTATTGCCACTTTTCTTTATTATTGTTTTTTTCTTTCTCCATGAGTTCTTTAATTTTCTTTTCTTCCCAGTCTTTTCCTAAAACCGGAAGCACATCAAAAACCTTCAGTCCATGGAAAAGAACTCCTAAACCCCACCACATTAAGGGCCAATAGAACCATAAATACTCCGGTGATGTCAATAAATTTACAACCAGTAAAACTATATTTACACCTATAAAAGATGCCAGATTACCGTAAAACCCTTTGATTTTTTCTACTTTCTTTTTAGCTGAAAAATATCGATCCTCTTCATTAAAATTTACTTCCATGATTACTCCCATTTTTGCGTTTTTGACTTTTTCTCTAAGATACTTTTTACTTTACGCTCTTCCCACTCCTCTCCAAATATTTTATAAGAAGCAAACAAATCAATTGCCGTCACTACTAAAAAGACCGTCCAGACTCCCATTATAAGCAGATTGAGATGCTTTATCGGAAAGAAATTTAAAGGCGCTCCGAAATACTCTTTTGAAACAAAAATAAGTACGCCAATAACATAGATAATCAGATGCCTGTAAAACGATCTTAGCTTTACTACTTTTTTACTTGCCATTTTTTGGAGTTCATACTCTTCAATGTTCTTATTAAAATTTGTTTCCATACCTATTTCTTAGTTTCCTTCTTAGCTTCTTTTTCTAAAATTTCTTTTACCTTTTGTTCTTCCCATTCCTTAGTAAAAAAAGGAAAAACATTAAAAACCTTCGCTGCATCCATTGCTATGGCAATCCCCCAGCCAAACAGACACCATAAAAACCATAAATATCCCGGTGAAGTCATCAGATTTATGACTGCTAAAATGGCATTTGCAATCACAAATTCTCCAAGATGCTTGTAAAATTTCCTAAGCTCTGTTACTCTTTTTTGAGCTTGCTGATAACGCTTTTCTTCTTCTGTATAAATTCTTTCCATCCTTACTTCCAATTTTTCTTATTACCCTCTCTTTCCAAAATCTCTCTGATTTTTCTTTCTTCCCAATCTGAACTGTAACCAAACACTTTAAAAGCATGCATTACAACCCCAAATCCCCAGCCTAAAGCCGAAAACCAAAACCATTGAAATCCGGGAGAAAATCTTAAGTTTATAAAAATTAAAAAAGGAATTACACAACAATAAGAAATTACATTACCATAGAATCCTTTTAATTCCTGCACTCTTTTCTTGGCTCTGAAATAGGCTTTAGTTTCATCATTATAATCTGAACTTGTTTCCATAACTGTAACTTGTTTTGTTAAAATTGGTATTTTAACTGTAAAATTTTGTTCATTTTGTTCGATCACCACTTTTCTGTTGGATACGATTGCGTAGCGATTTACAATATTCTGCAAACCAACTCCCTGGCGATCTTGCAAAACTTCTTTTTTCTGAAAATCATTTTGGATCGCGAGATAGTCTCCATCAATAAAAATTCTGATATGAAGCGGTTTCTGCTCACTTACTACATTGTGTTTTACAGTATTTTCAAGCAAAAGCTGTAAAGACAACGGAACCACTTTTGCATCAGGATTTATATCTGTTGTTGGCATTTCGTAAAACAAACTATTCTCGAAACGCATCTTCAACAAATTCATATACGTTTTAGCAAACGATAGCTCATCTTCAACCGACACCAACTCTTTATCTTTTTGCTCCAGAACATAGCGATAAATTTTAGACAAGGAAGTGGTAAAACGCTGCGCATTATCAGGATTTTCTTCAATCAAAGAACTCAGAACGTTTAGGCTGTTAAATAAAAAATGTGGATCGATTTGATTTTTTAAACTTTCGAATTTAGCACTGGCAGTTCCGGCAATAATCTTTTGTTGGGTTACCTCAAATTTAGAAGCCTGTTTCCATTTTACCATGAAGCTTCTGGCCTGCATAAAGGTTGAAATCCCTAATGATAAAATAATGTAAAAAAGGTGTGTCCAAATCATTCTTTCGCTTAGAAATTGTTCCGGAGACATATCATGCACATATACAAAAATGACATAATTGATTCCTAAAACTGCCGGAACAGTATAGAGTACCGTACACAGAATTCCATAATACACTCTCAAATTGGTTTGTTCGAGCCAATCCCATTTTTTATCTAAAAGAACATTGAGGAACCCGTTACCAAAGCCAAGTCCAAAAGAATAAGCACAGCTCACTAAGAACGTCAGCGCTACATTTTTCAAATTAAATTCAGATCCCAAAAAAATAGAAAACAGTATTGTAATGACCATAGAAATCTTTAAACAAATGATTGTTCCGCTTTTCAAATTGGCAAATGGATTTTTATGGTCTTTCATTACAAACTATTTTTATTATTATTTTTTACAACTTTTTTGTGTCTCTAAAGCTCTGTCCAATCCCCATTTTGGTGAAAAAGGAGTCTCTGGTTTAAAAGTAGCAAAAAGTTCTATAGCTTTGTCAACCTGAGCGCATAATGGTTTTGTATCAACACCTGTCCATTTTGCTCCTCCTAACTGATAATCCGCTTCACCAAAAACTGCTCTTGGATTATTTGGATCTATAGCTTTTGCTTTAGCATAATTTTCCATTATTTTACCCGAATATTTCTGAGCATTTGTCATTGGGTCCTGTACCACCCAAGCCGTGTAAAGTAAAGCTTGTAACACATATAGTTCTGCATTGTTTTGATCTTTTATGAACTCAACATCAAGTGCATCTTGCGCTTTTGTCAATAACAAATCAACTTTAGATCCGTCTTTTTCTGAAAAAGCTGCTGTTGTATTCACTAAAGCCACATAATAATTAGGCAACCAGCTATTTTTTTCAGCAGAAGCAATTCTTTCGAACATAGCCGATGCTTCTGTACTTTTTCCTTCTTTCCAAAGTCCGAATGCTTTTCCCATTCCTTGTTCGAATTGTGTTTGTGCAGATAATAAACCGCAGATAAACAATGTGATGGCTGTAATAATTTTGGTCATAATTTCTTGTTTTTAAAAAGTTATTTATTTAGTTTTTTGAATCTCTAAGACTCTGATTTTTGATACTGATTGAAACTCTATTAATTTATACTTCAAAAGTAGGTCGGTTCTTCCGCTTTAAAAACTAATTCCTACCGAGTTGTTGAATTTGGTGACTGAAATGTTTTTTTTCTAAAGGTTCTGAGTTTTTCTTCTTAGAGACTTAGAACCTTAGCAACTCCCCCTAAAGATTCTTCAATTGGTTCTCTTTCTTATTCTCACTAATTGTCCAGAAGAAACCAACAAAGAAAAATCGGTCTGCTGTTGGTATAACGGCTTGTCTGTTGTAAACTCCGTTTGTGTCCGGTGATCTTGCGTAATCATATCCGAAAACATTCTGAGTTCCTAAAAGGTTCGAAACCGAGAAATAAAGAATCTTTTGCGTGGTCAGCAAATAGGCCCAGTTAAAACTCAAACTATTATACGATTTTGTTTTTCCATTCATAAATTGCGTTTGATTGGGATCATTATAAGGTCTTCCTGAACTAAAGCTGTTGGTAAAACCGATCTGTGATTTCCAATCGGTTATGAAATATTTAGTTACAATTGACAGACTGTGATTGGCAATAAAATTAGGCGTTGCCATCGTTGGGAAATTTTTATACTCTCTTTCTGAATCAATGTACGAGTACGAAATCCAATATTCTAAGTTTTTATACAAATTGCTGTCTCTCCAGAATAAATCCAATCCTTTTGCATACCCCGAACCGTTGTTATTGAATACTGAATTGAACTGAATGTCTCTTGTATCATATTTTACCAAATTGCTGTAATTCTTATAATATGCCTCAGCTCTAAAAGTCTGACCTGGTTTTGTAAATTGATAGTTCAGGATATAATGCTGTGCTTTTTCACTTTCAAACTGATGGTATTTGGAATATTTGATATAGTCCACTACAGGAGTCTGCGAGAAATCACCATAAGCAAAAGAGAACTGACTGTTTTTAGAAACTTTGTAAGCAATAGAAGCTCTTGGAGCAATATTTGTTTCGTTTAATAAACTGTTGTTTGAAAGTCGGAAACCTACTTTGGCTGCCAGTTTTTTAGAGAATAAGATATCTCCTTCCGTATAAAAAGCAGCGATTCCTGAATCGTACCCATTAGCCACTTTTAGGGCTGCATTGTCATCAAAATTTTCATTGAATTTGGTGATGAAATAATCTGCTCCAAAAGACAGTTTAAAATAATTAGAAAAATCTTTTCTCAATTTCAATTTCAGTTGTGCGGCATTCTCATTACTGTCAACATCATTGATATCAAACGATACTTTATTTTTACTGTAACCATAGCTTATACCTGAAGTCACTTGCCATCCCGTTCCAAAATTTCCTTTATACGAAGCGTTCAAATAAAAGTTGTTATTGTTTAAATCGGTTCTGATCGGATCAACAAAGTTTACATTTTTCGAATTTAAATCAAATCTTTCCGAATCAAAAGCGGCATACAGTTTAAGAACCCCTCTTTCAAAATGATAGCGATAAACCGCCTCACCACCCAAAGATTGATAAGGGTTATTCCAATCCACATTTTGCGGAATAGCGGCCTGATACGGAGCCAAATTGATATAATTGGTATTGATACTGAACGAACTTTTTTTCCACTTTTGGGTATTCCCTACTCCTAAACCAACCGTCATCAAAGCAATATCTGTTTTATTTTGGTCCGGCTCATCCTGTGTATTTAAAAGTAAAACACTTGATAACGCTTCCCCGTATTCTGCCGAATATCCTCCTGTAGAAAAAGCAATTCCACTAAACAAAAAAGGAGAGAAACGGCTACGGGTTGGTAAATTATTGGTGGTTGCGCCATACGGTTGCGCTACACGAAGTCCGTCAACAAAAGTTTGTGTTTCGCTGGCTTCTCCTCCACGTACAAACAAACGACCGTCTTCCCCCACATTTTGTGTTCCGGGCAATGTTTGTAAGGCTGCAATAATATTACCGGCAGAACCTGCTGTTGTTACAATATCTAAAGGTTTAAGTACCGAAACTCTGGCTTTATCACCCGATTCTAATGTTCCTGCGGTAATAACAACGGCATCAAGCGCATTTACATTCTCTCGAAGTTTAACTGTTTGGTCTTTAAAATTCGCAACATCTATCTCTTGTTTGTAGGTTTCATAAATTAAAAAACTCACTATTAAAAACTGATTTCCCTTTGTTGTGGTTTCAAAAGAGAACTCACCGGTATCAGAACTTGTAGCACCATCATAAGTTCCATCGATATAAATACTGGCTCCCGGAACTGGTTTTCCTTTTTGATCTACCACCTTTCCTGAAATGGTATTTTGGGCGAAAATAAAAGCCGTTGTAAATAAAAATGCAACTGTAAAAATAATCTTGGTTTTCATGTCATTGGTTTTTGATGAGACAAATATATTTTAACACTTTTAGTTAAAAAACATTTAATAACCCAATTGTAGAATTTCATGGATGAGTTGTAAATTACTTATTTGTATCTTAGCTACTGCGTTTTTAAACTACTGATTATGTTAGAAAGTAAAAGAGTTTCAAATTTGTATCAATCCATCTATAATGGAGATCCCTGGCTGGAAGTAACTTTAGAAAATACCTTAAAAAATGTAACTGCAGCTCAGGCTTATCGAAAAATAAACCCCAGACTAAACACGATTTGGGAAATTGTCAATCATCTTATACAATGGAGAAGAAACATTCTACGACGTGTTCAGGGCGAAACGGTCACCACTCCGGATCATAATTATTTTGTCCCCGTATTAGATTCTTCTGAAGCCGCGTGGGAACAATCTCTACAAAGTCTGGCCAAATCACAAGAATTATGGAATGCCTTTCTGGATACTTTTGATGATGGCAATTTTGAAAAAATATATCCTACTAACAATCATACCTACTACGAGCACATTCATGGAATCATTCAACATGACGTTTATCATTTGGGACAGATTGTTATTTTGAAGAAGTTGCTTTAAATTCGTTTCAAAATTTTTTTTAACACATAGAGACATAGATTTTATAGTTTTTGCTTGCGATTATTGTAGAAAATCACCATTTTTTCTCATAGCTGTTCTATGCGAATTTATGTTAAGTGAAACGCCTTTTTCAAAGTTTTCAAACTATGTCTCTATGTGTTAAAAAACAAATCATTACTATTATGAAAAAATCAAACTTCAATACTCAATTTTATAACACATAGACACATAGACACATAGATTTTATAGTTTTTGCTTGAGATTATTCTAGAAAATTACGTTTTTTTCTCATCGTTTTTCTATGCGTTTTCATGTTAAGTGAAACGCCTTTTACCAAGTTTTCAAACTATGTCTCTATGTGTTAAAAAAAAATCATTACTATTATGAAAAAAAACAAACTTCAATACCTCAATTTTATAACACATAGACACATAGATTTTATAGTTTTTGCTTGAGATTATTGTAGAAAATCACCATTTTTTCTATGCGTTTTCATGTTAAGTGAAACGCCTTCTACCAAGTTTTCAAACTATGTCTCTATGTGTTAAAAAAAAATCATTACTATTATGAAAAAATCAATTTTCACACTCGCCTTTTTACTTTTGAATTTAGTTGGTTTCGCACAAGCAACCGAATCCAAATACGACGAAAAATTAGCAAAATCCTTAAATGCCGACGAATACGGCATGAAGAAATATGTCTTCTGTCTTTTAAAAACCGGAACTAACACAACGGCATCTAAAGAAGAAACCAAAAAATTGTTTGAAGGGCATATGACCAATATCGGCAAACTGGTAAAAGAAGGAAAATTAGTGATCGCGGGACCTTTTATGAAAAACGAACGAAATTACAGAGGAATTTATATTTTTAATGTGGAAACTATCGAAGAAGCCAATGCACTTGTCGCGACAGACCCTGCCATTCAGGCCAAATTACTCGAAGCTGAACTTACTCCTTGGTACTCATCAGCAAGCCTGCAGGAAGTGCTAAAACTTCACGATAAAATTGCTAAGAAAAAAATGTAACTCCCTATATGAAAACTGAAAAAGAAAAAATGATTTCCGGCGAATACTATATATCCGGCGATCCTGTTTTAATAAAAGAACGCCGAAAAGCTAAAAACCTCTTACATCGTTTAAACGTAACCGAATATCGTTTGACAAAAAAAGCAAAAGAAATTATAGCCGAATTAATCCCGAATGCAGGTAAAAGTTTCTATATCGAACCCCCTTTTCATTGCGACTACGGGTACAATATTTCTTGTGGAGATAATGTTTATTTTAATGTAAACTGTGTCGTTTTAGACTGTGCCCCCGTAACTATTGGTTCAAATGTTTTTTTTGCACCCAATGTTCAAATTTATACCGCAACTCATCCACTGGATGCCGAATTGAGGAAAACATTAGAAAATGCATTACCTATTTCTATCGGAGACGACTGTTGGATTGGTGGTAACTCTGTAATCTGTCCCGGTGTCACAATCGGTAAAGGCTGTGTCATTGGAGCCGGATCTGTGGTAACCAAAAACATTCCGAACAATTCCTTAGCCGTTGGCAATCCGGCAAAAGTGATTAGAAAATTAAATCAAGAACCTCAATCAAAACTATAATGCTTACCTTAAATAAAGTGCACCATATCGCTATTTTATGTTCCGATTATGAGCAATCTAAATATTTCTACACTCAGATTCTCGGACTTACTGTTATCCGTGAAATCTACCGCGACGAGCGCCAATCGTATAAACTTGATCTGGCTCTAAACGGCACTTATATTGTTGAATTATTCTCTTTTCCGAATCCGCCACAACGACCGTCACGACCGGAAGCTGTTGGCTTGCGTCATCTGGCTTTTGAAGTTACCGATTTGGAAGAAACGATTTCTTTTTTGAACACAAAAAACATAACATCAGAGCCAATCCGAATTGATGAAACAACAGAAAAAAGATTCACTTTTATAGCAGATCCGGATTTACTGCCGATTGAATTTTACGAGAGATAAATCGTTTATCCTTCTTTAGTTGGATTTTCTGCTCTTTAAAAAAGTCTCACGCAGATTTTAGCAGAATCAAATAAAAAAATCTGCAAAATCTGCGTGAAAAAGCTCTTAACTTAATGACATTGTGCTTTAGCTAGAGGTAAAAAAGAAATCTCATAATGACAGACTTTAGCAAAAAAGCGCTATAAATTTGGCTAAAGCCCTTATCTTCTTCCTTGAATTATCCTCCAGCTAAAGCAGGAGGCTATTCAAACATTGCTTTTACCTTTAAAATGAGATTAGTGTAAAAAAACAATTCATTGCTAAAATTCTAAAAAAAATATTCAGTTATATCGCCCAACAAAACACATTATAAAATTGATTTCAAAACTGATATCATTTTATCAATTGCCTCCAGCTTTAGCTGGAGGTAAAATAGAAATTACCCAATGAAAGGCTTTAGCCGAAAAAGAACCCTAAACTCAAACAAATCCACATAAAATCTCCGTTCAGTTACTTTTAACACAATAATATGCTGATTTATTAGGAGAATACTACTTCGATTCTTTAATTTTGTGAATCGCATAAAAATAGTGCGATTTTCAAATTTACTTCTGATGAACAAAACGGCGCAAATCAAAAAAAATCATCAATTTATTGTCTTTCAAAAATTAGTTGTTGTTTCCCTGTTAATTGGTTTTCTCTCTGCTTTTTTAGGAATTTCACTAAAAAAAATTACAGAGTATTACGAAGAAATCTTTTTTCATGAAGTTTCGGTAAATCCTATCTTCTACGTTATTTTTCCGGTTTTCGGATTGTCAGTCATTTATTTTTTAAGACAATATCTTTTCAAAAAGAAAGAGAATAAAGGAATTAAGGAAGTTTTTGAAAGCACCCAATCAAAATCTAAAAACTTACCAACGTATAAAATACCATCCCACTTTATAAACGGATTATTAACCGTTATTTTCGGAGGTTCAACCGGAATCGAAGTTTCAACTGTAGTAGCCACAGCAACAATTGGCTCGGTAGCACAGCAAAAAGAAAATGTTTTTCGAAAATACAAAACCGAATTAATCTGCGCAGGAGTTGCAGCAGGAATCACGGCATTATTCAGCAGTCCAATTGCGGGAATTTTATTTGCCGTTGAGGTTATTTCCCGAAAAGTGACCCGTGCCTTTATCCTCACAAACGGAATTGCGGTTTCAATCGCTTTTGGTTTGATTACGATTCTAAAAGAGGAACCTTTATTTACGGTCAACGTTACAACCTGGCACTTAAAAGCCATTCCGTATTTTATTCTTTTAGGGATTTTAGCGGGAATAAATTCGGTTTATTTAACCCGTTGTGTATTGTTTTTCAAATCTCAATTCGGCAAGATCCAAACGCATTACTATAAAATTCTCTTAGGCTCGATTGTTTTAAGCATTTCTTTATTTGTCTTTCCACAATTGTATGGAGAAGGTTATCATTCTATTAAAATGATTTTTGGCACTTCTTCCGAGCTTCCTCTGACGATTACTTTAGCTGTAACTTTCATCGGAATTTTGATCCTAAAACCAGTCGTAACTTCTGTAACATTAGCCTCAGGTGGTGATGGTGGTGTTTTTGCTCCGAGTCTTTTTATCGGTGCTTTTTTAGGATTATTAGTAGCTTCAATCTTAAATACGTTTTTTAATACCCAGGTAATTCCGGTCAATTTTATGATTATCGGAATGGCAGCAGTGCTGAGCGCCAGTATCCATGCCCCTTTTACCGCGATATTTTTAGTTTGTGGATTAACAAATGACTATACCTTATTTTTACCCATTTTAGCAGTTTGTCTGATTTCTAAATACACGGCAAAAATGATTTATCCGTATACCGTTTATACGTATTCACCAAGTCTAATAAAATAAAAACATGCCTGTTCAGAAAATAAAAAGAAGCTACCGCAAAACACGTTACATCCTTTATAAAGAAACCTTAATCGACTATAAAGAGCACTTTTGGTCCTTTTTAGGTTCTTTCGTCGGAATCGGAATTCTGGCTTACCTGCAGTCTAAAAACTTCTCCGGTAGCGATGCTGTTTATTTAATTGGTTCTTTTGGTGCTTCGAGTGTTTTAGTGTACGGAATCATTCAGAGCCCGTTTTCACAGCCTCGAAATTTAGTTGGCGGACATATAATCTCTGCTTTTATTGGCGTAACGATTCAGAAATTAGTTCCGGACATTGCCTGGCTTTCTGCCCCGCTGGCCGTTTCGTTTTCGATTATCTTCATGCAAATTACCAAAACGCTACATCCTCCCGGAGGCGCAACAGCACTTATTGCCGTTACAGGCTCTGATCAGATCAAAAACCTGGGGTATGAATATGTATTCTCACCTGTCTTAATCGGGGTTTTAGTGCTGCTGCTTACTGCTTTGATTTTTAATAACATGACTTCAAGTAGAAGTTATCCAAGTCATAGTACTTATCACAAACACTATCATAAAATTAGACAGCGATTGACTCGGAAGTAAAGTTCTTTCGGTAACACGATGTCACCCTGAGCGTAGTCGAAGACTTGTTCATTGTAAAGGGCTTCGACTTCGCTCAGCCTGACAGTTGGAGTTTTTAGTCTCGGTTTTCAGTCTCAGTCGCATTTATGTCACCCTGAGCGGAGTCGAAGGCTTAGTCGTTGAGAAGGGCTTCGACTTCGCTCAGCCTGACAGTTGGAAGTTTTAGTCTCGGTTTTCAGTCTCAGTCACCTTTATGTCAACCTGAGCGGAGTCGAAGGCTTGGTCGTTGAGAAGGGGCTTCGACTTCGCTCAGCCTGACAGTTGGGGTTTTTAGTCTCGGTTTTCAGTCTCAGTCACCTTTATGTCAACCTGAGCGGAGTCGAAGGCTGATTCGTTGAGAGGGGCTTCGACTTCGCTCAGCCTGACAGTTGGAGGTTTTTAGTCTCGGTTTTCAGTCTCAGTCGCATTTATGTCACCCTGAGCGGAGTCGAAGGCTTAGATCCGTAAGATTAATTCGTCTTTAAAATATTTTCAACAAATCGTAATTCACAATTCGTATTTCGTTTTTTATATTTTACCTTTGACCTCTCAATAAATACAAAGATTATGGTTTATAAATTTAGAGTAATTCTAGACGCCGAAGAAGACATTTTCAGAGACATTGCAATTCTTGAAGACGATACGCTTGAGGATTTACACAATGCGATCTTCAACGCTTTTGGTTTTGACGGAATGGAAGTAGCTTCGTTTTATACCTGCGATGAAACTTGGAATCAGGAAGATGAAATTCCACTTTTTGATACTGGTGACGTTCCGGGTGAACATAAAATCATGAGTGATTATCCATTATCTGATATCTTAGACAAAGAAAATACCAAAATTATCTATGTGTACGATTTTATCAACATGTGGACTTTCTTAGTTGAATTGGCTGCTATCGAAGAGCAATCTGCAGGAGCAACTTATCCGGAAACCTTATTCTCTCACGGAGAAATGCCGGACGAAGCCATAGAAAAAAACTTTGAAGCGGACATGCACGATGATATCTACGGCGAATTTGAGGACGATTTAGACGAAGATGATCTGGATATGTTTGAAGGAGACGATAGTTTTGAAGATTTCGGATTTGAGGAGAATTGGAACTAACGTAAGGTTCTGAGGTTCTGAGTTACTGAGGTTCTAAGTTTTTTTTATTTACAGAATTTTCTTATTTTTAATAAAATTTAAATTATTACAAATGAGCAATTTCAGAAAGCTTTTAATCTGGCAGAAGTCAATGAGCTTGATTACCAAAATCTATATTTCCACTAACCATTTTCCAAAAGAAGAAATATTTGGATTAACTTCACAAATAAGACGCAGTTCAATTTCAATACCAAGTAATATTGCGGAAGGTTTTGGAAGAGAAAGCAATAAAGAGTTTTTACGCTTTTTAAGTATTTCGATAGGTTCATTATTTGAAATGCAAACCCAATTAGAAATAGCAAAAAACATTGCTTATCTAAACGAAAACGAATTTAATAATTTATATGAGGACAGTCGCGAAGTAGAGAGAATGTTAGTTTCATTTATTAAGAAATTAAAAGAAAGAAACTAAAACCTCAGAACCTTAGCAACTCAGAACCTCAGAACCTTTAAATATGATCAACTTATTCAACACCCACATCGAGTCGCTTTCGATACACCGCGTAGGAAACAAAAGCAGAAATGAAGCGATTTTTTTATCGGAACAACCATTTAACTTAAATGACGAAATTGTGCCTCTGATAAAAGAGTACTTTTTTAAGCCTTTTAGAGAAAAAGAAGAAAACTATTATCAGTTTGCGCACGAAGTAGATTTGGATTATAATGATATGTACAAATATGCTTCGGAGATTTTTGATAATCCGGGCAATGTACAAGAGATTTCTAAAAGAATCACGACACATTTATTTGAGCAGTCGAACCATCCGCACATTAAAAACGGAGAGGTTTATGTAACCTATTTAACCAATCTGAGCATTGATAACAATGTAGTTGATGCGATTGGAATTTTTAAAAGCGAATTACAGGCTGACTTTTTACAATTTGAAGAAAAAAACAGTAACCTTGAGATGATCCTGCAACAAGGAATCAACCTGAGTAAACTGGACAAAGGATGTTTGATTTTTAATTATAAAAAAGAAGAAGGGTACAAAATTCTGACTGTAGACAGCAATCGTTATGATGCGCGTTATTGGTTAGAGCACTTTTTATCTGTTGATGCTTTTGAAGATGAAAACTTCATCACTAAAAAATACTTAAAGTTCTGTCAAAACTTCGCGAAAGATGTGGTTTTACCGGCAGAAGACAAAAAAGAAGAGGTAATGTTTATGAACCGATCCGTGAATTATTTCGCTAAAAATGATCAGTTTGAAGAACAAAATTTCTTAAATGAAGTATTAGATAATCCTGACTTAATTCCTGAATTCAAAAATTATAAAGTTGATAAAGGAGAAAAATACAGCATCGAAGATGTAACCTCATTCCCTATCGCCAACTCAGCGGTTTCTGACGCTAGAAAATCGATTAAAAACGTGATTAACCTGGATACTCATATTCAGATTAAAATGGATTTTATCAACCCTGAAAGTGCAGAAAAATTTGTTGAAAAAGGCTGGGATGAAGAAAAACAAATGTATTACTATTTAGTTTACTTCAATAAAGAAGAAAAAAGCTAGTAGTCATTCATTTTCTATTACTTACTTAAACAAAAAACGGCAACTACTCTTTGTAATTGCCGTTTTTTAATAGGTATATTTTCCAACTATCAAAACAAAGAAAACAGTGCTTTGAGAATATCATCGTAAACTTGTTTGTCCTTCTCGCCCGAACGAGCCAGCACTCTGATTCCGGTATAATTATTAAAGATAAAACGAGCCAGTGTTCTTGCTTCCAGTCGTGTTGAAATCTGTCCTGCTTCCTGCCCTTTTTTGACAGCCGCCAAGAAAATCTCTTCTACTGTTTGTCTGTTATCAGCAACAATTTTAGCAATCTCTTCATCATGCATCGCCAGTTCAACGGCAGCATTCACTACAAAACAGCCCTTTGTCATTCGATCGTCCAAACTTTCAATAATGGCTTGTTTAAAGAGTTCTGTAAGTATGACTTTTATGTCCTCGGGTTGGTTTAGAAGGTCCTTAGTCCCCTCCTGTCCTTGTTTGAGATATCTTTTTAAAGCTTTTGAAAAAAGTTTTTGCTTATCTCCAAAAGTATCGTACAAACTCGAACGACTCAAGCCCAAATGAGATACCAAATCCTGCGCTGAAGTACCGTTATACCCTTTGCACCAAAAGATTTCTATCGCTTTATCCAGAGCCTGATCCTCATCAAATTCTTTTGTTCTGGCCATGACTTCGTAATTAAATTCCGTTACAAAGATACAAAAAATTACGGAACGATTGTTCCGTAATTAGAGCAAAAAATTAGACAACAGTGTTTACGATAAGCCCACCATCTACGACAATCTCTGTCCCTGTTATAAACGAAGCGTCGTCTGAAGCAAGAAAAGCAACTGTTTTTGCAATTTCTGAAGGTTTACCAAAACGTTTTAATAAAATTTTATCGCTTAAAGCTGCTCCAAATCCATCGATTTCTTCTTTTTCTAAACCTAGTTTTCCGAAAATCGGTGTTTCAATTGGTCCTGGTGAGATGGCATTTATTCTAATGTTTCTTGGTGCTAATTCGGTCGCAAAGACACGGTTTAAAGATAAAAGCGCTGCTTTACTTGCGGCATAAACTCCTGAGTTTTGCATCCCGACACTAGCATTTATTGAAGTATTAAAAATAACCGAACCGCCATCATTCAAAATAGGTAATAACTTTTGAAGTGTGAAATAAACGCCTTTTACGTTGATATCCATAATCGAATCATAATGTCCTTCAGATGCAGATTCTAATGGAGCAAAAGAAGCAATTCCGGCATTCAAAAAGACAATATCAATTTTACCAAATTTTGCTGAAACTTCTGATACCAAATTATCAATTGATTTCAAATCCGATTGATCGGCAACAATTCCTGTTACGTTTAATTCTTCTTCGGCTCTCGTTAATGTCTCTTGGTCTCTTCCGGTAACAATTACGCTGGCTCCACGTTCAGCTAATTCTGCTGCTGTTGCATACCCAATTCCGCTATTTCCGCCCGTTACAATGGCTACTTTTCTTTCTAAATTTCTCATTTTCTTATTTTTATAGTATTGATTAATTGATTATTACAGGGCAAAGATATAATAACGGAACAATCGTTCCGTTATTGATTTAGTTAATACTTTGTTAAAAAAACAACCTCGACAATTGCGCTGCTCCCTTAGTAAAAAAATCTATGGGGTCATAAACGAAAGAAATAATAAAAGGAGTAAACATCTTTAATTTATACTTAAATTTACAGCCTAAAAACAAATTAAAATGGATAGTCTTTTAAACAGCGAAAGTCCTTTCAAAACCATAATCTCCTTTCACAGGCTAAT
This sequence comes from Flavobacterium sp. FlaQc-52, assembly GCF_044007495.1. Lineage (NCBI taxonomy): Bacteria > Pseudomonadati > Bacteroidota > Flavobacteriia > Flavobacteriales > Flavobacteriaceae > Flavobacterium > Flavobacterium sp. FlaQc-52. The sequence continues at coordinate 172,371 of NZ_JBIPCV010000009.1, read as the reverse complement.
TGAATCTTTTGAAGAAATTGCTTTATCGAATGTTGATTATCGCTCTAACTACGCCAAAGCTATTTTGAAAGAAATAGAAACGATACCCGAGTTCAGAACCGGAATTGAAGATTTCAGCATCATTAAAAAAAATGAAGCTTTAATCAAAAATATATCAGCTGATTTATTCCCAACTGCTTTAACCAATAACGAGATAAAAGCGATTACAATCCCTTTTCAAAATATCTCCTTCAACTATACAGAGCGTTTCAAGAAAATTTTACGAAATGCAGGCGATGAATTTTATATGGAAATTCGTGATTTTGACAGTCATCAATTCTATATCAATAATTGTTGTTTAATTTTAAGCAGTTATTACAAACAAAAGATCGATTTTAACAAACCCTTCTTTTATGATATACCGGATGAAGACGGTGTAGAAAAACATTATCGTATTTTGTACAATGCCGATTTTATGGAAATCACGCCAACAGAAAACGCATTACCGCTTACACAAGACGATATTGATCTGTTAATCGACAATTACAATGACATAACACTTTGGAAATCTAAGTTCCCACCCGGAAGTTGGACTTTGAAGGGGTTTGGAATTGTTTCTTTGTTTGATGCTACTACAGAAAGCGCGATCTCCAATTTAAAAAGCAATTTATTAAAACCCGATACACAGTCCGTTGCTACCAACGAAGTGATTGCTGCCATTTTTAGGTCTATTTTCAAAATTCCTGATCTTGAAGTGGGTTTTATCATTTACAATCCCGAAGACGAAAAATTTATCAAGCCGGTTAAATACGACCATCAAATGCAAAGTTTTTTACTTTCGTCTGATCAGGAAGTAGATTGCAAAAATGCTTTTTTTGGATGTTCTTTTGAAAATCTATTAGATAATAAAGAACCTTTTGTTATCTCTAATGTTACAAAATTTATCGAAGCATCGGAAAATAAAAAACTGGGCGAGCATTTGTTAAAACAAGGCATTCACAGTTGCGTTTTTGCACCGGTTGTAAAAGACGGGCATTTATTGGGAGTTGTAGAATTAGTATCTAAAAAACCAAGAGAACTCAACAGCATAAACGCTACCAAACTCGAATTGGTGTTACCGTATTTAACCGATACAATTGACCGCTACAATACCGATATGCAACATCAGGTTGAAGCGATAATTCAACGGGAGTATACGACGATTCATCCAAGTGTATATTGGAAGTTTAAAAAAGAATCACAAAACTATTTTCAAAATACCAATCCAACCAAAGATTATATTTTTAAGGAAATTGTCTTTAAAAATGTTTTTCCTTTATACGGACAAATCGATATTAAAGGTTCATCGGAACACCGAAACGAAACCGTAAAACGAGATTTAAAAAATCAGCTGACTACGATTTTAGAAATTTTCGAAAACCAAAAGCCAAACACGAATCTGATGCTTTTGGAACAGCGTAAATTTGAACTGGAATCGCTTCGTGACGAATTGGACCAGCCTTTAAAAGCAGATACAGAACAACACATTCAGCGTTATATTGAGGAAGAAATTCATCCGATTCTGAAAAACACAAAAAATACGGCTAAAAGCGAAAAACTGGAAGAATTGTATTTTGCGACTCTGGATCAAAAAACCGGAATGTTTTATCAGGAAAGAAAGAAATTTGATAATGCGATGTCGATTATCAATAAAAAACTGGCTTCGGTTCTGGACAGAAAACAAGTAGAAGCACAACAAATATATCCGCACTATTACGAACGTTTTAAAACGGATGGTGTGGAGCACAATTTGTATATTGGAGCCTCGATTGCACCAACAAAACCGTTTGATATCATGTATCTGCACAACCTACGCTTATGGCAACTGCAGACTTTATGTGAAATGGAATTGGAGCATCATCAGCTGAAAGAGTCTCTACCTTATGAATTGGATGTAACTTCTTTGATCCTGGTATTCAGCGCAGCGATTTCTATCCGCTTCAGAATGGATGAAAAGCGTTTTGATGTTGACGGGACTTATAATGCGAGATATGAAGTCGTTAAAAAACGTATTGATAAAGCCAACATCAAAGGAACAAAGGATCGTATTACAGAGAAAGAAAAAATTACGATTGTGTATTCTCAAAACAGCGAAGAAACAGAATATCTAAAGTATATTAAGTACTTACAGCATAAAAAAATACTTGAACCTGCCATCGAACAATTTGAAGTTGAAGATTTACAAGGGGTTTCAGGCTTGAGAGCCATTCGTGTAAAAGTGATTAACAACATTACGAATACAAACGCAAAAAAAATCACTTATCAAGATTTATTAGATGAGCTCAACTAATTTTTAGTTGAGCTTTTTTTTAAAGATTTTTAAACGCTACTACAAACGCAATAACCGTTATAATAATTCCGAACATAAAAAAGTTATACGCAATTCGGAGTAAATTATACTTACGCTGTAAAACCAATCCCAAATAATACAAATCTTTGATCATGGTTGAATACAAATAATCACGGTCTTTCATCATTTCATTCATAGCCCAATCATAATCTTCAAGAGGCATTTTGTAGAAATTTCCAAAAAACATCAGATTTACTTTTTTTGCTTCTACATCATCTCGTGTAAAAAATCCTGAAGTTACTTTTGGTCGTGTTGACAGAATCGCAAAAATGATCGTAATCACACTTGACATCAGCATGACAAAAGTCGGGATTACTAAATGTACATTTTTTGGGCTGTCTAATTTTGGAATAATCGTAGAGAGTGCGATCGAAATAATAATCGCATTTACAGACAATAAAATATTGGCCTTACTATCTGCAATACCGCTTAAACGGGTATGATTTCCAAGGGTAACGCGAAACAATGTATCGATTCCGCGATCCGGTTTTTCGATCTTTTCTTTCTTTTTTTCTTCGTCCTCAAGCTCTTTTACCTTTTTCAGTTCCTGCTTATTGATTCTTTTTTGAACCATGACGATATTTTTCTCTTTTAATGGCTGCCACTTTTTAATAGCATAATCGGTATAAAATCGATGTTTGTTCATTAAAAAATTCAAATTTTCCCTCGCCCAATCCAGGTCAGAAAAAGAAAGATTCATGCTGTTTTTTAATTCAAAACGCAATAATTCGCAAGTCGACTCATATTCTAAACTGGTAATATGAACATAATCGGCATCTTTAATGATCTTTTCTAATTCGGTTTGTGGCACATACTCTTTTACGGTAGCCAAAATCAATTTAGAAACTTCATTTATAAATTCATCAGACTGCCCTTTCTCCTTTAGAAACGTTGTGGCAATCTTTACGCTTTCACTTTCGTGGTTTACGACACCGTTTACATAACCGGTATCATGAAACCATGCCGCTACTAAAAGTAAATCTTTCTCTGCCCCATCCACATTTTCCTTTGCACAAAGCTTATTAACAGCACTTATTACATTAAAAGTATGGTTAATATTATGGTAAGAATATAAATTAGAAAGTTTATCTTTGAGTAATTTACTAACGAAATCTTCGGACTGTTCTATTAGATTCATAAAGAATATTTTAATACTACGAAATTATGAAAATGTTTTCGGATAATCCTTTCATTACTATAATTAAAAATTATTCCACTACTTTAACTTTGCTGCTTATACTAGGCTCATGTGCAACACATAAACCTCAATACGGGAAAAATGTGAGTGCCAATAAAGACGAAAACGCAACCGATACCATAAAAATTGCGCACACTTTTTATTTAGTGGGCGATGCCGGCAATGCAGATCAGGTACAAGCACAACAAACGTTGGAATTATTGCATGAAAAATTAAAAAAATCAAGCAAAAAAGCCACTTTACTTTTCTTAGGGGATAATATCTATCCAAAAGGTTTTCCCAGTAACGACAATGCTGCTGAGAAGGCTTTAGCGGAAACAAAACTTACCAACCAATTAAAACTAACAGAAGGATTTAAAGGAAAAACCATTGTAATTCCCGGAAATCATGATTGGTATAATGGCATTAAAGGGCTAGAACGTCAGGCTGCTTTTGTAACCGATTATCTTAAGGATAAAAAAGCATTCCTACCCCGAAAAAGCTGTGCAATCGAAGATGTTAAAATCGACAGTATCACCACGCTGATAGCTATTGATAGTGAATGGTTTCTGGAAGATTGGGACAACCACCCCACTATTAATGACAATTGCGAAATCAAAACCAGAGAAGCCTTTTTTGATGAACTGGAAAGCCTTCTAAATAAAAATCAAGAAAAGACTGTAATCATTGCCCTTCATCATCCTTTGATGAGTAATGGATCGCATGGTGGACAATTTTCATTAGAAAAACAATTATTCCCTTTAGAGCAAAAAATTCCGCTTCCGATTATAGGTTCTTTTATCAATTTGTTACGTCAAACCTCCGGGGTAAGTCCACAGGATATTCAAAACAAAGAATATACAATTTATATCAAACGGATTAAAACTCTTTTACAAAAGCAAAAAAATGTGATCGTAGTTTCAGGACACGATCATAATCTGCAGTATGTCAATAAAGAAAACATCAAACAGATCATAAGCGGTGCCGGCTCCAAATCTGAAGCTGCCAGAGCGATTAACGCGAATGATTTTTCGTATGGTGGAAATGGGTACGCCACGCTGACTTTGTTTAAAAGCGGCGATGCTAAAGTGACGTATTTTGGAAATGAAAACAATAAAGAAAAAAAGCTTTTTGAACATGAAATTATAAAAGCAAAAGAATTTAACTGGGCTGCTGAGACTCCGAATAATTTCCCGACCACCTTTACTACTTCAATTTATACTAAGGAAATGACCCGAAAAAGTTTCGTTCATTCGTTTCTATTCGGAAAACATTACAGAAAATATTACAGCCTGCCAATTGAAGCTAAAACGGCCACATTGGATACGCTTATGGGTGGTTTGAAACCGATTCGCGAAGGTGGCGGTCACCAATCTATTTCGTTAAGAATGTCTGATGCTAAAGGTCGCGAATATGTAATGCGTGCCATGAAAAAAAGCGCTACACAGTTTTTACAAGCTGTAGCTTTTAAGGATCAGTATATTGTAAATGATTTTCAGGATACGTATGCCGAAGATTTCTTGTTGGATTTTTATACCACTTCTCATCCTTACACGCCCTTTGCGGTTGGTGAAATGGCAGATAAGTTGAGTTTACCACATACTAATCCGGTTTTATATTATATTCCAAAACAAAGCACTTTAAAAGAATACAACTCCAATTTCGGAGATGCTTTGTATATGGTGGAAGAACGACCTGCTGACAACCATTTAGACGTTAAAAGTTACGGAAATCCAAGCGATATTATCAGCACGACCGATATGATGCTGAATCTTCACAAGGATGAAAAATACAGTGTTGATGAAAACGAATATATAAAAGCCCGTTTGTTTGATATGCTTATTGGCGATTGGGACAGACATAGCGATCAATGGCGTTGGGGCGAATATAAAAAAGACGGCAAGGTAATTTACAAACCGATTCCGCGCGATCGCGATCAGGCCTTTTCAAAATACGACGGAGCTTTGCTTTCGTTGTTAATGAACATTCCGGCACTTCGTCATATGCGCACTTTTAAGGATAAAATCGACAACGTTAAATGGTTCAACAGAGAACCTTACCCACTTGATCTGGCTTTTCTAAAAACTTCGGACGAAAAAGACTGGCTGGCGCAGGCAAAATTTATTCAGGAAAACTTAACCGACAGCGATATCGATCATGCTTTTAAACAACTGCCAAAAGAAGTTCAGGATCAAACCATTGAAGAGATTAAGGCAAAACTAAAGATCCGAAAAAAGGAACTTGATCAATATGCTTCTACCTATTTTAAAGTTTTGAGCCATACGGTCATGATTGCCGGAACAGACAAAAAAGACAAATTTATCATCAATCACAATGCCGCAAAAAGCATCGAGATTCAGGTGTACAGAGTTAAAAAAGAAGGAGATGATTTAATTTACACCAAAAACATCACCGACGACAAAACCAAAAATTTATGGGTGTATGGTTTAGATGACAACGATACTTTTCAAGTAATTGGAAAACACAAATCAAATATAAAGATTCGTTTAATTGGAGGTCAGAACAATGATATTTACAACATTGAAAACGGAAAACGAGTGATTGTATATGATTTTAAATCAAAACAAAACACTTATAATTTAGATTCTAAAACACAAACACAATTGACTGACGATTATGATGTCAATTTATACAATTACGAAAAACCCAAATACAATGTAGTTTCGGGGCTTCCGAACATTGGTTATAATCCCGATGATGGTGTGAAATTGGGTTTCAATTTAAATTATACGGTTAACAATTTCAAACAGAATCCGTACACGCAAAAACATGTTCTAAACGGTTTTTATTATTTTGCAACGGGAGGTTTGGAATTTACTTATGATGCACATTTCCCCGGTTTATTAGGTAAATGGGTTATTGATGTGGAGTCAAAATACACCACACCTAATTTTGCCATCAACTATTTTGGTTACGGAAATGAAACCCAAAATAAGGATCAGGAATTTGACATGGATTACAACAGAGTCCGCATTCAGCAATTTAAAGTCGCTGGAGCCATCAGACACGTTGGTCGTTACGGAAGTGAGTTTACTTTCAAACCCTTCCTGGAACAAATGAAAGTGGAAGAAACCAGAGACCGATTCATAAACGTACCTAACAGTATCAATCCTGATATTTTTGACAGTAAACTTTTTGGAGGTGTAAAAGTGAAATACAGTTTTAAAAATTCCGACTTTAAAGCAAAACCAACTTTAGGAATGGCTTTTTCTATTGAAGCGAGTTGGACCGCCAATTTAGACGATGCAAAACAAAACTTCCCATCGTTAGAAAGTATTTTAGGTTTTACACATAAAATTGACAAAAACGGCAAACTGATTTTAGCCACTTACCTTAAAGGAAAAGCGATTTTAAATGACAATTACGAGTTTTACCAAGGAGCCACTCTGGGAGGTGATAAAGATCTGCGCGGTTATAGAAACGAGCGTTTCTTAGGAAATTCTTACTTCTCTCAAAGCAGTGATTTAAGACTTTCTATTGGTAAAATTCAACGCACCATTGTACCATTAACCTACGGAATTTTGGCCGGTTTTGATTACGGAAGAATTTGGCTTGACGGAGAAAACTCCAGAAAATGGCACCAGGATTACGGCGGTGGACTTTGGATCAATGCAGTAAATACGGTCACAGCAAGAATCTCTTATTTTAAATCCCCTGACGAGGTGGGTCGAGTGATTTTTGGGGCAGCCTATAGTTTTTAGCTTTCTGAGGTGCTAAGGCCCTAAGCTGCTAAGTAACTAAGTTTTTTCTTTGTGAAATGTGAAATACGAAATGGGTGCATCTCAATGATATCGACCCTTTTTAGAATAATGCCGTAAAAAATCAAAAATAAATACATTTTGTTTCACAACTCACATTTCACATTATCTAATTTTTGGACCGGCATATAGCTTTTAGCTAGGTTCAAAAGAACAGAGGGACAAAGTTCTTCATAATTAAAAAAGTGAGCTATGATCTGGCAATTACCATTTCACAGCTCACTTTTAGCTTTTAAAACAGGCATGTCACCATCCCCATTTCACATTATCTCATTTTCTAATTATCACATTTTCTAATTATCTAATTATCCCCCCCAAACTACTTCAACTTAAACTCATAAACCTTACCTCCTACTTTGTTTGTTTTTTCATCGGCGATTAGTAAGGTTGTATTGTCTTTGAAAACGATGGCTTCTTTTTGTGAAAAATCATTCAGTTCTATTTCAGTCTGAGAACCTTTGTGGAATAAATCCCCTTTGAATCCTTTGAATAAAACAAGTTTATCATGACTTAACAGCACCACTTTTTTTCCGTCAGGGCTTATTGTTGCACTTGTTAAAACACAATGATTGTAATTGGCACAGGTTTTAAATTCACCAATTTTAGTGGCTTTTTGAGTTCCTGCTGCATTTGGGATTTTATAGATAAAAACGGTACCGTCAAAGCCTTTGCTTCTGTTTTTGGTGAAAAGATAAAAGTTGTTCTGATATTCGAAGAAACTTTCAACATCAAAAAACAGTTCCTTTTTCTTTGGAGGAAACTCGGTTTGTTCCGGATACGAAAAAGAAATTTTATATTCTGAAACGGCATTTTCTTTATTCAATTCGTTTTTAGCCACTTTATAAATACACAAGTCTTTGCGTTTATTATCGTTATTTCCAAAATCTCCTATGTAAATATTTCCGGCCTGATCTTTTGTAATATCTTCCCAATCTACATTTGTGGCGTTGGTAACGGTAATGGTTTTATTTATTTTGCCCTCCGCATTTAATGCGTAGATTTTGTTGGCATTCCCGCTATCTTCCAAAGTATAAATCAAATTAGATTTAGGAAAATAAGTAATCCCGGAAACTTCCTTAAGCTTTTTCGGAAGCGAAAAAAGCGTTTTTAAATCATTGCCTGATTGTTGCTGACAAGCTAATAAAACAATTGAAACAGCAAGTAGAAAAAATTTTCTCATAAAATAATATTTTAAAGTTTTTGCCACAGATTAAAAGATTACAATGATTAAAAAAATCCTTTAAATCTGTGCAATCTGTGGCAAAATAATTTTAAACTAAATTCGTATTTTTAAAATTACGCGTAATAAACTCAAAAGCGGCAAACATAATATGCCCCATCGATCTGGCATTTTTAAATTTCATATCATTAGTATAACGATACAATTCCATTTTTAGTTGATTCAGATGTTCTTCTGTCGAAATCGTGTCGTGACACATAATATTCAACAACTTTTTCATTCGGTTCTCGGCAGAATGAATACGTTTTGCCAAAATAGCCCTTTCCTCATCTTTATACTGAAGGATCGAACGTTCTTCTAACTTTTCTTTAATCAATTTAATCATCGGATAGTTTTCCTTAAAAAACTGAGGACGATAGACCTTAAAATTTCCTTCGTAACACTGCTGATCAAAATCTATCGGACGGATTTTATAAACCACCTGATCAAAATCATGAATCGGTACAATCACATAATTATACGCCCTCATGTCTCCCAAAAGCCGAATCATGCAACGCTCATTAAACTTTACAAATTCTTTTGCGATCTGAGATTTTTCCATCTCGCTACAATTGTGCAACAACGTATCCATAAAAACATCACCGGGAATCCCAATAATATGCTCTTCGATTAGAGTATCTTTATAAACTAAAAAGTTAATTTTATCCGGCGAAAGAATATCTTCCAGTTCCAATCCGTAAATCCGCGAAGCATCTGCTTTTTTAATATAAAAATGAACGTAATTGTCATTGAGAATATTTCGGACTTTTATCCGGAATGGTTTCGAATTTCCGAAGGTACAGTAGTCAATCGCATCAATATTCAAAAACTGTATGATCTCGCTATTACCATCAGAATGTAAAAGAGAATAAATTTTCTTTAAATTTAAATCGATTTCATTTCGTTCAAATTCGTTGTAGTACACCCGAATCCATAAAGTGTCTGTTTCATTTTTATCATAGACATTTACCGAACCGGAAAACCGCAATAAATCATCATAGAACACAGATACTTTCGAGATTCGTTCGTATCGTTCCAAGTAACTTAAAAGAGAGGGTAATAAAGGGTAAGATGGTTTTTTTAAGACCATTAAAGGCTCGCTCATTTTGAATATCTTTAATACAAATTTACAGTAAATTATAATTTTAAACACATAAATAAAATTTGACGTAACAATAAACAACTTGAATCGTCATACTAAAAACTAAAACCGAAATAAATTTGGAAACCATTCTTACTATCGAAAATCTTCACAAAAGATACGGCCGCATTCAAGCCTTAAAAAATGTATCTTTTGAAATACAAAAAGGCCGTGTTTATGGCATACTAGGTCCCAATGGAAGTGGAAAATCAACCACTTTGGGTATTGTCCTGAATGTTGTAAACCGAACATCAGGGAGCTACAGTTGGTTTAACGGACAAATCCAGACCCACGATGCCTTAAAAAAGGTAGGTGCCATTATAGAAAGACCGAACTTTTACCCCTACATGACGGCAGAAGAAAACCTGAAATTGGTTTGCAAAATAAAAAGCATTGATTATTCTAAAATTAATGAAAAGCTGGATTTAGTAGGTCTAACGGAAAGAAAAAACAGCAAATTCAGCACTTTTTCTTTAGGGATGAAACAACGTCTGGCTATTGCTTCGGCGCTGTTAAACGATCCTGAAATTTTAATTTTAGACGAACCAACAAATGGTTTAGACCCACAGGGAATTCACCAGATTCGTGATATTATCCGAAAAATTGCTTCACAGGGAACTACTATTTTACTGGCCTCCCATCTGCTGGACGAAGTCGAAAAAGTATGTTCGCATGTAATTGTACTGCGAAAAGGAGAAATCCTATACTCCGGTTCTGTTGACGGAATGTCTGCTAACGAAGGCTTTTTTGAAGTTCAGGCCAATGATAATGAAGCCTTGAAAAACGTGCTGCAAGAACATCCGACCGTAGACCATGTGGTCGAAGAAGAAGGAAAGGTTTTGGTATACCTAAAATCCGATTTGTCTGCCTCTGAACTGAATTTGTATTTATTCTCTAAAGACATTGCACTAAGTCATTTAGTAAAACGCAAAAACAGCTTAGAAGCCCAGTTTTTAGAATTAACCAAAAATACCACTCCAAAAAACAACTAAACCATGAACAGACTTATCTCTATAGAATTGCAAAAAATCTGGAAAAACAAAGCCAGTCGTGTCTTAACGTTAACCTATTTCATTTTACTTTCATTCATTGCCTTAATTGCTTCGATCAAATTTGATATTGGTGTTTTTAAATTCCATCTGGCTGAAATGGGAATTTTCAATTTCCCTTTTATCTGGCATTTTAACACTTATATTGCCGCATGGCTCAAGTTTTTCCTTGCCATTGTTATTGTTTCTATGATGGCTAATGAATATAGTTACGGGACTTTAAAACAAAATCTGATTGACGGTTTAAGCAAAAAAGAATTTATATTGTCTAAATTTTTAACCGTTGTTGTTTTTGCTTTGTGCTCTACCATTTTTGTCTTTGTGATGAGCTTAATCTTAGGATTGTGCTTTTCTTCTTATACCGAATTTGGAATTATTTTTACAGATTTGGATTATCTCTTAGCTTTTTTTGTAAAACTAACGGGCTTCTTTTCGTTCTGTTTGTTTTTAGGAATTTTGGTAAAACGATCTGCATTTGCTTTGGGTTTTCTTTTGGTTTGGAGTATAATCGAAGGAGTCGTTAAAGGAATTTTGGCTTTTAAAATTTTCCCGGATAGTAACATCGGTCATTACATAATGCAATTTTTTCCATTAGAAGCAATGTCAAATTTAATCATTGAACCCTTTTCACGACTGTCGGTAATAAAAACTATCGGAACTCAAATGGGAGTTGAAAGTACTAAAGATTATGGTGTACATTATCTTCCTATATTGATTGTTTTAATCTGGACATTTATCTTCGTCTATTCTTCATACAAATTATTAAAAAATAGAGATTTATAGTATATTTGTTATACTATGAACTATTTAAAAAACATTTTATTAGTCTTATTTATCAGTTGCGCATTTGCAAAAGTAAATGCGCAATACATAAATATTAACGATCAGAGAGACCCCACGTTTCTAATTGAAAATGTTTTAGTTACCAGCTCTTGTGCTGCTGCTACCAACGCGACAGGTTTGGGGGACACGTTTAGACCGGGGAAACAAAGTTTTGCCTATTTTAACCGAAACGGAAGCAGTTTTCCTTTTGCAGAAGGAATCGTATTAGCGACATCAACCGCTCAAAGTGCCATTGGCCCCTATGTAAGTGATGTTGTAAGCAGTGATAGTGACAACTGGAAAGGGGATGATAATCTCGATCAGGTACTAGGAATTCAGTCTGTAAATGCAACAGTGCTGGAATTTGATTTTGTTGCTACCGCAAATTCATTGAGTTTTAATTATATTTTTGCTTCAAATGAATACCAATACGATTATCCGTGTCGCTATTCTGATGGCTTTGCTTTTTTAATTAGAGAAGCCGGAACAAGTGATCCTTACACCAATCTAGCGGTATTACCCAAAACTACCACTCCCGTTTCTTCTGTAAACATTCGTCCGGCAATTGGTCCCGGAGTGCGACCAGGAGGGATTGCCTATACAGGTTGCCCAGCTTCAAATCTAAACTTTTTTAATGGTTTAAACACCAATACCAGTCCGGTAAATTACGCAGGACAAACAGTAGTTATGACCGCTCAGTCTACTGTAGTCTCAGGAAAAACATACCATGTAAAATTAGTCATAGCCGATGATCAAAATGAAAATCTGGAGTCAGCCATTTTCCTGGAAGCCGGAAGTTTTCTTTCGAAAATTGACTTAGGCGAAGACCGTACGATTGCTGCCAATAATCCTGCCTGTTTTGGAGAAAAGGTAGTACTAGACTCCAAACTGGACATCGCAGACTATAATTTTAAATGGTATAAAAAAGAAGACCCTACCACTATTTTAGGCACAAATGCAACTTTTGAAGTGACTGATGCCGGAACTTATAAAATTGAAGCTTCACTTAAAACAACAGGCTGTACAGCCTATGGAGAAATCAAAATTGACTATGCTCCCGAAATACTTTCAACAAATACTCTCCTTTTACAATGTGATGATGATACCGACGGCTTTTCAATCTTCAATTTGACCAAAGTAGATAATATTATAAAAAACAATGTTTCGACCATTACAAACAATGGGTATTACGAATCTCTGGCTAATGCACAAGCTAAAACAAACGCCATTGCAAATCCGGGAAACTATATCAATAAAAGCCCCAATCAAATTATCTACGCCAGAATTGAAAACCAATACAAATGTTATAAAATTGTCGAAGTCACTTTACAAATTGCAACCACAACAATCGCTGATCAAAATCCAATAAAAACCTGCGACGATGATGGTAATCCTGATGGGTTCTATCAATTTGATCTTAAAGCACAAGTGAACCCACAACTTACCACAGGTTTACCAAGCGGATTAACTCCTTATTATTATCTCACTGCAATTGATGCGATAACGGAAGTAAATGCGTTACCAAATCTCTTTAAAAACACTACAGCGTATTCCCAAACCATTTATGCAAGAGTGGTCAATGGAGCCGATTGTTATGACATTACCCCAATTACTTTGGTTGTAAATGTTTTTGATCCGCCAAATTTTGAAGATGAGACCGCTTATTTATGCAAAGGAAATCAGATTGATCTGGTAGCAGATCCCGGCTTTAGCAGCTACGTTTGGTCTACAGGAGACACAAGCAATCGTATTACCGTTACTAATCCCGGAGATTATTCGGTAAAAGTGACTGATATAAACGGCTGCGAAAAGACTAAAAAATACAAAGTAACCTTATCTGAACCGGCTGTTATTACCGATGCTATTATTAAAGATTTCTCTGCGAATGATAATTCTGTTCTACTAAAATATACCGGAGTTGGAAATTATGAATTTTCACTAGACGGAATTTCTTTTCAAGATGACCCTTTATTCACAAGAGTTAGCCCGGGAATCTATAACGCCATTGCGAGAGACAAAAACGGTTGTGGTAGTTCCAATTTGTTTTTGGTCTATGTATTAGACTACCCAAGATTTTTCACTCCAAATGGGGACAGTCATAATGATTTATGGCTGATCGAAAACTTAGATCAACTTCCGAACTACACCATTTCGATTTTTGATCGTTACGGAAAATTATTAAAACAAATGAATCAAAACAGCTCAGGCTGGAATGGAGTATTCAACGGCCAGCAATTACCCGCAGCTGATTATTGGTTTGATTTAAACTTTATTAATGGCAAAAATGTTAAAGGGCACTTTAGTCTTAAAAGATAACTTTTAATAAATTCCAAATTTTTAAAATTCCAAATTCCAATATTTATTGTAAAAAAAGAATTCCAAACTCTAGAGATCATCATAGTCTTAAAAGATAACTTTTAATAAATTCCAATCTTTTTAAATTCCAAATTCCAATACTTATTAAGAAAGAATCCTAAACTCCGGCATTGGAATTTGGGATTTTTTATATTGGATTTTAAACCCCTACCTATGGTTCTGTCATTTCGACGTAAGGAGAAATCACATCCAATATTCGATAAAGATTGGAGCTTTTCTTTACGGAATTTCTTGTGTGATTTCTCCTTCGTCGAAAGGACAAACTAAGTGCGTTTTTTGAAATAATTCTTTTAAACAAACTCAATTTTTACATCTAATATTAAAAATTTAAAATTCCAATACTTATATAAAAAAAAGAATCCCAAACTCCTGAATTGGAATTTGGGATTTTTAATATTGGATTTTAAACCTCTGCCTATGGTTCTGTCATTTCGACGTAAGGAGAAATCACATCCAATATTCGACAAAGATTGGCGCTTTTCTTTACGGAATTTCTTGTGTGATTTCTCCTTCGTCGAAAGGACAAACTGAATTTTAACATCCAATTTTCTAAATTCCAAATTCCAATATTTGTTGTAAAAAAAATCCCAAACTCCATAGATTGGAATTTGGGATTTTTATATTGAAATTTAAATAAATTAGAATTTAAATCTTTTTCTATCAGTTTCTGTCAAGTAGATTTTTCTCAAACGAATAGATTTTGGAGTAACCTCTACATATTCATCTTTTTGAATGTACTCTAATGCTTCTTCTAAAGAGAAAATGATTGGAGGAATAATTCTCGCTTTTTCATCATTTCCAGAAGAACGAACGTTAGACTGTTTTTTCTCTTTCGTTACGTTTACACACATATCATCACCACGAGAGTTTTCTCCAATTACCTGACCTTCATAGATTTCAGCATTTGGCTCAACGAAGAATTTACCACGATCTTGTAATTTATCGATAGAATAAGGAATAGCTTTTCCTTTTTCCATAGAAATTAACGAACCTTTGTTACGTCCTGAGATTTCACCTTTGTAAGGCTCATATCCAATGAAACGGTGTGCCATAATAGCCTCACCAGCTGTTGCAGTAAGTAATTGGTTACGCAATCCAATAATTCCACGAGATGGAATATTAAATTTAACAATCATACGTTCCCCTTTAGTTTCCATACTCAACATTTCACCTTTACGCATGGTAACAAACTCTACCGCTCTACCTGAAAGTGATTCCGGTAAATCGATTGTCAATTCCTCGATAGGCTCACATTTTTTACCATCAATTTCTTTGATGATAACTTGTGGTTGTCCGATTTGTAACTCATATCCTTCTCTTCTCATTGTTTCAATAAGAACAGATAAGTGAAGTACTCCACGACCAAAAACCATGAATTTATCAGCAGAATCAGTTTCACCTAACTTCATAGCTAAGTTTTTCTCTAATTCTTTTGTCAATCTTTCTCTAATATGACGAGAAGTTACAAATTTACCTTCTTTACCAAAGAAAGGAGAGTCATTAATAGTAAACAACATACTCATTGTTGGCTCATCGATAGCAATAGAAGCTAAACCTTCAGGATTTTCAAAATCAGAAATAGTATCTCCAATTTCGAAACCTTCAACACCAACAATAGCACAAATATCTCCAGCAATTACTTCAGTTACTTTTTTACGTCCAAGACCTTCAAAAGTATGTAATTCTTTAATTCTTGATTTTGATACAGTACCATCTCTTTTTACCAAAGAAATTGGCATTCCTTCTTTCAAGACACCTCTTTCTAAACGACCGATAGCGATACGTCCTGTAAAAGCTGAGAAATCTAAAGATGTAATCAACATTTGAGGATTACCTTCTGATACTTTAGGAGCTGGTACATTTTCAACAACCATATCCAATAATGCTTCAACATTATCAGTTACGTTTTCCCAATGGTCAGACATCCAGTTATTTTTAGCAGAACCATAAACGGTTGGGAAATCCAACTGCCATTCTTCAGCACCTAATTCAAACATTAAGTCAAAAACTTTTTCGTGAACTTCTTCAGGAGTACAGTTTTCTTTATCAACTTTGTTGATAACTACACAAGGCTTAAGACCTAAGTCAATCGCTTTTTGTAATACGAAACGCGTTTGTGGCATTGGACCTTCAAAAGCATCCACTAGCAAACATACACCATCGGCCATGTTCAAAACACGTTCTACTTCACCTCCAAAATCCGCGTGGCCAGGAGTGTCAATAATATTGATCTTTGTTCCTTTATATTGAACTGATACGTTCTTAGAAGTAATAGTAATACCTCTCTCGCGCTCTAAATCGTTATTATCAAGAATTAAATCACCTGTGTTTTCGTTGTCACGAAATAATTGACAGTGATACATAATTTTATCAACCAAAGTGGTTTTACCGTGATCGACGTGGGCAATAATTGCAATGTTTCTAATAGATTCCATCTGTGATTTTTAATGGGTGCAAAGGTACACTTTATTTTGATATAAAAAACGTTTCTGCGATAGTTTGCGTACAGACAAGCAATTAGTTGTTTAAATCAATGTAAATTTACGCCTCAAAATGAACTTTAATTATTGTTTAATTATGGTTAATTTAACTATATTTGAGTGATGAAAAGTAAAACTCTCCAAATTACTCTAATTTATATTATCATTTCGTTATTTATGGCTATAATCTGTCATAAACTACTCGCCAGCTTCATTTCCTCCAAAGAAAACTTTTATTTATTTTTCATTAAAGACATTTTATTCATACTTATAACTGGTCTTATTTTCAAATACATACTGGCAAAAAACGAAAGTAAAAATGTTGCCGTTTTTGAAAAATTAAAGAAAACAAACGAAGACATTAAAGAATCGAACGAAAAATATGACATTGTAGCAAAAGCAACGAGCGATACCATTTGGGACTGGAAAATTCAGAAAGACAGCATCGGATGGAACAAAGGAATAGAAAGCGTTTTTGGATACAACCATAAAGAGGTAGGCAAAACATCAAAATGGTGGTTTGATAAAATCCATCCGGAAGACAGTATCAGAATGTCTATTAAACTTTATTCTTTTATTGAACAGAAAACAGAAAAATGGCAGGATCAATATCGTTTCAGATGCGCAGACGGAACTTATAAATATGTTTTAGACCGAGGGTTTTTATTGAAAGATGAAAACGGCAGAGCCATCAGAATGATTGGAGCTATTCAGGACATTACAAAACAGAAAGAAGAAGAACAACGATTGAAACTTTTAGAAACGGTAATCACACAATCTAAAGATTCGATTTTAATCACAGAAGCCAATTCAGCAAGCGGCAGAATTCCTAAAATAGTTTACATCAACCCTGCCTTCTCACAAATGTCGGGTTACCAGCCCAATGAAATAATAGGAAAATCAACAAACATTTTCAACAAAGGACCAAATTCAGATTCCGATGAGTTGAAAAAACTATTAAAAGCAATTAAAAACGAAGAGGAATGCCTGATCGAAACGATAGGCTACACCAAACAAAAAGAAGAATATTGGGTTCGGTTTTCCATGATTCCGATTTTCAATAACGAAGGGGTTATTTCCCACTGGATCTCCATTCAAAGAGACATTACAGATGAGAAAAAACTAGAAACAGAGAAAGAACATCTTATTCGCGAACTAACACAAAACAACAAAGATTTAAAACAATTCTCTTATATAACATCCCATAACCTAAGAGCACCGCTCTCTAATCTAATCGGGCTTTTAAACCTGATAGAGGATATTCCGATAGAAAATCCTGAACTCGAAGAAATCCTAGCCGGTTTCAACAAATCGACACATTTATTAAACGAAACGATAAACGATTTAGTAAAAGTAATCATCATCAAAGACAACCCTTCGATGCAAAAAGAAGAAGTTTCTTTGAAAGAAGTTTTTGAAAACGTTTTCAGCCAACTGTCTTTTCAGATCGAACTACATAAACCAATTATCAAACTCAAATTCGACAGAGTACCCTTATTAAACACAAATAAAGCTTATATTGAAAGTATTTTACTCAACCTGCTAACCAATTCCATCAAATACAAATCCGAAAACAGAAAGTTAAAAATATCCATCGTCGCCGAACAAATCGACCACAAAGCCATATTAACCTTTAAAGACAATGGAATCGGAATTGATCTGGAAAGAAATAAAGACAAAGTATTCGGGCTATACCAGAGATTTCACAATTATCCTGACAGTAAAGGTCTAGGTTTATATCTCGTAAAATCACAAGTAGAAACCATGGGAGGAACAATAAGCATCGAAAGCGAAGTCAACAAAGGAACTACATTTACAATAACATTTAAAAATTAACATTATGCTTGAGCAAATTTTATGCATTGACGATGATCCAATCACGTTAATGTTATGCAAAAAAGTAATTTCAAAATCTTCATTCTCAAATGAAATTATCACAGCACAAAATGGCGAAGAAGCATTACACCACTTTAACACCTTAAAATACAATAACTGCAAAAACAAAGTCAACAAAAAACCGGAATTGATCTTTTTAGACCTTAACATGCCCGTTATGAGCGGATGGGAGTTCCTGGACCACTTTACCTCTCCGGATTATGCCGAATTCAATACAGCCAATGTCATCGTATTATCTTCCACAATTGACCCTGAAGATTTAGCCAAAGCAAAAAAATACCCTATTATCATCGATTTTCTTTCCAAACCTGTCACACAACCGATGCTGGAATACCTAAAGAAAAAAATTGCGCCTTGAGGGGCTTATTTTTTTTAAAATTCCAAATTTTTTAAATTCCAAATTCCAATGGGAAGGTAAATATGGGTGAACTTAGAAAGGGTCGTTTTTTTTCTTATCTACTCTGCTCTTTCTTCAAAAACGATACAATACAGAACACTTATTAACGATCTTATGCTTTTCAATCGTACCTTTTTAAGCTCCTATTTCTCAACTTTTCTCTTTGACGATCTCGCAAAGACGCCAAGCCGCTAAGTTTTTTTTCTTTTTTTTAGCTCACCCTTTCTGTTTTCTACTTTCTCACCTTGGATTTCTAAAAATGTTATGGAGTCTCAAAGTTTTTTCTACTTTTTCATTAGAACTTTGCGATTTTGCGACTTTGCGACATTTTTTAATCATTTGCCACGAGTTGCACCAATTTGTACGAATTATTTCTTTGTCACAGATTTTTAAGATTAAAATGGATTTCTTTTCTTTATTTAATTCAACAATCTTTGTGTTTAAGTAGTACAAACCAAATCTAAAATGAACTTACATCACTTATATGGTTTAGACACACTTTTACTTAATCTCAATTTTCACACCTGACCCATTAAAACTTTGCGATTTTGCGACTTTGCGCGATTTTTACTTTTTCTTAAATTTCACCAAACAAAAAAAAGCCCTCCAGAAGAGGGCTTTTATATTTTTAAAAAATTGTATTTAATTACAATTTAGCAACATGTTTCGTTAATTTAGACTTCAAGTTTGAAGCTTTATTATCATGAATGATGTTTTTCTTAGCTAATTTATCAATCATAGAGATTACAGTTGATAATTTTGAAGCTGCATCAGATTTTTCAGTAGACAATCTTAATGCTTTAATTGCATTACGAGTAGTCTTGTGTTGGTATCTGTTAAGAACTCTTCTTTTTTCGTTACTTCTGATTCTTTTTAATGCTGACTTATGATTTGCCATTTTTTCTTTAATTTTAGATGTAATAATTATTATAAATACTAGTTAAAAAAGAAAAACCTCCCACAATTGTAAAACAATCACTTTGGTTTTAACTAATAAAATAAAAATCGAGACACCAACTCTTATTTTATAAAACTAATTTACAACTAATTTTGTAGTCTGTAAGGGAATCGAACCCCTGTTACCAGGACGAAAGCCTGGAGTCCTAACCCCTAGACGAACAGACCAGCTTCCTTCTAAGTTTTCTCCAATTGTAATCAATTGAAATTTGTAGCCCGTAGCGGAATCGAACCGCTCTTACATGGATGAAAACCATGCGTCCTAACCGATAGACGAACGGGCCATAATAACATCAAGTTAAATAACTTATTTCGCAAAAAAAAGTAGTAGCCCGTAGCGGAATCGAACCGCTCTTACATGGATGAAAACCATGCGTCCTAACCGATAGACGAACGGGCCTGCTTCTCTAATGCGGATGCAAAGATACAACTATTTTTAAGTTGCACAATAGCTGAAGCAAAAAAATGTTATTTTTTTTTAATAAGCCTTAGCAAACAGTACTCTTCGGGCCGATTTCTCTCCTGTTAAAACACAGATTCCCAGCTCCTCAACAGCGTCCAAAGGAATACAACGAATTGTCGCTTTTGTAAGGTCTTTTATTTTCTCTTCAGTAGCCGCAGTTCCGTCCCAATGTGCTGACACAAAACCACCTTTACCATCCAAAACTTCTTTAAACTCCTCAAAGCTATTTACTTCCGTAATATGTGTATTGCGATATTCTAAAGCTTTACTGAATAAATCGTTTTGAATCTGCTCCAAAAGATCATTTATATAATTCACGATTCCTTCAGCAGCAACCACTTCTTTAGTCAAAGTATCTCTTCTTGCAACTTCAAAAGTACCATTTTCCAAATCTTTTGGACCTACAGCAATTCTAACCGGAACTCCTTTCAATTCCCATTCCGCAAACTTGAATCCTGGTTTTTGAGTTGTTCTGTCGTCATATTTAACCGAAATCTTTAATTTTCTAAGCTTAGCCGTTAATTCATTTACAGCAGCAGTAATTTGCTCTAATTGTTCATCTGTCTTATGAATAGGAACAATAACCACTTGTATTGGCGCTAAATTAGGAGGCAAAACCAATCCTTGGTCATCAGAGTGCGTCATCACCAACGCTCCCATCAAACGAGTAGAAACTCCCCAAGAAGTCCCCCATACATGCTCTTGTTTCCCTTCGGCGTTAGCAAACTTCACATCAAATGCTTTTGCGAAATTCTGACCTAAAAAGTGTGATGTACCAGCTTGTAAAGCTTTTCCATCTTGCATTAATGCTTCAATACAATAGGTTTCATCTGCACCGGCAAAACGTTCTGTTTCGGTTTTTATACCTTTAACAACCGGAATTGCCATGAAGTTCTCTGCAAAATCAGCATAAACATTCATCATTTTTTCAGACTCTTCTAAAGCTTCTGCTTTTGTAGCGTGAGCTGTATGCCCTTCTTGCCATAAAAACTCAGCTGTTCTTAAAAACAAACGGGTACGCATTTCCCAACGCACCACATTAGCCCATTGATTAATCAACAAAGGCAAATCTCTGTACGATTGTACCCATCCTTTATAAGTAGACCAAATAATAGCTTCACTTGTTGGACGAACGATAAGCTCCTCCTCTAGTTTCGCATTTGGGTCAACCATTAGTTTCCCGGGTTTATCCGGGTCATTTTTTAATCTATAATGTGTTACGATTGCACATTCTTTTGCAAATCCTTCTGCATTTTTTTCTTCAGCCTCAAACATGCTTTTAGGCACGAATAGAGGGAAATAAGCATTCTGATGCCCTGTCTCTTTAAACATCCTGTCTAACTCAGCCTGCATTTTTTCCCAAATGGCGTATCCGTAAGGTTTAATAACCATACATCCTCTAACTCCTGAGTTTTCAGCTAGATCTGCTTTTACAACCAGCTCGTTATACCATTTCGAATAATCTTCTGATCTTGTAGTGAGGTTCTTACTCATATTGAATAGTTTGGCACAAATTTTGTTTTATTATTTTTTAACTAAATAGTTTGACAAAACTAACTATTTTTGTAATGTGCAACAATAAAAAACACCACAGATATGAAAACTTCTCTTTCACTCCGCCAAAACTCAAGTTATTTTTACCTAATCGGATTATTGAGTTTTCTAGTAACATCGTGTGGTTCTTACCAAAATACGTCTTATCAAGATAATGACGGTGTTTATGGTACTACACGAAGCACCTACGCACAAACAACCACCACAAATACGAATAATCAATATAAAGATTACTTTAAATCACTGCAAGACGACAATCAGTCTACCGAAATTTTTACAGACGTAGACAATTATGGTAATTATGCTGAAAATGACAGCACACAAACCGCAGCTACATCATACCCAGCCTGGGGAAGCAGCACCACAGAAGTAGCGATCAACTATTACCCTGACACGACCTGGTCATGGGGTCTTTCTATGGGATGGGGTTACCCTTACTATGGATTAGGATGGGGCTATGGTGGCGGTTATTGGGGTTATCCCGGATACGGATGGGGCTACCCTGGATATTGGGGACCTGGTTACGGATGGGGAGGCTATCCCGGATACTGGGGCGGCGGATACGGATATAACAATTATGCTTATAACTACGGAAGAAGAGGTTCTGCAGCTTACTACGGCGGAAGAAATTATGGCGTAAACAGAGACTACACCAACAGAGGTTATACTGACAGAAGCTACAGTAATAGAAACTATACGAATAGAAGTTATACCGACAGAAGCTACAGTAACAGAAACTTCACCAACAGAGACAATAGCAGTCGAAATTTTACAAACAGAAGCTATAACACAGATAGAAGCTACTCTAACACAAACAGACAAAATAACTATACCGACTATAGAAGAAGTTCTACTGTAAACGGAAGAACAACAACGAATCCTACTTTTACAAACAGAACGTACTCACAAGGTCAGAGTAATAGCTACGATAATTCAAACAGAAGATCGTATAATAACAACAACACAACAACCCGAAACTACAATTACAATAACGGCAACAACAGCGCTCCAACGAGAAGTTATTCTCCAAGTCCATCACGCTCAACGAATAGCGGCGGTGGAAGCATGAGATCTTCTGGCGGCGGTGGCGGTGGCGGAAGATCGTACGGCGGTGGCGGTGGCGGCAGAAGATAATTCCTCTTCTGTTTTTAACACCCCTTCAAAATCATCTAAAATTAAACCAAATGAAAAAAATATTCTTCCTATTTATAGCAGGACTATCTGTTAGCGTCTCACATTCTCAAGAAGTTTCAGATGCAATGCGTTACGCACAAGACAACATTACCGGAACTGCCCGATTCAGAGCAATGAGCGGCGCTTTCGGAGCAGTTGGAGGCGATCTGTCTTCTTTGACAGTCAACCCTGCAGGATCAGCAATATTCTTAAACAATCAAGCGGGAGTAACTTTCAGCAATCAAAGCAAAAAGAACAACTCCAATTATTTTGGAACCCAAACAAGTGATAACGAGAACTCTTTCATCTTGAATCAAGCTGGAGCTGTTTTTGTTTTTCACGATAGAAGCTCTAACAACAATTGGAAAAAAATAGCAATTGGAACCACTTATGAAAATACAAACAATTTTGACAACAACATTTTCTCTGCCGGGACAAATCCAAGAAATTCAATTGATAAGTATTTTTTAGAATATGCCAACAATGGCAACAACGGAATGCCTGTACCTCAAAAATTCGTCCGAACTACTGATCCAGGATACCAATATGACTTTTTAGGCAGCAATTTCCCTAGCAACCAATATCCAAACATGTCAGGATATAGTGCCCAACAAGCACTTTTAGGATACCAAGGATACATCTTAGACGTAAATGACGCAAACAATCCAAATAGCACTTACAAGTCCAACGTACCAACCGGAGGCAAATATTACCAAGAAAATGGAATCTACGAAAGTGGATACAACAGCAAAGCTAGCTTCAACATTGCAACATCATACAAAGACCGAATTTATTTGGGAGCGAATTTAAATGTGCATGTTACCGACTACAGAAGATCTACAAGTTTTTCTGAAAGCAATGACAATCCACTAGTCGCCAATCCAACTATATCCAGTTTACGTTTTAACAATCAACTCTATACCTATGGCAACGGGTTTTCTTTCCAACTTGGAGCTATTGCAAAAGTAACCCAATCCTTTCGTCTTGGCTTAGCCTACGAATCCAACACCTGGTATAAACTTTACGACGAAGTATCACAAAGTCTATATACGACAAGTGAATCAATTTCGGGACAACCCATAAAAGCCGATGTAAATCCAAATGTTGTAAACGTTTACAGACCATACACCTTACAAACTCCGGGAAAAGTAACTTTTAGTGGTGCTTATGTATTTGGAAAATCAGGTTTAATCAGTATTGATTACGCGATTAAAGATTACGGAAACACAAAATACAAACCAACAAGTGATCAAGGTTTTAGAGGTCTAAACGACGAAATGAGCAATACTTTAACCAGTGCTGGAGAATTAAGAATCGGCGCAGAGTACAAAATCAAACAATTAAGCCTCCGTGGTGGATACCGCTACGAAGGCAGTCCTTATAAAAACAAAACAACTATTGGCGACTTAAACAGCTACTCTGGTGGTTTAGGTTATAATTTTGGCACAACAAAAGTAGATTTAGCTTACTCCTATTTAGAAAGAAAATCAAATCAGGGATTTTTTGCCACCGGATTTACTGACGGCGCCAACATTACATCAAAACTAAATAATGTTTCTTTGACTTTATTATTTGAATTGTAATTAAGAATAAAAATAGATTTCTAAAAATCCGTTAAGCAAACGCTTAGTGGATTTTTTTATTTAAAAACAAGTATTTACTTACAAACAAACATTTGTTATAAGTTTTTTTTTATAAATTTGCTTTTATTAACTCGAAAACGAAAATCATGAAGCTATTTAAAAATTACATTTTCTTACTTATCTTATTCAACTTGACATTATATTCACAAGTTACAGTTACTAGTAATAACTTAAAAGTCGACAACAATTTAGTCACCAACAACACAATTGTATTTAATAACAACCCTAGCGTAATTATGTCTCTGGACATAAAAATGGAAACAGCAGATGGATCAACAAATACAACTTTTGGAAATTTATTTTTATACTATAAGAAAAATGCAGATGATACTCCAACTCAAATAGCATTTCAATCTATAACATTTATTAACAACTACCCAAAAACAAATTATATAAACAACACCTTTTTCACCTCTATCTCCTTATTCAAAAATAACTTCTTAAGCACTGGAGGTACACTTTATGCAGAGTATACGACAAACAATAAAAATACATATAAATCTCAAGTTATAAACATAGTAGGAGGAGGCCACACTACTATGACACCTCCCCCTAACAAACCAGACAAACAAATTTTAAGCAACGTAATAGGAAACGATCAAATACTAGTTTCCGGACAAATACCCCAACCTTTCTCATATGAAACACCATACTATAGAAACTTAGATAATTTACCTGGTCGACATGGTACCGCCAGTTCTGGTTCTGGAAGTAGGAACATATATCTAACTATTTTTAAATGGCAAATAAAAACCCAAAGTAGTGACTGGACTGATATTCCAGGAGAAACCTCCCCTGGTTATTCTCCAAATAAAGCTATTTATGAAAATTCTTCTTATCGTAGAGTAGCTTTTTACGAAGGGGGTCAATATGTAATTAGCAATATTATTTACATAATTATTAATAATCAATCATTCAAAAACACCATTTGCTGTAGCCAAATCTTAACATCATCTAGTACCGGAACTGAGGAAATAACAGGAAATGTTCCGACCTTAAGTAACTTCACTTATCTCTGGCAAGCCTGTGACCAGCCTAATTACATTAACAAAGTATGGGCAGATATGCCTCTTGCAACTGATCAAAATTTCCCTCGTTCTACTTATATTCGAACTTATAATGGAAGAAACACTGAAACTACAGCATATCGACGATTAATAAAACAAAATGGTATTGTGATAAGCATAAGCGATCCAGTTAACATAACATGGCCAATACCTAATACCGGTCCTGGCCCAGGAAGAAATAACGGAACTAGACCCACTAGAACATTAAAATTCACTACAAATAAAAATATTAAAACTAATTCCCTTATATTAACTAATGACTTATCTGACGACACTACTACAAAAGAAAATTTAGATATACAAAATATCGAAAACAAAGGAGGACAGAACTCTTTAAAAATAAATAGCAACATTAGTTTATATCCAAATCCAATTATTAATAATTTTTATTTACAGAATATAAACAAATTCAAAAAAACAGAAACAATAAGTCTTTTTGATATTTTTGGCAATAAAATAACCATCAATAAAATTATTCTTTCTGACAATTTAATACAAATTAATATCTCTTCTCTTCCTCCTGGAATTTATTTTGTACACATCATGAATGACGGCATTCTGGATATAAAAAAAATAATTAAAACTTAGATTTTTTGTTATCGATTTTTGACACCAGCAAACACATAAATAAAAATCCGTTAAGTGCTTAACGGATTTTTTTTAGTTCTGATGGAAACCTACCGTAGGTATAAATATTACATTTCAATTTGAACACGGATTTCACGAATTTGCACAAATTTTAATGGGATAGCCTTTGTTTGTGCAATCAATTTCACAAACAAATTAGTGGCAATTCGTGAAATTTGTGTCATTTTATACTTGTGTCCACTCGGTAGGATGAAAACAATATCTTTTTCCTTATCCACTTTTTGGAACCGAACAAGAAAGGACAACCCGATAACTATCGAGAAGCTTCATAAAAATCACCTAAAACAAACCGAAACAAGCGGTGTTTGAATAAAAAAGTGTAATTTTGCACTCCAATTTATAAAAGTATGAGAACCAAGTCTTTAAAAAAGAACAAAATTAACGTAATCACTCTTGGGTGTTCGAAGAATGTATATGACAGTGAAGTCTTAATGGGGCAACTTCGTGCAAGCGGAAAAGAAGTTGAGCATGAGGCTCCTGCAGAGAGAGAAGGAAACATCATCGTAATTAACACTTGTGGTTTTATTGATAATGCAAAAGCAGAGTCAGTAAATATGATTTTGGAATATGCTGATAAAAAAGACAAAGGACTCGTAGATAAAGTTTTCGTAACCGGATGTTTATCTGAGCGCTACAGACCTGATTTAGAAAAAGAGATCCCAAATGTAGATCAATATTTTGGTACAACAGAATTACCACAATTATTAAAAGCTTTAGGAGCCGATTACAAACACGAATTGTTAGGAGAACGTTTAACTACAACGCCTAAAAATTACGCTTATTTAAAAATTGCCGAAGGTTGCGACAGACCTTGTAGTTTCTGCGCTATTCCGCTTATGCGTGGTAAACACGTTTCTCAATCCATTGAAAAATTGGTTAAAGAAGCTGAAGGTTTAGCAAAAAATGGCGTTAAAGAATTGATTTTAATTGCTCAGGATCTAACGTATTATGGTCTTGATTTATATAAAAAGAGAAATCTTGGTGAACTTCTGGAAGCCTTAGTAAAAGTCGAAGGAATTGAATGGATTCGTTTACATTATGCTTTCCCTACCGGTTTCCCGATGGATGTTTTGGAAATCATGAAGCGCGAGCCTAAAATCTGTAATTATATTGATATTCCACTACAACACATTTCAGATTCTATTCTGAAATCAATGCGTCGTGGAACTACACAGGCAAAAACAACTCAATTATTAAAAGAATTCCGTGCTTCTGTTCCGGGAATGGCGATCAGAACAACCTTAATTGTTGGATATCCTGGTGAAACTCAGGAAGACTTTGAAATTTTGAAAGATTTCGTTCAGGAAATGAAATTTGACCGAATGGGATGTTTTGCATATTCTCACGAAGAAAACACACACGCCTATTTGCTTGAAGATGATGTACCGGATGACGTAAAACAAGCCAGAGCAAATGAAATCATGGAATTACAATCTCAAATTTCATGGGATTTGAACCAGGAAAAAGTTGGAAAAGTTTTCAAATGCATCATTGACAGAAAAGAAGGAGCTCATTTTGTTGGAAGAACTGAGTTTGATAGCCCTGATGTTGATAATGAAGTTTTAATTGATGCCTCAAAACATTATGTAAAAACGGGAGATTTTGTTAATATCAAGATAATTGAAGCAACAGAATTTGATTTATACGGAGAACCTGCTTAAATTTACATTATATATTTGCTAATTTTTGACAAAAATACTTTTATGAAATCTATTCAATCTTTATTTCTTTTAGTTTTTACGTTACTATGTGTTACTTCTGTTTCTGCTCAATACGGAAACGGATACAACAATGGTTACGGTGGTGGTGGTAATGGTTATGGAAGAGGTGGCGGAATGGGAATGGACAGAAGCATGATGCAGGCAGGCCCGCAAGGCTCTCCCAGCAAACCCAAAGAAATTCCTGCCGAAGAAACTGCAGCTAAAATTACAGAGCAGATGAAACCGGTTGTAAATCTTGATGAACTTCAGGTTATTGCAATTACAAATGTTTTTGCTGACAGCTTGAGAGAGCAAGGGATATTGCTGAAAAACGAAAGCAGTAGTCAAGATCAGAAAATTGAACAAATGAAGGCATTAAAAGAGAGCACTACAAAAAAAATAACTGCTTTTCTTAATCCTGATCAGATTGAAAAATACAACTCCTTTATGACTGATTTTAAAGAGGTTAAAAAATCAAAGTCAAAAAAGAAAAAAGAGGCTAAAGAACAGAAAGAAGCAAAAGAAGGTATTGAAACAGAAAAAGTTCAAGAATAACTAACTTAACTTAATTCCAAAATGTAATTGATTATGATGAAAAAACATTTATGTTATCTGCTTTTAGCACTTATTATCTGTTCCTGCTCGACAAATCCATATAAAAACACAGAAAAAGTATACGATCAGCAGTTAAAAACTTTAGAAAATCAAATTACAAGCAAAGAAGCCAAACCAATACCTCCGGTTAGCCCGGTAGTGATTGACACCACATATGCGCAACAACTGGGCATTGTAAAAGATACCTTATCAAAAACAGGATCTACAGTTTTGCTGAATGGCATCAATACAGAATGGATTGGCACGGTTAATTTTAACTTAAGAAAACCAAGTTTTATAGTTATCCATCATACCGCACAAGATTCTCTTCAACAAACGATCAATACTTTTACGAAGACAAGAACACAGGTAAGTGCTCATTATATAATTTCGGAAAACGGAAAAGTTGTTCAAATGTTGAATGACTATTTAAGAGCTTGGCATGCCGGATCTTCTACCTGGGGAAAAAACACTGATTTAAACTCCAGTTCAATTGGTATTGAACTTGACAATAATGGCTTTAAACCTTTTACAGAAGCTCAAATTGGTAGTTTGGTAGCTCTTTTGACTAAGTTGAAAAAAGATTACAATATTCCAACTCAAAATATACTGGGACATGCTGATATAGCACCGGGAAGAAAACAAGACCCAAGCGCCTTATTTCCGTGGAAAACATTAGCAGAAAAAGGATTCGGAATCTGGCCGGATCAAATACTGGAAGAAGCGCCTTTTGATTTTAAGATTGAACAGGCTTTACGTATTATTGGATACAATACCAAAAATCTTTCGGCAGCAATAATGGCTTTTAAATTACATTATATACAGACGGATACAACTTCTGTTTTAGATAGAAAAACGATAGATACTATTTACTCTATTTACAAAAAACAGATTCAATAATTCATCTTTGTACTTTTCGAATAATTCTCAATAATCAAAATAAACTATTCCTAAGCCATCTAATCAGTTGCCTGAATTACAATAATCTATAAATCAATCATTTAAACTGGTCGCAGATTTCAAGAAAGCGCATTTAGGATTTTGGGGCAAAGAGTTGCTAACTTCACAGGCCTATGAGTAAAAAAAAAGCCACAGATTAAAGGATCAAAATGATTTCTTTTCCGCACGAATTACACTAATTTTCGCAAATTGTTTCTTTGTTGTTGCGGGGTAAATCATCCTAATCCTTTAATCTTTGGCAATGATTCTCTACCTATAATTTTAAAACTTAATTCGTGGAAAATACTAAAAAACAAGAAACACTAACGACTTATTCATCACTAACTTTAAAAAAGAGTTAGATAGAATTAAAATGGTTTCTTTTCCGCTACAAATTACATGAATTATTTCTTTGCCTTTGAGGTTAAATCATCCTAATCCTTTAATCTTTAGCAATTCTTCTCCGTCAATAATTTTAAACTTAATTGGTGTAATTCGTGGCAAAATGATAAAAAACACAAACGACTTCTTTCATTAACTTAAAATAGAATTAAAAAGTTTAATTTATTCTTTAATTATTTTTATATTTTTTGATTTACCCGCAACTGTAACATTTAGAAAATAAACACCAGGCTTAAAATTTGACATATCAATACTTCCTTGAGTTGAATGAATAAATTTCTCAACAACGACCTGACCCTGCAAATCGACAACAGCTATACTAGTAATTTTTCTATCATAAGAAATAAACAATTCACCTCTAACAGGATTTGGATAATACCTAAGATTAACTAAATTAAAATCATCTGCTCCCAATTCGGAATTACCCTCTGTATAGGTGAATTTACTGGTTTTCAAATCAGATAAATCAAACGCCCTAACCTGACCTACCAAATATAATTCTTTAGTCGTAGTATTATAATGAGGCGACCCAATTGCCAAAGTACTACCATCACTAGAAATAAAAACACTTTGACCGGTTCGATCACTAGGTGTTTTTTCGTTGACAACTCCTTTTCGCCCCCAAGAAGTTCCTGAATTGTATTTATACACCTGAACTTGATTTAAATCCGGAGCACCAACAGCCAAAGTGTTACCATTATTAGAAAGCGAAATACTAGAACCGAATGAAGATGTCCCCTCCGTAATAACCGGCCCCATCTGTCCCCAGAATCCTGCACCGCTGTACTTATACACTTGAACCTGACCAGAACCTGCACCAAAATAGGGTGATCCGACAGCCAAAATAGTACCATTTGCAGAAAGTGAAACACTATAACCGCTTTGAGCATCAGCTCCTTTCCCATCAATATCACCTCCAAGCTGTGTCCAGACCCTTCCTTTGTTTTTAAATACCCGCACCTGACCCGAATTCCTCCCCTTTACACTACTACAAGACGACCCGATTGCCAGAGTATTACCATCTGCAGAAAGCGAAACACTTTGACCACACAAATCAAACCTTCCCTTTCCATAGATTGGATTTCCAAGAGACACCCAAGCACCTCCCTTATTTTCATATACCTGAACCATCCCCGAAGCAAACTGAACATTATCATCATGGGGCGCACCAACAGCCAAAATAGTACCATCTGCGGAAAGGGAAATACTCGTACCACTCCAACTATTATCACTTCCGTAAATAACATTTCCTATCTGCTTCCAGACTCCTGCATTATTTTTATATACCCGCACCGCACCTGCATTTATCTCTTTTATATCATTACCTGGCGCTCCAATAGCTAAAACACTACCATCTCCGGATAGAGAAACACTAGTACCATTATTTTCATCATCATCAATTCCATAAAAAGAATCCCCTAACTGTGTCCAAACTCCTTCCTTATTTTCATAGACCCGAACCACCCCTGTATAGTCTCCAGCTGCATCTACTCTATCCGGTGCTCCGATAGCCAAAATTCTCCCATTAGCAGAAAGCGAAACACTGGAACCACTTTCACTGGCAATTTCCTTCCCATTAATATCACCTCCAATTTGCACTTGTCCAAATCCAAGTATGGGAAACAATAAAACAAATAATTTGATTTTCATAATAAAAATTTTAAGGTTAATAAAGCTATTTCTATAAATAATTAAAATTGTTCGTTAATTGATTTGTTTAATTGTAGTCCAAATACAAACTGAGTAAGTTTTATAAAAAAACTTCTGAAATTACTGCATGTATGGTTCTTCGAAAAAGTTTCTAAATAGCACTAATACTTGTTTCTGTCCTCTTGGAATATGATTTTCATTAAATCCTCAAAAAACACTTATCTTCTTAAAAAAACAGTATCTCCTAAATAGTAATCTAAATAAAACTATTGTTCTAAATAAAAGCTTCATAAGGTAACTTATCAATCAATTTTCCAAGAACTTTTGCAACGGCTGCTATTCCAGGAGTGAAATTAAAAGCTAATTACTATATCATCTTTTTTTGGTTGCGAACTGCACCTCAACACCCTAAAATTATTTTTTCATAAAACCTGAATAACCACACCATTTTCTATGCTAAACTATATGTGCGATTTTCCTATAATTGCATACAGCAACCGGGAAAAATAGATGACATACTGCATTTCACAGCAGAAGTCTTTAAAACTGAACTTACAATCTCAAATAAACAGTATTAAAATATACTCATCTTTATGTAGCCAACTGTTAATTCTGTTTTATCAAGCCTATTGGCACTAAATCCATACTACTTCCTGAACTTTATCGCCAAAAAATGCTTACCATAAAAATTGGCTAAAAAACAATTCAGTCAAGATGACTTCACTACACACATACCTGTATTACATGATTTTGTATATGATTAATTCTTTTTTTTAATATCATCTATTAAACAAAAAATTATATAATTTCATCTTTACAAAACATTGGTAAGATTTATTGGTTCGTAAAACAAGCTTACCATACTTCTCTTGTATTTTTTATGCTTTTGGAACTACCATCTTGAATTAAGTTATCAAAATACATCATTTTCCTACATTAAATTATAATCTTCTTTATTAATGCCTTGAATCGAATTATACTTGTTTATTATTAAAAAAACTATCCTCTAATTTATTTAAAGCTAATAAGTACATTTAAACAGTAAGTCTGTAAAGCGCTTGGAAAATCAACAACTAAAAATTTAAAAAAATCAAATTACAAGCAAAGAAGATAAACCGATACCTCCGGTTAGTCCGGTAGTACCAAGCGACTTGCCTCATAGAGAAGCAAAAGCTCTATATTTTATAATCATGTCTTATAAAACAAGTCCAACTAATCAACACCCAAAATAAATTCAATAAAAAAGCTGCCAAAACATTTGCACGTTTTGACAGCTCCAAAAAAAAAAAAAATATCAATCTTTATCTCTTAGAAAGAGTATGTTGTAGCAAGTAGAGCAAAAAACATTCCACCAGTTGGAAGAGCGTCAGTGTCTTTAAAAATATCTTCAGAGGCGGCATCATATCTCAACTCAGGGATAATAGTTAACTTCCCAACCTTATAATTTAGTGAAACCGTATTCGCAAATACATTTGATCCCGTAAGTGTCCCTAAACTTGGAGCAGCATCTTTGGCATTAAAAAATTCCATTCGGTAAGCCAAACTTAAAGTTTCCTTGAAAGCATAATTGGCATACCCTACTAATGAGAACCACTCTCCGTCTAATGTACTATTAAAATCATTTGTTGTTTTAGCATAAGTAGCATTAAAGCCAAGTCCAAAACTGTCGCTTATTGTTTTTGAAGCTACAAAATCAAATTGCGTTTTATTTTCGTCTGATGCCGGATTAGTACTTCCGGACGTAAAATTCAAATAAGCACTTCCCGTATCGCCTACATATCCCAATTGTCCTATATACGTTTTCTGTTTTGTCCCTGCATCCATTGCTGATTTAAAATCGGTCGGATTTGTTATTCCGAACATAGCCGAAAATTTCCCTGTTGTATATTGCGCTTTTACACCTGTATTGAAAAACGGCCCATAAGAGAAAGCATAAGACATACTGTAGTTTTTATTGTCTACCGCATCTACCAATTCATAACCGATATGAGTACCAAAACTACCTGCGACTACTTTAAATTTATCTGTTATCTCATACGTAAAATACAATTGCTTGATTAAAAATTTAGCCGTAATATCTTTATCTGTTGTTTCATTGTATGAAAATTCACCTGCTCTTTTTCCGAAACCTAAATCTACAAAAACGGATCCTTTTTTGAATGAGTGAGAAGCTTCAATAGAGGCCATCCCTAACTCGAATGAATCTTGAGAGTTGGTGAAACTTGTTAAGCCATTCAATTGTTTCGAAAAATCATATTTATAATAGGCGTCTGCAGATCCGGCAAAAGTAGTTGCAGGAGATACTTGTTTTTCACTATCATCTTGGGCAAATACAAAGGAACTGGTTAACATGGCGGCTAAAATGTGAAATGTTTTTTTCATGTTTTTAATTGGTTTTTAGTTGTTAATTGATTTTGGTTAGTTATTCTTTTCTATATCTATTTGCTAGTATAAGTCATCTCTAAAACCTCAAATTTATCCCTCAAACCTCTTCATTTTCCTTAGCGAATTTATTAACTTTTGTATGAGTACGAGAATCAAAATCTATTTTTTTGATGTTTTAAAGCAAGAATTACGGATTACAAAAATTTACTTCTCTAAAATCACTATTTGATATTTACAGCGATTTGTTTTTAAAAATTCAACAACACAAAAAACACAAGAAACCATCAAAAAATAGTAGTTATTAAAAAATAACTTATAAAAAATATTAAAAATTGACATTAAAATAAAACCAAAAACAACTAACCCCTTAAAAAAATAGGGTCAATTAAATTTTATTAAAAACTAAAGAAAAACAAAACTCAATTACGACACTTAGAAGCGAAAACGAACAAGAAGCTAAAATTCTTACAATTATAAACAACAAAAAAGCCCGTTCAATTTATGAACGGGCTCAAGAATAATGTATAAAAAAGAATCAAATTCTACTTGCTATAGTCTTTCAAAATTGCTTAGTTAATTCCGCATTTTTTTCATTACTAAGCGTATCGTTTTTACAGCGACCTTAATCCGGTAAAACAATTCATATAAACTTCTACTTATGGTCTTCTATTGCAAATTCTTGCTTAAGAGGATCAAACATAGAAAAGCTATTGAATTATTTCAGGATCAATTCGATTGCATTTAATTCGTCTGAAGAGAAATCTTGTTTTTGCAGGCACTCGATATTGTTATTCAATTGTCTGACAGAACTTGCACCGATTAAAACGGAAGTAATTCTTTTGTCTTTTTGCAGCCAGGCTAGTGCCATTTGTGCTAAAGACTGCCCTCTATTTTGAGCAATTCCATTTAACTGAACTAATTTCTGAATGCGCTCCTGAGTCACCTCATCTTCTTTTAAATGTCCGTTTGGATTATGTGCTCTGGAATTTTCCGGGATTCCGTTTAAATACTTATCGGTTAAAAGCCCTTGCGCTAACGGTGAAAATGCAATACATCCTACTCCCTTTTCTTCCAAAACATCCAACAAACCATTCTCTACCCAACGTTCTAACATTGAATATTTGGCTTGGTGAATCAAACAAGGTGTTCCCAATTGTTGCAGGACATCAACGGCAACTTTGGTTTGTTCTGCGGAATAATTACTGATTCCGACATACAATGCTTTTCCGCATCTTACAGCATGATCTAATGCCATCATGGTTTCTTCAATTGGTGTTTCAGGATCGGGACGGTGCGAATAAAAAATATCTACATAATCAATATTCATGCGTTTTAAACTCTGATCTAAGCTAGACAACAGATATTTACGGGATCCCCAATCTCCATAAGGTCCATCCCACATGGTGTAACCGGCTTTGGTAGCGATCACGATTTTATCACGTAGATTTCCTTGAAAATTATGCCATAGTATTTTACCAAAATTTTCTTCGGCAGAACCCGGAACCGGTCCGTAATTATTTGCTAAATCAAAATGCGTTATCCCTTTATCAAAAGCTTCTTTGGCGATACTTTCCGCATTTTCAAAGTTATCAACTGACCCAAAGTTATGCCATAACCCTAGAGAGATTTCAGGTAACAGTAGTCCGCTTTTCCCACATCTGTTGTATTTCATTGTTTTGGTTTAATGGTTAAAGTATATAGGTTTTAAAGGTAGAAACAATCTCAATTATTTTAAACGCAAATAGTCCTTTATTTTTGTAAATTTGTTTAAAGCATAAAATTATGAATACTAACTGGCAAAACTTGATTTCTATAGATCCGGATATCCGATTTGGTAAACCTATTATCACAGGAACCAGAATTTGCGTTTCCGATATCCTTTCTTGGTTATCCACAGGAATGTCTTATGAGGATATTATAGAAGACTTCCCTGAATTAAAAAAAGAACATATTCTTGCGTCTCTGGCATTTGCGGCCAATAGAGAGAATATAACAAAAATAATTGCTGCCTAATGAAATTACTTTTGGATGCAAATATTTCATGGAGAATAATCAAACTTATTGAAAATGATTTTTCTAATTGTTTACATTCTAAAGACATTCAAATAAATCAACCCGCAAAAGATATTGAAATTTGGAATTTTGCTAAACAAAATGACTTTACGATTCTCACTCTTGACGATGATTTCGAAAAATTATCACTTTTAAAAGGAGCTCCTCCAAAAGTTATAATTTTAAAAACTTTTAACAAAAACACAAAGGAAATTACGGAACTACTAATTTCAAAAAAAGAAATTATTAAATCATTTATTTTAAATAACGAATTGATGATTTTGGAAGTTTATTAATTATTTCCGTTTAAATAAAAAAACAAACCCGACAGGTTTCAAAAACCTGTCGGGTTTAGATAAACGGTTAGTTTAATCCTTTACTCCTCCGTTAATAATTTTAGAAGGCTTTCGTCTCTTTGATAGACATCTTTATAGAAATTCAATCGTCCTTTTCGATCTACCCATGCGGTAAAATAACCGATATAAACCGGAACTTTCTTTTTTAAGGTGTACCAGCTTTCTTTTCCGGCATGCATGGCTTTGTCAATTCGTTGTGGTGTCCATTTTGGGTCGTTTTTCAGCAGTTCAATCGCTAGCTCTCTTGGTTTTGCTACGCGAACGCATCCGTGGCTGAAAGCTCTGTTTTCTCTTTCGAACAAACTTTTTGCCGGCGTGTCATGTAAATAAATGTTGTTTGAATTTGGAAATAAAAACTTCACCAAACCGAGCGAATTATTTACACCCGGCACTTGACGTACAGCGCCATTATTCCATTCTAAGTGTTTTTCAGCCAAGTAATTCTTGTTTTTAGCCATTCCGGGTTTAATCTCTTTATTGATAATACTTTGCGGAACATTCCAATAAGGACTAAAAACAATATTATTCATCATACCGCTAAAAATAACGGTTTTCGTCATTGCTTTTCCAACTACTACCTCTGAAACAAAAGTAATTTCATGATCCCGAATCAGATATAATTTAAACTCCGGAATATTAACTTCAATGTATTCTTTACCTTTTTCCAATCCCGGATCAATCCATCTGCAGCGCTCCATGTTTACAATAATAGTCTTGATGCGATCTGAAACCGGAAGATTCAATTCGTCAATATGTTCTTTTACAATTGTATTTTTTGGTGTATTACCATGATGCATTTGGTAATCTTTCATTGCTGAAATTAAAATAGAATCACATACCGCACTTTTATTATTTTCTTTTAATTCTCCCGTTATAGCAAGTCTTTCTCTAATTTGAGCAATTGCAGTTGCTGAATCTCCCACTTTAAAACTTTTAAAATCATCGTCGACTTCAATCGTTTTCCATCCTCCTTTTTTCTCAATTGATCTGTATTGTTTCAGTGCTTCACGCAGTTTATAATACTGACTGAACATTTTACTTTTATTATCATCATTAATGGTAGCATGTTTGAAAATAGAATCCGAAAAGACCTGATAATTCAGTTTTTTTCGCGGTAGAAGCCATTCCAAAGAAGTTGTTGTCTTTTCATCGACTCCACCGTATACTTTTTCAGCATAATAGAAATACAGATTGGTGATCATTAAGTCCGTATCAACCTGTGATAATTTATTGTCCCCCACACGTTCGAAAATTGGATTTATCTTTTCGTTGTACGGAAAATTGGTTTTCAATCCTTCGTCTCCCAAATTTTTGTATTTATTAAACAAGGTGCTGCCAAACTCTACTACTCCTTTATTATCTAACCACAATTGAGTGGCGTTTTTTTTCTTGTATAACGAGGAAACGTCTCCCTGAAATTTAACTAATTTAGGATACGTTTGATAAAAAATGGCGATGTCTGTACTGTCAATAGAAATCTTAAGTTCGGGCACTTCTGCTTTTAAAGTCTTTTTGTGTTTTTCTTCTTTATCATTTGATTTAGAATTACAGGAAACAGCAATAAAAAGAATGATAACTGCGGCAAGCGGATACAAAATTTTCATAATGATATTTTTAATAAAAATAAAAAAGTTTTCATGAAAACCGCTCTTTTATAAAAAATAAATACGGACCTAATCACAACATTATTAACCTTTAAAAACGCAAAAAACTCCGGATACATTACATATCCGGAGTTTTCCTCTTTATAACTAATCTATTTAAAACTCTTAGATAACAGTCCCTTTTAAAGTAAGGACTTTAGGCGTAGTTTCGGCACTGGTAGTTACCGTAACCGTTTTTGTAAAACCACCTTTGTTTGCTGCATTATAAGTTGCAGTTACTTTTGCCGATTTACCAGGTAAAATTGGCTCTTTAGTATAATCTGTTGCAGTACAACCACAAGATCCCTGAACATTAGTAATAACTACTGCAGTTTTTCCTGTATTTTTAAATTCATAAACAATTGCTTTTGGAGTTCCTTGTGGAATTTGACCAACATCAATTGTTTCTGCTTTCCAAACAATTACTGAAGCTGTAGCTTCCTCCGTTTTTGGAGTAGAAGTTAAAGATTCAACCGGTGCGATTGCAGAAAAAGACATTAATCCTAAAGCTAAAACTAACATCGAAATTTTAATTATTTTCATAGTATTTTTATTTAATGGTTACTGGTTCAATTTTACACTTCAAAAGTACTTTAGAAGAAAACAATTCGCTGTTAAGCGGTTTCAAATCTTTGTTAACAACTTGTTAATGGGTATTTTTGATTTAATTTTTGATTAATATTACACTTGTAAATTGCATTTCCCTTGAAAATAAACAAACTAAATAGTATCATCCTTCTTGGATTAGTTGCCATCATCAGTATATTGGTAGCACAATTACTATGGACAAAAGAAGCTTTTAGTCTGGAACAAAAAAAACTGAGCCAAAAAACGCATATTGCTTTATTGGAAGTTGCTAAAAAACTTTATGAAGGTACCAGTCACGACTTGCCTTCTCAAAATCCGGTTCAGAAAATTGCGAATGATTATTATATTGTAAATGTTGAAAATGATTTTGAACCTGATATTTTAGAGTTTTACTTAAAATCAGAATTCAAAAAAATGAATATCACAACTGATTTTGAATTTGCCATGTACAATTGTCAAAGTGATGAAATGGTTTACGGAAATTACATCTCTTTAACTCAAAAGGGAAATACGAAACAAACCGTTCATTTTCCGAAACATAAAAATCTGGTTTATTATTTTGCCGTTCGTTTCCCAAATGAGACCACTTACCTATTCAGTTCAATGCGTTTTTGGTTTGTCCTTTCAACGGTCATGATTCTTATATTATTGATTTATGTTTATTCGATTTTTACGCTTTTACAGCAAAAGAAATACTCTGAATTGCAGCGTGATTTCATCAATAATATGACACATGAATTTAAAACACCTTTATCTTCTATTTTAATTGCTTCCAAGTACCTTATCGAACAAAATCCGATTAAAGAGGACAAAAAACTGTACACTTATACAGATATCATTATCAAACAAAGTCACAAACTGAACAATCATATCGAGAAGATCTTGAACGTAGCCAAGTCTGATCATACACCTTTGGAACTAAAAACGGAATCTGTTTTGATCGTTCCCATTATAGAAGAAATCATTACGAATATTCAGTTAAAATGTCCGGAAGCCGTTATTAAAATTGAGACAGCTTCTGCCGATTATCAGTTAGAAACAGACATTTTTCATTTTTCTAACTTAATATACAATCTGTTGGACAATGCTGTAAAGTATTGCAATGAAAAACCTGAAATCCTAATCCGGATTTCGAAGGAAAACCAAACTTTAAAATTAGAATTCATTGACAATGGAATTGGAATTGCGTCTAAAAATATCTCTTCTATCTTTGATAAATTTTACCGCATACAAAATGAAAAGAGTAACGAGGTAAACGGTTTTGGTCTTGGTTTGTATTATGTGAAAGAAATTTGTACCTTACAATATTGGAAAATAAACGCCACGAATAATTCAGAGAAAGGCATCACCATAACGTTGACAATTCCATATAAAAAATGAAAAACTTTAGAATTCTGTACTCCGAAGATGATGAAACATTAGCGTTTCTGACCAAAGATAATTTAGAGCAAAACAACTATGAGGTTACGCATTGTTCTAACGGAAAATCAAGTTTAGAAACTTTCAAAGAGGAAGATTTTGATATTTGCATTTTTGATATCATGATGCCAAAAATGGATGGTTTTGATCTGGCAACTGAAATCAGAAAAATTGATACTGATGTTCCGATTATTTTTCTTTCTGCGAAAACATTGAAAGAAGACCGCATAAAAGGACTGCGTCTGGGTGCTGATGATTATCTCGTTAAACCCTTTAGTATTGAAGAATTACTTCTGAAAATTGAAATTTTCCTCAAACGATCGCAAAAAAACAATGCGGTCAAAAAATCTGTTTATGAAATTGGTAAATACCAGTTTGATACCGAAAATTTCATTCTTTTTAATGAAACGGAAAAAATTAGTCTGACACAACGTGAGGCAGAACTTCTGAAACTTTTTGTCGACAATAAAAACTTAGTTTTAAAAAGACAACAAATCCTCACGTCGCTTTGGGGAGATGATGATTATTTTATGGGGCGTAGTTTGGATGTTTTTATTTCGCGGCTGCGTAAAATTTTGGTTAACGAAAAAGGAATATCAATTGAAAACCTACACGGAATAGGTTTTCGTTTTACCATGTAATTCACCAAATTAAATTTATATAATTTTGTATTTTTAATATCAAATCTATTCGATATGAAATTACACAATTTGCGCAACGCTACTTTAGTTATTGAAACAGAAAAGCATGTTATCTTAATTGATCCAATGTTGGGCAAAAGGAAAACCATTGCTCCTTTTACGCTTTTCCGTTACAAGCCAAAAAGAAATCCGCTTAAGGCATTGCCCAAAAACAGCCGTGAAATCCTTAGTAAAGTAACCCATTGTTTAATTACACATTTGCATCCGGATCATCTTGATAAAGCCGGAGAAATCTTTTTAAGAAGAAACTCAATTCCGGTAATTTGCAATGCCAAAGATGAAAGTGTCCTGACAAAAAGAGGCTTAACTATTGTTCAAACTTTAGACTACTGGCAACCTCAAGATTTCCTGGACGGAAAAATTACCGGTATACCAGCCCTACACGGCTATGGATTTATTGCCAAACTAATGGGGAATGTAATGGGTTTCTATATCGAACTCGAAAACGAAAAATCGGTTTATATTAGCTCCGACACTATTTTTACAAAAGACGTAGAAAAAGTACTGACAAAACTAAAACCTGATATTGCAACTGTTGCCTGTGGAACTGCAAGATTAGATTTCGGACAACCCTTATTAATGAGAATGAGCGACATTTTGAAATTTACAGCTTTAGCACCGGGAAATGTTTTTGCGAATCATTTAGAAGCTTTAAATCATTGCCCTACTACAAGAGAGGAGTTAAAGTTAGCTTTGGAAAACAGTGATCTTTTATCCAAAACGGCTGTTCCTAATGATGGTGAATGCGTGGAGTATTAATTACA
This sequence comes from Flavobacterium sp. FlaQc-52, assembly GCF_044007495.1. Classification (NCBI taxonomy): domain Bacteria; kingdom Pseudomonadati; phylum Bacteroidota; class Flavobacteriia; order Flavobacteriales; family Flavobacteriaceae; genus Flavobacterium; species Flavobacterium sp. FlaQc-52. The sequence continues at coordinate 130,969 of NZ_JBIPCV010000009.1, read as the reverse complement.
AAACCAGCAAACCAAATTCACGCAACGTATTGATTGGCTTTGAATACCAAAACAATTCGAAATCCTCTAATTCCGTTTCAAAATCATTTTTCACCTCTTGAAAAGTATAATTTTTACCACTTGAAACAGTTATTTTTTTCAGGATTTCGACAAGCCATTCTCCCTCATTTTTATTGGTTTGAATGGTAAAACTTTCTTTTTTGTCATGAAAAACAAACGCTACCATTTCCCAGGTTTGTCCTTTTTTAGATTTTGTAAAATGTTCCACAGTCGGCTTACCGCCTAACCAGACTACTTTTGCATTGGGTTTGGTATTAAAATCGTTTCCTTCTTCAAGAGCATTAAAAATAAAATCGGGATCTATTTTTGTTTTCGGAATTTTAAAGTCAAACCAATCCTGCAATTCGTAATCAAAACAGATTCCGTGCATGAAATTGAAGAGTGATTTTTTTAATCCAAAACTAAACTTATCGTGATTGATTCCTGTAGAATCGGTATAGTCGATATCATTATTCGCAAAAGTTCCAATGACTTCTGTTGCTTTGGTTACGCCAAATTTCTCCGGATACAATCCAACGGGACTGTGTGCTGTCATGGCAAACTGATGCCAAAATCCGGATTGCAGAATTCCTGCTTCAAATAATTGTCGCACCATTTCCAGACTGTCAACCGTTTCCTGAATGGTTTGTGTCGGATATCCGTACATCAGGTACGCATGCACCATGATCCCTGCTTCCGTAAAATTTCGGGTTACTTTTGCTACTTGTTCTACAGTTACTCCTTTGTCAATTAATTTTAATAATCGGTCGGAAGCTACTTCTAAACCACCCGAAACGGCTATACAACCCGAGGCTTTCAGCAATAAACATAAATCGGCAGAGAAGCTTTTCTCAAAACGAATGTTCGTCCACCAGGTAACCGCTAGTTTTCTTCGCAAAATTTCCAGCGCTAAAGCACGCATCAGAGCCGGCGGTGCGGCTTCATCCACAAAATGAAAACCATTCTGACCGGTTTGCTGCATCAGATCTTCCATTCGATCACAAAGCAGATTGGCTGCAACGGGTTCATATACTTTTATGTAGTCCAGCGAAATATCACAAAACGTGCATTTTCCCCAATAACAACCGTGCGCCATAGTCAGTTTATTCCAACGACCGTCGCTCCACATTCGGTGCATTGGATTTACAATTTCGATCACCGAAATATATTTATCCAAAGGCAGATCCGAATAGTCCGGCGTTCCTACGTAGGCTTGTTTGTAATCGTGTTTCAACGAATTATTCTTGTAAACAACTTTTCCCTCTTCCAACAAAAAAGTTCTCTTATAAGAATTGGAATTTGGATTTTCTAAATTGAATATTAACTCTTCTATTGGCACTTCACCATCATCCAAAGTAATAAAATCGAAAAACTCAAAAACACGTGCATCAGAAAGCGAACGCAATTCGGTGTTTGGAAAACCGCCACCCATTGAAATTTTAATTTCAGGATGGTTTTCTTTTACCCATTGCGCACATCGGAAAGCACTATATAAATTCCCCGGAAAGGGAACAGAAATCAAAAATAAAGTTGGTTGTACCGCTTCAATCTTAGTTTTCAATAGTGAAATTAAAATCGAATCAATGTAGGTTGGTTGTTGTTGCAAGGCTTCATACAATTCATCAAAGGAATTGGCACTGCGGCCTAAACGTTCGGCATATCGGCTAAAACCAAAATTCTCATCGACACATTCTACGATATAGTCCGAAATGTCTTCGAGGTATAACGTAGCCAAATGTTTGGCTTTGTCCTGCGTTCCCATGGTTCCGAAAGCCCAATCGAGTTCTTCCAATTGCGCAAAACGAGAAGCTTCCGGCAGAAAATCCTCCTGACAAATCTGTAAAGCCAACGTTGGATTTTTTCCTTGCAAAAACTGAATTACAGCATCAATCGTTTTGATGTATTCGTCCTGCAAAGCAAAAATACGTTTAGAATTATCTGAAATCTCAGTACTTGAAACCTCAAACCTGAAACTTGAAACTTCAAACAAATCAACAAGACCTTTCTTCGAAAACAACTCCAGAATCACATCAATTCCTAAATCTGCCTGAACTGATGCTACATTTTTTGTGTTCAGAAACCCTTTTATATAGGCGGTTGCCGGATACGGAGTATTCAGTTGAGTAAATGGAGGCGTGATTACAAAAAGCTTAGTTTTCAAAAGGAAATATTTTCTGCAAAAATACGGGATATTTCTAATCTTTTCAGGAAAAGATTTCGACGGTTTTACGATTGGCAGGAGCTGGGATTTTTGATTTTATTTTGTAGATAATTAATTACATTTGCCTAGCACTAATACCTACCCATGAAGCGAATTTTACTTTTTCTGTTGTTACTAATTTTTATTCCTGTATTTTCTCAGAACAAAAACCAATCTATCGGTTTTAAAGAAAACAAAGGTCAGATTTTAGATCAGAAAGGTAAGCCGAACCAGGCTGTAAAATTTTTATTAAACACGGGAGGATTAAATGTTCAATTGAGAAAAAACGGCTTTTCTTATGATGTCTATGAAGTAAAAAAGACACCGATTGTCAGTCGGAAAACATCCAAAACGTTACCATACAGAAATCCTAAGGAAGATGTACCGGAAGAACCGGAATATGGTTTAGAGTATAAATTTCACAGAATTGACATTGACTTTGTAAATTCAAATGCTAACGTCGAATTCATCACGGATCAGGAAGCAAAAGATTTTGATAATTATTATAATATCCCAAACAAACCTGAAAGCGTTGTTGCCGTGCATCAATACAAACAAATCACCTATAAAAACATTTACCCCAATATTGATATCGTTTTTACCATTCCAAATGACCCAAAAAAAACAGTGGAATACAATTTTGTTGTTCACCCAAAAGGAGACATTTCGGCTATTAAATTAAAATTTAGCGGCGCAGCAACAGAACTGGTTGATAACAAAATCCAGATGAAGGTTCGTTTTGGAAAAATGGAGGAAACACTTCCTTCAAGCTGGACTGAGGAAGGCGCAGCTAAAAAAGAAATAGCTGTTGGGTATAGAAAAATAAAAAAAGATGTTTACGGTTTTGAAACTTCTGATCCTGTTTCTGATAAAACGGTGATTATTGATCCTGTGCCAACAAGACTTTGGGGAACTTTTTATGGGGACCAAACCGGGGTACATTTTACTCTTAGACCATCGAGTATTAGTACCGATTCTTTTGGAAATGCCTATGTAGCAGGAAGTACAAGCGCCTTAAATTCATCATATGCTACAGCAGGAGCACATCAAACGACACAATCTTCTTCCTTTTCAAATGGATTCATAGAAAAATTTAATCCTAATGGAATACGTTTATGGGGTACTTATTACGGCGGACAAAATTACTGTGATATAAATGATATAAAAATAGATTTTCAGAATAATGTTATTGTGACAGGTACCACACAAGATCAGACAAATATAAGTACCACTGGTTCTTACAAACCTAATTTATCAGGATATCAGGACGCTTTTTTGGTGAAATTTAATAGTTCAGGTGTTAGATTATGGGGAACTTATTTTGGTGGAGAATATGACGATCTGGGTCATGCTTTAGATATTGATATTAACAATAATATTTATATGATTGGAACTACTACTAGTACAACTGGCATTGCTATAAATAGTAATTTCCAAACACATATAAATCAAGATCCAAATTTCTCTAATACTATTGACGGATATTTAACTAAATTTGAATCTGGAGGTAATGTAATCTGGAGTACTTATGTAGGAGGTGAAAATCGTGATCAGCTTAATGCCATTAAGGTAAAAAACAATTACTTAATTATTGGAGGTACGACATATAGCTTTAACAATATTTCTACTCCTGGTGTTTTTCAAGAATTACATGATCCAATTACTCATCCAGATGGAGTTATATTCAAATTTTCATTAAATGGCCAAAGAATATGGTCTACCTATTACGGAGGGGAACAGATTGATGACATATATGCGGTTGAAGCTGATGATGAAGATAATATCTATATCGGTGGACAAACGGCGAGTGATAATAATATGACCACTCCGAATAGTTTTGACAGTGACAATACCTCTTCCTACCGAGGTCTTTTTGCAAAATTAAATACTAATGGGAAAAGAATTTGGGGTACTTATGTTGGTCAAGCCCATGTTTATTCCATTGTTTTTAGAAATAACTCCCTATATCTTGGTGCAACAAATACTGGATTTGATCTTTCTAAATTAACTACTGCTTGCTCCTATCGATCAAACAAAGATTTTGAAAACTATCTTGCCAAGTTTTCTAAAGAAGCCGATTTTATATGGGGAACATATCTGGGTGCAGATGGTCACGATAATCAAACAAAAATAGCTCTAGACATAAATAATGACATATTTGTCAGTGGGACCTCAAGTAAAAATGATGGCATTGCAGATGCTAATTCTTATCAATCTAACATTCTCGGATTTTATAATTATTTTTTAATGAAATTTCAAGAAACCACTCTACTAGGTATTCCTAAAATAGAAAGTAACTCTCCAATCTGCATAGGAAGCTCATTAGAACTTAAAGCCTCTGGTGGAACTAATTACTCCTGGGCAGGACCAAATGGTTTTACATCAACAGATCAAAACCCAATTATAACTGGTGCAGCTGCCTTAAATAGTGGCGAATACAGCTGTACAATTACAGGAACAGGTGGTTGTGACGATACTAAAAAAACCACTGTTGTTGTGGGTGACTTTGTAGCTCCAATTCCAGATTTGGCAACTCTGCCAACGATTACCGGAGACTGCCATACAACAATAACTGTAACTCCAACTGCTACCGATGCCTGTGCAGGAGCAATTACAGGAACAACTATAAGTCCATTAGCCTATACATTACCCGGAACATATACCATTGTGTGGGACTACAATGACGGAAATGGAAATCATGCAACCCAAAATCAAACAGTCCTTATAAACAGTCAGCCATTACCAACTGTAACTTCCCCTCAGAACTTCTGTATTCAGGATAAGCCGACTTTAAATGCCATCAGCATTTCAACTGGTCAAAACATAAAATGGTATGATGCACTCACAGCCGGAACCCTTTTACCCAATACCACATTACTCCAAGAGGGCACAACTTATTACGCCTCACAAACAATAAGCGGATGCGAGAGTGAGAGAACTGCTGTAACAGTAAAAATTTACGATACCCCTGCTCCAACCGGAGATACCAATCAACCTTTTTGTACGGGTCAAAATCCAACTTTACAGGATATTGTCGTTACCGGAGAAAGTTTAAAATGGTATGATGCGCTTACCAATGGAAACAGTCTCTCAAACACTACTACCCTGCAAAACGGAATTACTTATTATGTTTCGCAAACGTTGAATTCCTGCGAAAGTAAAAGATTAGCCGTTACGGTTTCTGTCCAAAATACACCCGGAATTCCTACGGGCGATTTAAGTCCTGAGTTTTGCAAAAGCGAAAATGCTACTTTGAGCAATATCGTTTTGAATGAGACAAATTTAAAATGGTACAATACAATGATCTCCGCAGCACCATTACCAAATACTACAGTGTTGCAAAACAATACTACTTATTACGTTTCACAGGCGATTGGGTGTGAAAGTGACAGAATAGCAGTATTCGTAACGATCCATGATACCGCTCTGCCAACAGCCAATACCGCGCAAACTTTTTGTATTGATGACAACGCTACTATAAATGATATTGCAATTCTCACAGGACAAAACCTAAAATGGTATGATGCGGAAACAGCAGGAAATGTTTTAACCAGCACAACCACTCTTGAAAACCGTACTTATTATGTAAGTCAAACAAACACGAACTGCGAAAGTCAAAGATTGGGCATCATTATAAAAATTCAGGATACACAAGCTCCAACTGCCCATGCAAATCAAACTTTCTGTATACAGGAAAATGCTACCATCGGCAAAATAGAAATTAACGGTCAAAACATAAAATGGTACAATGCGATAACAGCCGGAGTAATTTTATCTGAATCAACTCCGCTTAAAAATGAAGTTACCTATTATGCTTCTCAGACCATTAATGATTGCGAAAGTGAACGAACTCCAATAACTATAAAAATCGATGAAGCCACAGCTACTCCATGTACTAAATATATAAATGAACTTCCTTACCCAAAGTTCTTTACCCCTAATAATGATACTTTTCATGATACCTGGACCATCGATTTTGATTACTTAGCGCCCAACACCGGAATCCGAATATTTGATCGCTATGGAAAATTTATCAAAGAATTAACCGTCAATACTTCCTGGGATGGAACTTATACGGGACAGGACATGCCAGCATCTGATTATTGGTTTAGTGTCACTCGTTTAAATGGTACAACATTTACAGGTCATTTTACCTTGAAACGTTAAGAATAAAAAAGGTTGTCCAAATTTATATTTAGACAACCTTTTTATCGTTTTGATCTTTTGCCAAGAATTGCATCAATTTAAATGGATTATTTCTTTGCCACAGATTTTTATAATTAAAATGGATTTCTTTTTTCCTCCATCAATTCAATACTATTCGTGTTTAATTTTTAGTGCTCCCAACTTTTGGAATTGATTCTTTAAAACTTATGTTCTTTTTTACTAATGACTAATAGAGAGAATAAAGAAATACAGGCTGCACCTGTCAAATAAAAACCTACATAGGTCAAACTGTAATGAGATGCCAGCCAAATTGCAATCATGGGGGCAAAAGCTGCACCAAAAATTCCTGCCAGATTAAAGGTTAAGGAAGCACCTGAATAACGAACATTGGTAGGAAATAATTCCGATAAAAATGTTCCTAAAGGGCCATAAGTAAATCCCATCAGAGTCATTCCGATACAGGTAAAAATCGATACCAAAGCCATACTTCCCGATTTCAAAAAGAAAGAAAAGAAAAAACCAAAAACAGCTATAGCCGCCGTAGCAATAATTAGCATTTTTCGACGCCCGATTTTATCTGCAACCACAGCCGAAACCAGAATAAAAAGAGCAAAAAACAACACCGAAAACAACTGTATTAATAAAGCATCTCTTTTTTCGAAACCTAAATTAGAAGTTGCCCAACTCAGTGTAAAGACTGTCATCAGATAAAAAACCAAGAAAGTCGTAACGGCTGCCAGAGTTCCAAAAATCAATTGATTTTTATATGATTTTATCAAAGTTAAAAAGGGAACTTTCACTTCTTCCTGTTCTTTTTTTGAATTTTCGAAAGAAGGTGTTTCCGTGATTTTAGTTCGAATATAAAAACCTACTACCACCAAAAGAGAACTGGCAATAAAAGGAATTCGCCAACCATAATCCATAAAATCCTCGTTGCTCATTGAATCGGTTAACAATAAAAAAGTACCTCCGGACAGCAATAATCCAATTGGAGCTCCCAACTGTGGGAACATTCCATACCAGGCACGTTTGTTTGGCGGTGCATTTTCTATTGCAAGCAGAACAGCGCCTCCCCACTCACCTCCTAATCCGATTCCTTGTCCAAATCGGCACAACATTAATAACAAAGGAGCTGCTACACCAATACTGGCATAACTTGGTAAAAAACCAATGGTTACAGTCGAAATACCCATCGTCAGCAAAGCAGCAACTAAAGTAAATTTGCGTCCAATCTTATCGCCGAAATGTCCAAAAAATGCCGAACCTAAAGGACGCGATAAAAAAGCAATCGAAAAAGTAGCTAATGATTCTAAGGTTGCCATGGTCTTATCTGATCCGGGAAAAAATAGTTCCGGGAAAACCAATACTGCTGCATTAGCATAAATATAAAAGTCAAAAAATTCGATCGTGGTACCAATTAAACTACCAAAGAGAACGTGTTTTAAAGAGTTCTTCTTCTGATTTGGGTTATTTTTCATTCAATTTTGATATAGGTTTATTTTTAAGAAAATAGAACACAAAAATGAACCTAATTCCTGAAATCAACAAACATTTATCTGTTAAAATAAAAGATCATTGTGAAAATACAAAAACAGCATTAAATTGAGCTGACGCCGGGGATCGGGTCTTAAGGTTGTGGGATTTCATGCGCCTCCTTCGACTTCGCTCAGGATGACATTCGAATTTGATCAGGGCGATATTTGAATTTGGTCGTGTGACACGCTCCAAAATAAAAAACAAGTTGTTTAGATTCCTCGTTTTCGTGACCTTCTTCATCATTTTGCCACGAATTTTGCCAATTGGCACGAATTATTTTTTTGCCACCGATTAAAAGGATTTACACAGATTTTATAAATCATTTTAATCCTTTAATCTCTGGCTTTCTTTGCTCATAGGCCTGCAAAGTAAGCGACTCTTTGTCAAAGTCGTAAGCCCACTTTCTTGAAATCTGTGGCAGAATAAAAAAACAGGCCCGGATATTTAAAATTAATCTGGCCTTTTTTTAATCCATATCAACTCCCCGAAATGAAAAAGGATGTCCTTACAACATCCTTTTTTTCTGTATTATTTTTTCTTTTTGCTTACTTGTTTCTTTTTTTTAGAAACCTTGTTCAACTTTTTAGTCAATCGTTTTTCAGTTTCTTCAATAGTACAATCATAAGTTGTATTTAGAGTTTCAAGTTGTGTCTCTTTTAATACTTTTTGTGCTTTTTTGAATTTTTTCTGGCTTTCTAAAAGCAGCACTTTCTTTAAGAGAATCTCCACTTTGTTGATTCCTTTAATCGTAAGTGCAAAATCAATTAACTTCATTGCCTCCTCGTAATCTTCATTCAAAACCAACGTATAAATATAATACGAATACACTTCTATTGCATGAATATTAATCGAAATAGCTTGTTGAAAATACTGTTTAGCCTCCTCATATTTAAATAATTGATCGCTCAAAACCTGACCATATAAACATAAAGCCATTGTGTTTTTATCATCATACGACAAAGCGTATTCTAATGATTCTATGGTTTCTTCCAACGAATAAGGATAACTGTCTAACGCCTGAAAAAGATATTTATCTACTGTTTTCATCTATTATTTTATATCGGAACTCAAAGTGTACTGTTATTATTCCCGATCGGAATAATCTTCTCTTTTTAACCTTTGTCGTTCCTGTTTGTAATTTTTTGTTTCTTTTTGTTTTTTAAAATCCGAACCCTGAAAAATCCGAATCGGATTTCCTCTCTGAATTTGCAGCTGGTTCATCCATTGCGCCTGAAATTCGGCTTTAAACTGTTTTACCGTTTCTTCTTTAAATTTTTGCAATAACCTTTCCGTTGCCAGTTTTTTATTCTGATGTTGTGAACGGGAGTCCATCGAAACCACACTGATTCCGGTTGGGACATGAGTTGCTCTTACGGCCGAACTTACTTTGTTTACATGCTGTCCTCCGGCACCTGAACTTCTCATAGCTTGGTATTGAATGTCATTCTCGGAAATCTCGGTTGCCGTTGATTTCTCCATTTCAAAGATGCCGATAAACCAGTTTTTACGCTTGTGCAATTTCCTAAACTGACTTTGTCCAATCCATTGAATTGTACCCACCCACGAATTCACAAAATCATTCAGGTTGCTACTTTCCAGTAAAACTGTTGCTGTTTCTACGGTTCCATTTTCAATTCCGATTTCTCTGTGAAGCATTGTTGTTTTTATGTTCTTCTCTTTTGCTTCTTCTATAAAAGTTTTTAAAACCTGAGCTACAACCCAGCTGCATTCAGCCGGGCCACGCCCTGATGTTATTTGAATTATTTTTTCCATAATTTTTATCTTTTTTTTAGCGGTCCATTCTCACGATTTTTGGTGTGAATGTTCCGAGAACATCAACCAATTCGTTTTGGTTTGCCATTACTTTATTAATGTCTTTATAGGCCATTGGAGCTTCATCAATGTTTCCACCAATCAGACTCACGTCATTTGCTTTCAAGACTTTATTGATCTCACTTTGCGTGAATGATTCTTTGCATTTTCTACGAGAAAAAAGTCGTCCCGCACCATGTGAAGCAGAATTTAAACTCTCCGCATTTCCTTTGCCTTGAACAATAAATCCCGGAGCCGTCATCGAACCCGGAATAATTCCCAGTTCACCAACATTGGCCGGAGTCGCTCCCTTACGGTGTATGATGGCTTCTTTGCCATTTACGATTTCTTTCCACGCAAAATTGTGGTGGTTTTCGATTGTCACAACAACACGTTTTCCTATCGCTTTTGCAATTCGGCGGTGAATATCATCATGACAGGCTTTAGCATAATCACCGGCCAAATTCATAGCCAACCAATATTCCTGACCGTCATGTGTATTCAAATCCAACCAAGCCAAATGCTGTACATTTTTTGGCAACGGACATTGCTTAGTAGCCAGATACGTATAATGTTTGGCGATATTAGCACCCAATCCTCTTGAACCACTGTGCGATAACACTGCAAAATATTCCCCAACACCTATTTTCCATTCGTTAAGCGGATTCGTAATCTTTGCAATTCCAAACTCAACAAAATGATTTCCGCCACCAGATGTTCCCAATTGTTTGTAGGCTTTAGTCAAAAGGTTTTTCAAAAGTGGAATATCCTGAAACTCGCTTCGGCTAAACAATTCATGATCGGCTCTTATCGTATGTGTTTCATACATTCCAAATTTGGTATTTTCTTTTAAAATGGCCTGTAACTGATGTTCTTTTCCTTTGAAAAAACTAGCCGGAATATCAAAAATGGACAAACTCATTCGGCAGCCTATATCTACACCAACCCCATACGGAATAACCGCATTGTCTGTTGCAAGTACACCGCCAATTGGCAATCCGTAACCTGAATGCGCATCGGGCATTAGAGCTCCGGCTACTGAAATCGGTAATTTTAAAGCATCATACAACTGATACTTGGCCTGTTCGTCGATTTCATTCTCTCCGAATATCGAAAACGGAGCCCTTGTATTATTGAGCTGATGCATTCTTACTTGCACCGGGTTTACTAATCCTTCAGCCACTTTCCCCCAGGTTCCGTGTCCTGCAAACTTTTCAGGAAACAACAAAACTTCTTTGGCTTCGGTTAGTATACTTTCTTTTTTTTCTCTTTTTCTGTATCGATTGATTTGCCCTAAAGCAATATTGATACTGTTATTTTTTGGAAAGCCTATTTTAATCAGGTCTTTTCCGGATAATTTATTTCCCATTATATATGTTTTTCTTCTAAATACATTTCATATATCGTATTCAGATTTGTTGTTTTTAAGTCATTATTGTGCTTTACTTTTTCCAAGCTCCAATAATAGTAGTCTCCTTTGCTCCTCGTTTTATAGATCTTCCATCCTAAATTCCGATTCTGTAGGTAATTTTCGATGAGCTTTAATTCACTTTCAAGTCCTGCGTCAACAGCTTTTTTATGTGTAATTATGTTTACCTCAATTTTAAATACAAACCTCCAGGGTTCATTAAATTTGTAATACCTCACAAAACGATTGTATAGTTCAGACCATTTTTCGATTAGTGTAAAACAGGATTTTTCTTTATCAGTTAATTCGAATTTGTTCGTATTCCAATCGCTGATGCTTATGTTAGCCACAAATTGTTCTCTTGGATAAACGGCTTTCTTTCCAAAACGCTTTTTCCTCGTGGTGAATTCCTTTTGACTAGAAAACTGAAAAGTGTTAATTTTCGCTAGTATCTTTTCATAAAATACACCGTCGGCTGAGCGCAAAACATCAACACGAACTACAAAAAACCGAACCCAGCCTTTTTGATAAGGCTCTTTCAATTCGATTAAAGGCAAATTTCTAATGGCCAAATAAAGGGCACTTTTTCGTTTTGATAATTGAACAAGTTCTTTTTCAAAATCCTCTTTAACCAATCTTTTTTTTCGTCTTTTAGTTTTTAAACGAGTGCATTGAATGCAATCGTCCAAAAGATAATTGTCCATTAAAAAAATAGATTATAGATTTCCTGTCCGGTATAAAAAATACAAGACAATAGCATTTTATCTGAAACAGATAAATTAAATTCTTGTAATCGGGAATTTTTTGAAGAGTCTAGAATAAAAAAAAGCCCGAAAGTTATTTTCCTTCGGGCTTGCTCTTATATCTTAAATTGATTTGCTAGGATTGAGAAAAGCCACGAAGACACATGCCAACAGAATCTAATCCTGATGCGATGTTTTGAGAGGTAAAGTTTAATACAAACATTGTCTTCGTTATTAATAGTTAATGATTTATTTTCTGAGGCAAATTTTGTGAAATATTTTCTTAATAAACAAATTATTTTAACAAAAATTTTTGAAAATAATTAAAAATCACTGATTTACAGATACTTAAAAACATTAAAAAAATCGACTTTAATCACAATTACATGCACAAGAGAACCAATTTTAACAAATTTTCCTGCTTTAAAAAATGTTTTCTATACAAATTTGGTATGGCTAGTTTTAACAAAATCAGATTCAAAAAAAGAATACAATTTTCCATTATTAACCAATATCAAACTCTGAAAAACAACAATCTTTATAAAAAATAAAGAAACGCTTTGTCTAATTTTTCTCTGCTGTTTATGCTAAAAACAATACTTCTTCACGCTATTAACATTTTGTTTACTAAAACGGCTAATTTCAGATCGCAACAAAAAAACAAAACACACTGATTAACAAGGCATTAATTCAAAAATAAAAAATCAAATCCTAAGCAATAGTTAAAACCGTTTTTAACTGTATATTTTCATTAAATTTACAGCTATCAAAAATAAACCTAAAACTATGCCAACCGACTGTATCAGCTACCAAAACTCAGGATATTTCTCTACATTGATACATGATTATTTAGAACAAAAACCGGATCTGAAGCCGCTTTACAATAATTTCCCAACGCTGGAAAACTTTGAAAAACAAATCGTTGAAAAACAACAGAATTTCAACAATCAAAATAGGATTGCTTTGGTTGCTGTTTTAGAAGAACAATATTCGGCTATTCCGACTTCTGATCTGACCAAACAAAACATTGCTCTTTTAGCAGATCAAAATACGTTTACCGTTACAACCGGGCATCAATTAAATCTTTTTAGCGGGCCTTTGTACTTTTTATACAAAATTATTTCGACCATAAATCTCACCAAAGAATTACAATCGAAGTACCCAACCTATAACTTCGTCCCAATCTACTGGATGGCGACCGAAGATCATGATTTTGAAGAGATCAATTATTTTAATTTTAAAGGAAAAAAATTCAGATGGAATAAGGAAAGTACGGGTCCGGTAGGAAGACTTTCAACAGAAGGTCTCGCTGAATTTTTCGAAATCTATGCTTTAGAATTAGGATCCAGTACAAACGCAACTACGCTAAAAAAACTCTTTGAAGACGCTTATCTAAAACACAATACGCTTGCTGATGCTACACGTTTTTTAGCCAATGCGCTGTTTGCTGATCAAGGTCTGGTGATTATAGATGCAGATAGTGCCGATTTGAAACGTGCCTTCATTCCTTATATTCAAGAAGAATTAACGAAACAAACTTCTTTTAAAGCGGTTCAGGAAACTATAGAAAAACTGAAAGCGTATACCGTTCAGGTAAATCCGCGTGAAATCAATTTATTCTATATTGAAGATCATTTGCGCGAACGCATTGTTTTTGAAAACGATAAATACATCGTCAACAATACTAAAATCTCCTTTACGAAGGAAGAAATTCTAAAATTAACAGAAAGTAATCCGGAGAAATTCAGTCCTAATGTAATTATGCGTCCCTTGTATCAGGAAATTATTTTACCCAACTTATGCTACATAGGCGGAGGTGGAGAAATTGCGTATTGGTTAGAATTAAAATCTTTCTTTGAGGCCGTAGACGTAACATTTCCAATAATTTTAGTTCGAAATTCTGTTTTATTAGCTACCGAAAAACAATCCAAAAAAGCCGATCAACTGGGTTTAAGCTGGAAAGATTTATTTACTAAACCAGCCGATCTAGTTAACGCTGTCACCTATAAAATTTCTGAATTCCCGATAGACTTAACCCCTCAAAAAGAAATTTTGGAGAAGCAATTTCAATATCTATTTGAACTAGCTCAAAAAACAGATCAGTCTTTTACAGGAGCCGTAAAAGCTCAGGAAGTAAAACAAAAAAAGGGCTTGGAAAATTTAGAGAAACGACTGCTTAAAGCCCAAAAAAGAAAATTAAGCGACCAATTAGAGCGGATCGAAGATTTACAATATCAATTATTCCCTAATAAGAGTTTGCAGGAACGTCAGGCCAATTTTTCTGAGTTTTATTTAGAAAAAGGAGCCGAATTGATTCCTTTATTAACTCAAAAATTAAGACCTTTAGAAACTGATTTTTCAATCATAACGATCTAATTTCATACTATACGGCACTAATTTCGGGATAAAATAACCACCTGATTCCGAAATTAGTGTTTCTAAACCAAATAGCGACTTTTAAAATTTATTAACTAATCCAATTTACCCAAAACCAATGGTAAAAGAACGCTTAATTTCGCTAGATGTCTTTCGTGGACTGACTATTTTATTAATGACAATTGTCAACAACCCCGGAGATTGGGGTAATGTTTTCCCTCCCCTTTTGCATGCTGAATGGAATGGCTGTACCCTAACGGACTTAGTTTTCCCTTTTTTTATTTTTATAATGGGAGTTGCAGTTCCGCTTGCGATGCCGGACAAAAGATACGACGACACTACTTTTAATAAAATTCTCGTACGTTCGCTACGAATGTTATGTTTAGGGATTTTCTTCAATTATTTTGGAAAAATACAACTCTTTGATCTTACCGGTATCCCTCTTCTTATTGGCAGATTGATCATTACAATTGGCGTTGGATATGCTTTAATGGGTAATTTTAGTTCTAAACTAAAAAACATCTTTGCCTTTTCTATCCTGCTTATTTATCTTTTTCTAGCTTATAGTGGAATCGAGGCTTATCACGACGCACGTCTTCCCGGAGTACTGCAACGAATTGCGGTGGTGTATTTTGTTATTTCTCTATTATATTTAAAAACAACCCAAAAAACCCAAATCATAACAGGAGTTGTTCTCTTATTTGGCTATTGGGCCGTTATGACCTTGATTCCCGTTCCCGGAATTGGAGAAGCCAATCTGGAAAAAGGAACCAATTTAGCTTCTTGGCTGGATGGTATTCTTCTTAAAGGTCATATGTATCGTGGCACTGTAACCTGGGATCCGGAAGGATTGTTAAGTACCATTCCATCAATTGTAAATGGTATTATTGGTTTATTAATTGGTCAATTACTACAACTGAAGGTTGCAAAAAAAGATATTGCACAAAAAATGGCATTGGCAGGGATAGCACTAATTATAGCAGGTCAAATTTGGAATCTTGTTTTCCCGATAAACAAATCACTTTGGACAAGCAGTTATGTTTTGTACACAACAGGGCTGGCTACCACTACTTTGTCCATTTTATATTATGTAATAGATATTGCTTCCTATCAAAAAGGATTCAAATTATTTTTAATCTGGGGTGTAAATCCGATGATTGTGTTTTTTACTTCTCAGATTATTCCACAGGCTTTGGTGATGGTGGAGTTTGAAAATCCGCATAAAACCGGAGAAAAGATCAATCTTCTGAAATATTTGTATGAGTACGGAATCGCGCCTTTTTTCAGTAATCCGATGCTGGCTTCTTTTGCCGGAGCTTTGGTTTATGTGGGAATCTGGACTTTTATTTTATGGCTATTCTACAAAAATAAACTCATTTTTAAGGTTTAGTGTGTTTTTTTAACCATATAAGTCATGTAAGTTCATTTAAACCGGGGCTTAAAAAAGGATTCAAATCTATTTACTGACATGACTTGTATGCTTTAGGGAAATGCTGTGACTTTATAGGCTTTTCATGAAATCAGCGTTTTACAGAAATTAAATAAGTTTTAATTATGAATTAATTAAAATCAATTCATAAAAAAGTCTATTTTTGCACAAAATTTAAAAATCGCAAGAAAAATGGCAACTAATAGAACTTTTACAATGATTAAGCCGGATGCTGTTGCAAACGGACACATCGGGAACATTTTAGCAATGATTACTGACGGAGGTTTCAAAATCGTTTCATTAAAATTAACTCAATTAACTGTAGCTGATGCTCAAGCATTTTATGCTGTTCACGCTGCAAGACCTTTCTACGGAGAATTAGTTGAATTCATGTCTCGTGGACCAATTGTTGCTGCTATTTTAGAAAAAGACAATGCAGTAGAAGATTTCAGAACTTTAATTGGAGCTACAAATCCAGCTGAAGCTGCTGAAGGAACTATTCGTAAAGCATATGCTACTTCTATTGGAGAAAATGCAGTTCACGGTTCAGACAGCGATGAAAATGCTGCAATCGAAGGTGCATTCCACTTTGCTGGAAGAGAGCAATTCTAAATAAAGATTTTAGATTTCTGAAGTTAGACTTCAGATTTAAATCACAAAAAAGAAATCCCGTTTCAAATTTGAAACGGGATTTTTTTATAATCAAATTCAGGTGAAGAACTAAAAATCTCGCAGAGTCGCAAAATTCCTTAAACCTAACAGGTTTTTAAAACCTGTTAGGTTTGTTTTTTGGGGTATTTAATTAGTAATTCCCACCACAGCAATCCAAAAATCACATAAAAAAACCACTCTTTTTTTTTAAGAGTGGTTTCTTGCTTTTATATAACTTATAGAATATTAAAGATTATCAGCCGTCTTTTTAACGATTTTAGCCACTTTTTCATCTAAATCTTTTAGCAGTTCTTCTAATGCACTTTCACACATTGGTAGTACTTTCTCAGGCGTTAAAACAGGAATTCCGCCTACAATAACTCCCGTTTTCTTAGAGTTTTCTCCTTCGGTGAATGCAAATACTTTTTTACCGTTTTTATCGTACAAAGCAAGTCTTACATTCGCTCTCATTTTAACTGTTCCGGTTCCACCAACAGCGAATCCTTTTTGTAGAGAAAAATGGATTTCTGTAAACAAAACACCATCGGCAACTTCTTTAAAGATGGTAGCTGTTCCAACTTCATTGGCTTCACCTGCCATACCTTCGTAAATATATTTGTATCCAGGGTAATTGATGATCGTTTTTCCTGCATCACCTTCTCTGGCAAATTTTGGTGTAAAATCAATATACTCTTGTTTTTGAGTCACTTCATTCTCAGGAATCAAATCAAACGGAAATTTCTTAGAATACACCTCAAAAAAAGCAGTGTGATATTTCTCTAAAATAGGAGCAAGATTAAAATTCGGGTCACTTCCTAAGTCCGCTATTGCGGCTAAACCATTTAGTCCCAGACTAGAAAGATCAATTGTTTTGTCAGTATAAAAACCGACAACTGCCACTTTTTTCTTTTGTGAATAACCGTTTAAAGTGCATAACACTGTTAAAATAAGTAATGCTTTTTTCATTTTTTAGAATTTGTTTTTTTAGGTTTTGATTAATTAAATAAGCACTTTTTTTTATTTATTAAAAAAATACTTACCGGTCAAATGTATCATAAAAAAAACACTTCCAAAACAGAAGTGTTACTTTTATTTTTAAGACCGAAGTCTACTAATCTAATTCCTTTTGAAGGTCAAAAAAGCCTAACGTAAAATAACGTCTTTAACCACGTCTCTACCCAATTCTTCATTAATCATCCTGATGATTTTAGACTTTCCGTGACTCAATTCATCTCTTAAAACAGATGACCCAAGCTCGACATATAAAGTACCATTTTTTAAAACGACGTTTCTGGTATAGGTATTAACACCATTCCCCATCAGCTGTCTCCAGGCCTCCTTTACATCAATCTGATCCATTCCGGGTTGCAATTTGTTTACCTGAATGATCTGCTTTAAAACAGCCCCAATCGTACTTTCGTTATTTAGTCTCTTTGCCATCGTTTATGATATTTATTGGTCCTGCTTTTTTATAATGATACTCTTTATTCTCAGCATTTTTCACCACCAATTCATCATCAGACAACGTTAGTAATTCCTCGCTCCACTTTGCATAATCTGTTTTATAATCCAAATAAACTTTATCATCGGTAAAACGAACGGAAACATCTTCAAATGTATCTGTAGACAAAAAAGTACCATCGAGTTGCGGTGCTACTTTTGTTCGTACTCCTTTGTTATTCTTTTCAATTTTAAAGAAATCAAAAGTTTCATTCATTTTAAAATCCTTTATTTCACCTTTATCAAAAACCACTTTAGTAATTTCCCAATAACCATTTAACTTCGCAATATCTGCCGGTTTAATATCCTGTTTGCATCCCACAAACAAAAGAGACAAAACCAAAATCATAAAAGTGTTTTTCATATTCTAAATTAATTAAAAAATTCAATTGTTCCCATTCTTGCTGCCTTGGGACTATAATTAACAGAAGAGCCTGTTTTTAATCCGACACCGGTCCTGCATTCAAAAGAAAATCCGTGAACTACAAAGTTAACTTTATAAAGATTCAAAAGAAATAAAAATACACAAAACCCATTAAACTATTTTGCTAATTTTAAGTCAAACTCCAAACCAAAACCTAAAAACATGACCAAAGCCATTTTTAAACTCCTGATATTCTTAAGCTTTATCAGTTGTAGTAAAGAGTCCTCCGATACAGCATCTACACCTGCACAAAATATGTATTTCCCTCCATTAACAGGAACTATCTGGGAAACACAATCGGTCTCAGACCTCAAATGGAATCAAAATGCAGTACAGCCTCTTTTAGATTATTTAGAATTAAAGAACTCCAAATCTTTTATTCTTTTAGTAAATGGGCGAATTGTTTTAGAGCACTATTTCAATGACCACACTGCCACCACCAACTGGTATTGGGCAAGTGCAGGAAAGACATTAACAGCAACCATCACGGGAATCGCACAACAAGAGGGTCTGATCAATATTAACAATAAAGTCTCACAATACATCGGCACGGGTTGGACAAGCGAAACAGCCGCGCAGGAAGACGCCATAACCTGTAAACATTTACTAACCATGACATCGGGACTTGACGACAGCTCTGACAATGTAGATCCTGCCAGTTTAATTTACAAAGCCGACGCAGGAAAACGATGGGCGTATCATAATGTATATGTAAAATTACAGGATGTTGTGGCGCAGGCAAGCGGTCAAACCTGGCAAAATTATTTCAACAGTAAATTAAGAGATAAAATCGGCATGAATGGCAACTGGGTTCAACTTGGCCCTAACAGCGTATATACGAGTACCACAAGAAGCATGGCACGCTTTGGACTTTTAATGCTCAACAAAGGCAAATGGAACAACGATGTGATTCTAAATGAAAACTACTTCACAGAGGCCACAAACACTTCACAAGCGATCAATTTAGGATACGGTTACTTATGGTGGTTAAACGGCAAAGCAAATTACCATTTACCACAATCACAGCTTACCTTTCCAGGAAGTATAATTCCAACAGCTCCAAATGATATGTTTATGGCCTTAGGTAAAAACGACCAAAAAATATATGTCGTACCAAGCAAAAATATGGTTGTAATCAGAATGGGGGACGCGGCAGACAATGTCAACTTAGCCTTATCTGATTTTGACAAAACTTTATGGGAGAAAATTAATGCTTTGTATCTCTAACTATTTTTTAGTACGGATTCTTTTTAGCATTCCCATAAAGAAGAATCCTAAACCAAGAACCAATAAGACGTAATAAAACGATAAACTTTTATCTTTTAAAACATTCGCTAATACAAAACTTACAACGCTTGCGAAATAGAAAGCAACAGGCGTTATATTTTTTAAAGAAGAAAAACTCATTCTGCTATTATTTAAAAAAACTATCTACAAATTCATATTTATTAAAGACCTGAAGATCTTCAATA
Organism: Flavobacterium sp. FlaQc-52; assembly: GCF_044007495.1. Taxonomy (NCBI): domain Bacteria; kingdom Pseudomonadati; phylum Bacteroidota; class Flavobacteriia; order Flavobacteriales; family Flavobacteriaceae; genus Flavobacterium; species Flavobacterium sp. FlaQc-52. The sequence continues at coordinate 111,212 of NZ_JBIPCV010000009.1, read as the reverse complement.
CCTTCACCAACACCAATGTATTTTACAGGAATCTGAAATTGATCTGAAATACCAATCACAACACCACCTTTAGCAGTTCCGTCTAATTTAGTTACGGCAAGTGAAGTCACTTCTGTAGCGGCAGTAAACTGTTTTGCCTGCTCAAAAGCATTTTGACCGGTTGAACCATCTAAAACCAAAAGTACATCATGAGGAGCGTCTTCTACTACTTTCTGCATGACACGTTTTACTTTGGTCAGCTCGTTCATTAAATTGACTTTATTATGAAGACGTCCCGCTGTATCAATAATAACAACATCGGCATTTTGAGCTACGGCAGACTGCAAAGTATCAAAAGCAACAGAAGCAGGATCACTTCCCATGTTTTGTCTCACGATTGGCACATCTACTCGATCTGCCCATACCTGCAATTGATCAATAGCAGCGGCTCTAAATGTATCTGCAGCTCCTAAAACAACTTTGTAACCGGCTTTTTTAAACTGATAAGCCAATTTACCAATAGTCGTTGTTTTACCAACTCCATTAACACCAACCACCATCAAAACGTAAGGTTTTTTATCCTTTGGAATTTCAAACTCAGTAGCTTCACCTCTATTGGTTTCAGACAACAAACCACCTATTTCTTCGCGAAGAATTTGATTCAACTCTTCGGTTCCTAAATATTTGTCATCAGCAACTCGTTTTTCAATTCTTGAAATTATTTTCAACGTTGTATTTACACCAACATCAGAAGCTACCAGAATTTCCTCCAGATCATCTAAAACAGCATCATCAACTTTAGATTTTCCGGCAACGGCTTTGCTTAACTTTGAAAAAAAAGTACTTTTTGATTTTTCAAGACCCTTGTCTAAAGTCTCTTTCTTTTCACTAGAGAATAATTTTTTAAAAAAACTCATTTGTTATTTGTTGTTAGTTTTTCAGATTAGCTGATTTTTTGAGGATCTAAATAATCTTAAGATACACAGAAGAGATTTTAGTATTCACCGGCTTTACCACTACCTCATCCATTACTAAAGAAGAGATCGGAAACCTTTTTAAAAGTGCAATACTACTCACTTCTATAAAATTTTAGACAAATATAAAAAATAAAAAAGCTACTTCCGAATGAAAGTAGCTTTTCTATATACTGTGTATGTTATTATTTCTTTTTCAAGAAATTATCAACTTCTTCAGGAGCCATAATAGATTCTACGAATGTATATGCACCAGTTTTAGGAGATTTTATCATTTTAATTGCTTTTGATAATCTCTTAGAAGCTGTCTGTAACGATGCTACGGTTTTCTTTGCCATGACTTAATTATTTAATTTCTTTATGAACAGTTACACGTTTCAAGATTGGATTAAATTTCTTAATCTCAAGTCTATCCGGAGTATTTTTCTTGTTCTTAGTTGTTATATATCTAGAAGTACCTGAAACACCAGAAGTCTTGTGTTCCGTGCATTCTAAAATTACCTGGATTCTATTACCTTTCTTTGCCATCTTGCTATATATTTATTTAGGAAAAGATTATTTGATAAATCCTTCTGACTGTGCTTTTTTCAAAACAGCAGTGATTCCATTTTTATTAATTGTTTTTATCGTAGATGCTGCTACTCTAAGAGTAATCCATCTATCTTCTTCTGGAAGATAAAAACGCTTTTTAACTAAGTTTACAGAAAACTTTCTCTTAGTTTTGTTCATAGCGTGAGAAACGTTATTTCCTACCATCGCTCTTTTACCTGTAAGGTCACAAACTCTTGACATTATACTTTACTTTTATCGTTATTCAAAATCAGGGTGCAAAGAAAAGAAAAATAAACCATTGTAGCAAAAAATTATTGCACAATTTTTAAAATTTCTTTCTGTAATATTTCTAAACTCTTAATACTCGCCCTATCTATCACTTTTTCACGGGGTTGCCCAAAGTTAAACTCTTCGACAATTATATCGTCCGGAGTAGCCAAAGCGATAAAAACGGTGCCAATTTCAGCATCCGAGTCTCCTTTTGACGGTCCGGCGTTACCAGTTGTCGCAATTGCATAATCTGTTTTAAGCAGCTCTTTTACACCCAAAGCCATAGCTGATGCCACCTCTTTACTTACTACCGAAAATTCCTCTACTAATTCCCGCGAGACACCAAGAACATTAACCTTCACATCAGTATGATACGAAACAACACTCCCCATAAAATACTTTGAAGCCCCGGGAACGGCCGACAAAATCGACGCTATTTTCCCTCCGGTAAAACTTTCTGCTGTAGCAATGGTTTTATTTTCTTTTTTAAGCAATTTACCGACTACAGACTCTATTGTTTCATTTTCTTCATAGCCAACTATAATATCATGAATTATAGCGTCTAAAGCCTTTATATTATCCTCTAATGCCGCTTCAAGAACCTCTTTATCCGTACCTCGTGCCGAAAGACGCAAACGCACTCTCCCGGGATTTGGCAAATAGGCCAGTTTAATAAAATCAGGTAAATTATTTTCCCAATCTTCAATACGTTCCGCGACTAAACTCTCTCCCTGACCGTAGGTCAAAATTGTTTTATGAATAATATAGGGACGTTTATATTCGCGAACAATCTTGGGAACTATTTCATTCTCGACTAAATACTTCATCTCATACGGAACTCCCGGAAGCGAAATAAATACGGTGTTTTCTTTCTTCATCCACATGCCCGGTGCTGTACCCACTTTATTAGGCAAAACGGTACAGGTTGAAGGTACCAAAGCCTGATCTTTATTCAATTGCGAAATAGGACGCTTGTAAAAACCTTCAATCAATTCCGTTACATGAGCCAATACTTCAGGATTCACAACTAGCTCATCATCAAAATATTCGCAAAATGTTTTTTTGGTTACATCATCTTTTGTTGGTCCCAAACCACCTGTTACGATTACAACATCGACTTTGTTTTGCAGTTGCGCAAAGGTGTCCAGAATATGCTTTTTGTCATCACTTATCGAAATCATTTCTGTGACTTCTACGCCAATTCTGTCTAATGATTTAGCAATAAAACCCGAATTGGTATCAATGATCTGACCAATTAATATTTCATCCCCAATGGTTATAATCGTAGCCTTCATATAAATGCTGTTTTTATTTATTGTGATTCAGTTAGTATTAAAAGAAAAAATTAACGTAAGAAGCAGAAAAAGTGCTCTTTCACTACAAAAGAAACACTTGATTAATCCAAAATTTCAAAAACAAAAAAAGCCAGCATATAATCCGACTTTAATTTTTAATTTTAAGTTACAAACACAGAAAGAACAAATTCAGGCTAAGCCAAAATTTTACAGGTCAAAGTCTTTTTTAATTTCTTTGACTGCATCTTTTACCTGCTCTCTGATACTTTTGAAAGTTTCGATGATTTCTTTTTTCTTGCCTTCGGCTTTTGTCCAGGCTTCTACTTGAAGAATTTCTTCAAATGCCATATTCAACCCCATTAAATCTAATGTTGGTTTAATCTTATGCGCATAAGAATAAGCGTACTTATGATCTTTCTTTTTAATCCCTTCTTTAATTTGTTTCAAATCTTCAGGGACTTCCGTAACAAATAGTTTTAGAATTTCGTTTACGAATTCAGGATCATTGTCTGAAAGCGCATAAACTTTCGAAAGGTTATACTTTAAAGCCATTATTTTACTTGTATTCTAAATAGTTTTTTATCTTCCAAAAAGCCTTCTAAAACGTCGTTTGGTTTTACAGCAGCAACACCTTCGGGCGTTCCTGTAAAAATAATGTCGCCAATTTTTAATGTAAAATACTGTGACACATACGCAACCAGCTCATCAATTTTCCAAAGCATAAAGCTTGTATTTCCTTTTTGAACCGTCTTAGAATTATTTGTTAATTCAAAAGTAAGATTTTCCATAGAAACAAAATCAGTTTTAGGCAAAAAATCACCAATGACAGCAGAGCCATCAAACGCTTTTGCTTTCTCCCAAGGCAGTCCTTTTGCTTTCAATTTCTCTTGTAAATCTCTGGCCGTAAAATCAATACCTACACTAATTTCATCATAGTACTTATGAGCAAATTTTGGCTCTATATACTTTCCAACTTTATTAATTTTAACGATTATCTCTATTTCGTGATGAATTTCTTCGGAAAATTCCGGAATCACAAACGGATGTTGCTTTAACAAAACAGCCGAATCCGGTTTCATAAAAACAACAGGTTCTGTTGGTCTTTCGTTTTTTAACTCTTCAATATGATTGGTATAATTTCTACCGATACAGATGATTTTCATTCTTTTTTTTAAGTTACTAAGTTTACCAAGCTGCTAAGTTGCTAAGAAAATGAGCCTAAAAACTCAGGATTTTAAAACCTTAGATTCTCAGAATCTTATTTTGTAATATATGATCTAACTTTTACCTATACAGATAAATTTCTTTTTTTACAGACTCTAAGTCACTAAGGTTCTGAAGCTCTAAACAAATAAGAACATAAGTCGCAAAAAACTCAGAAACTCAGAATCTTAGCCTCTCAGAACCTTACTTCGTATTTAATCTTCTTAGTTTAATAGCTGTTAAGACCTTTTTGGTATATAATGGGAAATCCGCATTTTGAATCCAGCTAAAATATCCGGGCTCTGTTTCTAACACTTTCTCTACTTTCGCACCTTTGTGCTTTCCGAAAGTAAAAACTTCTTCATTGTCTTTATCAAAAGCAATCATTCCGGCAAAATCAGCAATTTTTTTTCGGGTTGTAAATTCCGACAACACTTTCATATCATTCTCCAATTCCGGATAACGATCTAATTGTGCTTTTAAAATTTCATACGTTGCCATGGTATCTGCTTCCGCTGAGTGTGCGTTTTCTAAGCTTTTTCCACAATAAAACTTCAATGCAGCACTTAAAGTACGCTCTTCCATCTTGTGAAAAATAGTCTGCACATCTACAGAAACTTTATTTTTCATATCAAAATCAACTCCGGCACGAAGCAACTCTTCAGCCAATAGCGGAATATCAAAACGATCTGAATTAAACCCACCCAAATCACTGTCTTTAATCATCGTATAAACCTGCTGAGCAAGCTCATTAAAAGTAGGCTCATTCGCAACCTTCTCATCTGTTATTCCATGAACAGCAGTAGTTTGAGGCGGAATCGGAATTGTAGGATTCACTAACCAAGTTTTACTTTCTTTATTTCCGTTTGGAAAAACTTTGAATATTGAAATTTCTACTATTCTGTCTTTTCCGATATCAATACCTGTCGTTTCAAGATCGAAAAAACAAATTGGTTTATTGAGTTTGAGTTCCATTTTTGAATTTTATAAGTTTACAAATATAATTTTTAAAGCTGAATTTCACTTCTTTTTTTCATAAAGTTCCCAATTCCCACTTTGACTTTAACACTAAAGCCAAAAGAAAAACCCTTTCAACGTTTAAATGTCGAAAGGGCTTTTTATATATCAAACAGCTACTTTTAGAAATCTCTGTTTACATCAAATGCTTCTAAATATTCTGCCACTCTTTTTACAAAACTTCCACCTAAAGCACCATCTACAACTCTATGATCGTAAGAGTGAGACAAGAACATTTTTTGACGGATTCCAATAAAGTCTCCTTCAGGAGTTTCGATAACTGCCGGCACTTTACGAATTGCTCCAAGAGCTAAAATTCCAACTTGCGGTTGATTGATTATTGGCGTCCCGAAAACACTTCCAAAAGTTCCCACATTTGTAACCGTGTAAGTTCCTCCTTGCGTGTCGTCCGGTTTTAGTTTTCCTGCTTTTGCACGACCACCAAGATCATTAACCGCTTTTGCCATTCCAACAAGATTTAATTGATCCGCATTTTTAATAACCGGTACAATTAAATTTCCGTTTGGTAAAGCCGCAGCCATTCCTAAATTTATATTTTTCTTTTTAATGATATAATCACCATCAACAGAGATATTCATTCCAGGGAAATCTTTTAATGCTTTCGCAACCGCTTCCATCATAATTGGAGTAAAAGTAAGTTTCTCGCCTTCTCTTTTCTCAAAAGCGGTTTTAACTTTATCTCTCCATTTTACGATATTCGTTACATCAACTTCAATAAAGGATTGTACGTGAGCCGAAGTCTGCACGGAAGCCACCATATAACCTGAAATCAATTTACGCATTCTGTCCATTTCGATGATTTCATCACCTCCATTTACAGAAACAGGAACTGCTTGTTGACTTTTCTGAACCACTGGTTCTGCCGCTTTTGGAGCCGCAACTTCTTTAACCGTTTCAACAACCGCTTTTGGAGCAGCTACTGCACCCGCTTTGCGATCACTTATATACTTAAGAATATCTTCTTTTGTAACACGTCCGTCTTTTCCTGAACCCTGAATACTATCCAGTTCAGCAACAGAAACACCTTCTTCTTTTGCAATGTTTTTTACAAGTGGGGAAAAGAATTTTTCTGATGTCGAAAAATCCTGAGGAGCAGCAACCGCCTCTTTAGCTCCTTCAATCGTTTTTTCGATTTCAGTTGCCTCAGCAGGAGTTGATTCTTCGTCTGCAATTTTATCTACCAAAAACGACGATGCTGTTTCAACACCACCTTCAGTTTCGATAATTGCAATTACCTGTCCTACCTGAACTAAATCATCTTTGCCAAATAATCTTTCGACTAAAATCCCAGTTACTTCACTCGGCACTTCACTATCAACCTTGTCAGTTGCTATTTCCAGTACCGCTTCGTCAGCTTCAATTTTGTCTCCAACCTCTTTCAACCAGTTTGTAATAGTTGCTTCAGCTACACTTTCTCCCATTTTAGGAAGCTTTAATTCAAATCTTGCCATATTGTTAACCTCAAGGGTGATTTTGATTTTCCGATTGCGAAATTACTGAATATTTTATATATAAATTACATTTAATATAATTTTTTACTTGATTTTTATAATTTGCCCCCTTTCATTTCTGGAATTGCTTCCAATAATAAAATTTGCATTTTTGGGGAAAATCTTAAAAGTAATACGCTTATCTTTAATAGTTTCTATGATTTTGATACAATTTCTAAATGAAACATGCTGATTATCTAAAATAATCTCCACTCTTTTACCCTTCAAAACCTGCCACGAATTTACCATTTTTTCTTTTTTGAAATCGAATATATCGACTTTATTTTTCAAAATAACAGACAATTTTTCAGACAAATTTATATCTGAAGAATACAAAACATAACTTTCCGGTCCCGGTTTGACTTTTGATTTTCCCTGAAACATTTTAACAAATGAAAAAAAGAGAATTCCCATTTTTATGAAAACAGAAAAAAACAACGATTTCTTAAAATGTTTTTGGTAAAAAAACGTCATAGCTTCCTGGAAATGTTTCATGTATTTTTCGTCTTTCACAGTACTCTCACCCTTGTAATGCAGTACTGTTGTGTCGTGAAAATAATAGTTTTCTTTTCCCTTTAACAAAGCCCGATACGAGAGATCAATATCGTCTGCGTACATAAAACAAGCTTCATCGAAACCTTTCAAATCAAGGTACAAATCTCTTTTCATCAACATAAAAGCACCTACCAGAATAGTCACTTTTCCGGTTTCATTTTCTGAAATATGTTGTGCGTAATATTGATTAAAAAGAGACCATTTTGGAAAAACTTTATACAAACCAAAAATCTTGGTAAAAGCTACCCAAGGTGTTGGGATTCCACGTTTACTTTCAGGTAAAAAATTACCTGTTCCGTCAATCAATTTACAACCTGCAATTCCTAAATTGATTTGTTCTTCGGCGAAAGCCAAAATTTTAACAAAACTATCTTCCGCTACAATTGTATCGGGGTTGAGAATACAAATGTATTTCCCCTGTGCTTGTGCCACTCCAATATTATTTCCTTTCGGAAAACCGAAATTCTCTTTGTTCTCAATTAATTTCACAGTAGGAAATCGCTCTTTCATCATCAAACAGCTGTCATCTGACGAATTATTATCTATTACTATAATTTCGGCATCAAGAGTGGAGATAGCATTTTGAACACTTAAAACGCATTGTTCCAGAAAATAACGGACATTATAATTGAGAATAATAACTGATAATTGCATGAAAAGAAAAAATATAGATTTTTGCGAAAGTTAGAAATTTTCAGCCAATCCCAGTCGCAATGACCAATCGTTTTTACTGACTCCAAAATCTAAAACTAAATTACTGCTGTTTTGTTTGTTCCATTTAATCCGCAATCCTGTCCCGACGGCCGGATTCCATTTGGCGAATTGATAGGTATCCAATTTCGAAACGGAAGAAACATTGGCAAAAAACACCGCGCCAATAAATCCGTTTTTGGTTATATCGGTTCTGTATTCACTTTCAAAATAGAGCAGCGCATTACTTCTGTATCTGTTTTTGGTAAAACCACGTCCTGTTTTTCCTTCACGATCCCAGCCAATACTAGGCAAATCGAGATAATGGGGTTTTCCACCAAAAGTTGACCAATAAAAGGCTCTTGAAGCCCAAACCCTGTGCTTGGTCTTGCTGAACGAATGGTACTTTCTGGCATCAACATACAAAGACCTCCACTTATCCCCTTCTACTCCGCTTGTATTGATCCTTAGATCTGCTTCAACATATAAACCCTGCTCGGGATTAATGGTATTCTTTCTGGAATCGTACAATCCCTGAAAAGCATATCCGAATGAAGTTTCATTAGAAAAATCACCCTTCATATATTTCGAGTAATCCGTTTCTTCTTCGATATAAGACTCCTCGGAAAGATTCTGATAATTATCGAATAACAACCCTAATCCCATTCGGAAATTACCAACGACCTTGCGGTTGGCAAATTGATAAAAACGCCACTGCTGATAATCTAAAGTTGACATTTCTTCTTTGGCATTGTGCTCTCCTAAACCATAAGTGAGCTGGGGATAAATCAGATACCGATAATCGCCTATAAAATTCCATTTATCATCTTTGGTATAAATATAAGTCTGAATCGGAAAAACATACTGATTGGAGAAACTGAAATAGGGCGAAAAAGTAACTTGTGACATTTTGGTTTTTTCATGATCGTCGCCCAGATAAAAACTCGTCAAAAAAGAAACCACCAATCCCGTACTTGAATTGGCATCAACAGGAACGGGTAATAAAGAGAAAGCCAATTTTTTGTCTTTACTTTTTTTAACAGAATCATTTTTATTGAAGAGCTTATAGAGAACATCCCGAATGTCTTTCTTTTCCACAGCGGTACTGTCATTTTGCGAATAACAAACCGACATCAAAAAAAAGAAAAACAAGAGGGATTTTGTTTTCAAACTATTCATTAAAAGCAATTTAAGAATCGATTCTTACAAATTTAAAGTTTTCTTAATAAAATTAGATATATTCGGGGAGAATATTTTCCAGAAGAGTATATTTGGAATTGTTTAAATCCTATAAGTTATTTAAGTTCATTTAACTGGGTATTAATTGAAAAGATCACTGTTAACGAAAATCACTTATTTTTGGGCTTTTTGAATTATCCTTGTTTCTTTTAAAAATAATTATCTAATAAACTAAAAACATGATTCGTTTACCAGTTTCATTTCTTGTTGTTTTATTTTTTATTTCCGGTTTTACTAACAAGAGAAATACTCGGGATCTGGTAAAAGAAAATGATTGGTATATAGCGGGGCCGGCAGAAGAGAATCAGACAACTCTAAACGAAATTCGGAAGAAAGAAGGGGTTCTTCGCGTAACGGCCAAAGACAGTCCGGTTGGGGAAATCGAATTGAATGTGATGATCACAGCATCCGACTCCAATGATGGTGCCGCGACTAATTTATCGGATCACTCTAAATTTGTGAGCATTACCTATAAATCCACCCAACTTATTAAATTGCAGGCTCGCGAAGGAAACGAGGAAGGAACGGGTTGCATACATGGAGGTTCACACCCGAGAGTTGATTTACCTGCAACTCCGAGTAAATTTACAACCTTGAAAATTCCGTGGCCCCATTTTAAACAAGATGGCTTGCCGAACGGAAAACTTTTAGACATACACAATCTTTGCAAATTCAATTTTGTGAATTACAATCCGGTAACGGGATCTGTTCTGGAAATAAAATCGGTTATCCTTCAAAACTAAAATCAATATGAAAAACAAAATTCAGCTCTTTCTTTTCTTCTTCTTGGTGTTTTCAAATTTCGGCTTCAGCCAGGAAAAAACTATTCCGGTAAAAACAAATATAAACGGTGTTTGGGAAGACATCAATTCAGGCGTTCAGAATGCTGTGGCCATTATCACAGAACAAAATGGAAAAGTCATTTTTTCTCATTATTTAGAATGGAAAGGACAAAAATTTACAGAAAGCGGCATCGGAAAAAGAACCGGAAATACCATAATCTATACCGTAGATGTGACACTACCGATTGAAGGCTGGGCAACACAAGGCACCCATACCCTGACGCTTTCTGCAGACGGCAATACTCTTGAAGGCACTTATATAGACAATAAAAAAAGAACCGGAGCGATTGCTTTTAAGCGCGTGAGGTGAGAGTTTTTTAGTCCCGGTCGCAGTTATGCTGAAGGGTGAAAAAAGTCGCAGTCTCAGTTTTCAGTCGCGGTTAACCTGGGACTGAAAACTGGGACCGGAAACTGAGACTGAAAACTGAGACTGAAAACTTTCACAGATGTAACTGAATCTTATATCTGTTGCAGATTTTCATTACCAGTAACATAATTGTCGAAAAAACTAAAGACCAGATAATTCCGGGAAGTCCTTCGCGAAAATAGTCGGGAATTATATGCAGATTAAAAGCCTTACTGAAATAGTAAATAACACCCGGTAAAATATAAATCAATAAAGGATTTGCAGCGGCGGGCATAAAGAAATTACTCCATTTGGTTTGTTTTTTGATCTCCATTAACCAATAAAGAAAATAGAACAACACCGTGCAAATTGTTGCTGAAAACATAGTCCACGATGGAGTTCCTTTTATTTTTGAGATCCCGAAATAGGGTCTTAACAAATAGCCGGTTACAAAAAACAAAACCGCAAAACCGATCACAGCCCAATTTACTTTTGGCGCTACTTTTCGATCAAAAAACAGTAACGAAATAACCACACCTGCCGCTACCAGCGAAGCATGCGTTAAATGTCCTGCAATAAAACTAAACCACGAGTTTTGATGAAGTGCTGATTCCGGTATTAGATTAATTGAATTAGCGACAACACAAACAATCAAAAACAAAATCATTGCTCCTAATTTCCCTGAAACCAACCAATAATAAACTACTGTTAGCAGATACGCCCATCCGATTAAGCCTAAAATTCCCCACCATTGTGGAGTCATCCCTATTGCTCCGGTGTTCTGAACGTATAGAAAATAGAGTGTCACTAACACGGCTATTCCACCATATTGCAAGGTGTTTTTTAGCCACAGCGGGAAATTTTTGTCGTACTTATTCCAAATCGGAATTGGCATTGTAAACGCTAAAAGTCCCCAAAAGGCTGGAGTTATAATCATCTTTGCAGCGTCGTAACCGTCACTTGCATTGACCATAAAAACACCAATAATTATTAAAGCCAAAGCCCTTTTTAAAGTATGTGTCCAAATCGTTTTAGCACTATCACCTTTTACTAATCGCGCATTAAAAGCAAAAGGAATCGACATTCCGACGATAAATAAAAATGCCGGAAAAACTAAATCAACAAAGGTCATGGCATCTGCATCTGCGGGCATGTGCTTCATCCATTGTGGCACATTTTTAACGCTTGCCAGTTCATTGACAAAAATCATTACAAAAATGGTGATTCCACGTAAAGCATCTATCGAAATAATCCTTTGATTGTATAAATTTTCTTTTATTTTCATAAATTCTTGCACTTTTAACACCGCCAAATATACTATAAATCTAAAATGATAACTTAGATTATTGCCTTAATTTTGGGGCTTAAAATTCCATTTAACAAATTCTCTAAAAACACCTCTTTTTTTTTACTTTTGCCGCATGTTATCATTTTTAAAATCAAAACCGTTTCTAAAGGATCTTCTTTCGGAAAACTACGTCGATATTCATTCCCATTTACTACCGGGAATCGATGATGGCGCCAAAACTATAACCGAAACGATCGAACTTACCAAAGGGTTTCAGGAAGTTGGAATTTCTCAATTTATTACAACGCCACATATCAAACATCATATTTGGGATAATTCTTTTCAATCTATTACTGCAAATCAAAAACAAGCAGCACTTGCCTTAGAAGAAAACAGCATTAAAATTCCATTTCAGGCTGCAGCGGAGTATTTCGTTGATGATTGGTTTGAGCATCATTTTAAATCTGAAAAACTACTGACCTTAAAAGACAATTATGTGCTGATAGAGATATCCTATATCAGTCCACCTATACAATTGCATAAAATACTTTTTGACTTACGGGTCGCAGGTTATACGCCCATTTTAGCACATCCGGAAAGATATCTGTATTATCATAAAAACTTCAAAGAATACGAAAAACTAAAGAAAACCGGTTGTTTGTTTCAACTAAATTTACTGGCTGCTGTTGGCTATTATGGTAGTGAAATTACCCAAATCACAGAAGAGTTGTTAAAAAGAGGAATGTATAATTTTGTGGGATCTGATGTGCATCACCATACCCATATTAAGGAATTTTACAAAAAGGTAAAAGTGCGAGACATTACTGCTCTAAAGGAAGTTATCTCGAACAATCAATTTTTTAGGTTCTAATTAATAAGCGTTCTCTTCTCCATTAAAAACATTAATAATCGTTCTGACGATAATTTTCATATCCAATAATAAACTCCAGTTTTCGATATACCAAATGTCATACTCGACTCTGTTTTCCATATCGATAAGTTCTTTTGTTTCGCCACGATACCCATTAACTTGTGCCCAACCTGTAATTCCGGGTTTTGCGTATTGTCTTACTAAGTAATTATTGATCAGTTCACTGTATTCTTTCGCCAGATTTACCATGTGCGGTCTTGGACCAACAACGGACATATCGCCTAAAAAAACATTAAAAAACTGTGGCAATTCATCAACACTTGTTTTCCGAATAAAAGCACCAAACCTTGTAATCCTGCTATCTCCCTTTCCTGCTTGTTTATCGTGTGCCAAATCATTGACATACATACTTCTGAACTTAAAACACATAAAAGTTTGATTGTCTCTTCCTGAACGCTCTTGCTTAAAAAAAATCGGTCCGGGTGATTCTATTTTTATAATCAGCGCTACGATTGGCAAAAGCCATGGAAAAATCAATACAATAACGGCTAGCGAGAAACAAATATCAAATACTTTTTTAACAAGTCTGTTTGAAGCAAATTCTAAAGGTTCAGGACGAAACATGAGAACAGGTGTGTTTTCATAGAAGACCACCTCAACTTTACTTGATTTTGTGTACAATTGAAAATCGGGAATAAACTTGATCCGAATCATATTCTGCTCGCAAATTTTGATGAGTTTATTAATTATTTCCACTTTATCGATGTGAAGTGCTACATACATTTCATCCACTTTTTCTTTGACAATAAAATCCTGAATACTATCAAACTCTCCTAAAAAAGGGCCTGAAATAGTAGACGAAACGGCCGTTCTATCATCAAAAAAACCTAAAAATCGATACCCATAAGTTAAATCCTTGGCTAATATTTTACGCATTCTTTCTCCGGTATCATTGGCACCAACAATAATCACTTTTTGAAAGTTATAACCATTGGCTCTGATTTTCTTTAAAATTTTCATCAGTATATAACGGAAGATCATTATGATAAAAAAGAAAAATAAATAAAAGAACAACAGCCGAAGTCTTGAAACATCTTCGTATTTCAGGAAGACAACAAAAATGGAAACTATTGCAGCATGAATGAGGATTTTGTTTATTGTCCTTCTTAGTATCGATTCTATGCGTTCAATTCGCACCATTCGATAAGAGTCTCTATAAAGCAACAAACCGATCCAGATTAAATTCATCAGCAAAACAATAGCCCTCTCTTCTTTTGAAGAAAGCTCCTCTAAATTTCCAAATCGCGCCAAGGCTGAAAGATTGATTGCCGCATTTAATAATAAGATATCAAAAAAGACAAACAAAAGTTTGAAATAACGGGAAATACGGTAATTGGAGATCTTTTGTGAAATTGTCATATTTGAGGGATCAAGCTTAATCGTTTTGAATCTAAACTTAATAAAATTTTACTAGCGCAAAGTACCATTTTAATTATATAATTCAAGATGTTCGTTATATTAATCTGTTTAATTGTAATGTGAATAGAAAGCGTATTACAACGACTTAAAAAAACTACTCGAGCAAGAGCTATCACATAGCTTGGTTCTTGCAAAAAGGTTTTCAACGGCATTGAATATTGTTTCTGTTCTTCTTTATATCAACTGTCTTCTATTCTAAAGCAACCGTCATTTTAAAATTTAACAATCAGCTACTCTCTCTAAAAGCATACTTTAAAACTTATACTACAAATCTAGCCAGAAATTATAAAATTAAACATCTAAAATCACAATGCGTTAATATCCGCATAGTTTTAATTAATAATCATTGAACTGCTGTCCGTAATCAGTCAAAAAAAGCGAGCTACTTTCCGCTTCTTAAAACATTGATTTTAAATAGGTGTCCAAAAAAACTGCTTCTTATCTTACTTCCTGATCCAAGACCAGTCCTTTAAATTATTTTTATACTGTTCTTTTATTTTTTACTTTTAGCTGACCTGATCCTAAAGTTTGCGCAATGATAAAAACATTTTCCTTATTTTTCTTAATCCTATCATCAACATATGGTCAAGTTTCAGGTTGTACAGATCCTCTTTCTAAAAATTACAATCCGTCTGCCACATTAAATGACGGAAGTTGTTTGTATCAAAATTTAAAAATAAAACCAGAATACTCCATTAGATTAAGTGATTCTATAAAAGAAACCTCAGGACTAATTGCATTCGACAACTTATTATGGACACACAATGACGATCACGATACGACCCTCTATGGATTAGATACTTTAGGAAAAATCAGAAAAAAAGTTGTTCTTAAACCTGTAGTTAATCAAGACTGGGAAGAAATTTCGCAAGACAGCACCCATTTATATCTGGGTGATTTTGGAAATAATTTGCACGGAAACCGAAACGATCTCCATATTTTGAAAATCGAAAAAAGAGGCTTCAGAGAAGGAAACCCCACTATAGACACTATTTCCTTTTCGTATTCCGATCAAAGAGATTTCAAACCACAGAAAGGGAATACAACCAATTTTGACTGTGAAGCGTTTATAGTATCTAAAGACAGTATTTATTTATTTTCTAAACAATGGGGCTCCTCTAAAACCCACATTTATGCATTGTCAAACCAACCCGGAAATCATATTGCCCAATACAAAGAAAGTATTGATACAAAAGGTTTAGTAACGGGCGCCACTTATTTAGAGTCCAAAAAACTGGTCGCCCTTTGTGGTTATTCTAAAACCGGAAAAACCTTTTTATACCTTTTATACGATTTTAAAGACCATCATTTCTCTAGCGGAAATAAAAGAAAAATAGCGCTTAAACTCCCTTTTCATCAGATAGAAGGAATCGCTACGAAAGATGGTTTACATTATTATTTAACTAACGAATCTTTGACTCGCAAACCAATTCTGAATGTACCACAGCAAATGCATTATTTTGATTTGAGTACTGTATTAAATTCTTATCTGAATAAATAATAACAAACCCGTTAACTGTAATTCAGCTAAATGCTATTTAACACATAGATTTAGAATTATCAATTTGAGGTATTTCAAGAAAATCGCAATTTCTTCACATAGCCCTATGTGTTTTATTTAAAGTAAAACGTCTTTTCTAATCTTTGTTAACTATGGCTCTAAGTGTTAAAATTAATTGTACCCAAAGGGTTTAATAATAGTTATGCATTTAATTATTTAAAGCTTCTAATGGCGTTACGGATTGTTTTTCCTTTGCTCCCATTATTAATAGCCACAAACAGGTTCCTATTTCTCCGAGAGTTGCCGGTAGTTGTACAAAAGATGAAATCCCTAAATCTGAATAATTAGACCATAAAGAAAACCCTAAAAAGTTAATCAGATAACTAAAGCAACCCAAGATTAAAAGAACACCCAAAAACTTAGGAATAATTCCTGATTTAAAAACCAAATACCCAAAAGGAAACAGCCATAATCCCCAAAATATCTGAACAATCAAATTGCCATTATCATACTGGTTCAGATGAAACAAAACCTGATCCTGCAGCTGCGTGCCGGTGTAAACTTTGACATTATTATAACCGTTTACAATAGATAGAACCGCATATTTATGCTGTATGTTTATAAAAGATATCGGCACACTGACTACTGCCAAAACAACCATCAGTTTTGCATACGTAGCCTGAACTGACTTTAACAGTCGATATAAAGCAAGAGGTAAAAACAAAAAGAAAGTATAACAAATTAAGCTGCTCACTATCCCTAAACGGAAAAGGAATTCAGCCCCCTTTATGTTATTAAACGTGACTAAAGCATTGTCCCAAACAATTAATTGCGATGGAACATAAGCCAAACTGAAAATACCGGTTAAGACTACAACTAAGTACAATAATCCTGCTATTCTGGCCTTCTTTTTATTGGACATCTTTCTTTGATTCTTCATTTTTTGGTGGTTATTTAGTTAGTCATTCTTTTAGGCTCTTTTTCTAGCGGTTTATTCTGGGCCATTTATAGGCATTCCAAACAATTAGTGCCGTAATAAAACTTTCTACGACTGCCAGAAACACATAAAAAGTCCACCATGGCGCAATTGAAGTAACGGCTATTAAAAGCATAATTGCAGTGTACAAAATTCCAAAAACAATATTCAGCCCTCTATTTATTTTAGGCTTTAGTACCACTGACAAAAAAATCATTAGCGCAGGCACTGTCATTAATAGTGTTGCTGCAAATAATTTAAAAGGAGTATCCAACATTGCTTCTCCATCGATAAATTCCTCTACTTTATTGGGTACGTAAAGCGAAAAATAATCTCCATAAATATAACAAAACATCACCGACGCCCACATCGCCGAGAGTTTGATTTTTATATTGATTTTGAAGTCCTCCAAATTTCCTGATTTTATTTTATTTTCACTCATTTTTAAGGATTTATGTTTTTTAATAGGTCTAAACTTTTTTGAATTTGTTACAGTTTGTTTTACTCCGAATTATTTATTTGAACATTTACTTTCTGCAAAAATTACTTTTTGGGGTTTACTTCAAAAAATTACCATTTCGATCCCGTTTAGTCGTATAACGTTAGTACAAATAATTTATACTAACCGTGTGTAAATTATTTACCTTTGTTATGATGAATAGAAATCTTTATATAATTGCAGGTTGCAATGGTGCGGGTAAAACGACCGCCTCATTTACTATTCTTCCAAAAATATTAGATTGTAAAGAGTTTGTTAATGCAGATGAAATTGCAAAAGGATTATCCCCTTTTCAACCTGAAAAAGTTGCATTTGAAGCAGGCAGAATAATGCTAAACAGAATAAAAGATCTCTTAGAAAATAATATAACTTTTGCTTTTGAAACAACTTTGGCAACTAAAAGTTACAGATCAAAAATAGCTTTAGCACAGGAAAAGGGTTATAATGTCGTATTACTTTTTTTTTGGCTTCAGGATGTTGATCTGGCCATTGAGAGAGTAAAAACAAGAGTTCAGGAGGGCGGGCACAACATTGAAACCGATATAATTAAACGTAGATACATTAATGGTATAACAAATTTATTTGATATATACTTACCCATTGTTAATGAGGCTATGATTTTTGACAATACAAGTGCGAAAGCTGAATTAATTGCAAAAAAAACATTAGATACTACTATTGATATTATCAATAAAATAAAATTCAATAAACTTAAAAACAATCAAATATGAAAGAGCACAAAACAACACCGACCCAGGAGAAAGTTTTAGAGGGAATGGATAAAGTTTATGAAAATTTAATTGAGTTTAAAAAGAAAGCGAATAGTGATTTGGTGGTTATGGAAAATGGCAAAATTATACGAATAAAACCTTCTACGTTATAAAACTTTCAAAAACAAAGAATCTTCAATCGGAGCCCTCTTCCTAACCCTTTCAAATACGACCTAATATCTAAATTATCGTTCTCCAATAACAGCAGAGCACTATCAATTTCAGACTTTCGCTCAACTCTTTGATTACTAAAAAAGCAGCGTTACAAAATATTCAAAATAATCCTGAAAAGAAAAAACGCACTGAATTGCAAGAAACAACCTTAAAAAATCACCCCTAAGCGGCAATTCATAAAAAGATTTAAGGCCATCAAATCATCAAAATCTCAAAGCAAAAAGATAGTTGCAAAGCTCTCTTTTTTTGTTTGCTTCAAAAAGCTATCTTTGCGCCATCTTTTTTAGGGCACTCAAAAGTTAGAGACTAAATTAGTTACCTATTTTTAAACAATAAAAAACTGACTTTCAGTTACCAATTTTCATGAATTACTTATCAGTCGAGAATATATCCAAATCATTTGGCGAAAGAACCTTATTTGACAACATCTCATTTGGAATCAATAAAGACCAAAAAATTGCTTTTATTGCCAAAAATGGTTCGGGAAAAACAACCATTATGAGCATTATTAATGGTCTGGACGAACCGGACACGGGTCAGGTTGTTTTAAGAAAAGGGATCCGAATGGCGTTTCTTTCACAAGACAATAATCTTCAGGAAGAATTGACAATCGAAGAAAGTATTTTTGCTTCGGACAACGAAACCCTTAAGGTAATTGAAGCCTACGAAAAAGCATTAGAAAATCCAAATGATGAAGAAGCCTATCAAAAAGCTTTCGACGGAATGGATCAGCACAATGCGTGGGATTTCGAGACGCAATACAAGCAAATTTTATTCAAATTAAAACTGGAAGATTTTAAACTAAAAGTAAAAAATCTTTCGGGTGGACAGAAAAAACGTCTTTCATTGGCCATTATTTTGATCAATCGTCCTGATTTATTGATTTTGGATGAGCCTACCAACCACTTGGATTTGGAAATGATCGAATGGTTGGAGAGTTATTTTGCGAAAGAAAACATTACGTTGTTTATGGTAACGCACGACCGTTTCTTCTTAGAGCGTGTTTGTAACGAAATCATCGAATTGGACAACGGAAAATTATACCAATACAAAGGAAATTACTCGTACTATTTAGAGAAAAAAGAAGAGCGAATTACTTCTGAAAATGCGAGTGTTGACAAAGCCAAAAACTTATTTGTAAAAGAATTGGAATGGATGCGTCGTCAGCCCAAAGCGAGAACGACAAAATCAAAATCGCGTCAGGATGATTTTTACTTAATCAAAGAAAAAGCACAAAGCCGTCGTCAGGAGAACAAAGTGGAACTCGAAATTAACATGGAACGTATGGGAAGCAAGATTATCGAGCTTCATAAAATTTCTAAAAAGTTTAAAGACCATGTTATACTGGATAATTTTAGTTTTGACTTTCAACGTGGAGCGCGTATCGGAATCATTGGTAAAAACGGAACCGGAAAATCTACTTTCTTAAATCTACTTACCGGAACACTACCGTTAGACAGTGGTCGTGTGGTAAAAGGTGATACTATAAAAGTGGGTTATTATACACAAACCGGAATCAATCCGAAACCCAATCAGCGTGTCATTGACATTATAAAAGAATACGGTGAATTTATTCCACTTGCAAAAGGCAGAATGATCTCGGCCTCTCAATTGTTGGAGCGTTTTCTTTTTGATGCTAAAAAACAGTATGACTTTGTAGAAAAATTAAGTGGTGGTGAATTAAAACGTTTGTATTTATGTACCGTTTTGATTCAGAATCCAAACTTTTTAATTCTGGATGAGCCTACCAACGATTTAGATATTGTAACCCTAAACGTTTTAGAAAGTTTCCTTTTGGATTATCCGGGTTGTTTGCTGGTAGTATCGCACGATAGATATTTCATGGATAAAATTGTCGATCATTTATTTGTTTTCAGAGGAAACGGAGAAATCGAAAATTTCCCTGGAAACTATTCTGACTTCAGAGCTTACGAAGACAGTGCCGATGTGGCCCAAAAAGAAGAAAACAAAGCCGAAAAGAAAGATTGGAAACAAAATAATCCAACCGGAAATTTAACTTTCAACGAGCAAAAAGAATATCAAAAGCTGGAAAGAGAAATTAAAGATTTAGAGATCGACAAAACTAAAATCGAACAATTATTCTCCGATGGTAAAGTTGCCGATGCTGATATCGAAAAGAAAGCAAAAGAGCTTGAAAACATTATCAAGAAAATCGACCAGAAAGAAGAACGCTGGTTCGAGCTTTCAGCTAAAATTGAAGGATAAACACTAATATCCCAAACACAAAAAAGGGAAATTAAAAAACCTAAATTCTCCATATCATACCCCGTATTTCTAGATTTTAACATCTAAAAATACGGGGTTATTTTTTACCCTGAAACCAGTCCTTTATTAGCAAGAATAAAATCTCAAAAAAAGCTTTTATTCTATAATTTGTAGCATTGTTTCTTATATATTCGCCACCATAAATTTTTATTTAATCTAATTTTCTATCACCACGCAGTTCCAGCTACTTACGATAGAAAAACAAAACCAATTAACAATTAAAATAATGAAGAACTATTTTGACTTCACCTTAACAGGGAAGAAACTGTTGCCTGTTTGGCTACTTTTTTATGCTCTTTTTATCACTCCCTATGTTTGTTTAATTTTTACTTTGAAAAACATACAACAAGGAAAAATGCCTAACCCTTACATTTTTCCCCTTTTTCTAGTATTATTTTTGACGGCATTTGCGTTAACTTTTTATATTGTAAAACTAATCATAGGGCATTTTGTCTTTAAGGGAAAAAATATAGTTTTTGAAGGATCATTTGGCGGATTTATTGCAAAAATACTATTAGGCTACCTTTTGAGTATGATAACTTTGGGTATATACATGCCTTGGTTTATGCGTGATATGCATAGTTTTTTTATTGATAATTCCTCATACGATTCGGCTCCGTTTAAATTTAAAGGAACTGGCGGCAAATTATTTAAAATCTTCTTACTTACCTTATTCTTACCTATGATTGTCCTGTCTATCATAATGGTAAAATTTGTCTTAAGTTATTCAGGTCAACAAATACCTCTTTTTATATCGTATATCCAACAAGTAATTACTTGGATAATATTGATTCCCTACATGTATTGTTTTTACAAATGGGCTTTAGATATTGACTATAAAAACTACAATATCTCCTGGGAAACAAAATTTTGGGACTCCTGTCTTCAATTTGCTATTCAAATTTTCTTGACGATTATCACTTTTGGTATCTATATGCCAATGGCTATTCTAAAATTATATAAATATTTCGCAGAAAGAACCGTTGCAGCAAATGGTGAAGTAAAAAGAAATTTTGGATTTGATAATGATGATAGAAAAGACTTCCTTTTTATATGGGGTCAAATACTGCTAACTATCGTGACCTTAGGAATCTATTATCCTTGGCATTTGTGCAATATCTTAAAGAGGCTTACTAGTAAAACTTATTTAGAATAATCTTAGTCTATTTTTACAGATTACAGAAAGACCGGAAAGAAGAGCGTTGGTTTGAGCTTTCAGTCTCAGTCGCAGTTTTCAATTGTATTGCCGAAGTTCTTTAACTATAAAAAATCCGTAACGAAACTAGTTTTGTTACGGACTTTTTTATGTTCTTAATTTTTCGATTAATTGAAATGAACGTTAATAGCACATTTTAATCAAAAACTAAGTCTGAGAATGAGACCAAAAACTTAAATTGTCAGGCTGAGCGAAGTCGAAGCCCTTTCTAATTAACCAGCCTTCGACTACGCTCAGGGTGACACTAAGTACAACTGAGACTAAAACCGAAGACTCAAACTGTCAGGCTGAGCGAAGCCGAAGCCCTTTCTAACTAACCAGCCTTCGACTTCGCTCAGGGTGACACTAAGTACAACTGAAACCGAGGCCGAAAACTCAAACTGTCAGGCTGAGCGAAGTCGAAGCCCTTTCTAACTAACCAGCCTTCGACTCAAGGTAACACTAAGTAAAACTGAGACTGAAACCGAAGACTGAAACCGTCAGGCTGAGCGAAGTCGAAGCCCTACCACGGAATCGGGTTATAATCTTTCAAAAACTTCCCACACCAGTGTTTTCCTGTATTAATACCATCAAACAACGGATCCATAACCCTTGCGGCTCCATCAACAATATCCAGTGGTGGTTGAAAATCTTCCAATTCTTGTTTCTTTTTGGCTAATTCTGCAGGATCTTCGTCGGTTACCCAACCGGTGTCTACCGCATTCATAAAAATACCATGTTTAGCCAATGTTCCAGATGAAGTATGTGTCAGCATATTTAAAGCCGCTTTCGCCATATTGGTATGCGGATGACGGTCTTCTTTAAAAAAGCGATGGAATTTCCCTTCCATAGCCGAAACATTAATAATATGTTTTTTTCCGGTATTGTCTTTCTTCATTACCTCCGAAAGACGATTACACAATACAAAAGGCGCCACCGAATTTACCAATTGAACTTCAATCATTTCTGTCGTTTCTATTTGGCCCAAACGCAAACGCCAACTATTTGTTTTTCTTAAATCTACCTGCTGTAAATCGGCATCTAATTCTCCTTCCGGGAAAACTTCATTAGCGACCAAAGCATTATCAAAAGAATACGGGATTTGAGATAATTTGGCCGAAGCACGTAATCCAATACCCGGTTCCGGTCCGTGCCAGGTGACCGGCATATTTTGATTGGAAGAAGCTCCAGAAGTCAGCACTTTTAATTCGTCCAGACAATTGGTATGATCCAGTAATAATTCTTGCGCTTGTTTTGGTAAAGAACTTATCTGGCGTTCTTCATTTTCCATTAGATGGGTATAGAATCCCGCAGGACGTCTTACCGTTTGCGCCGCATTATTGATTAATATGTCCAATCGTTCGTATTTTTGCTCTATAAAATTGCAGAAAATCTCCACACTTGGAATGTGTCTTAAATCTAATCCGTGAATTTTCAAGCGATGACCCCATTCCATGAAATCATCTTCTTTAGAAAAACGCAATGCAGAATCCACAGGAAAACGAGTTGTTGCAATAACAGTCGCTCCACCTCGTAAAAGCATCAGCGTGATATGATAACCAATTTTTAGTCGGGAACCTGTAATAACGGCAACCTGCCCTTTTACATCGGCCGTTTGAAAACGTTTGGCATAATTAAAATCACCACAATCTGTACACATCGTATCATAAAAATGATGCATTTTGGTAAAACTAGTTTTACAAACATAACAGTTTCTCGGTGTCTCTAATTCTAATTGTTCCTTATGAGCAAGATCATTAAAAGCCAATAATTTGGGGGCTACAAACACACGTGCTTCACGTGCATAACGAATTCCGGTTTCTTTACGAGCCGTTTTATCTTTCTTTTCTTTTTTGCGTTTGGCAGCTTCCTTACCCTCTTTCACTCGTCTGGAAAATTCCCCACGATCCGGTCTGGAAAACATCCCGGCTTCCTTAAGCAAAGCTATTCTTTGCTCTTTAGGAATCTCAAAGATCTGATTCGTTTCTGCATTCAATTGCGCCAAAACAGCGATGCAACGTTCAATATCCTCCGAAGTTAGTATACTCTTATCCTCTATTTCTTCCTTCAACATCATAAAATGTGTATTTTTTCAAGGCCGCAAATATAGTCTTTTTAGCGCCTTAAATGTGAAAAGCAGAAAGGTCTAGTCAGGCTTAATGACTTTTCATATTACGATTCTCACATTTCATGTTTCATGTTTGGTGTTTCATGTTTCATGTTTTACAATTCACATTTCACAATTCTTTAGTATCTTCGCCGCTACTTTGCAACTGTTTCTATGCTATTTCAAATAAAATCATATCTCCAATTTCTTTGGAATTCCAAAAATGAACATGCTGTTCATTCTCCGTTTGTATTTCATTTATTGACGAAATGTTTTTACGACAGAAAACCAAAACCCGAATATTCGATTCTAAAAAAATACCGAAAATCACTTTTGCAAAACAAAAACTTTATTGAAGTAACTGATTTTGGTGCGGGCTCAAAAGTTTTTAAATCGAATACCCGACAGATTGCTAAAATTGCCAAGACTGCCGGAATTTCTCCAAAACGCGCCGAATTATTATTTCGTGTGGTACGCTATTTTCAACCCAATACGATTTTAGAGATTGGAACTTCATTAGGTTTAGCCACGTCTGCTCTGGCTTTAGGGAATCCGAAAGCGAAAGCAATTACACTGGAAGGCTGCCCAAATACAATGGCAATTGCAAAAAATCAATTACAAGATTTCGACTGTAATAATGTCGAAAGTATCGTTTCAGAATTTCAGTTCTATTTGAGCAACTTGAAACAGGAAACTTTAAACTTCGACTTGATCTACTTCGACGGAAATCATTCTAAAAAGGCCACTTTAGCTTATTTCGATCTTTTATTACCAACCATTACCAACGATACGGTTTGGATTTTTGATGACATTCATTGGTCTCCAGAAATGGAAGAAACCTGGGAAATTCTTAAAAATCATCCAAAAGTAAAAGTGACCATCGACACGTTTCAATGGGGAATTGTCTTTTTTAGACGCGAACAGGAAAAAGAACATTTTATCATTCGCGCATAAAAAAATGACAACCATTTCTGATTGTCATTCTTTACAGTAATTCAAAATTTTTATTTTTTTTGCTTCTTTATTTTATTCGTATTTTGCTCCCATATTCTAAATTCGGATACAATATCTTACAAAAAAATGTTTTATGATTTTTTTTTAGTGCAGATAGCTTTATCTTTGAACCTTTAGAAAAACGATACTCATTATGGAACAGAAAATTCATCAAGGAAGAAACGTAAAACGCTTCAGAGAAATGCTTGGCATTAAACAGGAAGCATTGGCTTATGATTTGGGAGAAGACTGGAACCAAAAGAAAATTTCTATACTGGAACAAAAAGACGTAATTGAAGATAATCTGCTTAGACAAATCTCTAATTCTTTGAAAATTCCTGTTGAAGCTTTTCAAAATTTTAATGAAGAACAGGCAATAAATGTTATTGCAAATACTTTTGGAGACAATGCCTGCGTCGGGAAGAATCCTACAATCAACTTCAACCCTATTGAAGAGGTAAAAAAACTTCATGAAGAAAAAATTGCTTTATTTGAGCGTATGTTAAAAGAAAAAGATGAAATGTTGGCAAAGCTTGAAAAATTAATCATCAAATAAATTTCAGGATCATCTCGCAATTGAGCATAAAAAATGACAACCATTTCTGACTGTCATTTCTCGTTTAATATTTACAATTTTTTTATTTTTTAGCTTCTGCGGTTTCTTCTGACTTAGCTCCCATTCTATTTAAGGTATACATTGGAGCAAACTTCAACTTTAAACCGGCAATTTTTCTATTATCTTCACCGGTAAGTCCTTCTTTTTCAACCGTGTTTTTACGACTGTCCAATGCCTCGTACATCAATTTAATTTCATCCCAGTCTTCACGGGAGTAACTGTCCTTGTTATTTTCTACTGTATGAACAAATTGTTGGTACACACTGTGAATATTCTTAGCATTTACCCAGGCAAAACTCATATCATCACCAATTTTTCCTTCGCCAAACAAGGCATTTCGCAATTGTTGTTTTGGACTGGGCTTTGGAGTAAAAAGGACTGTCATTTCATTTTTAAACTCTTCGTATTTTATTTTACTTGTATTTATTTTTTCGGTCGCGGCCGAATTGTCTTTAATGTCCGCTAACGCTACCTGAGCATCTTGAGCTCTTTTGTCGTATTCGGCATCAACTGCTTTCCAATTTTCTTTCAAATCGGCAGCTGCAACCTTTTTCACTGAATCGACATAGGCAACATAGGAGTCGATTTTCTTCTGAGCATTTACTTGTTTTTCATCCTTACATGATGCAAAACTTAAAACAAGCAATGCAATTCCTGATATAATTTGTATATTTTTCATAATCTTGATTGTTTAATTAATAGATATCAAATATACCTATAAAAATGAATAATTATAAATATTTATCATAATTTTAGCATTTTAAATAATTATAATTCAGTAAAAATAATTAAATATGATAATTATGTAAATATCACCTAAAATAATGTAACCCTTTTTCAAACAATTGAAGTATACTTTATAGATAATAGCATCATGATCTGAATACGTCCTTGCCTTTATCCTTTTTTGTAACAAAAATCAAATAATGCCTACTCATTAATTATTGAAAAGCGTTTTGTACTTTTAAATCCAAAATTGTAAACCGAAATGGCAAATCCATTAATTAAAATAACCGACATAAGACGAGACTTTATTCTGGGTAATGAAATCGTTTATGTTTTAAAAGGTATTGACTTAGAAATAAAAAAAGGAGAGTACGTCGCTTTGATGGGACCATCGGGTTCGGGAAAATCGACTTTAATGAATTTATTGGGTTGCTTGGATACACCAACTTCGGGAGGTTATATATTAAATGGTAAAGATGTTAGCCAAATGCGTGACGATGAATTGGCAGAGATCAGAAATAAAGAAATTGGTTTTGTTTTTCAAACCTTTAATTTATTACCGAGAACTACCGCTTTAGACAATGTAGCGTTGCCCATGATTTATGCGGGTCATTCTAAATCGGAACGCGTTGTACGCGCTACACAAGTGCTGAAACAAGTAAATCTTGGCGACAGGATGGACCACCAACCCAATCAGCTTTCGGGAGGACAACGCCAGCGCGTGGCTATTGCCCGTGCTTTGGTCAATAAACCTTCTATTATTCTCGCCGATGAACCAACAGGAAACCTGGACAGCAAAACTTCTGTAGAGATCATGAAGCTTTTTGGCGATATTCATGAACAAGGAAACACTGTCATTCTGGTAACCCACGAAGAAGACATTGCCGCCTACGCACATCGCGTGATTCGCTTGCGCGATGGTATAATTGAAAGTGACACAAGTAAGTAATTTTAGATTTCTGAATTTAAACGTTTTATGTTTCAAGTTTCAAGTTTTAAACTTTAGATCTACATCGAAAAACTTAGCAACTCAGAAACTTAGCAACTCAAAAAAAATGAAAGTATATACAAAAACAGGAGATAAAGGCACTACTGCCCTTTTTGGCGGTGATCGTGTCCCTAAAGACCACATCCGGATTGACAGTTACGGAACTGTTGATGAACTGAATTCTTATATAGGACTTATTCGGGATCAGGAAATGGATGCTCATTATAAAACGATTTTAATCGAAATTCAGGATCGTTTATTTACAGTAGGCGCCATTTTGGCAACTCCGGCGGAAAAAGAAGTTTTGAAAAACGGAGAACTTCGATTAAAAAATCTTGGAATTATCGATACGGATATCGAATTATTAGAAAAAGAGATTGATCAAATGGAAGATAGCCTTCCGCAAATGACTCATTTTGTTTTACCGGGTGGCCATCCAACTGTGTCACATTGTCATATAGCACGCTGTATATGCCGTCGTGCAGAGCGTTTGGCAGTCCATTTAAGCCATAATGAACACGTTCCCGAAATTGCAATTCAGTACTTAAACCGACTTTCTGACTACCTTTTTGTCTTGGCACGGAAGTTGTCCTCAGACTTAAAAGCGGATGAAGTAAAATGGATCCCCAGAAAATAAATTTTCTGTAAATTCCAATTTTTTAAATTCCAAATTCCAAACCGGAGATACCGGAAAACATAGGGTTTCTGATTCCTTTTTGGAATTTGGAATTTAATTTTTGGAATTTTAAAACAAGACGTTCTTAAATTTTCTTAAAATAAATCAAAATTTACTTGTCTTTTTCAGTAAAAAATTTATTTTTGCACAAACTAAACAGATAACAGATGTATTGGACATTAGAATTAGCATCTTATTTAAGTGATGCGCCATGGCCTGCTAACAAAGACGAACTTATTGACTACGCTATTAGAGCTGGTGCTCCGTTAGAAGTAGTAGAAAACCTTCAGTCTATCGAAGATGAAGGAGAGATATATGAATCAATGGAAGAAATTTGGCCTGATTATCCAACAGACGAAGATTATCTTTGGAATGAGGATGAATATTAAAAAATAAACCAAAGGAAAAAGTCTCATCACCGAGGCTTTTTTTTTGGTTCAAATACACATTTACATATAATAGAAATACACTAAATCATGAGTTTCATAAACAGTATTATTAAAGTCTTTGTAGGTGACAAGTCACAGAAAGATGTCAAAGCTTTACAACCTTATTTAAACAAAATTAAAACATTCGAAACCAGCTTAATGGGTTTGTCTCACGACGAACTAAGAGCGAGAACCGTGTATTTTAAAGAAACAATTAAAGAAGCAAGAGCAGACAAAGATGCTAAAATTGCAGCGCTTAAAGCTGAAGTTGAAAACATCGAAGACATCGACAAAAGAGAAGATCTTTATGATGCTATTGATACGCTTGAAAAAGAAGCATACGAAATCTCAGAGAAAACTTTATTAGAGATTTTACCTGAGGCATTTTCTGTTGTAAAAGAAACGGCTCGTCGTTTTAAAGACAACACACACATCGAAGTTACGGCTACTCCAAAAGACCGTGAATTTTCTGCTGCTAAACCTTACATCGAAATTAATGGCGATAAAGCGGTTTGGGCTAATAAATGGAATGCTGCAGGTAAGGAAATTACCTGGGACATGATTCATTATGATGTGCAGTTAATTGGTGGAATGGTTTTGCATGAAGGTAAAGTTGCCGAAATGCAAACGGGTGAAGGTAAAACATTAGTGGCTACACTTCCATTATACCTGAATGCTTTGACTGGAAACGGAGTTCACTTAGTAACCGTGAATGATTACTTAGCAAAACGTGATAGTACTTGGAAAGCACCTTTATTCGAATTCCACGGTTTAACCGTTGATTGTATCGATAATCACCAACCAAGTACAGAACAAAGAAAAAAAGCATACGATGCTGATATCACTTACGGAACCAATAACGAATTTGGTTTTGACTACTTAAGAGATAACATGGCACATTCGCCAAGTGATTTAGTTCAAAGAAAACACAATTATGCCATTGTCGATGAGGTCGATTCTGTATTAATTGATGATGCAAGAACGCCACTTATTATTTCAGGACCGGTTCCACAAGGAGATCGTCATGAATTTAATGAATTGAAACCAAAAATCGAAAACTTAGTTGCACAACAACGTCAACTGGCAAACGGATTTTTATCTGAGGCTAAAAAATTAATCAAAGAAGGAAACACTAAAGAAGGTGGATTCTTATTGTTAAGAGCGTACAGAAGTTTACCTAAAAATAAAGCATTAATTAAATTTTTGAGTGAAGAAGGAATCAAACAATTGCTTCAAAAAACCGAAAATCAATACATGCAGGATAACAATCGCGAAATGCACAAAGTCGATGAAGCTTTGTATTTTGTAATTGAAGAAAAAAACAATCAGGTTGAATTGACTGATAATGGTATTCAATACCTTTCAGGAGATACTGATCCGGACTTTTTCGTACTTCCGGATATCGGAACGGAGATTGCTGCTATCGAAAAACAAAAACTAGACAAAGATTCTGAAGCGGAAGCCAGAGAAAGATTGTTCCAGGATTTCGGAGTAAAAAGTGAGCGTATTCATACTTTGACGCAACTTTTAAAAGCATATGCTTTATTCGAAAAAGATGTAGAATATGTGATCATGGAAAACAAAATCATGATTGTAGATGAGCAAACAGGTCGTATCATGGATGGTCGTCGTTATTCTGACGGTTTACACCAAGCGATCGAAGCGAAAGAAAATGTAAAAATCGAAGCTGCTACACAAACTTTTGCAACTGTTACTTTACAGAACTATTTCCGTATGTACAGCAAATTGGGTGGTATGACAGGTACAGCGGTTACAGAAGCTGGCGAGTTATGGCAGATTTATAAATTGGATGTTGTTGAAATTCCAACAAACCGTCCAATCTCAAGACAAGACAAAGAAGATTATATCTACAAAACGACACGTGAGAAATTCAACGCTGTAATTGAAGATGTAACGGAATTATCAAATGCAGGAAGACCAGTTTTAATTGGAACAACTTCTGTAGAAATTTCAGAATTATTAAGCCGAATGCTAAAAATGAGAGGCGTTACCCATAACGTTTTGAATGCAAAAATGCACAAGCAAGAAGCACAAATTGTAGAAGAAGCAGGTAAAGCCGGAGTTGTAACTATTGCAACCAACATGGCTGGTCGTGGTACCGATATTAAATTATCTCCGGAAGTAAAAGCTGCGGGAGGTTTAGCAATTGTTGGTACAGAGCGTCATGATTCGCGTCGTGTAGACAGACAGTTACGTGGTCGTGCAGGACGTCAGGGAGATCCGGGAAGTTCACAGTTTTATGTTTCTCTTGAAGACAACCTAATGCGTTTATTTGGTTCTGAAAGAGTAGCGAAAGTAATGGACAGAATGGGATTACAGGAAGGTGAAGTTATTCAGCATTCTATGATGACTAAATCGATCGAGCGTGCTCAGAAAAAAGTAGAAGAAAACAATTTTGGTGTTCGTAAACGTTTATTAGAATATGATGACGTAATGAACTCGCAACGTGAAGTAGTTTACAAACGTCGTCGTCACGCCTTATTTGGTGAGCGTTTGAAACTGGATATTGCCAACATGCTTTACGATACTTGTGAAGTAGTGGTAAGTCATAATAAAGCAATGAACGATTTCAAAACTTTCGAATTTGATTTGATCCGTTATTTCTCTATCACTTCTCCAATTTCTGAAGCTGATTTTACAAAGTTAACTGATATCGAAATCACCGGAAAAGTATACAAAGAAACTTTAGCATTCTACACTGAAAAAACAGAAAGAAGTGCCAGAGAAGCTTTCCCAATCATTAAAGGAGTTTATGAAGAGCCTAACAATCATTTTGAGCGTATTGTAGTTCCGTTTACTGATGGAATCAAAACGTTGAATGTGGTTACAGACCTTAAAAAAGCATACGATACCGAAGGAGCTCAGTTAATTGCTGATTTCGAGAAAAACATCACGCTTTCTATTGTTGATGAAGCTTGGAAAAAACATTTACGTAAAATGGACGAATTGAAACAATCTGTTCAATTAGCCGTTCACGAACAAAAAGATCCATTGCTTATCTACAAATTAGAAGCTTTCAAATTGTTTAGAGGAATGTTAGACAACGTTAACAAAGAAGTTATTTCATTCTTATTCAAAGGTGATTTACCGGCTCAAAACGTTCCTGAAATTCAAGAAGCAAGAGAAGTTCG
Source organism: Flavobacterium sp. FlaQc-52 (assembly GCF_044007495.1). NCBI lineage: Bacteria > Pseudomonadati > Bacteroidota > Flavobacteriia > Flavobacteriales > Flavobacteriaceae > Flavobacterium > Flavobacterium sp. FlaQc-52. Next base: position 80,014 of record NZ_JBIPCV010000009.1, on the reverse strand, counting down.
TCAGAAAGAAAATTTCAAATTGAGCAAAGATGAAATTGTAAACAGCGAAGACATCAACCGTGAAGCGGGACAAACGCAAGAACGTCAGATTACAGAAACTATCGTGAGAGATATGCCAAAAATCAATCGTAACGATACTGTAACTGTTCAGGAAGTGGCTACCGGAAAAACGGAAACAATGAAATTTAAAAAAGCAGAAACTTTAATCGCAAATGGCGAATGGGTTATTGTTAAATAATACTATGTTATGAATTAAACCTAACAGGTTTTAGAAACCTGTTAGGTTTGCGAAATATAAAATCTCCAATAGCTTTGTGGCAATTGGAGATTTTTTTTTTGACCTTAAGGACTTCGAATAAAACCTAACAGGTTTTCAAAACCTGTTAGGTTTAAAAAAAATTAAAAAACAACAATAAATAGTCAATCTAAAACGAATAAACTGTATTTTTGCTCCTGAAAACAACGAAACACTCTTTGAAACGCATTTTCATCATATTGCTTTCCTGCATGCTATTAGTTCCCTCTTTTGGCAGTTTCTTTGTTTATACCTCCTTCAAATTAAATCAGGACGAAATTTCAAAAACCATTTGTGTACAGCGTAAAATGCTTTTCAACAATTGTAATGGTCGATGCGAACTTCAGAAAAGTTTGAAGAAATATGCCGATAACGAAAAGAAAATGCAGGACAATCTGAAAGAAAAAGCAGAAATCGTTTACATTCAGAATACCCTTCTAAATACTTTCAAATTAGTAGCCCCAATCGAATCAAAAACAAATCTTTTTGCTTCTTTTGACGGGAAACCAATTTCGGTTTCAAAAACTACTTTCCGCCCTCCCTCCTATTTTATATAATTTTTAAAAATTTATTTCAATTGCTATTGAAATGATTTCTCATTGTTTTTAAAAACAATGAAATAGTGCTTACGCCTATTCTAAATTTAAATTATATAAAATTCATAAAAATGAAAAAAATAGTATACAAGACTATAGTGCTTCTGGCACTTAGTATTTTTATTACAGCCTGTTCTAGCGATGATAACAACGAAAAAAACACAACAGGAACGGGAAAATTAGGTTTGAAATTTGACAATTCTTTTGGAGACAATGACTTAATTTTAGAAACCCAACCCAATACTACCAAAAACAACGAGGTTTTAAAAATCAATCTCGTTCGTTATATTGTCAGCAATATTGTTCTGACAAAAGCAGACGGAACTACTTTTACCTATCCAAAAGCACAGAGCTACTTTATTGCCGATGAAGGGGATGCTACCGCAGGATACCAATTTAATCTTACTGATGTTCCTGCCGGAGATTATACCAAAGTTAAATTTGGCATTGGAGTAGACAAAGAACAATGGCTTTTGGGAGCATCGGGACAAGGTGATTTTTTAGCCAAGGCACAAGCCAAGGATCTGATTTGGAGCTGGTCTGCAGGTTATAAATTTATAGCCTTCGAAGGAACTTTTACCTCCTCTACCGTTAAAACTGCAGTCCCTTTTATGGTGCATACAGGGCAAATTGGTACAGCATATAATTATACAGAAGTAACGCTGGACTTACCTACCAAAGCCTTAGTGCGAACTACTATCACACCGGCTATTCACATCGTAACAGATTTATCTAAAATTCTGGACGGAGAAAACACCATTAAACTATCTGATTACAACAAAGGCGGAATGGGTGCTATGATTATGGGAGGTGAAGCCTTACCTAAAATCACTACTAACATCTCAAAAATGTTCAGAATAGATCACGTACATAACAATTAGTCCAATTCCGAAAATATAGTACTTATTATTTTTCAGAATGCTAATACATCCTTTGCCTTTTTATTTTTCGAGTTTGTTCTAAACTTAAAAAATAAAAAGGACACTGATGGACTGAAAATGTAAAATACTGTTTTCAAAAAGCATCATACCATGCAGAAAATAAAATTTGTTCTCTGGCTGTTTATTCCACTATTTTTAGGTTGCTCCGATAATGAAGAAGATCAAGAATATGTAAATCTTCCTTTAGCGTTTACTGTTCCATCCAATTTTCCGGATATGACCTATAATATAGCTTTAAATAAGCCTACAGAAAAAGGTTTCGAGTTAGGAAAAAAATTATTCTACGACGGGCGCCTGGCCTCTGATGGCTTGGTCTCCTGTGGTTTTTGCCACATACAGGCTAATGCTTTCACACACCACGGTCACACAGTCAGTCATGGCGTAAATAATGAGCAGGGTACTCGTAACGCAACACCAATTCAGAATATGGCCTTCCAGTCTGCTTATATGTATGACGGCGCTGCCACTAATCTGGACTTACAACCCATTATTCCGTTGACAAGTATCATTGAAATGAATGGCGATCTGAACGCTATTCTGGCCATGATGAAAGCAGATAAAGAATACCGAAAATTATTTGGTCAGGCTTTTGACGACGGCACAATCAGCACAGAGAATATGCTCAAAGCTCTCTCGCAGTTTATGGTCATGATGGTTTCATCTAATTCTAAATTTGATAAATACAGACGAAATGAAATTGGTGGCACTTTTACTGCTGATGAAAAAGCGGGTTATGATTTATTCCAATCAAAATGTGCCTCCTGTCATGCAACAGATTTAATGACGGACCATTCCTTTCGCAATAATGGCCTGGCAGTAAATCCTAAAGTAAAAGATGTCGGACGTTACAGAGTCACTGAATTAGTATCTGATTATTATAAATTCAAAGTACAAAGTCTCCGTAATATAGAAGTTTCGGCTCCCTATATGCACGACGGACGATTTGGAACGCTGCAAGCAGTACTTAATCATTATGCCTCAGGAGTAGTGGACTCTGAAACTTTAGACCCTATTTTGAAACAAAATGGAAATCTAGGAATTCCCCTTTCCGAAAATGAAAAAAAACAAATTATTGCGTTTTTAAAAACGCTCACTGATATACAATATTTAACCGATAAGCGATTTTCGGAATTTTAAAATAAAAAAGAATGAAAAGAATACTCTTAACAATAGTGCTTTTAGTTGGGCTTTCGGCCTATAGTTTTACAGAAAAAGACTCTCTGTCAAGTTTTACCTTTCAGCGTTTGGCCATGCTGGAAAATTTTGATTGTGACGCCTGCGGGTGCTCGGCAAGTGGCGGAAGCATGGGATTTAGTTCTATGCTAAATAATAACTTTGTCGGAGTTCGTTACTTCAAACAAAGTTATACCAGCCGCGACGGGATTTTCAACAATTCTCCGTGGATCGACGAGAATTTTAATACTGTTCAGGCCTGGGCAAGGATTCCGATTACGCAAAAAATCCAGATTTCGGCATTGGTTCCGTATCATTTTCACGAACGTGAATTAACATCAGGTACCGAAAGTATTGCAGGTTTGGGGGATATCACCGTAATGGGATTGTATTCTGTTTATGAAACCAAAAAAGACAGCACCCTTTTTACCCATAAAATAAATCTGGGCGCAGGAGTAAAAATGCCAACCGGAAAATTTGCCGAAGCCAATAATTTAGGAAGTATCAATCAGAGCTTTCAATTAGGAACCGGAAGCTGGGATTATTTATTGGTTTCGGAATATGTGATTAAGAAAAACAATTTAGGATTGAACACCATGCTAAATTATGTTTTCAAAACGGAGAACAGTAAAAACTATCAGTACGGAGATCAGTTTAACTATGCCAGTACGCTATTTTATTTATTTAATCTGGAGGCTTTACAATTGGTTCCGCAATTAGGTTTGGCCGGAGAAGTTTATCAGACCAACAAACAACATGGTTTAGATTTACCCGATACGGCAGGTGATATACTGTTTGGAAAATTCGGAATTGAAGTCGGAAGAGACAAATTTTCTTTGGGTATAAACGCCATGTTGCCTATCAACCAAAATTTATCCAGCGGAAAAATGGAAGCCAATTACAGATGGGGTATTAATTTGAATTACACCCTTTAAACATTAAAAAACAAATTCATTAAACAACGAAATTTATCTTGAAACGCTTTCTTATTATATTGCTTTCTTGTATGCTATTAGTCCCCTCTTTTGGCAGTTTCTTTGTATATACTACCTTCAAATTAAATCAGGAAGAAATCTCAAAAACCATCTGTGTACAACGAAAAATGCTTTTTAATGATTGTAATGGTCGATGTGAACTTCAAAAGAGTTTAAAAAAGTATGAGGATAACGAAAAAAGAATGCAAAACAATCTGAAAGAAAAAACAGAAATCGTTTACATTCAAAATCTTGGCATTACTCCTTTTGAACTCCTCCTGCCAATCGAAACTGAAGCAAAACTTTACGCCTCTCTCAATGAGAAACCGGTTTCGATTTCAAAGACTGTATTTCATCCTCCCTCCTGTCTTCTATAAATTTTAGTCCTTTTTTCAATGAAAATTGAAAAAATCTTTCTTGGCATAAAGCCAAAGAATATCGGTTACTCCTTAAAAATTTATAGCATTTAAAATGAAAAAAATATACTTTATCCTACTGATCATAGGACAATGTGTTTTTGCACAAAACAAAATAGAGAAAGACACCACCAAATCTCAGGAACTGGAAAATGTTTTTGTAACGGCCAATCGAACTGCCACTTTACGCAAAGAAACCCCTGTTGCCATTAGTAAAATAACGGCCAAAACCATCAATGAAACCAAGGCAACTGCGGTTTATGAAATCATCAACAAAACACCGGGTGTATTGATGGCCAATATAGGAAACGAACAACACATGATGTCGATTCGTCAACCTATGACAACCAATGCCTATTATTTGTATTTGGAAGATGGTTTACCGATTCGCCCCATGGGAATCTTCAACCACAATGCGTTATTAGAAATTAATCAATTTAACATTCAAAATATTGAAGTCGTAAAAGGCCCCGTTTCTTCACTGTACGGACCCGAGGCTGTGGGTGGAACCATCAATTTAATTTCGCTAAAACCACCTGTTAACCCCGAATTTAAGTTTGGAGTTCAGGCAGATACTTATGGCTACAGGAGATTTCAGGCTGCCGGTGGTGCAACTGTTGGAAAAGTCGGTTTTCATATTGCCGGAATTTCAAGTTTACAAGAAAATGGCTGGATGGCGTATTCTGATTACAACAAAGACAATCTCAATGCCAGAATCGATTACAATATCTCCCCTTCTACCCGATTGATCAGTAACACGATGTATGGAAAATACTATTCGGATATGAGCGGTACGGTCAACGAAGATGCTTTTAACAACAGAACCTACAAAAGCACTTCTAATTTCACGTACAGAAAATCGGAAGCCTTACGAACACGACTAACATTAGAACACGACTGGAATAACAATTCAAGCAGTTATCTTACAGCCTATTATCGTGATAATAAATTAGGACAAAATCCATCCTACGGAATCAGATGGAGTCCTACTGTTAATCCTACCACAGCCAAAGGCGAAGTAAATTCTAATAATTTCAAAAGTTACGGGGCAATTGGGCAGCACACCCAAAAGTTCGATTTACTGAATACTAAAATTGTTGCAGGTGCCTTATACGATTATTCGCCAGTAACCTATCGGTCTTATGTCCTTGATTTGAAAGCCAATCTAAATCCGGGAGAAGCAGGAAAACAAACCGTAGATTCTTATGAAATCATTGCCGAACATCCAGACTCAAAACTCGCGGATTATACTGCCGATATTATCAACACCGCCGGATATGCTCAGGTAAGTATTAATCCGGTAAACAACTTAATCTTTACCGTTGGTGGTCGTTATGACAATATGAAAGTGAAGTATAACAACGCCCTCGATCTTTCCTCCGGGAGTAAGGTTTATGATAAAATAACGTATAAAGCCGGAGCCAATTACAATCCGTTTACATTTGCGGGGATATATGCAAACTACTCACAAGGTTTTGCGCCTCCCGGAATTACCTCCATTTTCAGAACTAAACCCGGTACAGGAGGGACAACAGCTGTTCCTGCCGAGTTTTATTACAATCTGGAACCGGCTACTTTCAATAATGTCGAAATAGGCGGATGGTTTTCTCTCTTAGAAAATAAACTAAACTTGGATTATGCATTCTATTATATGGAAGGCAAGAATGAATTACTAAATGTAAAACTTGCAGATAATACCACTGATTATCGTTCGGCCGGAGAAACCCGCCACAAAGGAATTGAATTTGGTGCTACTTATAAACCTTCCAAACAATTCAATATTCGTCTTGGCGGAACTTACGCACAACATACTTACATTGATTTTAAACTTTCGGACAAACCGTCAGATCCTGTTCAGAATTTAAACGGTAAAGAAATGCCCGCAGCTCCGAGATGGTCCGGAAATTCTGAAGTTAGTTATTACCCCAATTGGCTTCCCAATTTGAGAACTTCAATTGAATGGCAGCTTGTTGGCAGTTATTACCAGGATCAGATTAATACCTTCAAGTACAGCGGGTATAACTTGTTTAATGCCCGAATTGGTTATCAATGGAGAAAAATTGAAATCTATGGAAACGTAATGAATCTTACGGATAAATTATATGCCTACAATGTCTCCAGAGCCAATATAGCAAATGCTCAACCCACTTATACAGCGGCAGCACCGAGAACTTTTGTATTTGGAATTCAGTATAATTTTTCCTTAAAAAAATAACCATGAGTAAAGAAACAAACAGAAAAACGGCTAAAAAGAAGGATTCAAAATTCATTAAAAAAATCAAACAACACATGTACAAATGGCATCGTGTTATTGGATTAATTACAATTGTTCCTGTAATTTTCTGGACCTTATCGGGTTTGATGCATCCTTTTATGGCACATTTTTTTAAACCTGAAATCGCCCGCGAAAAACTGGAACAACAGCATATCGATAAAAATCAGCTAAAGTATTCTATTCAGGAAGTTCTACAAAAAAACGAATTGACACAGTTCAAAAATTTTAGAATTGTATCTTTTAATAATGCTACTTATTACCAAGTAAAAACAATCCTTGGTGAGCTATGGTATTTTGACACCGCCACTGCCAAAAAACTGGAAAACGGAGATCAAAAATATGCCGAATGGCTATCGCGTTACTTTCTGGAGGATCAAAAAAGCGCCGTTAAAAAAAGTGAAGTCGTAACCGAATTTACTTCACAATACAAATATGTCAATCGTTATTTACCGGTTTACAAACTGACATTCGATCGTACGGATGGAATGGAAATTTATGTAGAAACTTCCTCAGGCAAACTGGCTACCTTCAATCCAACTTCAAGGCAAGCTTTTATTTGGTTTTTTGACGTTTTTCATAATTGGTCGTTTATTGATGCCATCTATAACAACAGTATCCGGATTATAACGATGATCCTCCTCTTGTCTATAATTAGTTTTTCTGCTTTAAGTGGTATTGTAATTTATGGTTTACTGTGGAAACAATTTAAAAAAACAGATAATTTACAACCCAAAAAAGGACTTCGAAAATACCACCGCCAAATCGGAATCTGGGTTTCTCTTTTTACTTTGACCTTTGCTTTTAGCGGTGGATATCACGCTACCACCAAATGGGAGCCTTACACTTTATCACAAATGGTTTACGAGCCTACTTTTGAAACCAAAGATATTGGCGTTGCAAACAACATTCTGAATTTAGATTGGAGTCGTTTTCAAAACATTGGAATCATTACTTTAAACGACAGCATTTATTATCGTTGTCAGTTGACCGAAAAAGAAACCGGAAAATTCAAAAAACCAAAATCGGACACAAATTCAAAATGGGGCAAAAAAAAGGAGCCCAAATCAGAAGTGGTTTACCTCAATATGGCGACCAATACCATCACACCCAACCTTGATCTGCAATATGCGGAATTCCTTGCGTATTATTTTACAGATGGCGCCCCAAAAGCCGCTTGCTGCGAAATGACCGAAAGTTCAAATGACGAACCTCAACCCACTCTGGAAGATGTAAAACTACTGGAATCAAAAGTCTTAACTGATTTTGAAAGTCGTGAATATGGCTTTGTCAACAAAAGACTGCCAGTAACCAAACTAGCCTATGATACCCCTGAAAAAACAACTTATTTTATCGAAACAGCAACTTCAAGATTAGCCGCTGTTATCAAAAATTCGGATAAAGTAGAAGGGTACTCTTTTGCCTTTTTGCATAAATTTTTATTCATGGACTGGGCAGGAAAAAACATTCGGGATCTGACAATGGTAGTAGCGGCACTGATTATTTTAGTTGTCAGTGTCTTAGGGTTTGTTCTTTTTTTGAGAAAATAGGTGCTGAGTTATTAAGGTTCTAAGTGCCTAATTATAACTATCAAAAAATCACAATTTTTCTAAACCATATAAGTGATTTAAGAAAATATAAGCTTCAGTTTAAATGAACTTAAATTACTTATATGGTTAAAAATACTAACAATAATCTCTAATGATTTGCTATTCCACTCATAAAGATTCTAAGCCATTTAAGAAAGTACGAGCTCCAATTTAAATGAACTTACATCGCTTATATGGTTAAAAAAACAAAACCGTCAAGTCTTCTTATCGTGGATTTTCCTCAAAATATCTGGCTTCGATTCTCTTAATGTCTTTGATTGAACTTTTAGCCCAAGCTAATCGCTTTTCAAGGATTTCTTCATCAGACAATTGCCAGTTTATAGTTGAATTGCGTAATCGATTGGTAAGGTTTTGAATGATGATTGCTGCAGAAACAGAAATATTTAAACTTTCTGTAAAACCAACCATTGGTATTTTTAGGAAACCATCGGCTTTATCTAATACTTCCTGAGAAAGTCCGTCGCGTTCTGTACCAAAAAACAAAGCACTTGGTTTGGTAATATCGAAATCTTCCAGCAAACAGTCATTTTCATGCGGTGTTGTAGCGATAATTTGGTACCCTTGATTTTTTAAAGTTGAAACACAATTTGCAATCGAATCAAACTGATTGATGTCTACCCATTTCTGGGCACCCATTGCAATTTCTTTATCAATTCTTTTTCCGTAACGCTGCTCTATAATATTCAGTTCCTGAATCCCAAAAACCTCACAGCTTCGCATAACAGCGCTTGTATTATGCATCTGAAAAACATCTTCTACAGCAATTGTAAAATGCTTGGTACGGTTAGATAAAACTTTTAGAAATCTTTCCTTGCGGTTGTCGGTTAGTATATTTTCAAGAAATGCGAGGTAATCTAAATCAATCATTTTGGTTGTATTTGCCGCAAAAATACTAAAAAAGAATTAGTAACAAGGAGCCGTTAATTCCTTCCGGCCAGTTGTGCTGTCAATTTCTCTTGCAGTTTTTCATATAAATGATTCACCTTAACCATGTCAATTGCTAAATTTTCACCTAAAAAAGAATCCCCGTTAAAAACGTTTGTTTCATTTTTAGAATGTTTTTTTAGACGTTCATACATTTGGTCAACCTCTTCGATATAATAATCCACATCTATAATATCCATTACTTTTTCCAGAATTTCCCTCATTCCTTCTTTGTAATTATACACTGCAACATTTTGATCCTTTTCATAAAAATCAGAATACGCCTCAAAATATTTTTCCAGAACCACGGCACCATACTGCTGAAAAGTAAGTTCTTCCATCTGTTGATCATTAATTCCAAAAACTTTAGACGGAAGCAAATTGGGAACCATGTGCATTCCTTTTAGTTTTGAATGAGATTTTAGTACTTCTGTTGGATTTCTGTACAGCAGAATAAAAGGCAATTCAGGAAAAATGGCTCTTAATTGATTTGCTTCAAAAATGTGCCAGGAATCTAATTTCACAATCAGATTCTTTTCTTCCGGGAATCTTTTTTGTCCCAACAAGGCAATTACCGCCTTGATAAGAATCTTTTTTTTATCCAAATCAAAAAGGTCACTTCTTATAATTGCATCAATAATCGGAGCTTCTGCAATTACAATATTTTGCGGAGAAACCGCCAAAGACTGCGCCAACATTGTAGAACCACAGCGCGATACATGAAAAACAAATGCTTTTAAATCAGTAGAAACTAACTGTTCCGACCAATCAATAAGATTTTCAACTGTGCTTACCAGTTTAAATCTTGTTGAATTATTAGAATATCCCACGCATTTCACCAGTGTTTCTTCGAAAAAGGGATCTAAATATCTTTTATCTCCCAAATAAATCCACTCAAAATAGACCTCGCCCTCTTTTTCAATTAACTTATTCGGAATCCAATGTAAAAGGGGATGATCGCTATTTTCCATGTTTAAAGATTTATTTTATTTATAAGATGGTATTGCTCCTGAACAGAATCCGTTAGGTTATCTACTATAAAAGTATAAAGTTTATTAGTTGAAACAGTTTCAGATTCGGAATCTGTTTTTATTATTAAGTCAGCTTTTACGGGGACTTCGTAAACAGCACTGATTCCTGTAAAATTATTGATCTTGTTGCTGTCAGTATCCGGCAGCAGTGCTTTTTTGTATAATCCTTTCGGGTCTCTTTTTATGAGGTTATCTATTGAACAGTCCAAAAATACGGTTCTTACAAAAGAAAATTGACCGATTTCGTTTCTTAACTCTTCATAAGGATTGATGACCGACATTAAAACAATTACTTTTGACTGCACAAAATCCTGACCTACCTTAAATAAGCGTCTGACGTTTTCACAACGGTCTTCTTTAGAGAATCCCAAGTCTTTGCAAAGTGTTTGTCTGTAAACATCGCCATCTATTATTTCTACTTTGTGTCCTTGCTCGGCCAGCAAATACGAAACATTCTTTGCTAATGTAGTTTTTCCGGAACCTGACAAACCTGTAAATTGTATTAGTATCATTTTTAGCTTTTACATAAAAAAAACAAAGCTATATAGAGCAGTAGCTTGTCAATTATTTATAGTAAAAATACTAAAAAAAGAAAACGAAAAGACGAATAATCATTTTAAGATAAAAGTAAATCCTCTACGTTTAATTTCACTTTTGGTTTATCTAACTTTTTGACTGCCTCCTTCACCCTTAATTGCTCTTCATTAGAAAGAAAAAGCGGAATTAATAAGCTCACATCAATTTTTAGTATTCTATTAATAATTACCAAATCTTTTAAAGTAAAGGGCTTTATTCCATTAACAAGCTCAGACATATGAGTCTTACTTTTATGACCTAAGAGCGTAGCCAGATTTTCTTGAGTCAAATCAAGTTCTTTCAATTTTTTCCGAATAGATTGTTTTCGGTTTTCGATAAAAACTCTTTCCAGTTCTGCTATTTGCTCAAACTTTTCAACTTCTAAAAGTTTACTTTCATCAATTAAATTAACATCACCCCATTCCGAACTTTCATATTTCGCAATTAAATCTCGAAGTTTTGATCTCAGATTTTTAAAGTGAATACTCTCTTTTGCCAAAAGTCTTAATTTTCTATCAGCAATAAGCGCTCTCTCATAGTCTAATTCATTTGAAATGAACCCGCTATCAATTATACTTTCAATGTCAAAATTTGCTTTCATTGTGTTATATATCCATTTTTTCTCAACCACTTTTCTATAGTTGATTTGTTATTTTTAAAAACAACTTCATACTCCTGATGCGTTCCTGCCCATGCAATTGTAGCTTCTCCCTCATCATCTAACTCAACTAAAATTAATGTTCTATGAAAATGAATATTGAAAAAGTAAAATCCATCCTTATGAACACAATCTGCATCAGTCCAAACTTCCCTGAGCTTCCCAGTTTTAGAATCAAAGTTTTCCAGATCAGTAATGAGTTTATCAATCGCACTGCATAACTTTTTATTTCCTATATTTTTAATTTTAATCTTTAAGATTATCTTTTTTCCTATAATTCTCATTGCAATGATTTTACAAAGTAAATGAAAAGTTCTGATAAAAACCGAACTTTAACATCTGTTTTTATAATTTGACTTAAAAAAATAAACAAAGTTGCCATATATTACAGCAATACACAATACAAATATATAAGATTTTACTTACTTTTAAGCGCTTTTGTAAAGAATTGATATCACAAATAAAAACATCTAATACAGCAATTTCCTTATATTTGAAATTCAAAAAATCAAAATGAAAAAGAAACTAGTCGTTTTAACCGGTGCCGGAATTAGTGCCGAAAGCGGAATAAAAACTTTTCGCGACAGCGATGGTTTATGGGAAGGACATGATGTTATGGAAGTGGCTACACCAGAAGGCTGGTATAAAAATCAGGAACTGGTACTGGATTTTTACAATAAAAGACGCCGACAACTCAAAGAAGTAAAACCCAATTTAGGCCACGAGATTTTAGCCGAACTAGAGCAAGATTTTGAGGTACATATTATTACTCAAAATGTTGACGATTTACATGAACGTGCCGGAAGCACAAAAGTCCTGCATTTGCATGGCGAATTGTTAAAAGTAAGAAGCACTCAAAATAAAAACCTGATTTTAGACTGGACAGAAGATTTATATACCGGTGACTTTGATGAAAATGGACACCAACTCCGCCCCCATATTGTTTGGTTTGGCGAGGAAGTTCCCGCTCTTGAAGAAGCTATTGGTATAGTGGAGAAAGCAGATTATCTTGTTGTAATTGGAACTTCATTACAGGTATATCCAGCTGCCGGACTAATTTCATATACCTACAGCACAACGCCAGTCTTTTACATTGATCCAAAACCAATTGCAATTCCTAATATCAGTAATAAAGTAGAAACGATTGCCAAAATTGCTTCAGAAGGGATGCTGATTTTAAGAGAGCGATTAAATTCAATTTAAAGAGAGAAAGGAAATCCTTTTTAATCTTAAAAATCTGTGGCTATCTTTTTATTTTGCCACAGATTAAAGGATTAAAATGATTAATAATTTGTGACGCAAAAAAAACAGACACGAATTGCACGAATTACACAAATTAATTCGTGCCAATTTGTGTAATTCGTGGCAAAAAGAGCAAAATAGTCAAAAAACACGCTATAAAAACTATCTATTTACCAAGAGCAAAAAGGGTTCGATAGAATTAAAGAATTAGATAATCCGTGCGAATCTTTTAATCTGTGGCAAAAAAATAATTCGTGCAATTTGTGTAATTCGTGGCAAAAAGATCCTAATAATCAAAAAACACGAAATAAAGACACGACAACTTTTAGATTTGATCCCACAATTGCCCCTTTTGATTACTTTTTATCCCCAAATTCTGTTTATATTTGCTCCTTTCGAACAAACAACATAACAATGACTACTTTAAACGAATTGAATGCTATATCACCAATTGATGGAAGATATAGAAATAAAACCCTTTCATTAGCGCCTTTTTTCTCAGAAGAAGCTTTAATCAAATATCGCGTATTAGTTGAAGTTGAGTACTTTATCGCCTTGTGCGAAGTACCTTTGCCACAACTAAAAGACGTAAATTCTAATTTATTTGACAGCTTACGTGACATTTACAAAAACTTTTCTACTGAAGATGCTCTTTGGATCAAAGAAACAGAAAAAGTAACCAATCACGATGTAAAAGCAGTAGAGTATTTTATTAAAGATGCTTTCGAAAAGTTAGGTTTATCGCAATACAAAGAGTTTATTCACTTCGGATTAACATCACAGGATATCAACAATACTGCTATCCCGCTTTCTACAAAAGACGCTTTTGAGCAGGTTTATATGCCTTCCTTGATCACTTTAATTTCTAAATTAAAAGAATTGAGTGTTGAATGGGCAAACATCCCGATGTTGGCACGTACGCACGGACAACCGGCTTCTCCTACCCGTTTAGGAAAAGAAATCCTGGTTTTCGTAGAGCGTTTAGAAGAGCAAATGCGTTTGTTGTTTAATATTCCTTTTGCTGCTAAATTTGGCGGAGCAACCGGAAATTACAATGCCCACCACGTAGCTTATCCACAAATTGACTGGAAACAGTTTGGAAATAAATTTGTTGAAACAGATCTTGGTTTACACCATTCTTTTCCAACAACTCAAATTGAACATTACGATCACTTTGCAGCCTTTTTTGATGCTTTAAAAAGAATCAACACTATCGTAATCGATTTAGATCGTGATATCTGGACGTATGTTTCGATGGATTATTTCAAACAAAAAATCAAAGCAGGTGAAATTGGTTCATCGGCTATGCCACATAAAGTAAATCCGATTGATTTTGAAAATTCGGAAGGAAACTTAGGAATGGCAAATGCTATTTTTGAACATTTAGCTGCTAAATTGCCTGTTTCAAGACTACAACGTGATTTAACAGACAGTACTGTTTTGCGTAATATCGGAGTTCCAATTGGACACACCATTATTGCTTTTGAAGCTTCTTTGAAAGGTTTAAACAAATTACTTTTAAACGAGGCAAAATTTGCTGAAGATTTAGAAAAAAACTGGGCAGTTGTGGCTGAGGCAATCCAAACGATTTTACGTCGTGAAGCTTATCCAAATCCTTACGAAGCGCTAAAAGGTTTAACAAGAACCAACGAAGCAATTGATAAAAAGGCTATTCATAATTTTATTGCCACTTTAGAAGTTTCTGATGCTGTTAGAGCCGAATTAATGCAAATAACACCTGCTAATTACACAGGAATTTAAAGAAAACCTAAAATATTTTACCAAAAAAAGCTATCTTTAACGGTAGCTTTTTTTATTTAATCCGATTGGAAGTTAGCCCAGATTATTTCACTTAATTTTTATTTTATAAGAGTTGAGTGAATTTCATTTGAAATAAAAAGCTTTGTGTACAAAACTACATTTTTTTCACAAAAGTTTGAAATGGAAAACTGGATTAAACTCCTGAAAAAACATTCCCTATATGATTGCCATAAACGCCGCCGCCGCAACTACACACCACTTACAACCTTTAATCAGCGACTTGGGATTAATCCTGATCACCGCCGGAATTGCTGTGCTTCTCTTTAAAAAAATGAAACAGCCTCTTGTTCTGGGCTATTTAATTGCAGGTTTTTTGGCAGGAAATCATTTTGATTTTTTCCCTTCGATTACAGAGATGAAAAGTGTTGAGGTCTGGGCTGAGATTGGTGTAATTATTCTCCTTTTTAGTCTCGGACTCGAATTTAGTTTCAAGAAATTAATGAAAGTCGGCGGTACCGCATCGATTACGGCTATTACCCAGATTATCACTATGGTCATCATGGGGTATCTGGTCGGGCAATGGATGGGCTGGTCACAGATGGACAGTATTTTCCTCGGGGTGATTTTATCGATTTCGTCAACGACCATTATCCTGAAAACTTTTGATGAACTGGGTGTAAAAGCGCAAAAATTTGCCGGAATTGTTATTGGTTCCCTGATTGTACAGGATCTCGTTGCTATTTTAATGATGGTTTTACTTTCAACAATTGCAGTCAGTCAGCAATTTTCGGGTAGCGAATTGATGATGTCTGTTCTAAAATTAGTTTTCTTTCTGACCGCTTGGTTTGTCGGTGGTATCTTTTTTATTCCGACACTTCTAAAAAAAGCCAAACATTTACTGACAGACGAAATGTTACTTATTATCTCCCTTGCTTTATGTTTGATGATGGTAAGTTTTGCTGCAAATGTCGGTTTCTCTCCAGCATTAGGTGCCTTTATAATGGGTTCAATTATTGCCGAAACTACACAGGCTGAGCATATCGAACATTTAATAAAACCTGTAAAAGACTTATTTGGGGCGATCTTTTTTGTATCGGTCGGAATGTTAATCGATCCTAAGATGCTTTACGAACATGCTGTTCCTGTAGCGATTTTAACGATTTTAACAATCGTAGGTCAATCGGTAAGCTCTACTATTGGTGCTTTACTGGCCGGTCAACCCTTAAAACAGTCTGTACAAACCGGAATGAGTTTGTCGCAAATTGGGGAGTTCTCCTTTATTATTGCCACTCTCGGGATGACGCTAAATGTCACAAGCTCCTTTTTATATCCAATTGTGGTAGCCGTTTCTGCTGTTACTACTTTTACGACTCCGTTTATGGTAAAATATGCAGTTCCTTTTTCGGAACTTTTAGAACGTAAACTTCCAAAAAAATGGGTCAAAAACATCAACCGTTATAGTGTCAACGCACAAGCTATAAAATCGGTCAGCACTTGGCAAAAAGTACTTCATGCCTATATTATTCAAATTATACTGCATACGATTATCATTGTTGCTGTAATTCTATCGTCGTCAAAATTTATAGCGCCACTAGTAGCCGATACGCGATTTGGAAACACTTTAGCTGCTCTGATCACTTTGGTAGTAATTGCTCCGTTTTTATGGGCACTTTCTTTGCGACGTGTGGCAGTAGAAGAAGTTGAAGAGTTATGGGCAGAACGCAAATACAGAGGGGCTCTTTTAATGTTGATTTTAATCAGAATGAGTCTTGGTTTGTTCTTTGTCGGATTTCTGTTGAATATTTTCTTTTCGCCCCTAATCGCTTTTATCGCCTTGATTATTGCTATTGGAGCGTATCAAATATTTCCTAAAAAGTTAAACGAACAATATCATAAAATCGAAAATCACTTTTTGAAGAATTTAAACGATCGCGAAAACAAAAAAATCGACAGAAGATATGCCAACTTAATGCCTTGGGACGGACACATGTCGTTTTTTGACATTGGAAAAGAATCCAATTTAGTGGGTAAAACACTCGAAGAATTAAGAATTCGGGAGCAATTAGGAATCAACATTGCGTATATAAAACGTGGCGATGTAACCATTCCAATTCCAACCAAAAATGAACGTTTATTCCCAAGCGATGAAATTTGTGTCATCGGTACCGATGCTCAGGTTACTGAGTTTGCACAATATCTGAATCAAAATGAGGTAGAAGCTCCTAAAAAAGCAGAAGAAACAGATATTGTATTGCGCCAACTGGAAGTTTCACAAGACGAATTTATACAAAAAAGCATTGGACAATTTCGAGTAAAAACCAACGGTCTGGTAGTAGGTATAGAACGAAACGGTAATAGAATCCTAAATCCCGAATCCCAATTAATCTTAGAAAAAAATGATATTCTTTGGGTGGTTGGAGACAAAAAAAGAATGTCGGATTTATTGAAATCCTAAGGTTCTGAGTTACTAAGGTTCTGAGTTACTAAGGCTCTAAGTGACTAAGTATAATACTTTAAAAAAAAGAAAGCCCTTAAATCTCTAAAACTTTATTTTAGGGACTTAAGGGCTTAATAAATTACTAGTTAAATTCACCCGGCAAAAAACTCCTATCTTAGAAATTTAGTCCCTCAGAACCTAAGCAACTTTATTTATTCGGTTGCGGAGTCATACGTAAATAAGGTTTTATAGGTGTGTGTCCTTTTGGGAACTTTGCAGGGATATCGCTGTCCGGAACTGCCGGAGTAATAACCACATCTTCTCCATCTTTCCAGTTTGCCGGAGTTGCTACACTATAATTTGCTGTTAATTGCAAGCTATCAATAACACGTAGCAATTCGTCAAAATTTCTTCCTGTTGATGCAGGATAAGTTAGCGTCAATTTTATTTTTTTATCAGCACCAATTACAAATACCGAACGCACTGTAAATTTATCACTGGCGTTTGGATGAAGCATATCATATAACGTTGCTATTTTTTTATCTTCGTCTGCAATGATCGGAAAATTAACCGTTGTATTCTGAGTCTCGTTGATATCTTTTATCCACTCCAAATGAGATTCTAAACCATCTACACTCAAAGCGATAACTTTTGTATTTCTTTTTGTAAATTCCGGAAGATAATTGGCAACTGTTCCTAGTTCAGTTGTACAAACCGGAGTAAAATCGGATGGATGCGAAAATAAAACACCCCAGGAATCTCCGAGCCACTCATGAAAATGAATGGGTCCTTCGGTTGTTTCAGCCTGAAAATCGGGAGCTATATCGCCTAATCGTAATGTTGACATAATTGTACTTTTTTTAGTTCCTCTAAAATTACTCAAAAAAAGAACAAAGAAAACATTGATTTTCACAAAAATAGTTAAAAAACGCCCCTACTTTTTCGTTTGAATATTCGGTAAAAAGTAAGCCAAAACTCCAATTAAAGGCAAATAGGAACTTATTGTATAGACATATTCGATACTCGTTTTATCTGCAATATAGCCCAAAATAGCCGATCCTAAACCGCCCATTCCAAAAGCAAAACCAAAGAACAAACCAGAAATCATTCCGACTTTTCCGGGTTTCAATTCCTGAGCATAAACTAAGATTGCCGAAAATGCAGAAGCGATAACAATTCCGATAATAACGGCCAAAACTCCTGTCCAGAACAAATTAGCATAAGGCAAAAGCAGGGTAAATGGCGCTGCTCCTAAAATAGAGAACCAAATAATATATTTTCTTCCAAAATGATCCCCTAATGGACCACCTATTAAAGTTCCTGCCGCAACAGAAGCTAAGAAAATAAACAGATAGTACTGCGATTCCTGAATGTCTAAAGAAAATTTACTCATTAAATAAAAAGTGAAATAACTGGACATACTGGCCATGTAAAAGAACTTAGAGAATATTAACAACAATAAAACAATAATCGAAATAGTGATTTTTCTATTGGATAATGGAACTGTTTCCTCTAAACCTGATTTTTTTGCCGCTCTCAGGCTCATATGATTTTCATACCAAAGTGCAATTCTCGACAGAATCATGATTCCTAAAACTCCTGCTATTACGAACCAAATCACATACGATTGTCCATAAGGAGCAACTACCAAAGCAACCAACAAAGGTCCGATAGCACTACCGGCATTTCCTCCCAACTGAAAAATTGATTGTGCCAAACCACGCTTCCCTCCTGAACCCAAGAAAGCAACACGGGAAGCTTCAGGATGGAAAATAGAAGAACCAACTCCTACCAAGGCCACCGAAGTCAAGATCATCCAAAAGGAAGTTGAGATAGACAATAAACCTAATCCAAGAATAGTAAAAAGCATTGCAGCCACTAGTGAGTATGGTTTTGGCTTTTTATCGGTATAAAATCCAACAAAAGGCTGTAACAAAGAAGCGGTTAACTGAAAAACAAACGTAATTAATCCGATCTGTGTAAAACTCAGATTGAAGTTTTCTTTTAAAATCGGGTAAGTAGATGGAATTACAGATTGCATTAAATCATTCAGCAAATGGGCAAATGCAATGGAGAATAATACCGAATAAACGGTTTTTTGAGCTAAAGCACTGCTATCAATTGTAGCAATCTGAGTAGATGAATTCATATTATGGTAACAAAAAAATTATATATAACTAACTATAAAATACCAGATGGTAAGGGTGATGAAGGAAGCCGGTATTCCGAAACCAATCATCATGCTGCTGAGCTTTGGTTTTAATCCGTAAGTCGAGGCCAAAATTGCACCGGTTATCATGGGTGCCATTGCCATTTCCATAAGGGTGATTTTGATCGCTTCTGAATGTTGTTTTAAAATAAAAACATACAAAACCAGAATGATAAAAGGAGCCAGAATAAGTTTGTAAAAAAGCCCTAATTGCAAGAATTTCCAATGTCGGCTTCTTCGGTCAAACGTAAGTTGCAACCCTACAGAAAGCAAGGCTAAAGGAGTTACAAAACTTCCAATCTTCAACAAAATGGCTTGCAGGCTTTCGTCAAACTCCACTTGAAAAACATTCAGCAGACAGGCGACAACAAACGTAATAAATGGAGGAAAAAGAACAACCTTCTTTAAAATCCCTAATGCATCAGGACTTCCCTTTGAATAAAATGCAGCCACAAAAATCCCTAAAGTCGAAACCACCACAAAGGTTCCCGGCTGATCGACAAGAACGGCGGTTTCCAAACCTTTTTTTCCAAATAAAGCCTCAATAATCGGATAGCCTAGAAAGGAACTGTTACTTAATCCTGCCGTCAGAATCAAACAACCGATCAATTTATTAGACCAGCCTAACTTTTTTCCCAGAAAATGAAAAAACACAAAGGCAAGTATAAAACTAATCCATCCTGATCCTATCGGAAACAGTAAGTCAGCATTCCATTTTATTTTCGGTATGTGATACAAGGTAATGGCCGGCAGACAAACGTAAATGACTATTTTATTCAAAAGCTTATAAACAGAAGTCGGAAACTGCTTTACTCTTTGTAAAAGCAAACCCAAAGTCAAAAAGAAGAATATTAGAATAAAATTGTTCATAGCGCAGAATGATTGCAAAAATAAGGTTTTATAAAACATTGAATACTATTAATTTTCAGTTAAAACTTTTTTTTATTGAATAAAACCTTATACATTTGTAACATATTTTATTACAGTATGATTTCAGGTAAGTTTGCCATAACGATTCACATTTTAACTTTACTCACTAAATTCCCAAATGATTATTTGTCTTCCGAATTTATTGCAGGAAGCATTAACCTTAATCCGGTTTTGGTTAGAAAGGAAATTGCGAATCTAAAAGCGAATCATATTGTAGAAAGTAAAGAAGGCAAAAACGGCGGTACAAAATTGTCTAAAGCGGCTTCGAATATTACTTTGAAAGAAGTATTTGAAATGACGCTTGACACAATCAATTTAGGTTATGCGAAAAATCAGCCTAATCCTGATTGTCCGGTTGGAAAAAAAATCAACCAAAATTTAGCCGAATTATATGCCGAAATGAATGAAAAAGTTAGTCTGCAACTGAGTGGTATCACCTTAGAAGATTTTTCAAATCAGTTCTAAAACTTTTTTTTATACAAAACTGTAACATTTTTTATTACTAATAAAACAGATATATTATGAAAATTGCAATCATTGGAGCTACCGGATTTGTTGGCTCCGCTATTTTAAACGAACTGGCTACAAGAAATCATGAAATTACAGCCATTGCCAGAACTCCAAAAGAAACTCCAAATGTAAATTGGGTAGCTGCGGATATTTTTAACACGGCTGCATTGGCTGATGCCTTAAAAGGAAATGACCTTGTAATCAGCGCGTACAACTCCGGTTGGACCAACCCAAATATTTACGATGATTTTATTGCCGGTTCAAAAGCCATTCAGGAAGCGGTAAAAAAATCGGGAGTAAAACGTTTTATTACCATTGGCGGAGCCGGAAGTTTATTTGTAGCTCCCAATCTACAAGCAGTGGACACTCCAGATTTCCCAAAAGAATACCATGCAGGTGCGACTGCAGCAAGGGATTACTTAAACCTCATCAAAGAAGAAAAAGAATTGGATTGGGCCTTTTTCAGCCCTGCTTTTGAAATGCACCAAGGTATTACAACTGGAAGAACAGGTAACTACCGTTTAGGACTGGAAAATCCGGTTTTTAATGACGAACAAAGAAGTATCTTATCAGTACAGGATTTAGCGGTTGTTATCGCTGATGAAGCAGAAACTCCAAAACATCATCAAGTACGTTTTACGGCGGCATATTGATTTTTTTTTAAGTTGCTGAGGAACTAAGATTCTAAGGTTCTGAGTTTTTCTTATAGCCACGAATTACACTAATTACCGCTAATTTTTTTTCTCACTTACAGCAAAAACGATTCGTGAAAATTCGTGTAATTCGTGTTAACCAACCTCAACAGTTTCAAAAGCTAAATCGCCTTTTGAAACTATTTTTGTTTTCTGAGTCGTTAAGTTTCTACTTTTTTATAGTCCTGAATTTTCACAAATTTTTCGTTCTCACCATAAAGCAAAAAAACAATCCGTGAAAATTCGTGTAATTCGTGTTACTAACCTCAACAGTTTCAAAAGCCAATTTGCCTTTTGAAACTGTTTTTGTTTTCTGTACTTTTACACTACCAAAAAGAATGTTTTGTCGAGTTCAAAAAAACAAGTTAGCAGTCTGCAAGAAAAAGCCGGAATTTCACCTCCTGAAATTACCAGCATTTCTGCTATTAATCAGATTCAGAAAAACAGAAAAAAACAACCTTCTGCCGAAGAATTGATTGATGGAATTCTTAACGCCAACAGGACTTCCTTAAGTCGGGGCATTACTTTGGTTGAAAGTACCAATCCCGAGCATGCCGAAAAAGCAAATGAAGTTATCAAAGGTTGTCTTCCTTATGCCAATAAATCGATCCGAATAGGCATCACAGGGGTTCCCGGTGTTGGAAAAAGTACTTTCATCGAAACCTTTGGAACCTTTCTGACTGGCTTAGGTAAAAACGTAGCGGTTTTGGCCGTTGATCCCAGTAGTTCACTTTCTCACGGCAGTATTCTAGGCGATAAAACCCGAATGGAAGAACTCGTAAAAAATGAAAATGCTTTTATAAGACCCAGCGCATCAGGAGATACTCTAGGCGGAGTGGCCCGAAAAACAAGGGAAACAATTATACTTTGTGAAGCCGCTGGCTTTGATACTATATTAATCGAAACAGTAGGTGTCGGACAAAGTGAAACCGCTGTCCACAGCATGGTCGACTTTTTTCTTTTATTAAAAATTTCGGGTGCCGGCGACGAACTTCAGGGCATCAAACGGGGTATTATGGAAATGGCGGATGCTATTGTCATCAATAAAGCTGATGGTGATAACATCAAAAAAGCTACTCAGGCCAAATTGGAATTTAACCGGGCTTTGCATTTATTTCCACCAAAAAAATCAACCTGGCAACCCAAAGTAACTACCTGCAGTGCCATTACCCACGAAGGAATTTCTGAAATCTGGGAAACCATTTCCAGTTACTTCGAAATGACAACTAATACGGGCTATTTTCACGAAAAACGAAAAGATCAGAATCATTTTTGGATGATGGAAACCATCAACGAACAACTCCGATTGAACTTCTACAACCAACCGGAAATAATTTCACAACTGGAGCAAAACAAAAAAGCAGTGCAAAATGATGAATTATCACCTTTTGCAGCTGCTCAAAATTTGTTGGCGTTATATTTTGGAAAAGATACTAAGTAACTAAGTTGCTAAGATTCTAAGAAAATTAAACTTAGAATCTTAGTCACTCAGAACCTCAGCCTCTTAAAAATTACTTTTTTCGAAGCTTATACTTATTCTCCTTATATAAATTTCCTGCCGTAATAACGTGTGCCAAAGCATCTTTGGCTAATTCTTCGTTTAGTTTTACAGGAACTAAAGTTGTATCATTTTTGATTTCAAATTGCAGAGGCTTTAAATTGGGCTGCATGATTACAACCTGATTCTCTACTCTGAACGCATTGATATCATTAAACTGCATAATAGATCTTCCCTGAACTTTAGCATCGAGTTTATTTAAATTTCTACCTACCATCGGTGTCTCAAACGGAATTCCTAAATACCCTAATAAAGTTGGGGGAATATCGATCTGACTTGCCAATTTGCTGTAAACACTTCCTTTTTGAACTCCAGGTCCCATTATTAAAGCCGGAATATGAAATTTATTGATCGGCACTAAATTCTTTCCGTAAGTTCTTGTATTATGATCTGCAATGACAATAAAAATGGTGTTTTTAAAATACGCTTCTTTTTTAGCCATTTCAAAGAATTTTCCAATTGAAAAATCCGCATACTTCATGGCGTTATTTACAGTTGCCGGTTTTTGATCGTAAGGTTTTATTCTTCCGGCCGGATATTCAAAAGGCTCATGATTGGAAGTCGAAAACATTAAAGAAAAGAACGGTTTATCGCCTTTAGCTTTAAAATAATTGTTTGCTTTTGTTACCAGATCTTCATCTGAATACCCCCAAGTTCCTTTGAACGCATATTTGTTTCCATCCGATTCAAAGTCTGCCTGATCTACAATGTCCTGAAAACCATTTCCGTTGAAAAACGAAGCCATATTATCAAAATTTGCCATTCCACCATAAATAAAACTGGTATCGTAACCTTTTTGTTTTAAGGCATCAGCCAATGTAAAAAAGCCTTGTTGTGAATTTCCTAATTTCACCACACTTTCAGATGGCGATGGTAAAAATCCTGTTACAACTGCTTCGATACCACGAACACTACGCGTTCCTGTACAATACAAATTGGTAAACAATAATCCCTCTTTTGATAATTTATCAAATTCCGGTGTCAGGGGTTTTCCTCCTAAGATTCCAACGTATTCCGCACCTAAACTTTCTTGTAGAAAAATAACCAGGTTATACGGTTTTGCTACAGCAGTATCCGGTTGTTGCACATGCAGAAACGGAATTTCAGCATCAGTAAAATCTGTTGGTCCGGCAATCATGTATTTTTTCACACGAGCAATAGCTTCCGCTTCCTCCATTTTTCCGTACATTTTGGTGTTCCCTTCGTTTTTAATCGAATAGGCTGCAAAGGCAACCGTATAAAAAGAATTCAACCCCAAAGTATTGGTTAATTGATCAGTAGAAAACACTGCATTACTGGCGTTAATTGGTCGTTTTGAAGTCAAACTGGAACGTGCTCCAAAAAACAATAAAAAAGCCACTAACGGAAAAAGCATCAATTTGAATTTATATTCGGTATTGGTGGTGTGAAAGAAACGTTTTCCTTTTTTGAAAGCAAAATAAAGTACCACTCCCAAAATTAAAAACGTAACGATAATAGACGTCAGATAACTTTTCAACAACATTCCCACCACTTCTTTTGGGTAGATCAGATAGTCCAGAAAAATTTTATTGGGACGTGTGTCGTATTGTTTTACAAAATCGGGCGTTGCTAATTCTACGAAAAGAATTAAAAACAGGAACAAAAAACTATAAATCACCAAAAAGTTATTCGTGAATTTTATCCATTTAGCAGGCAAAAATGTAATTAAAACAGCCGGAAGAAAAGACAAATAACACAATAATATTAAATCCATTCGCAGACCGATTGGGAAAATATACCAGAAATTTGGTGTTTCGACCACTCTGTCTTTAAAGATAAAAAATAAAAATAGTCGGCTTAAAGTACTAATTAGCAATCCGATTGCTATAAAATTAAAAACGGGTTTTAAAAAACTTATTTTTTTCATTAAAGATAATTTAAGGTGAAATTTTTGGGTAGACGCACAGTAGAGACGCACTGCTGTGCGTCTCTACCAATGTGTGTGTGTCTATTCTTCGTAACGATTTATTTCTCTGTCGTAAAAGTCGTTGGCCAAAACAATCAAACCTTCCATTTCGGCATTTAATTCTGCTTCATCAAGGTCTTCGGCTTCTTCCATAAACTCCACCTCATCATCTTTTAAATTGATTATAAATCTTGGATAATCAAGGTGAATGATAAAAATATCATCCGGGAAATCAGTATTGTCTCCGAGTAAAAATTTAGGTAATTCCATATTATTTATTTTATTTTTTTAGTCTTTGTAATAATCTATCAAACCGATTATTAGTTTGCCACAGATTACACGGATTAAAAAGATTTTAAAATAATCCTTTGAATCCTTGTAATCTGTGGCATTATTTATTTTTAAGTTTCAAATTTAGTTATTTGCAACTGAATTATTAATTAATTTTTTGGTTAAGTAATGAAAACGTATGTACAGGAATATGGCTGCTGTGGTTAAACCTGCCAAAAGTCCAATCCAAACCCCCTGTGCCTTCCAAGGCGTGTATTCTGCCAAATAGTACGAAATCGGGAAACCAATTACCCAATACGCCACAAACGTAATGTACATGGGTATTTTCACATCTTGCAAACCACGTAAAGCTCCTAAAACAACCACCTGAATTCCGTCAGAAATTTGAAAAACGGCTGCAATTAAAAGCAATTTCGAAGCAATACTTATCACTTCGTTGTTATCCAGCAATTGTCCTCCATTTTCCATATTCAAAAAGAGATGAGGCAGATAATTATGAAAAACAACAAACAGAATAGCAAAGAAAGTTTCTAATATAATAGCCAGCAAAAATATAGAACGGGCCACCACGACTAATTTTTTAAAATCATTTAATCCTCTTTGGTTACTAACTCTAATCATCGAGGTTACGCTTAATCCCATAGCAAACATAAAAGTCAAAGAAGACAGGCTCAATGCAACCTGATTTGCTGCCTGACTTGTTTTACCGATATTACCACAAAGCCAGATCGAAGCTGTAAACAAGACCACTTCAAAAAGCATTTGCATAGCCGAAGGAAAACCAATACTTACGATCTTTTTTATGGTTTCTTTTTTAATTTCATTGAAACTGAAACCATTGAAAAAACGCTTTAAATCATTTCTTCTCGAGAGCATGATATGCATAAACATCACCAAAAAGATTCTGGAAATTACGGTTCCGAGTGCTGCTCCAATAATTCCCATTTTAGGAAAAATCCAGATACCGTAGATCAAGAGATAATTTATCCCTACATGCAGGACATTTGCCATTACCATCGCATACATCGAATATTTAGTCATCGACATTCCGTCAGCAAATTGTTTGTATCCCTGATACATAATTAATGGAATCAATGAAAACGCCACCCAATCCAGATACGGTTTTGCAAGTACAATTACCTCGGCTGGCTGATCTAACATTTCCATTATTGGTTTTGCTAAAACAATCACACCGAACATCACCAATCCTAAAATAGTACATAAAAATAGACCGTGATGAAATGCAGAACGAATTTTGGTATCATTTTGCTCCGCATCACCTTCTGCAACAATTGGGGTTATTGCGGTCGAAAATCCAATTCCTAATGACATTGCAACAAAGATCATACTGTTTCCCAACGAAACTGCCGCCAGCTCTGTACTACCTAATTTCCCAACCATAATATTATCGACGATACCTATTAAAGTATGTCCAACCATTCCCAAAATAATTGGGTAGGCTAATCTAAAATTATAAGAGAACTCTTTTGTGTATTGTTTTATATTCAATTTTAATGTTTTTAAGTGAACAAAGATACTCAGAAGCTTTGAATTCTCTCCTATTATCAGAAATATAAGCCAATGTTAAGAATATCCTTAATAACGCTAAGATTATATAACAATTCCTGCGAATTGTATAACAACCTCCGAGTGGTTAGAATCTACTTTTACCTTATTAATAATTCAAAAAAAAGGATCATGAAAAAATCTGAAAATCTAAAAATGTTATGCGTAGCGGTTATGGCATTTTTATTCGCCAATACAACTTTTGCCCAAGAGACTGAAGCAGTTAAAAACGAGGGTGAAATCAAAACTTACAAGCCAGGTTTTAGATTAGGTTTTGGCTTAAACGGTGGTCTCCCGACAGACAATGCTTACGATTGGTCGCTTGGAGGAGATGTGCGTTTGCAATATGATTTATCTAAAAGAACTTCACTAACCCTGACTACAGGTTTTACAAATTTATTTATCGGAGATGATGTAAAAGACCTTGGATTTATCCCTGCAAAAGCGGGTTTTAAAGCCTTTATCTGGGAGGATCAATTTTATGTATTAGGAGAAGTTGGTGCAGGTTTTGCGGTAACAAACGGATACAACGACACCACTTTTTTATGGGCTCCGGGAATCGGATATGCCAACAAATACATTGACATCAGTGTACGATACGAAGATTACAACAAATTCAAAACCAATCAGGTCGCGCTTCGTTTAGCGTACGGTTTTGATTTGTAAAAATACATTCATTATTGATCCGTTGGGTGTAATTAGATAAAGGATTATTTAACATATAGAAACATAGACTTTGAATTCACAATTTGAGATGCTTCAAGAAAATCATATTTTTTTCACATAGTCTCAAGTAATTTATTTCAAGTAAAACGTCTTTTTAGGCCCTGTTATCTATAGTCTCTATGTGTTAAAATTAATTGCACCGAACGGATTCATTATTATTCTTTTGTTTTTGGTAAAACCCGGCAGTTTCTCATGGACTGTCGGGTTTGTAATTTTATTACGCTCCCAATTCCTTTTTGTACATTTCAAAATTGGCTCTTATTTTATCGTCTAGTTCGGGTTCTTTGATATCGGTGTGTTTTTGCATTTCTTCCCAAATAATTTTGGCTACAATATAACGGGCCATTTCTTTATCGTCTGCCGGAACAATATACCAGGGCGCGTGCTCTGTTGAAGTCTTATTTATTGCTTCTTCATAATATTTCTGATATTCATCCCAACGCTCCCGTTCTTTCAAATCAGCAGGAGAAAATTTCCAGTGGTGTCTTTCTTCTTCCAAACGTCGCAGTAAACGTTGACGCTGTTCTTCCTTACTCAAGTGCAGAAAAAACTTTAATACGATCGTTCCGTTTTGTGCAATGTGTTTTTCGAAATTCGTAATCTGTTCCATCCTATTTTCCCAAAAATCGGGTGTAATATCATCAATCGTATTAATTCCGGGTAAATTCTCTCCTAAAATATATTCCGGATGCACCCGTGTTACCAAAACATTCTCGTAATGGGTTCTGTTGAAAATTGCAAACTTTCCTTTTTCGGGTAATGCGATATAATGCCTCCACAGATAATCATGCTCTAATTCAGCTGAAGTAGGCGTTTTAAAACTATGCACCACTACTCCACGCGGATTAAATTCTTTAAAAACCTCGCGAATCAAACTGTCCTTTCCCGAAGTATCCATTCCCTGCAGGCAAATCAGAACACCGTATTTGTTGTGGGCATACATCACATCCTGCAAATTGCTCAATTTTGCCTGAACCTTATCGAGCTTATGTTCCTTTTCATCCTCATCTGCTTTTATGTCCAACAAAGTCGGAATATGCTTTAAACTTATTTTTTTTACAACTTTAAAATTATTCGGATCTATAGATTTCATACTATCAGTTTTATCATATAAGTAAATATACTACTTTTACGAAGCATATTTTTGCTATTTATGGTAATACTTTTTCAATAGGTTATTTTCATTTTTAGCACGATTAAACTTTAGTTTTCAAAACAACATTCATGGAAAAATTCACACTGGAAATATTATTTCAAATCATCGGAATCGGGTCTGCTTCGGGATTATTCTTCAATAACAATTCTCTTTATGTCATTGGTGATAACAGTGGATTCTTGTACGAATACAACATGCAGAATCAGCAATTAAATCAACATGCTTTAATCGATAATCCGACGCAAAACATTCCAAAAAATCTAAAACCGGATTTCGAATCGATCACCAATCACAATGATACTTTATATGTATTTGGTTCGGGCTCTACTGAAAAACGAAATAAAATGATCTCGTTTGATCTCAAAACGAAAACCATTCTTCAGAAAAACAATCTGGTTGATTTATACGGCTTAATGCAAAGTTTTGGCGAAATAAAACCGGAAGACTTCAATCTGGAAGGGGCTATTTTCGATGGAGAAAACTGGTATTTATTCAATCGTGGTAATGGAATTTCAAACAAAAACACCATTTTTACGATCCATGCGAAAAACCTGGGCGAAGAATTTGCTTTGGTCGCTGTCAATTATAAACTGCCCAAAATAAAAGGAGTTCGTTCCAGTTTTACAGATGCGATTTTAGTCGAAGATAAAATTTATTTCCTCTCTACAGCCGAAGACACCAAATCGACTTACGACGACGGAGAAATCCTCGGAAGCTTTATCGGACGCATCGATCTTAAAACTATGAAAATCGACTTCACGCAGAAAATAACGTCAACCAATAAATTTGAAGGTCTGACCTTCTATCAAAAAGCAAACGGTAAAATCGAGTTTTTACTGTGCGAAGACAATGACACCGAAGTTCTGGAAACGAAAATCTTTAAACTTAGTTTGCCTTTAAAAGACTAGTTTTTCTGGTGAAGTAAAGGTTCAGAAAAGCAAAGGCCCAGAACTTTCCTATCCGGTCGCAAAAAAAAACAATTCGTGAAAATTCGCGAAATTCGTGGCAAAAAATAAAAAATAATTCACTCCCAATCCAGTATCGGATTGCACTTTTTACAAGAATGAAACAAACCATCAAAAGCTTACTTATCTTCTTACTCTTTCTTAACACTTCAATTTATGCACAAGATCGAGAATGTATCATTTTTTTTCACGAAGGAGATTCTATTGAAGGTGTTGGCCAAATAAAAAATAATAAGGTAAAATTTAAAATTACTCCAGACAGCAAGGCTGATTCCTGGGATTTCGAGACTATTTCCAAAATTAAATTCGTTGGACTTGATTTTGTGGAAACCTATGAATATGTAAAAATAAATTCGTCTGACAAACCGAAACTACTGGAACTTGTTCTTGATGGAGAAGTCCATTTGTACCGAATGACAAAACTGCAATACTTTACAATGCCGGATTTAAAACCAACAGCCATAGCGAAAGGTGGTGTACGCTATTCGGAGACTACAGAACAATTTACGGAGCTTTACTATTTGAAACGAAAAAAAGAGCAATACCCAACTTATATCAATCTTGGAATTCTTTCTAATTGGAAAAAAACGGCTACTAATTACTTTTCCGATTGCGATATTCTTATTAGAAAAATAAAAGACAAGACGTTTAATTCTATTCAAATTAAAGAAATCGTCGAATATTACAACTACATTTGTTACGAGCAATAAGAAACATAAAATCAACCACTTACAACCAATCATAAATTATTTTTACTTTTTTTTAATAATCGTCCCAACCTTTTTATCTTTTTATCTCTCTTTAGTATAAAGACAACAATTGTGATAAACGAAACTCAAATTTCTAACTGTAAAAAAATGAACCGCGATGCACAGCGTCAGGTTTATGAGTATATGGCTCCAAAGCTGTATCGCCTCTGCAAGCGCTATCTAAAAAAGGAGGAAGAAATCGAAGAGGCTATGGCCGACGCTTTCTATACCATCTTTACAAAAATGGATCAGCTTAAAGAAGTTCAGGCTTTTGAGGCCTGGGCCAGAAAAATAACAGTGAATCATTGTTTGGCAACCATCAGAAAACATACTAATTTCAATATGTATCTTGATGATGTCAAATTGCAGTCTCAGCCTTTTACAGACGAAATCAATCACTTAGAAGAAGAAGATTTACTCAATTTATTAAACCATATTCCAGACGGCTGTAAAACGGTCTTTAACCTTTTTGTAATTGAAGGCTACGGACATAAAGAAATAGCCAGCATGCTAAACATTTCGGAAGGCACCTCCAAATCACAATTGAATGCCTCCAAAACCAAGCTAAAGGATTTAGTAAATAAGTTGTATTATCAAAAAGCAAAATAGTCATGGACAATCAAGATAAATTATTCGAAAAAATTAAACAAGCTTCGCATAACGCCGAAAGCAAAGATTTTCCGGCAATGGAAAAAGTCTGGTCGCGTGTTGAAGAGAAGCTTGACAAAAAAGAAGCTAAAAAAACAATCGCGTTATGGAAAAAGATTGCAATTGCTGCTTCTCTTTTACTCGTGATTTCTTTAGGATCTCAGTTTATAAAAACAGACAACAGTCAAACTATTCAAAACACCAATAAAGTAGTCACAACCGATACTAAAACAGAACCTGTTCAGAAACCAATTTTAGAAGAAAGTAAAGTCGCTGTATCAGAAAACTCAAAAATAGTTTCCCAAAAAGAGGCTGAAAAAATCATAGACAACCAAATTAAGCAACAAAAAGAGGTTGTACAAAACGACATACAAAGTCCAAATGCTGCAGCGGTAATTGCTTATGAAACAGTAAAGGCCGAAGCTTCTACTAAAGCTTACATTCCGCCTCCGGTAATGGAACCCGCTTATGCAACAGAAGAAAGATCTTATCTAAAAGACAAAGCTTTTGCAACTGAAGAATTATCAAAATCGGCAAAAAACGAATCTTACCGAATTGCAGATGCTGAGGCGTCCCCGCAAATGGCTAAAAAAAGCGCTCCACTAGTCATCATGAACGGAAAAGCAATTTCTCACAATGATGATGTTAAGAGAGACAAAATGATGCAGGCCGAACTTTCGAATCTGAGTCCTGAAAATGTAGAGTCTTTGGTAGTACTAGCAGAACCTTTGTATATCATTGATGGAAACTACTATTCTGAAAATGATTTATTCGGAAAGAATCCGACAAGTCCTTACGCTCCTTTAAACAAACAGGAAATTAAAACCATCACCATCCTTCAAGATCTTGAAGCCACCTCAAAATATGGCGAAAAAGGAAAAAAAGGAGTCATAATCATCACTACCAAAACAGGGAAACCAGCTTCGCAGCACTAGTTAAAACCTAAAATTCAATCTTAAAATTTACTATCATGAAAAGTCTAAAACTTATTTCATCAGCCATTACTATGCTTATATGTTTCGTATCTATGGCGCAGGAAAGAACAATTAAAGGAACGGTTTCAGATTATAGTTCTGTCGCACTTCCGGGGGTTAGTATCACCATAAAAAAAACAAAAACGGGAACTGCAACAGACTTTGACGGGAAATATTCGATTCGAGCTCAAAAAGGAGATATTCTTATTTTTAGTTATATCGGATTTAATACGGAAACTGTTGTTGTAAATGACAAAGACCTTATCAATGTTAAGATGAAAGAAGCTTCACAAAATCTAAATGAGGTTGTCGTTGTAGGATACGGAACAAGTGATTCCGAATATACAACTCAAAACTACACCCGCTCGGAAAGAAAAAAAGATAAAAAATCAGTTACCGAAATGCTTCAGGGGAGAACTCCTGGTTTGCAAGTTCAAACTAACACGCAATATGTCGCTCCTTCGAACATCAAAATTCATGGATCCCAGTCTCTTCCATCATCAAATGAGCCTTTGTATGTTCTAGATGGTGCTCCTGTAAAATCGCAGCAAATAGCAAGAATAAATCCAAATGACATTCAGGACATGAAAGTCTTAAAAGAAACATCGGCTACTTCTATTTATGGAAGCAGAGCAGCAAACGGTGCTATCATAATTGCTACTAAAAACAACATTTACAAAAATCTTACGGAGCAGGAAATTAACAAAAAACTAAACATAACCGTTCCTGTTCAGCCAGAAGTAACTAATGAAGATTATGATACGTTTACCGAAAATGCATTCGAGAGCCCAAAAGCAGCGCCTTTGTCAACTTTCTCAATAGATGTTGATAATGCTTCTTATACGAATATCAGACGTTTTATAAACAATGGACAGGCGGTTCCAAAAGATGCCGTTCGTGTAGAGGAAATGATCAATTTCTTTAAATATACCTATCCGCAGCCAAAAGATAAAGATCCGTTTTCTATTAATACCGAGTTAAGCGAATCTCCATGGAATCCTGAAAGCAAAATTCTAAGAATTGGTTTACAGGGTAAAAATATTCCAACCGAAAATCTACCGGCATCAAATCTTGTTTTCTTAGTAGATGTTTCGGGTTCTATGAATAATGCTAATAAGTTGCCTTTATTGAAACAATCTATGAAAATATTGGTAAACGAACTTCGCTCAAAAGACAAGGTAGCTATTGTAGTTTATGCCGGTGCAGCCGGATTGGTTTTACCTCCAACTTCTGGAGACGAAAAAGAAACTATTATTAAAGCGTTAGACCATCTTAGCGCCGGAGGAAGTACAGCCGGAGGTGCCGGAATTGAATTGGCTTATAAAGTTGCGGTCGAAAATTTTATTAAAGGCGGCAATAACAGAGTGGTTTTAGCAACAGACGGCGATTTTAATGTGGGCAGTTCATCTAACGCTGATATGGAAACTTTAATTGAACAAAAAAGAAAAACGGGTGTTTTCTTAACTTGTCTTGGATACGGCATGGGAAATTACAAAGACAGCAAAATGGAAACACTGGCTGATAAAGGAAACGGAAACTATGCTTATATTGATAACATTCAGGAAGCGAATCGTTTTTTAAGCAAAGAATTTAAAGGTTCGATGTTTGCTATCGCGAAAGATGTAAAAATCCAGATTGAATTTAACCCCAAACAAGTTCAGGCATATCGATTGATTGGGTATGAAAACAGAAAACTTCGTGCAGAAGATTTTAAAAATGACGCTATCGATGCCGGCGAATTAGGAAGTAATCATACGGTTACGGCTTTGTATGAAATTATTCCGGCCGGAGTTAAAAGTGATTATTTAAATCATCAGCCGGATGCCTTAAAATATACTCCCGTTGAAGAAAACACAACTAAATACAGCACGGAATTGGCGACGATAAAATTCCGTTACAAAAAACCCGACGGAGACAAAAGTATCGAAATGGTAGCTATAATTGAAAATAAAACCATCTCACTAGAGAGCTCAAGTACCGATTTTAAATTCAGCACAGCCGTTGCCTGGTTCGGATTAAAATTGAGAGATTCAAAACTAATAACGAACAAATCTTCTGATGCTATTTTAAAATTGGCCAAACAAGGAGTAGCGAACGATACTGACGGATATAAAGCAGAATTTATTCGTCTTATTGAAGGAGTAAAGCTAGCTTATTAATAGCGGTTTTATTACATTTGGTCTCGCTTCAAAATTGAAGATTTCCATTTATAACCTAATTTTAAAAAATTAAAATGAACCCTATTTTAAACCAGAATTTATTTCTTGTAAAAGAGCATGTTGGGATGTTTAAAGCAGCAAACAATTACGACATTTACAATCCGGAAACCAATCAGATTGTTATGAATTGCCGTGAAAATAATCTTGGCTTTTTCACAAAAGTATTGCGTTTTACTGATTATAAAAGAATGACTCCTTTTAATGTTGAAATTACAACTGCCTCAGGAGAAAAATTAGTAACCGTGAGACGTGGCATCGCTGTTTTTCGTTCAACAGTAGAGGTTTTAGATGAAAAAGACCGTTTGATCGGAACTTTCAAACAAAAATTCTTTTCTTTTGGAGGCAGATTCGAAATTCTGGATAAAAACGAAAGACCATGCGCTACCCTTCAAGGAAAATGGACGGGTTGGGATTTTAAATTTTCGCATGAAAACAAACCATTGGCTCAGGTAAGTAAAAAATGGGCCGGATTGGGGAAAGAGTTTTTCACAAGTGCTGACAATTATGTCCTTCAAATCGAAGAAAGTGTAGCGGCAGACAGTCCACTTAGACAATTAATCCTTGGCGCGGTAATGTGCATTGATATGGTTCTTAAAGAATAACAAAGTTGTTAAACTTAGATTAAGAAAACGGCGGAGAGCATCATTTTAGTACGCAAATGAATTATTTTTGTATGACTAAAAATGATGCTTTCTGCATTTCAAAAATACTATCATGACAGATTTAAAAAATAAAAATGCTCTTATTACCGGAGCTGGAAAAGGAATCGGAAAAGCCATTGCAATTGCTTTAGCCAAAGAAGGCGTAAATGTAATTTTAGTTGCAAGAACGCAATCTGATGTAGATCAATTAAGTACTGAAATCTCCGCTTTTGGTGTAAAAACTTTGGCATTGAGTGCTGATGTTTCGGACATTAATTCCATAAATACAGCAGTAGAAAAAGCTTTAGCTGAATTTAAAACTATCGATATTCTGATCAACAATGCCGGTATTGCTGCTTTTGGTAAATTCCTTGACTTAGAGCCAGCAGCCTGGGAAAAAATCATTCAGGTGAATCTTATGGGAACGTACTACGCTACTCGTGCTGTTTTACCTAATATGATCGAAAGACAAACGGGAGACATTATCAATATATCCTCTACAGCCGGATTAAACGGAAATGCTTTGACCAGTGCATACAGCGCTTCTAAATTTGCTGTTTTGGGTCTAACAGATTCCTTGATGCAGGAAATGAGAAAACACAACATACGTGTTACCGCTCTAACCCCAAGTACTGTTGCAACCGACATGGCAAAAGACCTGAATCTGACGGATGGCAATCCCGACAAAGTAATGCAATCGGAAGATATTGCAGAATTGATTATTGCTCAACTTAAATTAAACCGCAGAGTTTTTATTAAAAACAGCAGTATCTGGTCTACAAACCCTTAAACTTACAGTAAATTTCAAATTTTAAAATTCCAAATTACAATTCTTCTTTGGATTGAATTTGTTTCTTTGAAATTTCAATCGCATTGATTGGAATTTGGAATTTTCGGATTTGGAATTTAAAAAAATAATATTATGGAACAGTATTTAAGACAATTAATTGCAATAGAATTTACCGATAAAAAAGAAATTTTTACCGGATTTCTTATCGATTATTCTGATGACTGGATTTTATTGAGAAATAATCCGGTTGACTATATCCTTGATGGTTTTGTGATTTTGAGAAACAAAAATATCGAAGCCGTTCACAGAGACCAGGATCTTGCTTTTACCGAAAAAGTAATCCGAATGAAAGGCCTGAAAACAAATGCCGAAGATATTATTCCGATTAGGGACCTTGCGGCTATCATAAACTTCTTAACGAATAAATACGAGATTTTTCAGATTTCAAAAAAATCAGCCAAATCTGCTTATTTAGGCAAACTAATCGAATTAACAGACGAAGAACTCACCATCGACTTCTTAGACACAAGAGGTAAATTTGGAGGCGAATTGAGCTTTAATCCGCAAAAAATTAGAGTCATCGAGTTCGACACCGATTATATCAATTCCTTGAAATTGGTTGTTCAGGAAGATGTGAAGTAATATTTCACTTTATAAAACAGAAAAGTCCTTTACAATAAAGGACTTTTCTGTTTTACATTGTCATTTCGAGCGAAGTCGAGAAATCACACAAGAGACTCCATACAGTTTGTCATCCAGAGGAACGAAGGATCTTCGTTTGCTGAATCGATACCGTTGAAGTTCACTTTACAGAATTACTTGTGAAGATACTTCGTTCCTCAGTATGACAAAACTGCGCAAAATAGAAATGGAATACCTGGTGTGATTTCTCGACTTCGCTCGAAATGACAGACTGTATGTAACACTCTTTAAACCAAAAACTATAAAGAAGTTATGAGATTTTCATTTTAAATTCAAAAAAATAAGAGTCATTGAGTTTGACACCGATTATATCAATTCCTTGAAATTGGTTGTTCAGGAAGATGTGAAGTAATATTTCGCTTTATAAAACAGAAAAGTCCTTTGTAATAAAGGACTTTTCTGTTTTACATTGTCATTTCGAGCGAAGTCGAGAAATCACACAAGAGACTCCGTACAGTTTGTCATCCTGAGGAACAAAGGATCTTCGTTTGCCGAACCGATAACGTTGAACTTCACTTTACGGAATTACTTGCGAAGATACTTCGTTCCTCAGTATGACAAAATTGCGAAAAATAGAAATGGAATACCTGGCGTGATTTCTCGACTTCGCTCGAAATGACAGACTGTATGTAACTTTTTCTAAACTTTAACTATATA
This sequence comes from Flavobacterium sp. FlaQc-52, assembly GCF_044007495.1. Taxonomy (NCBI): domain Bacteria; kingdom Pseudomonadati; phylum Bacteroidota; class Flavobacteriia; order Flavobacteriales; family Flavobacteriaceae; genus Flavobacterium; species Flavobacterium sp. FlaQc-52. Next base: position 43,198 of record NZ_JBIPCV010000009.1, on the reverse strand, counting down.
AAAGGCTCTGAAATCTCAAATTTCCTACCTCATCATACATTTCACATCTCACAAAGAACATTTCGCAAAGAAACATTTTACACCTCTGCCAATTTATTCAAAAACTCTAAACGAACGCTTCCGTCTTCGTCTATTTTGGTCAGGTTAATTTCTTGTAATGTATTGATTAATTCGGGATTCCAAGGTGTTTTTACTTTTACGTAGTTTTCAGTAAAACCGTGAATATAACCTTCTTTATTTTCGCCTTCAAACAAAACAGTTCTGTTTGTTCCTAATTGACCTTCGTAAAAAGCACGACGTTTCTTAACCGACAATCCACGCAACATTTTACTGCGTTTTGCTCTTACATTTGCAGGAACTGCTCCCGGCATATTTGCTGCCTCGGTATTGTCTCTTTCCGAATACGTGAATACGTGCAAATACGAAATATCCATTTCATTCAGAAAATGGTAGGTTTCCAGAAAATGATCGTCTGTCTCACCAGGAAAACCAACAATAACATCAACACCAATACAGGCATGTGGCATTACTTCGCGAATTTTATTGACACGTTCTGTATAAACTTCACGTAAGTAACGACGTTTCATTAATTTTAAGATATCATTACTTCCGGATTGTAGCGGGATATGAAAATGCGGTACAAAAGTTCTGCTTTTAGAAACAAAATCAATGGTTTCATTTTTCAATAAATTAGGCTCAATCGAAGAAATACGCAAACGCTCAATTCCCTCTACTTTGTCTAAAGCCTGAACCAAATCCAGAAAAGTATGCTCGTGTTTTTTATTTCCGAATTCTCCTTTTCCGTAATCCCCGATATTTACTCCGGTTAAAACAATTTCTTTGATGTTTTGTGCTGAAATTTCTTTTGCGTTTTGCAAAACGTTCTCCAACGCATCACTTCTTGAAATTCCTCTTGCTAATGGAATGGTACAATACGTACATTTATAATCACAACCATCCTGAACTTTCAGAAAGGCACGGGTTCTGTCACCAATAGAGTAACTTCCCACATAAAAATCGGCCTCAGCAATTTCGCAGGAGTGTACTTCCCCCATGTCGTTTTTGCTTAAGTCGTGAATATAATCGGTGATTTTAAATTTTTCAGTGGCCCCCAAAACCAAATCAACTCCATCAACGGCTGCCAATTCTTCCGGTTTTAATTGCGCGTAACACCCAACGGCAGCTACAAAGGCTTTTTCGTTGAGTTTCATTGCTTTTTTTACGACCTGCTTAAATTGTTTATCAGCATTCTCTGTAACAGAACAGGTATTGATGACATAAATGTCTGCTATTTCTTCAAAATCAACACGATCAAATCCTTCGTCGTTAAAATTTCGGGCGATTGTGGAAGTCTCTGAAAAATTCAGTTTGCAACCAAGCGTATAAAAGGCAACTTTTTTTCTATTTTCCATAGGAATACACTACGTTTTAAGTAGTAAGATATTATATTTACATTCTCAATTGAAGAGTTGGCAAATTTACATACAATATTCTTTAAAATAAAATCAATAATACACTATATATCAACATTTTGCATTATCCAGACAATTAAGTTTGGCTTAAAAACTATAAATTGAACCTGCTAATGACTAAAATAAGTTTTATATTTAAAAGATCTTAAATGTCCTTTCAATAGGAATAAAATGACAAAAACATCGATTAAATGCAAATAATATCGATTAAATACATTTTTTAAAAAATTAGATTAAAATTTTCTTACATTTAACTGTTCAAAATAATGCTTTCGGCTAAAAAAGTTAAGCAATTAATAAATTAATTGATCTCTCGACAGATTTTACCATAACAATTTTGATATTCTGTCGTTATGTTGTTGTTTTGTTTAATAAAAATAATGGGGAAAGCCGAAAACCATAAAGAGTAGGCAACAATTAAAAATTCCAGACTTACTATGAAAGCATTTTTACCCACAATCTGCTTGATGTTCTTAACCCTTTTCAGTTCGCAAGCGCAAACTGCAGCTGCCCCTGCAACTAACCCATTCCCGTCAATTAGCACTTTAACAGGTTGGGCCAGTTTAAACAATCAATCACAATTTGATATTGCAATCCGTGCCGTTGGGTTTAAATTTGAAGTAAAAGAACCAAGTGAAGGATCTACAGCTTACACTTACATCCGTAAGGTAACGGTAAATGAAGTAAACTATACGGATAGAATTGTTTACAGAATTACAAACAATAATTCTGCAAGTATTATCTCTTTAGTAACTGCTTCTACTGATTTAGTTAGTCTGTACACTCCACAATTGTCAACTTTCAAAAACAACAATTGTAAAACAGAAATGTCTAAGGACAAAAACACTACTTGTGCTTGTTACGAAAGCGTGAATTTCGCAATCGATCTTTGCGACGAGCGTGTAAAGCTAACTATGGGTGACGGAAATAAATATTTTGTTTCTGTAGCTAAAAAATAATTCGAAACATTTCGGAAACCTAAACTACGAGCTGTTTTCCAAATCTTTTTAATCTGTAAGAAGTACATTTGAAAAGATTTGGGATGCATTTCTTAGGGTATTATATCAAGTTTGGATTCTTATATTCATACCAAACTTCTCTTTCGTCTTCGTAATCAAACGAATTCACATAACGGAAACCCAGTTTTTCTAGAACCTTTCTTGAGTTTTCGTTTCCTTCATCTGCATAGGCATAGAGCGCCTTTACTTTCATTTCATTAAACGCATAATCCACAAAAGCTTTTCCGGCTTCGGTAGAATAGCCCTTTCCCCAATGTTTTTCAATGAAACGGTATCCGATTTCATAAAAATCTTTATGGTTATTGATTTCGTCTGTGATAAACTTTATTCCGGACCAACCCAAAAACTCATTGGTTTCTTTTAAAACAACCGCCCAGCGGCCAGTGCCAAAAGTTTTGTATTGCTGTTGCAAATTTTCAATATAAGCAATGCTTTCGGCAATAGTGGTAACGGGTTTCTTTCCCACAAAAAGATGCACATTGGGATTCGAATCCAATTCAAACATTCCATCTACATCAGCAGAAATCACTTCTCTTAAAATCAGTCGTTCTGTTTCAATTGGTTTTCTCATCCGGTTTTAGTTTTAATTTAAAATATAACGTTGTACTACTTCTGCCACTCCATCATTATTATTTGAAGCCACAATTATATCAGCTCTGTCGCGCAATTCGGGCGTCACATTATCTACCCAAACACCCAATCCGGCATATTCAATCATACTTAGATCATTTCCGGCATTTCCTACTGCAATAATCTCACTTTGTTGGATCTTTAGCTTTTCAGCCAAAATTTTTATGCTTGCTGCTTTATCGATTCCATATTGAGCGGCTTCTAAGAAAAACGGTTTAGACATTGAAATACTTAAATGTGGCATCGCCTCTTTCAGATCCTGCTCTACTTCTTTCAAATAAGAAGGTTCCTCCAACAAAATACATTTTACTGCAGACCTGTCAACAGCCTCTTTAAAACTTGGTACTTTGCGATGTGGCATTCCGGTAATTACTTTTTCAATTTCAATAAACTCTGAATCGGTTTCGCTTATAATTTCTCCGTCAAGATAGGTAATGATATGCGTTTTCATCTTCACACTGTAATCGTACAGTTCGTGAATCTGCTTTTGTGTCAGCGTTTGCTCAAACAAAATAACGTCGTCTTTAACCGTACTAATAATAGCACCATTAAACGAAATGATATACGAGTTATTCAAATCCAATTCCAACTCTTTAGCATAAGCCGTCATAGCAGAGGTTGGCCGACCTGAAGCCAAAACCACATAAACCCCCTTGGCCTGCGCTTCAAGAAGTACTTTTTTATTTAAATCAGAAATTTTATGATCGTCAGTCAACAAAGTATCATCCATGTCGAGCACCAGCATTTTGTATTGCATTTTTTATTAGTTTACTTTTCTCCGTCCTCAGTCGCGGTTTTCAGTCGCAGTTTACAGAAGACTGAGACTGAATACTGAGACTGAGAGCTATTAAATATTCATTCTAAAATCCTCTATAACGGGATTTGCTTTTGCAAAGTCAGTTTCCTGAATAAAAACTTCAACCGCTAAATCTGAACCTCCAAAACCACCTAGTCTTGCCGATTGAATGTTGTCTTTTTTTACCGTTTCTACTCCGGCTTCTTCTAATCTTTCTTTTAAAGCAATTGCTAATACTTCACTTCCTGAAAATACCTTCATTAATCCCATAACATTGTTTTTTATTATTATTTTTTATTTTCTATTCTAATATTGTCTTTAAATGATTTTGAAAATCTTCATTTTCGTTCATTCCAATGTGTCCTTGCTTTTTTAATGGATAAAAAGAGCTGTTAGACCTCAATAATTTGTTTAAGCGAATTGAATTCTCATAGGGAATTAATTGATCGTCAACTCCGTGAAAAATGTAAATCGGCGCTTTTATTTTCGGCAAATATTCAAACGTTTCCAAATGAAACTTTTTCATGAAATTTGGAAAATAGGGCACTTTACTACTCGATAATTCTGTAAAACTGTAATAAGGCGATTGCAGAATTAAAGCTTTTGGTTTATTCTCCGCAGCCAAAATTGTAGCTAATCCTGAACCTATAGAATAACCCGCAATAATGATTTTATCTTCAGAATAGCGCTTCTTTAGTGTTTTATAAACCGTAGCCACATCTTTATTTAACTGTTCTTCATTTTCAATTTCACCTTCACTCTTTCCAAAACTTCTGTAATCTAAAATAAAAAGATCGTAACCTAAATGGGTATAAACTTTAGCCATCTTCCCCCAGGTTTCCAGTGTTCCTGCATTTCCATGAAGATAAAAAACCAAGCCTTTTGATTTTTCGCTTTTAAACAACAATCCATTTAAGGTTGTACCGTCGTAAGATTTGATATTTAGCTCTTCGAATTTCTCCTGATAATCAAACTGATATTCTTTGGGAAGCGCGGCACTTTGAAAAACCATCCCAACCTGATTGAAATACACATAAGAAATCAGCAGCAGATAAATCACAACAAAAAAGACAACAAGTACAATCGATAAAAATTTAAGCGTTTTAAATATCTCCATAAAATTTATCGCTTCGCCACCTTATTCCTCTTCAGTCTGATCTTCTTCTTCGTCAAGTTCTTCTTCCTCATCAAATTCTTCATCCTCTTCTTCTTCCTCCATATCAAAAATATAAGGCTCCAGTAAAAATTTCTCCGCCAAAATTTCGATACGTTCCGTTAATTGCTCAGCAAAAATGATTCTTTGTGTTTTTGCAATACTATTCGAGATACGCATGATTTTAGTTTCATGACGTAACTTCAAAATTGGATCTGCATCATCTAAAACAAACATTTTCAAACGGTTTACATTATAACCTGCCGTTGTAAACATGTCGCTTAATTTATTTGGTGTTCCGATTAAAACATCAATTCCTGTTGAAATATAGTTTTTATCGTAATCCATATCTCCTTTGTCATGCACTCCGTACACTTCAAGATCGGTATACTTTCCGTATTTTGCAAAAAGCTCTACCATTTCCAAAACTTTAGTTTTGTCTTCTACAATAATCAACGCTCTTGGAGATTCTTCGACTGAACCTGCCAATTGCTGAATTACATTGATTACTATGGTAGTCGATTTTCCGCTTTTTTCCGGAGAAAGAATGATACAGTCAGCACCACTTTTAATAGTCGAAAAAGTCTCTTGTTGCAATACATTTGCCTCTGTTAAACCATTTTCGATTAAAGCGTCTTGTAATTGTTCTTTTATTTTTTTTAGTTTCATTTTTTTTATGCTTTATGCTTTAAGCTTTATACTCTAAGCAAAAATTATTTATATTATTTAACGAAGTCCAAAGCTTAAGGCCTAAAGCCTATTGCTTATAGCCCACTACTTGCTTGCGAACATTTTCACATCCGTTTCAGAGATTTCGTTTCCTCCTAAGATAATCAATCTTTCTACTACATTTCGAAGTTCACGGATATTCCCTGTCCAATCGTATTCCTGTAATAGTTTTATGGCCTGTGTTGAAAATACTTTGATTGCATTTCCTTGCTCGGAAGCAATTTTCTCTGTAAAATGGGTAATCAAAGCCGGAATATCGTCACGTCTTTCGTTTAAAGGCGGTACTTTAATCAAAATAACAGCCAGCCTGTGGTACAAATCTTCACGAAAACGACCTTCGGCAATTTCTGTTTTTAAATCTTTGTTGGTAGCTGCTACAACACGAACGTCAACTTTTATATCTTTTTCGGCACCGACTCTTGTAATCATACTTTCCTGCAACGCACGCAATACCTTTGCTTGCGCAGAAAGACTCATGTCACCAATTTCATCTAAGAAAATAGTTCCTTTGTCTGCCGCTTCAAACTTTCCGGCGCGATCTTTCACTGCTGATGTAAAAGCACCTTTTACGTGTCCGAACAATTCACTCTCGATCAACTCACTTGGAATTGCAGCACAATTGACCTCAATCAAAGGGAAATTAGCACGTTCACTTTTTTCGTGTAATTGATGTGCTACTAACTCTTTTCCGGTTCCGTTTGGTCCTGTAATTAAAACCCTGGCTTCTGTTTGTGCTACTTTATCAATCATCACTTTGATATGAGAGATTGCTTCACTTTCGCCAACCATTTCGTAATTTTTACTGACTTTTTTCTTCAGAATTTTATTCTCAACTACCAGTTGTTTTTTATCTAAAGCATTACGAACGGTATTTAACAAACGATTTAAATCGGGTGGTTTTGAAATATAATCAAAAGCGCCTAATCGCATGGTATGAATCGCCGTTTCCATATCCCCGTGACCTGAAATCATCACCATCGGGATTTCCGGTTTTATTTTTTTGGCTGCTTCTAAAACCTCAACGCCATCCATTTTTGGCATTTTGATATCGCACAAAACCAAATCGTAGTCGTTATTTTTTATTTTTTCGAGACCCACAGCACCATCCTCAGCTTCTTCGACCTGATAGGTATCATTTTCTTCTGATAAGATTTTTACCAAAACTCTTCTAATCGCTGCTTCGTCTTCTATAATTAATATTTTACTCATCTTTATTAAATTTGAAACCAGTACTTATTCTTTCTCTTTTTTTGAAGCCAAATTTACCGGCATGCTTATTACGTTTAAGTCCCTTTGCGGGAACGGAATTGAAATATTGTTTTCTGCAAACAGATCATTTATTCGGAACCTAATTTCGCTTTGAATCCCCGGCGTCTGCATACCATGAATAACATAAAAGTGAACTGAGAAGTTTAGCGAAGAATCTGCAAAGTCATCAAAAGTAACTTTAACCGTTCCTCCTTTGACAATTCCTTCAACTGAATCTACTGCCTGATGCAATAATTTTTCAACTAAACGAACATCGCTTCCATACGCTACTCCAACGCAAACACTTTCCCGGTTACTCGAATTATTCTGAGTCCAATTAAAAAGTGTGTCGTCCATAAATTTATGATTCGGAATGATCATCACACGATCATTTCTGGTCACAACAATGGTGGTTCTTAATTTGATCTCTTGTACCAATCCAACACGACCATCGACTTCAATGATATCACCAACATGCAAAGACTGATCCAAAATGATTAGAACTCCCGAAATAATATCCTGAAAAAATGTTTGTAACGCAAATCCCAAACCTACAAACAAGGCAGCAGAGGCGGTTAAAAACACATTGACATTTACTCCGGTTGCGTTTAGCATTAATACAATTACAAAAAGGTAAACGATATACTTAACGACCTGAAAAACACTATTGAACTTCTTTTTGTCTGCGACAGGAAGTTTTTTACTAAACAACTTCTGAATTAACTTTAATACTATTGATGTTGCCGTTATAGCAAGAAAAAGCAGCATTAAATCAAGTAGCGAGATTTTTACATTTTCGCCATTAATAAAATTGTAATTAATAAATTCAATAATATCCTTCCACATAATTTTTAATATTTAAGCCATTTGTACAACTCTTTCCAGGTTGGTTTCTTTCCGTACATTAAAATACCGACACGATAAATTTTTGCAGCGAACCAAACGACAAGCAAAAAGGTCGCAAACAATAAAGATACTGAAATTGCAATTTGCCACCAAGGCACACCAAACGGAAGTCGCATTAACATTACAATCGGTGATGTTAACGGAATCATCGAAAACACCACTGCAATAGTTCCATGCGGATCATTCACAACGGTAAAAAATCCGATATAAACACTCAGAATTAGAGGCATAATAATTGGCAATAGGAATTGTTGTGAATCGGTTTGATTATCAACAGCAGCCCCAATCGCGGCATAAAATGAACTATATAAAAAATACCCTCCAATAAAATAAATAACAAAACCAATTACAATACTGGCAATAGGCAAATTCCATAATTCGGCAATGTACATTTGTGCTGTTCCTGAAAATTCCTGTTGTGCAGACTGCATTACTTCGGGAGGAATTCTTCCTTCGGGTCCTACATTCACGCCAAAAAAAGCAGAAGCGACAAACATTAATCCGAGACCAATGACGACCCAGATCAAAAACTGTAACAATCCTGCAAGTGAGGTCCCGACAATTTTACCGATCATCAACTGAAAAGGTTTCACCGACGAAATAATGATTTCAATAATACGATTCGTTTTTTCTTCGATCACGCTGCGCATTACCATATTGCCATAAATGATAATAAACATCATAATCAAATAACCAAATCCGCCACCGATTACAATTTTCATCCAATTCAACCCTTTGAATCTCTTTTCACCCTTTGTATTTTTCAAAACCACATCTACTTTAGATTGTGCTTTTTTAATTTGCAAAGTATCTATGTTTGCTTTTTGCAGGTTGAATGCGGTAAGCTTTTTCTCTACTAAATTTTGTACATCTTTTATGAAAGGTCCCGGAAGACTTTCGCCCGAGATCAATTCTACTTTACTTTCCAGATCTTTTAAATTACCGGTTTTAGGGATCACAATTAAACCACTAAAATTTTCATTGGTAATACTATCCTTTAAACTCTTAACACTTAGCTCCGATAAATTCAGGTAATGGTATTCGGCCTCTTTTTTATTCTCTTTCAGAAAATCGTCTGCAAACAAACCCGTTTCATCATGAATTGCAATACGTTTTGTATCTGCTTTCATTGAAGCTAAATAACCAATAAATACGGTAATGGCAACAAACAACAACGGACTCAAAAATGTCATGACAACAAAAGACTTGTTACGAACTTTTGCTATAAATTCTCTTTTTATAATTAATGATATAATGCTCATTTTTTATTTTAGATTTTAGATTGCTGACTTTAGATTTTCAGATCTTAGGTTTTCACTCTAAAATCTAAAATCCAAAATCTAGTTTTTGTTTTCCGTTACGGTTTTAATAAAAATATCATTGATACTTGGAATCTTTTCTACAAAATGGGTGACTTGTCCACGCTGTGTCAAAAGATGCAATAGTTCGTTTGGAGTCGCATTTCCGATTTGGATCTCTAACTTCAGATCTTCATTTAAGGATTTAAATTGCGCCGGGGCAACGGTAAACTTCTGTGTAATATCATACATCAGACCTTCTACATTATCGCTCAGGATACCCACTTCAAAACTATTGGTTCTAAACTGGCGTTTTACATCGCTAACCTTTCCTTCGATTAATTTATTTGATTTATGAATCAGCGCAATATGGTCGCAAAGTTCTTCTACACTTTCCATACGATGCGTAGAGAAAATAATTGTTGCGCCTTGCTCTTTTAATGCCAAAATTTCATCTTTTATGACATTGGCGTTTACAGGGTCAAAACCTGAAAAAGGTTCATCAAAAATCAGTAATTTAGGCTTATGCAAGACACAAACTACAAACTGTATTTTCTGTGCCATTCCTTTAGAAAGTTCCTGAATTTTCTTGTTCCACCAACCTTGAATTCCCAGACGGTCAAACCAGTATTCTAACTGTTGTTTGGCTTCGGCCTTAGAAAGACCTTTCATTTGTGCCAGATACAAACATTGCTCGCCTACTTTCATTGAAGTATACAAACCTCTTTCTTCGGGTAAATACCCTATTGTTTGTACATGTTTGGGTTGTAATTTCTCTCCGTCCAGAATTATTTCACCGCTATCGGGCAAAGTAATCTGGTTTATAATACGAATTAGAGATGTTTTTCCGGCTCCATTGGGACCTAATAGTCCATAAATACTACCTTTTGGTACATTTAATGAAACTTCGTTAAGCGCTACATAATCACCGTATTGTTTTACGACTTTATGTACTTCGAGTAAGTTGCTCATGCTGTTATTAGAATTTTCTGCGTCAGTTTGATCATTGTGCTATCACGGGGTTGTAAAAGTAAATAATTCGAAGCGAATCTGCGTTACAATACGCAAAAAACCCATCCTAATGTTTCTATTAGAATGGGTTTTAGTATTTATTTCAATTTTTTAAAAAGAGTTTGCGCTATGAAAACATATCTTTCACTTTCTCAAAAAATGATTTTTCTGACTTTTCAGGACTTGGAATAAAATGATCGTCGTTTAACGCATTTTCAAAAAATTGTTTTTGCTCTTTATTTAACGTTTTTGGTGTCCAAACATTAACGTGCACTAACAAATCTCCGCTTCCGTAACCATTTATACTTGGAATTCCTTTTCCTTTTAATCTTAAGATTTTTCCGGATTGAATACCTTCTTCTAATTTGATACGAACTTTTCCGTTGATAGCTTCGATATCCTTAGAAATTCCTAAAACGGCTTCCGGAAAACTGATATATAAATCAAAATGAATATTCTCTCCTTCGCGTTTCAAAAACTCGTGTTCTAACTCTTCGATAGCAACAATCAAATCACCAGGAATACTATTTCCCGGAGCATCATTTCCTTTTCCGGAAACTTTAAGCTGCATCCCGTCAACAACACCGGCTGGAATTTTGATTGATACGGTTTCGTCTTCCAAAACCATTCCTTGAGAATCTGCTTCAGAAGGTTTTTTATCTAAAATTTGTCCGGAACCACCACAAGCAGGACAAGTAGATGCTGATTGCATTCTTCCTAAAATAGTGTTGGTAACACGCATCACCTGACCTTGACCGTTACAAGTCGTACAGGTTTTGTAGGTAGCTCCTTTGGCTTGAACTTTACGTTTTACTTTTACTTTTTTCTCTACTCCATTGGCAATCTCTTCTAAAGTCAATTTAACTTTAATTCTAAGATTACTTCCTTTTGAGCGACGAGGGCCTCCGCCTCCGCCACCACCGAATCCACCAAATCCGCCACCAAAAATATCACCAAACTGACTGAAAATGTCATCCATATTCATCCCGCCATGGCCACCACCGCCAAATCCGCCGGAACCATCAAATGCCTGGTGTCCGTATTGATCGTATTTCGCTTTTTTGCTCGGATCACTTAAAACTTCATAAGCTTCTGCTGCCAATTTGAAGTTTTCTTCTGCCTCTTTGTCGCCCGGGTTTTTATCCGGGTGGTATTTTAGTGCACTTTTTCGGTACGCTTTTTTAATTTCAGCAGCATCGGCACCTTTTGAAATGCCAAGTATTTCGTAAAAATCTTTTTTCATAATCTAAGTTAAATTCCAAATCTTAAACTCTAAATCCCAATGCTTAAAAAATTGACTTTCAGAATTTTATTTGCATTTTAGTTACCGATAACTACTTTAGGGAAACGGATAATTTTGTCTCCTAATTTGTATCCTTTTTCTATAACATCAACAATTTTACCCTTCATTTTATCAGAAGGTGCAGGAATTTGAGTAATTGCTTCAGCAAAATCGGCATCAAAAGCATCACCTGCTCTAACTTCAACCTGCTCTAAACCTTTACCTACTAAAGTGCTTTTTAGTTTTTCATGAATTAACTCCACTCCTTTTGTCAAAGTTTCATCTTCAGATTTGTTAATTTCTACAATTGCTCTGTCAAAATCATCTAAAACAGGAAGCATTGCTAACAAAACCTCTTGATTTGCCGATTTAAATAAATCGATACGCTCTTTTGAAGTTCTTCTTTTGTAATTTTCGAATTCGGCAAATAATCTCAGAAACTTATCTTTTTCTTTTGCCAAGTCTTGAGCTAATTGCTCTTCAACACTTAATTCTTCAACAATTAACTGCTCACCGTTGGCATTGTTCTCTAACGTTACATCATCTAATTCCTGATCGAATTCTGTATTTTCCGTAGTCATATTACTATTATTTTTAAAAATATTTTTAAACTTCATTTTTTATTCTTTCTGTTGGACTGCAAAAGTACTGCCAAATCTTCTAAAATGTCAAATTGTCACTTTGTCAAGAATAGTAGCAGTCCCTCAAAGAAGTAGTCCTCAAAATACATTCACAAAAACAAAGGGCAACATACAGCTACAAACAACTACATATCAACAAATTAACAACCAAGTAATTTATAACTCACCTCCTGACTTGTTAAACTGCTAAAAAAACAAATAAAAAGTAAGAATATTACTATATTTGCAATATACTATAACGTAAACAAATCTGATTTTGCAAAACTTTTATATCGTAACGTAATACTAAAATAAAATGATTAAACTTTATAAAACAATCCAAAACCAACTCCATTATTGGGAGATCTGGCAAGTGGATGAAAAAACAGCCATCGTCTATTGGGGTATTGTTGGGAAATTGGGGCAATACAAAGAAATTAAAAGCGGTATTTTTATCAATTTGCCAAGAACGCTTAAAAACAGAATTAACGCAAAACGAAAAGAAGGATATACAGAGCTTGATGAAAAGCAATTTCTATATCTGGAGATTGCATATAAAAATCAAACTTTCGAGAAAGAAAACGACTTAGAAAAACGATACAATCTTGAAGAACGAATCAGTCATATACTCGAATTAAGAAGTCTTGGTCATTGCAACAGCATTGCTACCAAATGTGATAGCTTAGAAATTGGGTGTATCGTTACCGATTATAATCTTGCAAAAAAAGTAATTGACGAGGAATTAAAAAATATCGAATTTGGTGACTTTACCATAATTTACAAACACTCCTGCAAATCCAACCTGACCAAAATGCTTTTGCGCACCCAACAGAATTGATTACCTTCAAAAACAATTAATTGCACTTTAAAAAAAGTAGTCAATCGTTCGTTTTTCACTTTAAAAATTTAGTATAATTTTAAGACTATTACGTTTTAGTATATGGTATATTTGAGCATCAAACAAATACAAAAGTATTACCAAATTAAAATTGAATTTAAGGGTTTAGCCTCGGCTTTATAAATAATTATTAATTCAAGTTTACCTTATATTAAAAAAAAGCTTCGTCTACATTCAGACGAAGCTTTTTTTATACTTTTTTCTTTCGAAAACCTCTCAAAAAATAATCAATAACTATTTTATGTTGAATATGGTTTTATTGCACGGGCGGAGGGATTCGAACCCCCATCAACGGTTTTGGAGACCGCTATTCTACCCTTGAACTACGCCCGTAACTTAGTGCCGCAAATTAAAAGGTTTTTTTCTGTTCCTGCAATTATTTTAGGCAGTTTTAGAAAGATTTTAGCTGATTTTTTTAATTAAAAATTAATCCAAATCCACTAAAATTCGCTAAAGTCATGTGACACAAAACCTTACCAAATTATTCCTTAAAGCAATGCTTCTTTCAATCCTTCGAAATCAACAGAAATTTGTTCACCACTTACTAAATTTTTAAGCGAATAAGAATTGGAAGCTATTTCCTGCTCGCCTGCGATTACGGCAAAAGGAATTAATCGTTTATCTGCGTATTGAAATTGTTTACCCACTTTTACATTATCAGGATAAAGTTCCACCTTTATATTTTCTTTTCTTAATTTCTGAATAGCTTGTGAAGCATATAACGCCTCTGTATCTCCATAATTTATGAATATCGCTTTGGTAGTTGCTGCAACGGTTTCAGGAAACAACTGAAGCTCTTCGAGAACCAGATAAATTCGGTCTAATCCAAAAGAGATTCCAACTCCACTCATATTTTTCAAACCAAAAATACCCGTTAAGTCATCGTATCTTCCACCACCACCGATAGAACCCATCGCAACTGTTTTTGGCGCTGCTACTTCAAAAATCGCTCCTGTATAATAATTCAAACCACGCGCTAAAGTCACATCAAGATCTAAGGTTGCTGTTGACAAACCTAAAGTAGCTACATTATCACAAATAAAACGCAACTCTTCTACTCCTTTCATCCCTTCCTCAGACGAAGTCAATAAACTAGAAAGCTGAGCGATTTTATCTGCAAAAGTTCCTGTAAAACCAAAAAGCGGTTGTACTTTAACTAAAGCTTCTTCAGAAATTCCTTTTTCGATCATTTCTTTTTTTACACCTTCTTCACCGATTTTATCCAATTTATCCAAGGCAACCGTAAAATCAATCAATTTATCCGAAGCACCGATTACTTCTGCAATTCCGGATAAAATTTTTCTGTTATTGATTTTAATGGTTACACCTTCTAAACCTAAAGCTGTAAAAACAGTATCATACAATTGAACCAATTCTACTTCCTGCCACAATGATTTTGAACCTACAACATCGGCATCACATTGGAAAAACTCCCTGAAACGCCCTTTTTGTGGATTATCTGCTCTCCAAACCGGTTGAATTTGATATCTTTTGAAAGGGAATTCAATTTCGTTTTGGTGTTGTACCACGTATCTGGCAAACGGAACGGTTAAATCGTAACGCAATGCTTTTTCTGAAATCGTTCCGGTAAATTTATTCAACTGAATTCTTTGATTCGTATCAATTGTTTCAGCAGAATTTATTTGCAACTCTGCTATCGCTTCCGGCAATTCGATTTTGTTCTTTTTATTGTAGAAAAAATTACCTGAATTCAATATCTTAAAAATCAAACGATCTCCTTCTTCTCCATATTTCCCCATTAAGGTTTCAGAATTTTCAAACGAAGGTGTTTCAATAGGCTGAAAACCAAATTTCTCAAAATTACTTTTTATGGTTTGAATAATATATTGACGTTTTGACACCTCTGCAGGTGAAAAATCTCTCGTTCCTTTTGGTATACTTGGTTTAGAAGCCATCTTTAATATTTTAGATTGTCGATTCTAGATTTTAGATTTTCTTTGAAACCTATAAATTAAAAATCTTTAAGTTAATTTATTCCTGATTTTAGAATTTTATTCAAGTCTTAAATCGTTTGCAAATATCTTATTTTTTAAAATAAATAATGCCCGATCGAAAACAAACTTGTAACAAAAAACGTATTTTCGTGACAAATTGGTCATGATGCTAAAATTATTCAGAGAAAATATTCGAATTGCGTTTGGTTCTATCAAAACACAATTACTCCGTACTATTCTTACCGTATTAATTATTGCTATTGGAATTACGGCTTTGGTTGGAATTCTTACCGTTGTAACGGCATTAGAAAATACCATTTCTACCAATTTTGCGTCTATGGGCGCTAATACTTTCAACATTAATCAGTACGAGAATAATCTTAAAAACAGAGGTGGGAATGAGCGTGAAATCGTAAATCCGATCATCTCTTACCCGGAAGCAGTCGCTTTTAAAAACAAATACAAATATCCTTTTACCGAGACTTCGCTTTCGTTTACAGCGACTTCAAAAGCGGAAGTAAAATACTTAGACCAAAAAACCGATCCGGAAATTACAATCCTTGGTGTCGACGAACACTTTATAACCAACTCAGGTTTAGAGGTAAGTTCAGGTCGTAGTTTTAATCAGTTTGACATTGACAACAATACCTATTCTTGTGTTGTAGGATCCGATTTTGAGAAAGGGCTTTTAAAAGATGTGAATCCAATTGATAAAATAATCTCAATACGAGGTGCCCGATTTAAAGTTATCGGCGTTTTAAAAGAAAAAGGATCAACGTTTGGGAACAGTCAGGATTTAAGGGTTTTAATCCCAATTCAGGTGGCACGTTCCTTATTTACCGCTCCTAACATTAATTACACCATAAGCGCCATGGTTTCAAAGAAAGAATTTTTGGACGAGGCTGTTGATAATGCCACCAGTACGATGCGAAGAGTACGAAAATTAAGTCCCGTTCGCGATTCCAATTTTGGTATCGGCCGAAGTGACGACTTAATCAACCGAATTTTAAGTATTACGGTCTACTTGCGCTGGGCTTCCGTGATTATAAGTGTCATCACCATATTAGGTTCTTCAATTGCCTTAATGAACATCATGATTGTCTCGGTTACGGAACGTACTCGAGAAATCGGGGTTCGAAAAGCATTGGGAGCAAAAAAATCAACGATTGCCGTTCAGTTTTTTATCGAAACTTTATTGATTGGACAAATTGGCGGTTTAGTTGGGATTATATGGGGAATACTGTTGGGTTATGGTATCGCCACCGCCATGGATTTTGTTTTTGTTATTCCGTGGGTAGCGATTATTGCCGCTTTTATAACCAGTTTCCTTGTTGCATTGGCCTCTGGTTTGTACCCTGCTATAAAAGCTTCTAAACTAGATCCTATCGAAGCTTTGAGATACGAATAGTTCTTAGTTTTCAGTCGCAGTCGCAGTTTACAGTAAAACTGAGATCGAAAACTGAGACTGAGACTGAAAACTGAGACTGAGACTAAAAAGAACCTCTCAACATCCTGTCATTATCATAAATATCCTTACGTAATTCGATGTTTTTAAATTCCATTTCTTCAAGTAAATCAATCATTTCCTTGCCCAGGTATTGATTAATTTCAAAATACAACTGTCCATTTTTGAATAGATTATCCTGAGCCAGAGTAGCAATTTTTTTGTAAAAAATCAAGGCATCATGATCTTCGACAAAAAGCGCTAAATGCGGCTCATAGTCCAATACATTTTTTTTGATTTCTTCTTTTTCCAGATGGCGAACATAAGGCGGATTCGAAACTATGATATCAAAATCATAAGGCAGCTCCTCTAATTCCAGCACATCATTTAGTAAAAAAGTAACTTCTACTTTATTATTTATCGCATTTCGTTTCGCTGTCTCCAATGCTTTTTTCGACACATCAATGGCATAAACCTTTGCGTTTGGTAAATTCTTAGCCAATGAAACCGCGATGCAGCCGCTTCCTGTACCGATATCTAAAATTTTTAAAGTCTTAGTTTTATCCGTTTTTGCGTTTTCTTTTACAATCCATTCTACCAGCTCTTCGGTTTCCGGTCTCGGAATCAGAACATTCTCATTGACTTCAAAATCCAAACCGTAAAAATTCGTTTTCCCTAGTAAATACTGAATCGGAACTTCTTTTTTTAACTCCTGCAAAATGACATCCCAAAACGCAAAATCAGATGGATTAAAAACCAATTCATGATTTAAAGCCAAATCAATTTGTCGTAGTTTATGTTTGTTTTCTAAAATTAAATAGAAAAAACTTTCTGCTTCATAAGCATCATAAAAAGATGACAGCTCTTGTATAAATTGGGTACGGTATTGTTTGATTTTCATTTTGGGTATTTGAGCATTAATTTTCGATTAAAACCGGCAGCATTTCAGGATAATAAGTAATGAAAAGTAAAATATGTTACAATTCGCTTCGTAAATCTTTCAACATCCAAACAGGGCAAGAACTGTGCCCAGTATTTCCCATCGGAGCATCGAGATACTCAAAACCCGCTTTTTTATATAATTTTTGGGCCGCATGCATAAAAGGCATTGTTTCGATATAACATTTTTCAAAACCAAAATCCCGTGCTTGTTGCAAACACATCTCCATCATTTCGCTGCCAATTCCCAAACCTCTTGTTTCAGGCAAAAAGTACATTTTTTGTAATTCGCAAATTTTAGAATCCCCATTCTCTAAAGGCGCAATTCCGGCACAACCCAAAACTTTACCCTCAGATTCAACTACAAAATAAGCCGATTTTGGTTTTTGATATTCTTCAAACATCAAATCTAAATAAGGATCCTCATAAGCAGTTCCAACTTTTGGAATTTCCATTTCATCAAAAACGGATCGTATTAATTTTGCAACTTCTTGATTGTCTTGTTTTTGAATTATTCTAATACTCCAATTTTCCATTTTACTTTATTCAGCTTATAATTACAAAAGTAAAAATAGTTTTCCGATAGTTTTCTTAACGAAATCGTAAACTGAAAAATAACTACTTTTGTAGTGTGAATATACAGGAGAAATATATCAAACGTTGCATCGAATTGGCCAAAAATGGTCTGGGAACGACTTATCCGAACCCAATGGTAGGAAGCGTGATTGTTTACCAAGACCGGATTATTGGTGAAGGCTGGCACAAAAAAGCAGGAGAACCGCATGCAGAAGTAAATGCGATTCGATCCGTAAAAGACAAATCGTTATTAAAAAAAGCTACCATTTATGTAAGCTTGGAACCTTGTAGTCATTTTGGTAAAACACCACCCTGCTGCGATTTAATTATAGAACATAAAATTCCAAATGTAGTAGTAGGCACTGTCGATCCAAATGAAAAAGTCGCCGGAAGAGGAATCAAAAAAATAATCGAATCGGGCGCTACTGTTATTGTAGGCGTTTTAGAAGACGAATGCAATGAACTCAACAAACGTTTTTTTACTTTTCACCAAAAGCAAAGACCTTATATTATTCTGAAATGGGCAGAAAGTCAGGATGGCTTTTTGGCACCAGAAAAAGAAAACAACCCAAGCAGAAAACCTGTTTGGATCACCAATGCTTATTCGAGACAATTGGTTCACAAATGGCGCAGTGAAGAACAAGCTATCCTTGTGGGAACACAAACTGTGGTAGATGATAATCCAAAATTAAACGTTCGGGACTGGAGCGGAAATAATCCGACAAGAGTTGTTTTAGATCAGCACAATCGAATCGAAAAAGACAGTTTTATTTTCGACGATAGTGTTAAAACGATCGTATTAACAGGCTCAAAAATTGCCAGCGAAAAAGAAAACACTACCTTTGAAGTAATTGATTTTAATCAAAATATAATACCACAACTCTTAACGATTTTGTATCAAAACCAGATACAATCTATTATAATTGAAGGTGGACTACAGACGTTACAAACTTTTATTGATCAGAATATCTGGGACGAAGCTTGTATTTTTATCGGAAAATCTACTTTCGAAAAAGGAATAAAGGCACCGACAATAACACGAAATAAAACAGCTACAACGCACCTTATAACTGATGAATTAATACACATTAGAAATCATGATTGATACTATAATTTTTGACTTCGGAGACATTTTTATCAATTTAGATAAACAAGCTACCATTTCTAAATTGCAGCAATTAGGCATGACAGAATGGAGTTCTGAATTGGATCGTTTAAACCTGTTGTTTGAAACCGGTGATATTTCACCCGAGGAATTTATTGGTGGTTTTCAAAAAGAACTTCCAAACGCATCAAAAGAAGAAATTCTTGAGGCATGGAATGCTATTTTGGCAGATTTCCCTTTGTATCGTTTAGAGTTTCTGCAGATGCTTTCCAACAGATACCGTTTGTTTTTATTGAGCAATACCGATTCTATTCATATTGAAACTTTCGAAAACAAAAGCGGCATTTCCTTTTACAGCGATTTCTATCAATGTTTTGAAAAAGTTTATTTTTCATTTGAAATTGGAATGCGCAAACCCAATGCAGATGTTTTTCAATACCTGATCAACAAACACGAGCTGTCTCCCAAACGCACCTTATTTATAGACGACAAAAAAGAAAACACAGACGGTGCTGCTTCTTTGGGCTTTAATATATGGAATTTACAAGTTGGACAGGAAGACGTAGTTGATTTGTTTGAAAAAAACATACTTTAATTTTTTTACATTTCACCTCTCACTTTTAACTTCTCACTTTTAACTTCTCACTACTAACTCTTGGACTACAACGACACCTATCAAACCATTGCCTTTGAATCAGAAGAGATTTTATTAAAAGAAAAAGGCAGCAAATTCTTTGGTTATGCTTTCCCTATCGAAAACGAAGAAGAAGTAAAACCCATCATTGAGACTTTAAAAAAACAACATCCTCATGCGGTTCATTTTTGTTACGCCTATCAATTAGGTACCGCGCCCAACATTAGCTATCGCGCCAATGACGACGGAGAGCCGAGCAATACAGCCGGCGCACCTATATACGGACAAATACAATCTTTTGGTGTAACAAACGTTCTTATAGTCGTAGTTCGAATTTTTGGCGGTGTCAAACTGGGAGTCGGCGGATTGATTGCTGCTTATAGAACAACAGCCCAAATGACACTTGAAAGTTGTGAGATCATCGAAAAAACGATCGACGTGCATTTTTTAATCTCTTTTGATTACAAAAACATGAATAAAGTGATGCGGGTTATCAAAGAAAAAAAACTGGATATCGTTTCTCAGGAAATGGAAATGGATGAAGATTCGGGACTGCCAATTGGCAAAATTGAGACCAAAACGAGAAAAAAAAATGCCGAAATAATATTCGACATTTTTGATTTAATGTTTGAAATCGATATTAAAACTTTATAAATTCTAATAAAAATACCCCTCATTTTAACAATTATACCAGAGTTTCAAACAACTCTAAAATGTATTTTGGAGGAGCTGTCGGGCGACCTGTTTTTAACGAAATAAATACCAAAATAAACACTGCAGTTGTTAATAACTCATTTGCTTCATTGTAGATCTCGCAATCGAATTCGATCTTTACAGAGGATTGACTTTTGAACTTGGTATGGATGGTTAACAGCTCATCATAGCGTGCCGATTTTTTATAATTTATTTGCATCGAAACAATCGGCAATCCAATACCGCTTTCTTCCATGCTTTTATACGAAACCCCTTTATCTCTAAGCCATTCCACGCGTCCTATCTCAAAATAAGGAACATAATTTCCGTGGTAAACGACCCCCATTTGGTCGGTTTCAGAGTAACGAACTCGTACTTGAGTTTGATGATTTTTCATTATTTATAGATTAAAAAATTTTAGTTCCTAAAAGCCCCCTTACAACATTTTTTTATAAAATTAGACTTCAAATTATTTTTTTTTAAAGAAATTTGTTCACATATTTGTTATCCCGAAATACGGAATAAAATTGCTCCTTTTTTATTAGGAGAATCTTTATCAATAATATAAAAATTTATTCGAATATATGACTAAAACTGCTCAATCGGTATGGGAAAACTGTTTGTCTTTTATAAAAGACAATATTCAAGACCAGGCGTACAAAACTTGGTTTGAGCCAATCAAATCAGTTGAGCTAACCGACAATGCATTATACATTCAAGTACCGAGTAAATTTTTCTACGAATGGCTAGAAGAACATTACGTTAAATTATTGAAAGTTGCGCTTACCAAAGAACTAGGAAAAAACGCAAAGTTACTGTATAAAATTAAAATGGAAAACACTTATGGTAATAAACAGCCGTTTACTGAACAGCTGCCAAGTGCCAACAGAGTGCCCATGAAACCGCAAGAGGTTGATGCTCCGTTTAAAAACTTAAATCCGGAACTTAAAAATCCATTTGTAATTCCCGGAATCAGAAATTTAAAAATTGAATCGCAATTAAATGCCAACTACAGTTTTGACAATTTTCTTGAAGGGGATTCGAATCGTTTGGCTCGTTCCGCAGGTATGGCTGTTGCCAACAAACCTGGGGGAACTTCCTTTAACCCGCTATTAATCTTTGGTGGTGTTGGTTTAGGAAAAACGCACTTAGCGCATGCGATAGGTGTAGAAGTAAAAGACAAATATCCAGAAAAAACGGTTTTATATATTTCTGCCGAAATTTTCACACAACAATATATTGACTCGGTAAAGAAAAACAATCGTAACGATTTTATTCACTTTTACCAATTGATCGATGTTTTAATTATTGATGACGTTCAGTTTTTATCCGGAAAATCGGGAACTCAGGACGTTTTCTTCCATATTTTTAACTACTTACATCAAAACGGAAAACAGGTAATTTTAACCTCTGACAAAGCGCCTGTTGATATGCAGGATATTGAGCAGCGTTTATTATCCCGTTTTAAATGGGGATTATCTGCAGAATTGCACCAACCGGACTACGAAACCCGTATTTCGATCTTAAAAAATATCTTATACCGTGACGGTGTTGAAATGCCGGAAGACATTATTGAATATGTTGCCCGCAATATCAAATCTAACGTTAGAGAATTAGAAGGTGCTATTATTTCGTTAATCGCTCAATCTTCTTTCAACAAAAAAGAAGTAACAATTGAGTTGGCTAAAAGTGTAGTAGAGAAATTTGTTAAGAACGTAAAAAGAGAAATTTCAATTGATTATATTCAAAAAATTGTCTCTGATTATTTCCAATTAGACATTGAAACACTTCAATCTAAAACCAGAAAGAGGCATGTCGTGCAAGCAAGACAATTGGCCATGTTTTTTGCAAAGAAATTTACCAAAGCTTCTTTAGCAAACATTGGTTCACAAATTGGAGATCGCGATCACGCTACAGTATTGCACGCCTGTAAAACGGTTGACAATTTAGTTTCTACAGACAAACAATTCAAGAAATTTGTCGAAGATATCAACAAAAAACTAACGCTATAAACGCGCATCATGCCAGTAAAGATTCTAATGGTTTGTTTGGGAAATATTTGCAGATCTCCTTTAGCTGAAGGAATTTTAGCTTCCAAATTACCCCAAAATACATTTCTGGTAGATTCTGCAGGAACCGGTTCCTGGCATGTAGGTCATTCACCCGATAAACGTTCGATTGCTGTTGCCAAAAAAAATGGCATCGATATCAATCATCAAAAAGGAAGACAATTTAAAACTTCTGACTTTGATGAATTTGACTATATCTACGTAATGGATATTTCCAATTACGATGATGTACTACTTCTTGCAAAAACAGCCGAACACAAAAACAAAGTACAACTTATTCTGAACGAGTTATTTCCTGACGAAAATGTAGATGTCCCTGACCCTTACTTTGGCGTCTCTAATGGTTTTGACAATGTTTACGAAATGCTGGATGAAGTTACGGACATCATTGCCCAAAAACTTATCGAAAAATATTCATAACTTACCTCCTTTCAATTCGTTTGTAAAATGACAATTGAGAGCTAATTCGTTTTATAAATTTAAAAAAACGCACATGAAACTTCTAGGAAAACTATATTTAATTCCAACCACTATGGGCGAAAGCGATCCGATGGACGTTTTACCGCAAACAGTAAAAAGAAGTATCGAGCTTATAGACCACTACATAGTCGAAAACGACAAAACAGCCCGAAAATCCATAAAAGCAGTTTATCCCGAAAAGAAACAATCCGAATTGGTTCTTTTTACCTTAAACAAACGTACGGAGCCAAACGAACATTTAGACTTTATAAAACCTTTGCTAGAAGGAAAAAACATGGGTTTAATGAGCGAAGCCGGATGTCCCGGTGTTGCTGATCCCGGTGCTGTAATTGTAAAATTAGCACATGAAAAAGGAATCCAGGTTGTTCCTTTAGTAGGACCTTCTTCTATTTTATTGGCTATGATGGCTTCAGGAATGAACGGACAGAGTTTTACTTTCAACGGTTATTTACCTATTGATAAAGACGAAAAAAAATCAGCATTAAAGTACTTTGAAAAATTATCTCAGGATAAAAATCAATCGCAGCTTTTTATCGAAACACCGTACCGAAATAACAAATTGGTCGAGGATATTTTGCAGATCTTAAACCCTGCAACGCATCTTTGTATTGCAACTGATATTACCTTACCAACAGAATTCATTAAAACAATGCGCATTTCAGATTGGAAGAAACTTAAAGTTGACCTTCATAATCGACCGACTATTTTTATCATTCATAAAATGTAAACCAACCAAAAAAACCACCATAAAATGAAGAAATTTCTAATTTTGATTCTGATTTGCACTGTTCAAAGTGTTTTTTCTCAAACGGAAATTATTACCATAGACGAGCCTACAAATAAAATACCGCCACAAGGAGCTGTTCCAAATGACGATAATAGTATTTACAGTACAGCAGGAATAGAGGTAAAGCCGGAATTCCCTGGCGGAATAGCCGTTTTTAATACCTACATGGAGCAAAACTTCCAAATTCCAAATGTAACTCCGGCACTTAAAGGAAGAATTTATGTCACCTTCATAATAGAAAAAGACGGATCTTTAAGCGACATTAAAGTACTAAGAGATTTGGGCCATGAAACGGGTCGCGAAGCTATTCGTGTTCTAAAAAATGCTCCAAAATGGATTCCCGGAAAACAAAACAATAAGTTGGTCAGAGTGCTTTATTCACTCCCAATTCCTATAAATATTCCTGCAAAATAATTTTAGCAAAAAACTATTACTTATCGTACATTTAACTCACAAGTTTCTAACCTCAAAACTTTTTCATGAGTAAATTACCTAATATCACCACCAGTATTTTTACGGTAATGTCAAAAATGGCCGCAGAATACAATGCCATTAATCTCTCGCAGGGATTCCCAAATTTCCCTGTCGACGAAAGATTAACAGACATTTTAGCGAAGTTAACCAAAGAAAATGTACACCAATATACTCCAATGGCAGGTTATCCGCCGTTAATGAGTCAGATTGCTAAATTGGTTAAGAGTTCTTACAACAGAACGATCGATCCTGAAACCGAAATTTTGGTTACGGCTGGTGCAACTCAGGGAATTTTTACCACTATTTTGGCTTTAGTAAAAACCGGCGATGAAGTACTAATTCTGGACCCGAGTTACGATTCTTATGAATCTCCTGTTTTACTTTGCAACGCAAAACCCATCAGAGTTGCCCTAAACGATGATTACACCCCAAACTGGGAACGAATAGAAAAATCCTGCTCTTCAAAAAGCAAGATGATCATCATCAACAATCCGCACAATCCAACAGGAAAAATCCTGAAGGAAGCTGATTTTCTTGAACTCGAAAAAATACTTTCAAAATATCCCGATCTCCTTGTTTTATCTGACGAAGTGTACGAATACATCACTTTCGAAGAAAAACACATTTCGGCACATACCCGACAAGCTTTACTAGATCGTTGTATAATGATTTCTTCTTTCGGAAAATCATTTCATATCACGGGTTGGAAAATTGGCTATACCGTAGCACCGGAATATTTAATGAAAGAAATCAAAAAAGTACATCAGTTTTTGGTTTTCAGTGTCAATAGTATTTCACAAGCCGCCATAAGTCAATATTTAGAAGTTGTCGACGTCAATCTTTTAGGGAAATTCTATCAGGAAAAAAGAGATTATTTTCAAAAACTGTTGCAGAATAGCCGATTTGAATTAAAGCCCTGTGAGGGAACTTACTTTCAGGTTGCTTCTTATGCCGCTATTTCAGAGGAAGATGATGTTACTTTCTGCAAGAAACTCATTACAGATCATGGTGTTGCAGCAATTCCGATATCGACTTTCTACTCCGATCATAAAGACCAGAAATTAATACGCTTTTGTTTTGCCAAAGATGATTTTACTTTAGAATCGGCTGCAAAAAAATTATGTAATATATAAAGTTTATCAAAATTTTATAACAATATTATGCACGCATACTATATATTTGATTAATATTGTAAAAAAAAAAAAATATGAGCTATACAGATAAAATGTTACGAGATGATGCTTTAAAAGGCAAAGTTATCGTAGTTACAGGCGGCGGAAGTGGTTTAGGAAAAGCCATGACCAAATACTTCTTAGAATTAGGAGCTCAGGTGGCGATTACTTCAAGAGATTTAGAAAAACTAAAAAACACGGCTACCGAGCTGGAAGCAGAAACTGGCGGAAAATGTTTGCCTCTTCAATGTGATGTTCGTCACTATGAAGAAGTAGAAAACATGCTTCAGGAGGTTCTGAAAGCTTTCGGAAAAGTAGATGTTCTTTTGAACAATGCGGCCGGGAATTTCATTTCTCCAACAGAAAGATTGTCTGCAAATGCATTTGACACTGTTATAGACATCGTTCTTAAAGGTTCTAAAAACTGTACACTGGCTTTTGGAAAACACTGGATCGACAGCAAACAAAAATCAGCTACGATTTTAAATATCGTGACCACTTATGCCTGGACAGGTTCTGCTTATGTAGTACCTAGTGCAACAGCAAAAGCGGGAGTTTTGGCAATGACACGCAGTCTTGCTGTAGAATGGGCCAAATACGGAATCCGTTCTAACGCCATTGCTCCGGGACCATTCCCAACTAAAGGTGCGTGGGATAGATTATTACCTGGAGATTTAGCTGAAAAATTCGACATGGCTAAAAAAGTACCTTTAAAACGTGTAGGTGATCACCAGGAGTTGGCCAACTTGGCAGCTTATTTGGTTTCAGATTTCTCTGCTTATGTAAATGGTGATGTGATCACAATTGATGGTGGTGAATGGTTGAAAGGTGCCGGACAATTTAACTTATTAGAGGCTATTCCGGAAGAACTTTGGGATCAGCTTGAAATGATGATAAAAGCAAAAAAGAATAAATAATTAATGTGCTTACTAAATTCAGAATATTTTCAAAAGACTATACTGATTGCACTAAATCCCGACGGTAGTAACTGTCGGGATTTTTTTTTATTTTTTTCACCATATAAGTCATGTAAGTTCATTTAAATGCAATGCGAATCTACGGGACTGCTTATATTTTCTTATATAACTTATATGGTTTAAAAAAAGCGTTAAACAATTCGCAATTAAGGCAAACAATTCTAAACCTTCTTTAAACTTCTTATTATAATATTGACTTAAATTATTATTTTTGCAATACAAATATATAACAACAAATTTATGCTCATTATTGGACTTGCAGGAGGAACAGGAAGTGGAAAAACAACAGTAGTACACCAAATCATGAACGAATTACCAGACACAGAAGTTGGCGTAATTTCTCAGGATTCATATTACAAAGAAACCACTAATCTATCATTTGACGAAAGAGCATTAATTAATTTTGATCACCCACGTGCGATTGATTTTGAATTATTAGTAAAACATTTAAAAGCATTAAAAGCAGGAGAAACGATTGATCAACCTGTATATTCTTTTATACAACACAACAGAACAGACGATACGGTTTCAACACATCCGAGAAAAGTAATGATCGTTGAAGGAATCTTAATCTTAACAAATCCGGAGCTTCGTGATCTTTTTGATATTAAAATATACGTTCATGCCGATTCAGATGAAAGATTAATCCGTCGTTTAAAACGTGATATTTCAGAACGTGGTCGTGATATTGATGAAGTTTTAACACGTTATCAGAACACCTTAAAACCTATGCATGAGCAATTTATCGAACCATCAAAAGCTTTTGCAGACATCATTATACCAAATGACAAATACAACACCGTAGCTATTGATGTAGTTCGTGCCGTAATAAATCAGCGAATTTTATAATTTTTATTGTAAATTTATTGCATTAAAGCTAAAAGCCATAACCCGCTTTTCCTTTATCCTTTTATGATCGTCAAACCATAAAAGATAAAGGAGCAGCCGGGTCAAAAAAGGAATCAAATACTAAAATTACAACCGTTTAAAATGAAAATAACAAACCCTTTCAAAGGAAAATCCTGGCTCAGTCTTCTGGGCAATAAATACGTTTGGGTATTATTATTTTTTGTGGTCTGGATGCTATTTTTAGATAATTACTCCTATTTTGATCACCGTTTCCTGGACCATCAAATTGATGAACTCGAAGACAATAAAAAATATTATCAAGAGGAAATCCGAAAAGATCAGGAACAAATCAAACTATTGAAAAATCCCGAACAAATAGAAAAATATGCCCGCGAGAAGTACTATATGAAAAAAGACAGCGAGGACATATACATCATTCAATTTGAAGGAGACACTATTCCCGAAACCAAAGAATAATCAGAAAAAAAAACACTAAATGGCTACTACCCTATTCGACGATTTTAGTCCTATTTCATCCAAACAATGGAAACAAAAAATTCAGTTTGAATTGGATGGAGCTGATTATAACGAAACCGTAATCTGGAATTCCCCTGAAGACATTCAGGTAAAACCATTTTATCATAGAGATGAATTCTCAAAAGCTGCTGCCGTAGAGACAAAAGTCACTGAATTTAAAATATGTCAGAACATCTTTGTTTATGATATTGATAAGTCCATTCAAAGAGCTTTAAATACCATTGAAAGAGGTACTGAAAGCCTTCGTTTCACGATTGAAAACGAAAAAACTGACGTTCAGCAATTATTAGAAAATCTTCCTTTAGAAAATAGAATTGTTTACTTTAATTTGAATTTCATTTCAATCGATTTCGTAAAACAACTCGACACTATTGCCATTCAAAAAAAGAGTACTTTTTACTGTAATTTAGATCCAATTGGTCATTTTGCAAGAGAAGGAAACTGGTTTACTACTTCTGATAAAAATAATTTTGAGACGATTGAAAACATTTCAAAAGCAACTTCAAATACAACATTATTAAGTGTAGATTTAGGTTTGTATCAAAATGCAGGAGCCACAATCACACAACAAATCGGGTATAGTTTAGCGCACGCCAACGAGTACCTGAACCGTACACCCAACGCGCTAAAACAGATTGTATTTCAGGTTTCGGTTGGAACTAATTATTTCTTTGAAATTGCTAAACTTCGCGCCCTGCGAATGCTTTTCAAATTAATAGCCAACGAATACCATCCGGATATTGACTGCCATTTATTAGTTACACCAACAAAACGCAACAAAACGATTTACGATTATAATGTAAATATGCTTCGTACCACCACCGAATGTATGTCGGCTATTCTTGGCGGAGCAGATTCAATTGCCAATTTGCCTTATGACTCCTTATATCACAAAGACAATGAATTTGGGGACCGAATTGCGCGGAATCAATTATTGGTCTTAAAACACGAAAGTTACTTTGACAAAGTAGACAATCCGGCCGATGGAAGTTATTATATTGAAAGCCTGACCATGCAACTTGCAGAAAAAGGACTAGCATTATTTAAAGATATTGAAGCCAATGGAGGTTTTCTGAAACTTTTAAACGATGGAACCATCAAAAAGAAAATTCAGGAAAGCGCCGCTAAAGAGCAGGAATTATTTGATTCTAAAAAAGAAGTTTTACTGGGAACCAATAAATACCCTAATAAAGACGACAAAATGAAACATGATTTAGAGTTGTTTCCATTTGTAAAAGTAAAACCTAGAAAAACGTTAATTACGCCAATTATAGAAAAACGATTAGCTGAAAAACTGGAACAGGAACGTCTGGAATTAGAATAATAGTTTTCCATAGTAATTAATCAAACTACTCAAAAGAGTATTTCCATGATAAGAAAAGACCTTACACATATAAAGTTAGATTTTAAAAGCGAGAAGCCCACTGTTGAACAACAACCGGCAAGCAGCTTTTTAACTGCTGAAGGAATTGAGCTGAAACAAACCTATTCTGAAAAAGATATAGAGAACTTAGAATTTTTGGACTTTGGAGCAGGCTTTGCCCCTAATTTACGAGGCCCTTATGCGACCATGTACGTAAGACGCCCGTGGACGATTCGTCAGTACGCAGGATTTTCTACAGCAGAAGAAAGCAACGCATTTTACAGACGAAATCTTGCAGCAGGACAAAAAGGGCTATCGATTGCCTTTGACTTACCTACACACCGCGGCTATGATTCAGACCACGAACGTGTAGTGGGCGATGTCGGAAAAGCCGGTGTAGCCATAGATTCTGTTGAAGATATGAAAGTACTCTTTGACCAGATTCCTTTAGATGAAATGTCGGTTTCAATGACCATGAATGGCGCAGTATTGCCAATTATGGCCTTTTATATTGTGGCAGCCGAAGAACAAGGAGTCGCCATACAAAAACTTTCAGGAACTATACAAAATGATATCCTGAAAGAATTTATGGTTAGAAATACCTATATCTATCCGCCCACCCCTTCGATGAAAATAATTGCAGATATTTTTGAATTTACGAGCAAGAAAATGCCCAAATTCAATTCGATCTCAATCTCAGGATATCATATGCAGGAAGCCGGTGCAACCGCCGATATTGAATTGGCATACACTCTGGCTGATGGTTTAGAATACATCAGAACCGGTCTTTCTACGGGAATGACCATTGATGAGTTTGCTCCGCGCCTTTCTTTTTTCTGGGCCATTGGAATGAATCATTTTATGGAGATTGCCAAAATGAGAGCGGGAAGAATGATCTGGGCAAAATTAATCCAGCAATTTAACCCAAAAAGCGATAAATCTCTCGCATTAAGAACCCACTGCCAAACCAGTGGTTGGAGTTTAACTGAGCAAGATCCTTTTAACAATGTGGCCAGAACTTGTATCGAAGCAACTGCAGCCGCTTTTGGAGGAACCCAATCTTTACACACCAACGCCTTAGATGAAGCAATTGCTTTACCAACCGATTTCTCGGCAAGAATTGCCCGTAATACACAAATCTTTTTACAAGAAGAAACAAAGATCACCAAAACAGTCGACCCTTGGGCCGGTAGTTATTATGTTGAAAGCCTGACAAACGAAATTGTAAAAAGTACTTGGAAACTGATTGAAGAAGTAGAAGAATTAGGCGGAATGACCAAAGCCATCGAAGCCGGAATTCCAAAACTAAGAATCGAAGAAGCTGCGGCCAGAAAACAGGCAAGAATTGATAGCGGACAAGATATTATCGTAGGTGTAAACCAATTTAGATTAGAAAAAGAAGATCCTTTACATATCCTCGATGTAGACAACCAAATGGTTCGAAAACAACAAGTAGAGCGTCTGGAAGAAATAAAATCAAATAGAGATACTGAAAAAGTAAATCAATCACTGGAAAAATTAATTCTTTGTGCTAAAACCGGACAGGGAAACTTACTCGAAATTGCTGTTGAAGCTGCCAGAAACAGAGCAACTTTAGGCGAAATCAGTGATGCTCTGGAAAGTATCTTCGGAAGATTTAAAGCACAAATTAAATCCTTTAGCGGTGTGTATAGTGCAGCAATAAAAAACGACGAGACTTTTGAAAAGGCAAAACAACTAGCAAATGTCTTTGCAAAACAAGAAGGAAGACGCCCAAGAATCATGATTGCCAAAATGGGACAAGACGGACATGATCGTGGCGCAAAAGTAGTAGCAACAGGTTACGCCGATGTTGGTTTTGACGTAGACATTGGCCCACTTTTTCAAACTCCTGCCGAAGCAGCCAAACAAGCGGTCGAAAATGACGTACATATATTAGGCGTTTCATCATTGGCCGCCGGACATAAAACATTGGTCCCTCAGGTAATTGAAGAACTTAAAAAACACGGTCGCGAAGATATCATGGTAATTGTAGGTGGCGTAATTCCCGCACAAGATTATCAATATTTATTCGATGCCGGTGCCGTTGCCGTTTTTGGCCCTGGAACTAAAATTAGTGAAGCAGCTATAAAAATTCTAGACATTTTAATTGACTAGAAAATTAAACATCATAAAAACTACTTTTTTTGAGCAGGTAAAGTAATTCTAAGAGAGACAGTTGTCTCTCTTTTTTTTGTCCCATTGTAAGAAATGATAAAGGCGGTGAAAACTGCTATCAAACATTGGACGCGATTTCTCCTTCCTCGAAATTTCGATGAAGGAGAAATCACACCAGAAGTCACGCCCAGTATGTCATCCTGAGGAACGAAGGATCCACGTAAGAAACTCCGTAAAGTAAAATTCAGCACAATCGATTCAGTAAACGAAGATCCTTCGTTCCTCAGGATGACAAGATTGCGTGAAATTAAACAAAAAAAAACCTGCTCTAAAAAGCAGGTTTCCTCATAAAGCTCACACTCTATTAATCATTAATTGTAGCATTACTATCTGCTTCGATATAAGAAAGGTCATAACCTCCGAAAGCTTTCATATAACTTCTCAACGAAGTACCAAAAGCATCTCTGAAATGCCTATTTCCTTTGTTTTTAAAGAAGTTTTTTACTGAACCAGCTCCTCCAAGGTGTGCGGCAGCCAAAATTCCAGATTCTGTAATTTCGATACCACTAATCACTTTCCCTTCATACTTTTCAATTTCGTTACGCAAAATCCATTTGTTTTTAGACAATAACGCCACGAATGCTTTTTCCTGTAAAGCGGGATCTTTCAAAAAGGCTTTTTCATTACGGACACCGATTGCTCGTAAAGCTTGAGAACCAAATTGGTATTTCCCCATATATCCTAGGGAATTTACTAATCGGTATTTACCTTGAGATTCTTTAAAAGCTACTGCTTCTTTAAAACCAATAAGATGATTTCCGGTGTAGGGAAAGTTGTAATTTAAATTAGGATAATCATCCTTTTCTTGCGATGGAAATAAGTATTCGGATCCATCTGTTTTTTCGATTAAAAACCAAGGTTTGGTTTTTAGATTAAAGGGTTTAAAACCCAGGCTTAAAAATGTAATAACTACGATCAAACTCGAGTAAAAGTACCATTTCTTTA
This sequence comes from Flavobacterium sp. FlaQc-52, assembly GCF_044007495.1. Taxonomy (NCBI): domain Bacteria; kingdom Pseudomonadati; phylum Bacteroidota; class Flavobacteriia; order Flavobacteriales; family Flavobacteriaceae; genus Flavobacterium; species Flavobacterium sp. FlaQc-52. The sequence goes on along the minus strand of NZ_JBIPCV010000009.1, from coordinate 10,941 downwards.
TCATAAATTGTTTTTCTTCAAAACGCTGTCACCTTTTTGAAATTTCTACGGTGCAAAGGTAAAACAATTTACAAATATACTGATAATCAATTAATTAACTTTTTTAAAAATAAAACGCATGTGCTTTAAGCCCTTTATTGGCGGAGTATTCCAAAGTTGGCGCCGGAATTTTAATCGTGTTCAAAACCGAGAAAATAGTTTTCAAAAAATGCGATTTTGTGTTAATTTTAGCTAAATCAACATCAAAACTAAGAAAAAACTGACGATATCTTTCGGGATTTTCGACCGAAATCGGAATTTCGTTTTGCACATTTCCCGATAACATGCCTTCGGCTCCATATCCAAAAGCAACATTAAACCACTTCGGAATTTTTGATTTTTTTGTAAAAGAATGAAGATTTACAGAAAGCCAATACGTCTGTCCATTATAATCTTTTAGTACTTGCTCATTAAGAGATTTTCCTAAAACATTTGGTCTTTGATTGGCATATGAAGTTGTATGAAAAGAAAACTTAGGTGTAATGCGCTGCTCTTTCCAAAGTAATTCCTGAGAAACATACAATGCGGTTCCTGCAGTATTAGCAATAATATCGCCCGAAGAAGCTCCCCATTCAGACGAATAGCCATCCATTACTTCAACGGCAGCCAGAAAAACAAAACCGATACCCGCACCATAAATTAATTGCTTTTTAGTATCAGCGCCGCTCCAATTAAGCGCTTCCGCACCAAATCTTCCCAAATGATAAGCAGAGTAGAAATGACCTACTTTATCCATTTGCAGCCACTCTTTATTATCATTTATAAAATGAAAATTTGACTTCGGATAATCAGAATACCAGATCTGATTTAAACCCAATAAAGTGACTGAAGCTAAAGCAGCTTCAGTCACTATAACTGTATTTTGTCTCTTTAGATTTAAAGTATCCGAGGGTGTTAAAAAAGCATCGATTTTACTTTGAGCTTCCATCCAATGAAAATTCAAAAAAAATAAAACCGATAAAATAAGGATCTTTTTAAAACTCAAAACTATCTTGTTACGCCCTGACTAGCGATCCAGTCTGAATATTTTTTTGCATTTACAGTATGTTGCTCATAAGTAGAAGCAAATTCATGGTATCCAAAACGATCTACGCTGGCACAAAAATAAATATAATCATGCTTCTCCGGATTTAAAACCGCATCAAGAGCCGTAATGTCAGGCATCGCAATTGGCCCCGGAGGAAGACCTACATTTACATAAGTATTGTAAGGAGATTTCATAATCAGATCATTATAAAAAACTCTTTTTATAACCTGATCAAAATCATTCGCTTTTAATTTTAAAGCATAAATAACAGTCGGATCAGCCTGTAACGGCATCGCCAAACGCAAACGATTTAAATACACACCTGCAATACGAGGTCTTTCATCTTTTTTAACGGATTCTTTATGAACAATAGAGGCCAAAATTGTAGCCTGAACCGGAGTTAATCCCTGAGCTTTTGCTTTTGCAATACGATCAGCTGTCCAGAAATTATGGTATTCCTTGATCATTTTATCACGAAACTTTTCTGCAGAAGTATTCCAATAAATTTCATAAGTATTCGGAATAAACATCGCAAAAACATTCTCTTCATTAAAACCGTTTGCTTTTAAGAAAGTCGAATCTTTAATCGCTTTCATTAACGACAAACTGTCCGCTTCGATTTCTGCTCCTACTCTTCCGGCAAAATTCTCTAAACGTTCCTGGTTATTAAAAGCTAATTTCACAGGAACATTAGAACGCATCGCACGAACCAAATCGATATTATTCATATCTTTTTTAAGCAAAAAACGACCTGATTTTACATTTTCAGGATAACTTCTTTTATTGGCAACCATTTCAAAATTATCGAAATTCTTGATATACGGTTGTATTATCTTTTTCACATCCGTATAATTGGTTCCGGTAGGAACGTATACGTACACTTCTTTTTCTTCGAATTTAGTATTGGCACTAAAAATTCTACTGATTAAAATAAATCCGTAAATCATTAAAACTGAAATTACGGCTACGGCAGCTAACGTGATTATTTTTTTTATACTCAAAGCTAAGATTTTAAATTTGTTTGTTAATTAACTGAAAAATTGCTTCGTCCTGATATTGGTTGTTTACCAGAATCCAATCTTTTTTAATTCCTATTTCCTTGAAGCCAAATTTAGTAAAAAGTGCTATACTAGCTACATTCCCTACATTAATATTTGCATATAATTGATGCAGATTTAAATTGTGAAAAGAGTATTTAATCAGTAGCTCTAAAGCCTCAGAACCAATATTTTGCTTTCTGTTCTCTTTACTTTGAATCACAATTCCAACTCCGGCTCTGTTATTTTTAGGATCAAATTCAAATAAATCAATCAATCCGACAGCCGGAAAATCTTCATCCTGACAAATCGCCAATCGCAATTGTTTGGCTTCATAAATATCCTGATGCGCATTTTCGAGATACTGCCGAACTAAAAACCTACTATAAGGCGTTTGGGTATTACTAACCTCCCAAATACTCTGATCGTTCTCCATTGCATACACAAATTCCAGATCATTAGGTTCTAATGCCCGCAGGTAAACCGATTCTCCTTTTAGAGTTATCATAGTTGATTTTAGATTTTAGACTGTAGATTTTAGATTGCTGATATTCGATTTCTGATTTCAGATCTTTCACTTATAACTTTTAAACCTCAATAGTTCCTTTAAAAACAAATTTTGCAGGTCCGGTCAAAAACACATTCGAAAAATGATCTCCGGTTTTATCAAAAGAAACGATTAGTTTTCCACCTTCAACATTCAAATTAATTGAAGTTTTATCGGTTTGACCAATTGCATTCATTGCTATTGCAACAGCTGTTGCACCGGTTCCACAAGCTAAAGTTTCATCTTCAACACCGCGCTCGTATGTACGAAGCGAAAAAGTGCTGTCATCAACTTTTTTAACAAAATTAATATTGCTTCCTTTTTCTCCATATAAAGCACCATAACGAATTGCCGCTCCATTTTCTTTCACATTGTAATGCTCTAAATCTTCAACAATTTGCACGTGATGCGGAGAACCTGTATTCAGAAAAGTATAAGAATCTTTCTTTTGAATTTCATCAACATCTATCATTTGCAATGAAATAATAGCATCCTCTCCAACAGACGCGTGGTGTAAACCATCTGTTGCTATAAAAGTTGTTTTATTTTCAATTACTCCTAACTGATTAGCAAAAGCAACCAGACAACGACCACCGTTTCCACACATGGAACTCTGATTTCCGTCTGAATTATAATAAACCATTCTAAAGTCAGTTTCGGAATCATTTTCCAGCAAAATAAGTCCGTCAGCTCCGATTCCGAAACGTCTGTCGCACAGGCGTTCAATCAGTTTTATATTGTCTTTAGGAAAAAATTCAGAACGATTGTCAATCATCACAAAATCATTCCCTGTACCTTGATATTTATAAAATTCTACTTGCATTTTTTGTCTTTAAGAAGTACAAAAGTACGAACTATTAATTAATGAAATGTTAATCATTGTTAAAGAGCGTTAAACCATTTTTCTAAATAATTTTTTGAAGTAATTTTACGTTAAATAACTTAAATATAAATTCTAATTATGAAAAGATTTTCAGCCTTATTTTTAGTGTCATTATTTAGCGGCGCTATTACCCTTGGTGCTTACAAGTTATTATTTGAAAGCAACACTTCTTTTTTTGGAAAAGGAAATTCTGTTGTAACTCTTGCTCCCAATTCGTTTGGCAGAAATGTTGCATTAGCAGCAGAAACTGTAGATTTCACAGCAGCCGCAGACAAAACAATCCACACCGTTGTTCACGTAAAAAACGTCTCGCGACGAACTGTCAGTAACCCCATGATGGAATTTTTCTATGGTTATGGCGGACAGCAGCAGCAGGAACAAGTAGGAACCGGTTCGGGTGTAATTATTTCTGAAGACGGGTACATCGTAACCAACAATCACGTAATTAAAGATGCTTCGGAAATTGAAATTACGTTGAACAATAAAAAATCATATACAGCCAAACTTATTGGTACAGATTCTAAAATGGATATTGCTTTATTAAAAATCAATGCAGACGAAAAACTTCCTTACACCACTTTTGCGAATTCAGATTCTGTAAAAATCGGTGAATGGGTTCTGGCCGTTGGAAATCCGTATAATTTAACTTCGACTGTAACTGCGGGAATTGTTTCGGCAAAAGCCAGAAATTTAGATACAAAGGGCATTCAGTCCTTCATTCAAACGGATGCTGCCGTAAATCCCGGAAACAGCGGTGGCGCTTTGGTGAATACTCGTGGAGAATTAATTGGAATTAATACTATGATTTCTTCAATGACGGGTTCTTATGTTGGATACTCATTTGCCGTTCCGTCTAATATTGCCCGAAAAATTATCGAGGACATTATGGAATTCGGGAATGTTCAAAGGGGTATTCTAGGTGTTGAAGGAGGAGAATTAAACAGTACTGCTTCAAAAGAATTGGGAATTACTGAAACGCAAGGTTTTTATATTAGTAAAGTTTCCAAAAATTCCGGTGCAGAAAAAGCCGGACTGACAAAAGGTGATATAATTGTAAAACTGGACGAACAAAATATTTCAACTTATGCAGACCTTTCAAGCTACATCAATGCCAAACGCCCAAATGATGTTGTTAAAGTGACTTATATTAAAGACGGGAAAACAAAAACTGTTCCGGTAACTTTAAGCAAAAATGAATTTTACAGCACCGAATTTAAAGGTATAGAACTTGAAAATATTGATGCTGCCGATAAAAAGAAATTCAACATAAATTACGGCGTAAAAATCAGAAGTATTTCTAATGAAAACTTAATGCAGTACCAAAATGAATTACAAGGCAATATTATTTTAAGTATAGATAATGTTAAAGCGACAAATATTGAAACGGTTTCAAAACTCTTAAATAAAAAAGATGAGGGACAAAGTATGCGTCTTGAAATGATCAATAAAAATGGAGAAATTCTAAGAATTATTATCTAAACATCTTACTCAAATTAAAACGGAAGGCCATCTTATTTTTAAGGTGGCTTTTTTATTTTTCTTCCCAAAACCATTTCCGTTTTTGTTTTCAGGAACCCAATTTTAATTTAACAGGAATAAAATATTTTTTTCGTGAGTTTCAAAAAAAAATGCTAAAATAGTTTACGAAATCGATTGAAATGGGTACTTTTGCGCAAAATTTTAAAATAGTCCTCTATTTATTTTTCCAAATTTCCAATTATGAGCAAAAAATCTTTGTACCAAAAAGAAGTATCACTTCAAGTCGACCGAAGAAGAGCTGGTGTCGAATTAATCAAAATCATAAGTGATTTATGGTATGACAAATCCATCGAAATGGTTTTATTCAAGAATCAATTATTGGATAAAAATGTAAGCGATATTATTAATTTACATCAATACGCAGGTGAATTTGTTGGTAAGCCAATCACCATTTTTGATTCAGTTGAAATTGCTCAGGTTATCCTGTCGTTAGATCTTCCGCCTTCAAAATTAGATTTAGGAAAACTAACTTACGAATATCGTCTGGAAGATGAGAAATATCCTGACGCAAGATATTTTGTACTTGATAAATTAAAAGAAGCCAAATCATCAGAAGAAATTCAACCAAAAGATGTGGTTTTATATGGTTTTGGAAGAATTGGTCGCTTATTGGCCAGAGAATTAATGTCTAAAACTGGAAAAGGAAATCAATTGCGTTTAAGAGCAATTGTAACTCGTGATACAAACGATGCCACTAGTTTAGAAAAAAGAGCATCTTTATTACGATACGATTCAATTCACGGAGATTTCCAAGGTTCTGTAACTACTGACCCTAAAAATAATGCTTTGATCATCAACGGAACTACAGTTCATATGATCACAGCCAATACACCGGAAGAAATAGATTACACACAATACGGAATCAATGATGCTTTGATTATTGACAATACCGGAGTTTTCACTACCGAAGTTGCTTTACAAAGACACTTGACTTCAAATGGTGCCGGTAAAGTTTTATTGACTGCGCCAGGAAAAGGAGTTCCTAATATTGTACATGGGGTAAACCATAACGAATACAATCCTGATGAGATTAATATTTTCTCAGCAGCTTCTTGTACTACAAATGCCATTACACCGGTATTAAAAGCTATCGAAGATACATTGGGAGTTGTAAAAGGTCACCTGGAAACCATCCATGCCTACACAAACGACCAGAATTTAGTAGATAACATGCACAAAAAATACCGTCGTGGTAGAGCTGCAGCTTTAAATATGGTAATCACTGAAACAGGAGCCGGAAGTGCTGTAGCAAAAGCTTTGCCTTCGCTAGAGGGTAAATTGACTTCAAATGCAATTAGAGTTCCAGTTCCAAATGGTTCATTGGTAGTGCTGAATTTAGAAGTTAAGAAAGGAACAACAGTTGCTGCGATCAATAAAATAATGAAAAAATATGCTTTAGAAGGAGAATTGGTAGAGCAAATTAAATATTCATTAAATAATGAATTAGTTTCTTCAGATATCGTTGGTACATCTGCGCCTTCAATTTATGACAGTAATGCTACAATTGTATCTAAAGACGGAAAAAATATTGTATTATACATCTGGTACGACAATGAATACGGTTATAGCCATCAGGTTATCCGTTTAGCCAAATATATTGCAAAAGTAAGACGTTTCACTTACTATTAATATAAACCAAAACCAGTGTTAAATAAAACCATCAAGTTTACTTGGTGGTTTTTTTATTTAGATAGGCAAGACCGTGGTACTTTTTACTTCAGAAATTACAAAAACGGTATTTAACAAAGAGACTTCCGGTAAAACTGATAATTTCTGTTGGTGAAAACGATGGTAGCTTTCCATGTCCGGAATGATAATTTTGAGCATATAATCAAAATTTCCCGAAACATAATTACACTCTACCACTTCCGGTAAATTCAAAATAGATTGATTAAACCCCTCCGAAGTGTCATAAGTTTGTTTGGTCAACGTAACTTGGCAATACACAGTAAGATTATTTCCGAGTTTTTTCTTGTTTAAAATCGTGACATATTTTTCTATAACACCCTCTTTTTCAAGACGTTTGACCCGATCATGAACCGGCGTTAACGATAAATTAATCTTATTTGCAATGTCTTTTAACGTGTAATGCGCATCTTCCTGTAAAAGTCGTAGGATTTTTTTGTCAGTTTCATCTAAAGCCATAACGAAAACGATATAAATTTTGATTTAAAAAAAGTCTTTTTTTCTCTTTCACGAAAGAAAAGCACTTCTCAAAAGAATATTTTTCTGTAAAAGTAACAAATAAAATAATATTTTCTTATTTATCAATCAATTATCAATAATATATTCTCTAACTGTAAATTTGTAAAAAACAATTTCAAAAAACAAAAAAATATAACAATATGATAATAGGTGTTCCAAAAGAAATCAAGAATAACGAAAATCGTGTAGCTTTAACTCCAGCAGGAGTTTCTGAAATGAAAAAACACGGTCATGTAGTTTACGTTCAGGCAACTGCAGGTGTAGGTAGTGGTTTTGCTGATGAAGAATATGCAAAAGCTGGTGCAACAGTTTTAGCAACTATTGAAGAAGTATATGCTATCGCTGAAATGATTATCAAAGTAAAAGAGCCTATTGCTTCTGAGTACCCATTAATCAAAAAAGATCAATTACTTTTCACTTATTTCCACTTTGCATCATCTGAGCCATTAACACACGCTATGTTAGAAAGAGGAGCGGTATGTTTAGCTTACGAAACAGTTGAAAAAGCAGATCGTAGTTTACCTTTATTAGTTCCAATGTCTGAGGTTGCAGGTCGTATGGCTATTCAACAAGGAGCAAAATACCTTGAAAAACCATTAAAAGGAAGAGGAATCCTTTTAGGAGGTGTTCCAGGTGTTCCACCGGCAAAAGTTTTAGTTTTAGGTGGAGGTATCGTTGGTACTCAAGCAGCTAAAATGGCAGCAGGTTTAGGAGCTCAAGTTACTATTATGGATTTAAGCTTACCACGTTTACGTCAGTTAGATGATATTATGCCAGCTAACGTAAATACAGAAATGTCAAATCACTATAACATTACCAGAGCAATTGCTGATGCAGATTTAATTGTTGGTGCAGTTTTGATCCCAGGAGCAAAAGCGCCTCACTTAATCACTCGTGATATGTTAAAATTAATGCGTCCGGGAACTGTTGTTGTTGACGTAGCGGTAGATCAAGGTGGTTGTATTGAGACTTGTACTCCAACAACTCACGAGAACCCAACTTTTATTATTGATGATATTGTTCACTATTGTGTAGCAAATATGCCGGGAGCTGTTCCTTACACTTCTACATTAGCTTTAACTAATGCTACTTTACCGTATGCTGTACAGTTGGCTAACAAAGGATGGGAAAAAGCTTGCGCTGAAAATGAAGAATTGAAAAAAGGATTAAACGTTGCTAATGGTAAAATCCTTTACAAAGGAGTTGCTGAAGCATGGAATCTTCCTTTTAACGAAGAAGTAGTGTTAGCAAACGCATAGTTGCTAGCATTATAATAAGTGCTTACTAAATAAAAAAGGCTTTTCTTAATTGAAAAGCCTTTTTTGTTACAAAAAACCCTGTCTCGAATTAAGACAGGGTTTTTAAATTTAATATTGTCTAGTACTGAAATAACGATGTTTTTACCTCAATTATTTAGAACTACCAATCCTAGATTACTTCTTTTCATCCAAAACTTCTTGAAGTACTTTCGCTTCTGTTCCATTTGGAAAGGTAACTTTTATTTTTTGTGCTATTGTTGGTGCAATTTCAGTTATCCCTTTTTTATCATACGACTCTCCTTTTTTGATATGCCAGCCATAAAAAATCGCAGGAACATGCGTATCATAACTATAAGGTGTCCCGTGTGAAGTTCCCGTATTTGAATATTCAATATCACCCGGTTTGTCTACAATAATCAAATCTCCATTTTGAGTTACATCATACCCTTTTGCGACAAAGTTTAAATAATAATCATTTCCGGAATTAGCCAAAATTTCTTCCTCGGTATACACTCTCTTTACTTGTGGTTGTGCAATTAAAAAACTTTTAAAAGCCTTCTTTACATTAACTAAATCCAATTTTTTATCCTTAACAAGTTTCTTATTGAAGAAAATATTAAAGTTAGAATAATTTAAAATTAAATCTACTCCAAAAGTTTTCACAGAAAAATCCTGTAAGCTTTTCCTAACGTCTTTTGATGGATAATTATCTACATTATATTTATGATCTTTTAAATAGATAACATTTTCTGCCCCTGCATGATCAGCAGTTAGAAAAAGTAAATAATTGTCTTTTCCAACCGTTTTATCAAGATAAGCTAAAAAGTCAGCAATAGTCTGATCCAATCTCAAATAAGTATCCTGAAGCTCCATAGAACGAGGCCCAAGTAAATGACCAACATAATCAGTCGAAGAAAAACTAACAGTAAGGAAATCGGTAGTATTGTCTTTACCCAGATCTTCCTTCGCAATAGCTTCCATAGCAAACTCAGCTAACAAATCATTCCCATACGGAGTCGCTCTTAAGATACCTGCATCATTTTTCTCATACATTGTTTTCAAATCATATGGAAAAACAGGCGCTGCACTACCATATAGTTTCCCTTCATACGGGTTATTATCCGGTAAGCTTTCATTGTATGTGCTAGCTGGTTTATATAAATCCCAACCTTTATTAATATACTTCAAATAACGCTTCTCATTATTGAACTGGGTAACCCAATCAGGTAATTTATCCCCATAAAAAGTACTTGAAATAAAAGAACCTGTTTTGCTGTACCAGAATGCCCAATTTGCAAAATGTCCTGCAGGCAAAATTGCTCCACGATCCTTCAAACTAAGACCGATTACTTTTCCAGTAAAATTTGTTGCCATTCTAACTTCGTCAGTTATAGTAGTACTTTGCAGATTCTTTGGTGACATTGCACCCTCTTCTACAGTACCATCTCCAACCGTTTTAACAGATGCATCATCTGTACAGTACATTTCTTTACCAAGCGTTCTGCTAAACCATTCATTACCTACAATTCCATGTGTTGCCGGTGTCGTCCCTGTATAAATAGAAGCATGTCCCGGTGCAGTATAAGTTGGCATGTAATTATAATGCATATTCTGAAAAGTATATCCATTATTTATTAATCTATTAAAACCATTTGGAGAAAAATCATCTGAAAACCGATAGAGATATTCCATTTTCATTTGATCAACTACAATACCTACAACTAATTTTGGGCGCTCTTGAGCACTTAAACTTGTGATAGCAAATAATACCAACAATAAAATACTTTTTTTCATATTTAGATTATAATTAAAAAACAAAAATACAGATTCGCATTTAAAAACTCTAGTCGCTCCTACTCTAAAATCCTTTATTTACTATAATTTAACAGATTTTCAGAAGTTTAATAACAATAACTAGTCATTTAATTTTAAAGTTAATCCGTTACTTGCGAAGATTTCTAATTTGTAATACTAAACAAACACAAAATTACCCTCTAACCTCTTCTAAACACCAAGTTCGCAAAGATTTCATAAACAATACAAAGAAAAATTTTGGATGAAACTGCCCAATTTATATCTGTAAATTTGATCATTACTGCAGTTATAATGGCGTTTCTTATATGTGCTGCTTAACCCAAAGCACGCAAGGATTTACGCAAGGAGTCGCAAAGTAAATCTAAAATGAACTTACATCACTTATATGGTTAAAAAAAAAAAAAACAACAACCAAAAAGCTATATAAAACAAAAAACCCTATCCGATTTGGATAGGGTTTTTCAAAAGAAAGGCGACGACATACTCTCCCACATAACTGCAGTACCATCTGCGCAGGCGGGCTTAACTACTCTGTTCGGGATGGGAAGAGGTGAGCCCCGCCGCAATAACCACCTTAAGGTCGTTGTTAC
>NZ_JBIPCV010000008.1:0-273935 GCF_044007495.1 Flavobacterium sp. FlaQc-52 | reverse complement strand
GGGCTCTCTCTTTACTCTGGATAGTCTCGCAAAGACGCAAAGACGCTAAGTTTCTTCTTTTTTTTGATGTTGGGGCTTGTGGATTTAGAATAATAAACCCGACAGGTTTTAAAAACCTGTCGGGTTGAGGGTGTATAATTAAGGATATGATTGCTCCTATATATTATAGTATCTGATTTAGGGAACCTATAACTTCTTTTGTACGCTGGGTGCTTTTTAATTTTAGGATCTTTAAACAACAAACCCGACAGGTTTTAAAAACCTGTCGGGTTGAGGGTGTATAATTAAGGATCTAATTACACCTATATATTATAGTATCTGATTTAGGGAACCAATAACTTCTTTTGTAAGCTGGGTGCTTTTTAATTTTAGGATCTTTAAACAACAAACCCGACAGGTTTTGAAAACCTGTCGGGTTGAGGGTGTATTATTAAGGATATGATTACTCCTAATATATTATAGTATCTGATTTAGGGAATCTATAACTTCTTTTGTAAGCTGGATGCTTTCTTATTTTAGCTTTGAAGATGATAAACTCTGGCTTCACCAGAACACTCACTTATCAGCTTATTTACTATACCTATATATAAAGGACAACTGTTATTCTCTACCTTACTCTCTTTAACAAACAAACCCGACAGGTTTTAAAAACCTGTCGGGTTGTGGAATACAAACCATTACCACCTACATAACCAGAAAGAAAATCTACCAACAACCTGATTCCACATCAAAAACGCAAAGAAAGATTAGAATCAAACCTACCACCAAACACTCCTCCTCTACCAAATCCATTCATAAATAAAAAACCTACAGCTATTAAAAAGCCTCGAGATTCAAAACTTAAATTATCCAGCAATACATTAGAACGACAAAAGCCTTACTAATTATATATACATATAAACTTCTACTTACATATTGTAAGTGTTTTTGTAATGCGCTATATTTGCATTCACAAAATTATAAACAATGATTAAGATTACTTTACCCGACGGGTCAATTAGAGAGTTTGCCTCAGGCGTAACTCCGATGGAGGTTGCTAAAAGCATTAGTGAAGGATTTGCAAGAAACGTGATTTCTGCGTCTTTTAATGGTACAACAATAGAAACCGAAACTCCATTGACGACCGACGGTAGTCTTATTTTATATACCTGGAATGATGCGGAAGGAAAAAAAGCTTTCTGGCATTCGACTTCTCACGTAATGGCGCAAGCTCTTGAGGAACTTTATCCTGGAATTAAACTGACTCTTGGGCCAGCAATTTCAAACGGGTTCTATTATGATGTAGATTTCGAAGATCAAAAGATAACTGATGCTGACTTCAAAAAGATTGAGGATCGTGTTCTTGAAATTTCAAGAGAGAAACATGAATTCAAAATGCGTCCAGTTAGCAAAGCAGATGCTTTAGCAATGTACAAAGACAACGTTTACAAGACAGAATTGATTTCTAACCTTGAAGACGGAACTATTACATTTTGTGATCATTCCACTTTTACTGATTTATGTCGTGGTGGACATATACCAAATACCGGTATCATCAAAGCGATGAAAATCATGAGTGTTGCAGGTGCTTATTGGCGTGGTGACGAGAAAAACAAACAGCTGACTCGTGTTTACGGAACTTCTTTCCCTAAACAAAAAGACTTAACTGAATACCTGGAACTTCTTGAAGAAGCCAAACGTCGTGACCACCGTAAACTTGGTAAAGAACTTGAATTGTTTGCTTTCTCTCAGAAAGTTGGACAAGGTTTACCTTTATGGTTACCAAAAGGAGCAGCACTTAGAGATCGTTTAGAACAATTTTTAAAGAAGGCTCAAAAGAAAGCCGGATACGAACAAGTAGTAACTCCACATATTGGACAGAAAGAGCTTTATGTTACTTCTGGACATTACGCAAAATATGGTGCAGATAGTTTTCAGCCAATCAATACTCCTGCCGAAGGTGAAGAGTTTTTATTGAAACCTATGAACTGTCCTCATCACTGTGAAATTTACAATGTAAGACCTTGGTCTTATAAAGATTTACCGAAGCGTTATGCAGAATTTGGTACTGTATACCGATATGAGCAATCGGGTGAATTACATGGATTGACTCGTGTAAGAGGTTTTACTCAGGATGATGCACACATTTTCTGTACTCCAGAGCAATTGGACGAAGAGTTTAAAAAGGTAATTGACCTAGTATTATATGTATTTGGTTCATTAGGCTTCGAAAACTTTACAGCTCAAATTTCTTTAAGAGACCAGGAAAACAGAGAGAAATACATAGGTTCTGATGAAAACTGGGAGAAAGCTGAAAATGCCATTATCAACGCTGCAGCTGACAAAGGGCTAAACACTGTAATAGAATATGGTGAGGCTGCTTTTTACGGTCCGAAGCTTGACTTTATGGTAAAAGATGCTTTAGGCAGACAATGGCAATTAGGAACAATTCAGGTTGATTATAACCTACCAGAGCGTTTTGAATTGACTTACAAAGGCGCTGATAACGAATTACATAGACCTGTAATGATTCACAGAGCTCCTTTTGGATCTATGGAACGTTTTATCGCTATTTTGCTAGAGCATACTGCAGGAAATTTCCCACTATGGTTAATACCTGAGCAGGCTATTATCTTGTCTTTGAGCGAGAAATACGAAATATATGCTAAAAAAGTTTTAGATTTGCTAGAAAATCACGAAATTCGCGCCCTAATTGACAACCGAAGTGAGACTATTGGTAAGAAAATTAGAGATGCAGAAATGCAAAAAATACCGTTTATGCTTATTGTAGGTGAGGAAGAGGAGAAAAACGGAACAATTTCTATTCGTCGCCATGGTCAAGAAGGAAAAGGGAATATTACAGTTACAATTGATGAATTTGTCGCTATTGTAAACGAAGAAATAAAAAAGACATTAAAAGTTTTTACAGTTTAACTTAAATTATAAAGTCATAGCAATAAGAAGCAACAGAGGTTACCAACCTCGAGTAGAAAAAAAAGATGCACACAGAATAAATAATCATATTCGTGGTGTACAAGAAGTAAGACTAGTAGGCGAGAACATCGAACCAGGTGTATTTAAGCTTGCTGAAGCTTTACGTTTAGCGGATCAATTCGAATTGGATTTGGTTGAAATTTCGCCAAACGCTGAGCCGCCGGTTTGTAAAATCATGGATTACAAGAAATTTGTTTACGAACAAAAGAAACGTGACAAGGTTTTAAAAGCTAAGTCAACGCAAGTTGTAGTAAAAGAAATTAGATTTGGTCCTCAGACAGATGAGCATGATTACGAATTTAAAAGAAAGAATGCTGAGAAATTCCTTAAAGAAGGAGCAAAACTAAAAGCATTCGTTTTCTTTAAAGGTCGTTCTATCATCTATAAAGATCAAGGTCAGATTTTATTATTACGTTTGGCAACCGATTTAGAAGAGCACGGTAAAGTAGAAGCAATGCCTGTGTTAGAAGGAAAGAGAATGATTATGTTCATTGCTCCGAAGAAAAAGAAATAGTGTTCAGTTTACAGTTTCAGTATTCAGTTTTACAACCTGAAACTTTAAACATGAAACAAAGATATAAGTAAGTAAGAATAAATTAAAACACTAGGAAAAATGCCTAAAATGAAAACAAAATCTAGCGCCAAGAAACGTTTCAAAGTTACTGGTTCTGGAAAGATTAAAAGAAAGCATGCTTTTAAAAGTCACATCTTGACTAAAAAATCTAAAAAACGTAAATTAGCTTTGACACACTCTGCGCTAGTTCACTCAACAGATATGAAAAGCATTAAACAACAATTAAGAATTATCTAATAATTCTTTCGGTTAAAAATTATTTATATAACCTTGGAGTATGGCCATTAAGTTCCTTTGATTTAATTCAGGACGCCTGCTACAAAAACACATTAAAATTATGCCAAGATCGGTAAATTCAGTTGCTAAAAGAGCAAGAAGAAAAAAAATAATGAAGCAAGCCAAAGGTTTCTTTGGTAGACGTAAAAACGTTTGGACAGTTGCTAAGAATGCGGTAGAGAAAGCAATGTGCTACGCTTACCGTGACAGAAAACAGAACAAAAGAAATTTCCGTGCTTTATGGATTCAACGTATTAACGCTGGAGCTAGATTAGAAGGAATCTCTTATTCTCAATTCATGGGGAAAGTTAAAGCTAACGGAATCGAATTGAACCGTAAAGTTCTTGCAGATTTAGCTATGAACCACCCTGAAGCTTTCAAAGCTATTCTTAATAAAGTAAAATAAACGTTTTATAAACTCAATTTAAGATTACTTACTTATCATAGAAAACCCAGTCAATTGACTGGGTTTTTGCTTGTATAGAAATTTTAGTCCAAACTATAAACAGATTAAAAGATTATCTTACACCATGAAAAAATCTTTACTTCTACTATTACTAACACATGTCTTTATCATCAACGCACAAGAGAACAAGCCTAATAAAAATACTCTCAACACAATAATTGGGCAAATTGATAAACGAGATTTAAATTGTATTGCTCAAATTGAGAGAGCTAAAAAAGATTTCAAATCAAGAGAAACTTTTTACCACATCTCCCCCGAAGGATACATCGACTCGAATTCAAATCGCCATCATCCTTTTTTAAACGAATTACTCAAGAAAAAAGGCATCGCTTTTTTAGATTCTGACGAAGAAGAACTATCAAACTTTTGGAGAGAGAATGACAACCAAAGATTTCAATTAGTAACCAACTGCTATTGCAAAGCATCGAATGAATTACTAAATCTAAAATATGGCCATAACTTCACTCAAAAAATCCAGAAAACTGCCGATAGCTTATATGTGATAAGTAAACTAAATGATACTTTTGAATACCCATACGACGTAGATGACTATTGCTTGATATATCCAAAAGCCAAAGAATTTCTTGAGCAAAAAAATGAAATACAAAAAGATTTTTTTGCCCTTTTTAAATTCCCAAAGCATTTTATACATAGCATCGATAAACCAGATTTTAGAGCACATACAAAATTCATCATTAGGAGAGACGATAAAATTTCAGACATCGAAATAGAAATTAAATTTACAAATCCAGAAAACCAAAAATTCTCTGATTACATAAATAGTCAACTAAAAAATTATATTGAAAATGCAGACTGGAAAGCTGCTACCGCCGCTGGCGTTAAAGTAAACAGTAAATTTGAAATGATTTTTTATAACTAAATCATTTATTAAAAGAAAGCCGAACGAATACTCCTTTTTCATACAAACTAAAAAAAAAACGACCTCTAAGAGATTAAATTTAAAAAGTATATTTACACAAAAGTAAAACGCAGCATGTACCAACCTCTTCTTACTCATATCGCAAAATATATCACATTAGAACCTTCTGAGATCAATACTTTGGAGTCTTGCTTACGTTTGTCTAAAATAAAAAAGAAAGAGTGTCTATTACAGGAAGGACAAGTTTGCAATACAATGTACTTTATACTAAAAGGCTGCATTAGACAATACATTATTAACGCCAAAGGAACTGAACAAACGTTGCAATTTGGAATTGAAAACTGGTGGATTACTGATTATTTAAGCTATCACAATCATGTTCCTTCGCATTTTTATATTCAGGCGGTTGAGAATTGTGAAGTCATTGCTATTGAAAAAAACGAACTTGAATCACTATTACTTCAGATTCCTAAACTGGAACGTTACTTTAGAATTGTATCTCAGAAGTCTTTTGGAGCAGCTCAAATGCGCATCAAGTTTTTATTTACGATGTCGGCAGAAGAACGATACCATCATTTTAACAATCAGTTTCCGGAATTCGTACAACGTATCCCTCAGTATATGCTTGCCTCCTACTTAGATTTTTCAGCTGAATTTATGAGTAAAATCAGATCCGGTAAAATTTAATCTTCATTTCTTGAACTACTTCAAGTTTTCTAAAGCTGATTTTGTTGAACTTTGTATCAAACTTTAAAAGACAAGTACAATGAAACCAAGAATAGTTATTCCAAAAGTAGCTCCGGAAGCATACCAAGCAATGTTAGGCTTAGAAAAATACATCGCTTCAACATCATTAAGTCCTATTCATAAGGAATTAATCAAAATTAGAGCCTCCCAAGTTAATGGTTGTGCGTATTGCATCAATATGCATACGACAGACGCCCGCAAATTGGGTTTAAGCGAACAGCGCATTTATTTATTAAGCGCATGGCGTGAGGCTGATGTTTATACCGAAGAAGAACAAGCGATCTTAGCATTAACAGAAGAAGTCACCTTGATAAGCAATCATGTTTCTGAAGAAGTTTACCAAAATGCTGCTCGCTTTTTTGACGAAAAATACCTTGCCGAAATTATAATGATGATCATCACCATCAATGCCTGGAATAGAATTGGAATTACTACAGGCTTAAGAGCCGTATAATTTTAAAGATAATTTTTACAAAAAAAATACTAATGCGAACCCTCACCTGTGAGGGTTTGTTTGTATATAACTGTATATGAGAAATAGATATTATACATTTAAAAAAAAATCTAAAATACCGTATTTATACGTATTGTCATTTGACAGATTTTTCTACTTTTGGCGCAATGATACCACAAAGAATACACACTTACCTCTCTATACTCCTTACTCTCGTTGTTTTCTCTTCTTGTCAAAAGAAGCCTGTTGCTATCACACAAAAAACGAAACCTAATCCTGAAATTCGACAGCTGATTGCGACAGCTGATAAATTCAGAACAACCAAACAACTTGACAGTGCTTTCTATTATTATAATAAAGCTAAAATTAACTGTACTCCTAATAACCCCATTAGTGATTATGCGTATTGCGTAACGAATATGGCCGACATACAGCAAACTTTGGGCGATTTCCTTGGCAGTGAAACTACTCTAGTCAAAGCCCTTCCACTTTTAAGCAGTCTGAAAAATCCGGATTCTTTATGGAAAATATATACTATTCTAGGCACTAACTATAGTAACATTTACAACTACGACACTGCACTATCCTACTTTTATAAAGCATTATATTTAAACACTGGCGTCGTTAAAAAGTTAACTACAAAAAATAATATCGGAGCTATTTTTATAAAACAAAAAAAATACAATGCCTGCTTACAACTTTTACTTCCTTTAAGCAGTTCAACAAGTGTTCAGGAAAATCGTGAGCAATACTCCAGAATACTGGACAATATCGGTTTTTGCTATTTTAAACTTGAAAAAAAAGAAGCTCTTTTGTATTATACTAAAAGTTTGGAAATAAAATCTGAACTAAAAGACGCTTATCAATTGGGTAAAACCTATTACCATCTTGCAGAATACTATCAAAAAAGCCACCTGCCTTTATCAATAAAATACGCGAAATTGAGTTACGAAAAACATCGTAATTCAGATTGCATTGATCAGACATTAAAAGTTCTTGCTTTTCTTATAAAAAATGATTCCGGTAAAGAATTAGAGAAAAATTCTATTACCTATGTAAAATTAACAGACAGTATTTCTGAAGTCAAACAGAAAGCAAAAAATTTATTTGCAAGAATAAAATACGATTCAAAAAAAGAAAAGGACGAAAACTTAAAACTTAAAGCTCAAAAAATAAAAAATGAACTACAGCTAGAAGGACAGGAAACAAGAAATAACATCTCATACATCATTATTTTACTGACTCTAGTCCTGATCCTGATTCTGTATTTTTATCTAAATTCAAGAGCCAATCGAGAAAAACTAAAAGCGACTTATCACAGCGAAACCCGCATTTCAAAAAAACTACACGACGAACTTGCCAATGATGTTTATCATGCTATGGCTTTTGCTGAAAACAGAGATCTTTCAATAATCGAAAACAAAAACAATTTAATAAATAGTCTTACTGATATTTATTCCCGAACAACAGATATTTCAAAAGAAAACTGTCCAATCATAACCGACATCAATTACATCATTTCTTTAAAGGATATGATTTCCGGATTTAACACCTCAAATGTCACTATTGTACTAAGTGGTTTAGATACCATATTGTGGGATGAAATTGAAAAAACAAAAAAAATAAACATCTATAGAATCCTGCAAGAATTGCTTGTAAACATGAAAAAACACAGTAAAGCAACCTTAATCGGGATTACAATAAAAAAGACAACAGATGTTATCCTTATTAATTACGCTGATAATGGACAGGGTATTGATCTTAAAAAAATAGGTTTTAAAAATGGACTACAAAATATAGAAAATAGAATTGCTACTATAAAAGGAGGCGTTACTTTTGACTCCAATCCAAAAGAAGGCTTTAAAGTTTTTATTAAACTCCCTTTATACCACTAATAAAAACATGGATATTTCTACAAAAGGACGGCCACTACTGCCTCTTCTATTTAAAATAATTACTGTACTATTGATTATCTTATCTCTGCATTCCTGTAAAAAAGAGAATTGGATCAATCGCAAAAAGGAAAAAACTACTACTCAGATCAAGAAAATTATTGATACTGCAGATCTTTTACTCGATCTTAAAAAAAGAGATAGTGCTTACTATTACTTTAATAAGGTGCTACCCTTGATTGACCCGAAAAGAAATCCTGAAGAATTTGTTTATACTTTGACGTGTATGGCAGAAATTCAACATTTTAAGGGCAACCCTATTAAAAGCGAGTCTTATCTGACCAAGACTATGCCTTATCTGGAAAAAATAACAAATCGTGGATACAAATGGACGGTTTATACGATTATGGCCAATAATTACCATACTTCGTACGATCTAAAAAATGCTCTTTTGCACCATCAAAAAGCATTAAACTATACATCCACTACCTTACAAAGAAACCAGACACTGCATAATATAGCACTAGTATATTGTGATCAGGAAAAATACATTGATGCAATAGAAATCTATTTACCGCTTCTTGCGAAACATACTACGGACCCCGAAAATTTAAATATCGACGAGACCAATTATGCCATGGTACTAAACGATCTGGGGCATTGTTATTACAAAACGCACAATCCTAAAGCATTGGAATGTTTTAATGAGAGTTTGAAAATCAATCAACAAATTAAAAATCAGGAAGGGATCATGTTCAATCACTGGTTTATCTATCTTTATTATTTAAAAAGCAATCCAAAATATGCATCGAAACATGTTAAATTGGCTTATGACATCTCTTGTCGCAATAATTACACAACCAAAAGAATCCAATATTTAAGTGCACTTGTAAAATGCAGTACCGGGCCTCAACAAAAAAAGTATGCTCTTGACTATATACAGCTTTCTGATAGTATTAAAGAGGTGAGACTGCGAACGAAAAATCAATTTTCTCAAATTAAATATGATTCAAAACTAGATAAAGCGGAAAATTTACAACTCAAAACTCAAAAGGCAGAAAATAAACTACAACTGGAACGAGAGAAAAACCGGAACATCATTTCGTATATCCTGATCTTATTCATTCTGGTTATTTTACTATTTCTCTCCTCTTATTTAATATTAAAAGGAAGAAGAGAAAAAAACGACGCCATCTATGAGAGTGAAATGCGCATCTCTGCAAAACTAAAAAGTGAGCTTTCTAACAACATTTACAACCTGATTCTATTTGCAAGCACCGAAAATCTGGAAAGCGAGGAAAACAAAGAGCAGTTACTAAATAATCTAGAGGTCATCTATTCCCGAACGAGAAACATTTCAAAGGAAAACAGCAGTATACTAACCGACGAAAATTATACTTTGATTTTAAAAGAAATGATTTCTGAATTTAAAACCCAGGACATCAATATTTTTTCAAGTGGTTTAGATACGATTCCGTGGAAACAAATCGATAAAAACAAAAAAATAATTCTCTACAGAGCACTTCAAGAGTTATTTACCAACATGAAAACACATAGTAAAGCAACTCTGGCAAGTATAACTTTTAAAATAAAAGACAAAAAAATAATCGTAACTTACGCAAATAACAGCGTTGGGACTACAAAAAACAACACTGCCTTAAAAAATAGACTACAAAATGTGGAAAGCCGTATAAAAACTATCAATGGAACTCTTATTTTTGACACCTACTCTCAAAGTGGGTTCAAATTAAGTTTTACTTTTCATTTATAAAAAATATAAATATGTTTAAAAAAGTTTTAGTTGCAGAAGATTTAGACAGCATAAGCATAACTGTTATTCAGGTTTTGGAAGATTTAAATATTCCAATAATTGATCATGTAAAATATTGCGATGATGCTCTGCTAAAAATAAAAAAGGGAATAGCCGAAAAAGACCCCTATGACTTAATAATTAGCGACTTATCATTTAAATCTGATCACAGGAAAGTAAAATTATCTTCGGGAGAGGAACTTATAGCTGCAATAAATAAAGTACAGCCTTCCATAAAAAAAATTATATTCTCCATAGAAGATAAGTCCTATCGCATACAATCTCTTTTTAATGACTTAGCCATTAATGCTTATATTTCAAAAGGAAGAAATAGTATCGATGAACTAAAAAAGGCTATTGAAAGAACTTTCAGAAATGAAGAAAAAATAGTATCCTCTAATCTTTCTTCCACTTTTAGTGACAAAGCTGTAATTGAAATTGAGTCGTATGATATTTCAATTTTGAAACTGCTGGCGAAGGGTTATACTTTAGAAAATATTTCAAGTGAATTTAAAAACGTATCCATAACACCAAACGGCACCAGCAGTATTGAAAAAAGAATCAATAAATTAAAGACATTCTTTAAAGCGAACAATAATGTACATTTGATCGCTATTGCAAAAGATCTTGGCTTGATATAGTTGCATTATTTTTACGGGTTTACGTAAGGAATTCTGCTTTTATAATTTTAAATTTGCAGCAGAATCTATTAAACTACGAATGAAGTCGAAATACAGTATTACTAATTTAGAGAAAAATCAAATTCAAAAATTAATCTCAAACACTAGTACATCCAAAAATGAAACTGCCATAAAAGGTATGATACTTGGCTTTGTATTTGTAATTTGTTTTGCCTTTCTATCAGAGAAAGCAGGATGGCTAAAAGTAAATTGGAATATCATTTTTATCCCTGTTCTTTTAGTTTTGCAAATACTAATTATAACAACTGCATTAAAAAACAGATACAAGAGAATTTAAAAGAATTTGTCTTTAAAGTTTTTCCTCTTTTTTAACAAAGTAGCCCTTTTAGAACGCTATATTTGATCCTTTCCCCTTTTCATGAAAAACATTCTCTGCCTTTTTGTTCTACTTGTAACTTTTCAATCCTTTTCTCAGGTAAAAATTCTATCCTGGAATATCGAGAACTTTGGAAAATCAAAAACAGAATCTCAATTAGATTTTATCGCCAATACGGTTCGCGACTATGATATTATTGTTGTTCAGGAAGTTGTGGCGGGTTATGGTGGCGCTCAGGCAGTAGCAAAATTGGCCGGTGTCCTGAATAAAAAAGGTTCAAAATGGGACTATCGCATCAGTGATCCTACCAGTGGCAGCAGCTATAAAAAAGAGCGTTATGCTTTTATTTGGAAAATCAATAAAGTCCAACTGAAAGGAAATACCTGGCTTGAAAAAAAATACGGTCTTCAAATTGATCGTGAGCCTTATTTTGCCAGTTTCGAAATTGGTAAAAAAACGATTACAGTAGTTAATTTTCATGCGATTACCAAAAGCAAGCAACCGGAAACAGAAATAAAGTACTTTAAATTTCTACCACAACAATACCCTAATTTAAACTTAATTTTTGCCGGTGATTATAATTGTCCACAGTCGCATACTGTTTTTAATCCCTTAAAAAAAATGGGGTACTCTCCCGTTTTTCAAAACCAAAAAACCACTTTAAAACAAAAGTGCAAAGGAGAAACCTGCCTGGCATCAGAATTTGATAATATCTTTTACAGCACCAATTCCTTATCTCACCTCAATTCGGGAGTAATTTTGTTTTATAAAAAATTTAATTCCTTAAAAGAAGCCCGAAAAATATCGGATCACATTCCAGTTTGGCTGGAATTTTCAGTTAAATAGAATTAGGTTTTCAATTTTTTCTTTCTCGCTGCAGGGAACAATACATTATTTAAAATTAATCGATACCCCGGAGAATTAGGATGTAAGTCTAAAACGGTCGGTGGATCTCCTACCTGATGCTGAAAATCTTCGGGATCATGTCCGCCAAAAAAGGTAAACATTCCTTTTCCTTTTTCACCATGAATGTATCTGGACTCTCCATTTAGCTCGCAAACTCCCATTACCAACACATTGGATTTAATAAAAGAGGAATCAAAAGAGGTGGTTTGTCCCATAAAACCCTTTACCAATTGCGTATGATTCTGACATAACATACTCGGAATCGGATCCCATTTTGCAGAAAACTCCATCAATGAGAAGTAATCTTTTTCCATCGGGATTCTACGTTTGGAAGTCATGTCAATATCTGAAAACTCATATACTTCAGGTTTTCTTTCTAGTGTGAAATTTTTAAAGGCAAACGAATTTGAATAATTCAGTTTTGATTGATAATTAGGTTCACTGGCATCTCCATCAAACATCGCTTCACAAATATCAACTCCATCTGCAGCAAGTGCGATATCAAAACTATCCGTTGCAGAACACATGGCAAACATAAATCCTCCACCGATAACAAAATCACGTATTTTTTTTGCCACTGCTCCTTTTTCCTGAGAGACTTTGGGATAACCTAATTTAGTAGCCAATGCTTCTGCATCACTTTTTTGATCAATATACCATGGAGTATTTTTGTAAGCGGCATAAAATTTACCATACTGACCTGTAAAATCTTCGTGATGTAAATGCAACCAATCGTAAAGAAGCAATTGATCACTCAAAACTTCCTCATCATAAATTGGGGTAAAAGGGATTTCGGCATACGTTAAAACTAAGGTCACAGCATCGTCCCAAGGTTGTTTTCCTTTTGGTGTATATACTGCAATCTTTGGCGCTTTTTCCAAAACAACCGATTCCATATTTTGTGAAGGGCTGGAAATTTCGTTTAAAATAGAAGTTTCTTCTGCATCTGAAATTATTTCAAAACTAACGCCTCTGATTTTACATTCTTTACGGATTTCCTCTACATCGGGCAATAAAAAGGAGCCTCCCCGATAATTCAGCAACCAACTGGCTTTGTAATCTTTACTCAAACACCAATAGGTAATTCCATATGCTTTCAGATGATTTTGCTGTGTCGTTTCATCCATCGGCAATAGAATAAACGAAGCCTTAGCGGTTAATGAAAACAGAAGTACAACAATATAAACTAGGCTTTTATTCATCAGAAAATTATTTTAGTAAAGATATAAAGGAAGCTGTAAAAAACACAATTGCATCGTCAATTTATTCCGTTTCCCAATAAAATCAGTAAACTGCTACAAGAATAACAAAATCACGTAAAAACACCTGTATTTTAACAACTCTTTCTAATTAAATTTGTTGACCAAAATAACCATTTTTTACTATATCGATGAAGAATTTAACTATGAGATCCAATGAAGGCAACAATAAACAAAAAAAAATAAATATAATTCGAAGAATAGGTGTTTGTGCACTCGTTCTGACTATAATCCTGTATTATGTTTTATCGATTCAATTTTTAGCAAGCTAAACTTAAATATTTAAAACCGCAATTTCGTTTTGAATTGCATATACTACTAATCCGGCAATATTTCTGGATTCTGTTTTAAGCAATAAATTATTACGATGTCCTTCTACAGTTCTTGGACTTAAAAAAAGTTGATCTGCAATTTCAGAAGTTGTTTTTTGCAGGCAAATAAGTTGAAGAATTTCTATTTCTCTAGGGGACAGAAAACCGGTTTCTAAGTTTGACTTATTATTTTTTGAGGAAATAATGGTATCCTGAATGGTTCTTAAAACAGTCTGACTGTAGTAAAATCCTTTTCGTGATACTTCATTAATGGTATGGATTAGATCTTTTGGAGTGGTGTTTTTTATTAAATACGCAACAGCACCAACCTGTATCATATTAGCGATAAACGATTTTGTATCGTAACTGGTTAAAGCGATTATTTTAATATCCGGATAGGATTTACGAATAATTTTAGTGGCTTCAACCCCATTTAAAATAGGCATTTTTAAATCCATGACTATAATGTCCGGCTTTATTTCATAGTCTTCTAAGCAAAAAATAAGGTCTTCCCCATTTGAAGCTTCGAAAATAATTTCAATATTATCCTCTTTTTGCAGTAAAAAAGAAATTCCTTTCCGGAATAAAACTTCATCATCGACTAAAGCAATTTTAATAGCGTTACTCATTTTTTTACTAGGTTTTGGTCGTTTTTAGTATACCGAAATTACAAAATATGCATTGAAAAACAGCGAAATGCCTGTATTTATTGGAAAAAAAATGCTTTTTATTTCAAAATGGACTTTAAAAAGTAAACATTACCGCAATACCACTACCAATTTGAGAGTCTATTTTAATTGTTCCGTTCAGAAATGATACCCGACTGTCAATATTTTTCATGCCAAGTCCTTTCTGATTTTCTAATTTCCCGGCATCAAAACCGACTCCGTTATCTTCGTAATGGCAAACATTCATCTGATTTTCACTTTTAAAACCAATTTTGATTGCATTGGCTTTTCCGTGTCGCAGGGAATTATTCATCAATTCCTGCAAAATTCTAAAAACATGTAAATGGCGGTCCATTTCTAAAGGATCAAACTCAATTTCATTTTTGTAAGACACCTTGATAACTTTACAGCTTTCAAACTCATCACATAATTCTTCAACTGCTGCATGAAGTCCAAATTTTTCGAAAACAGGGGGTAATAAATTATGGGCAATCTTTCTTGAATTCTCTAACGCTTTTGCAGTTAGATTGATAATATTCTCCGTAATTTCTAACGTTTCTTTTTCCGTTAAGTTAGGAGCACTTAATAAATGACTGTTTAAAGATACTATATTCAGTTTAGAACTAATGTCATCATGCAAATCCTGAGCGATTCTTTTACGCTCTTCTTCCTGAGTAAGTATTACAGCCAGCAGCTGTTCCTTCTGATAATGAATTTCTAAATTTTTCTTTTCTACTTCTTCTTCAATAATTTTTTTCCTTGAAAAATAGAAAAATACAACCAAAGCGATTGCCATCAACATTAAAAAAAGAGAGGTGTACAATATGATTACCACAATCTCTTTTTCCGGAATTGAAATTAAACTTGTGGAAACTACCGTTAACATTCCATTCTTTTTTATCAGTTATTACTCTAAAAACCAAATGTATTGTATTTTACTTAATTTTAAAGGCAACATACAAAAAACTTAAAATAAAAATCGCTGTCAGAATTTTACCCCTGACAGAGATTTATTCCAGTTCACTCTTTTTTATGGCTTATAAACCCCCGAAATCGGCCGGATCTCCTGTAGGCGGGCATGGTTGTGAAAAATCATAAACAGCTGCCGCCTCTTTTGATGTCGGTGTTGTTTTTTTGATCTCATTATTTTTGTCTAAACCGATCAGAACAGTGGTTACTTTTCCTTTTGTATTCAGTCCTAAAAACAAACCAATGTTTGCTGCATTTCCGCTGTCTACCATCGCTAGAATCACCTCCGACTCTAAACTAAAATAACGAAAACGTACTCCCTCATAAGAAGTTACCTCTTCTAAGTCAGCAACAGCACTCAATTTCTGTTGCCAGGCTTCAATACCTGCGAAAGCCTCTTTAGGCAACAATGAATGTGCGTTTAATAACGTCGTTCTTTTGTTGGTTTTGCTAACAGTCAACTGGTTAAGTTTACTCAGCTTACCGCTATAATTTGATTCTTTTAATACTGTTGCGCTTACGGTTCCTAGTTTTTTGCCGGATTTGTCAACACCTGTCACACTAATTTGAATCGTATGATCCGCATAACCTAACACAAAACGTACAGCTGTAACATTTGGTGTTTTTACTAATGCCTCCATTTTATCTGCCGGAAACAAATAGGCCGTAACCTGTTTTTGTGAACTTGCAAATTTCGAATCCAAAGTAGCCGTAAGCCAGTTTTCCTTTTGTTCTGTTGTCACAACCTTGCTCTCTTCCTGAGCACTTTCCTTTTGACAGGAAGACATAAAAAACAGCGCCACTAATGCAACGCTTAAAATTGCTTTTTTCATAGTTTATTCTTTGTTAGGGTTAAATTAAAAAAAATCCAGAGTTTGTTTGTCTTTAAAACTCCCTCTGAATCTCAAAATTATTAATGCGATTTACAACTTCCGTAGGGCGGACATGGGCGGACACCATCAAAAATACTGACAGCAATATTAATTCCCCCAGTTATCCCCTGAGCAAACTCTTTTACTGCATTGTTTTTGTCCAATCCAATTAAGATCGTAGTAACCTTGCCTTTTGGATTTAATCCTAAAAACAAGCCAATGTTTACTATATCCTCATGATCCACCATAGCGGCTACAACATCTGCTTCTAAACTAAAGTAGCAAAAACGTGATCCCTCATAAGAAGTTATTTCGTTCAGATCAGAAACCGATTTTAGCTTTTCCTGCCAGGCTTCAATACCTGCAAGAGCATCCTTTGGGAGCAACAAATGTTCTTCTACGACCGGTGATCTCATCTCTGTTTCGCTAATAGACAACGCACTAAGCCTGCTTAGTTTCTCTTGATAATTGGATTCTTTCAGTATGGTAGGATTGACGATACCTAATTCCTTTCCAGACTTATCGACACCGATTATACTAATCTGAATCGTATTGTCTGCATACCCCAGAAGAAAACGAACTTCTTTAATATTGGGGGTTTTAACCAGTGTTGCCATTTCACTGGTCGAGAACAAATAAGCCGTAACTTTCTTTTGAGAAGTTGCAAACTTAGCATCCAGATTTGCAGTCTGCCAATTTTCTTTTTCTTCTTTAGACATAGCCTTGCTTTCTTCCTGAGTGTTTTCTTTTTGACATGATGTCATAAAAAACAGCGCTATCAAAGTAGCGCATAAAGTAATTTTTTTCATGGTTGATTTAGTTTAAATTGGGTTAAAATCGGTTTAACAGAACATTTACTTTCTATTAAAATATCATTAATTTAAAAGCAACTAGACAATCTTACTATTCATTTTCAGGATCACTATTCAAGGAGGATATAGGCGGGGTATCCTAAACACAGACAATTTATTTGACGTTGCGGTTCATTCTTTTACGGTATTGTTACTATCTAAACCTGTTAAAACAGTAGTTATTTTAGCTTTTGAATTCAATCCTAAAAAACACATCAATGGGTGTTGTACATCCTTTATCAACTATAATAGATTTGAACTAAAGCAGCGAAAACGTGATCCCTTCAATCTCTATTATTGGATCAAGTCAAAAAGTTGTGGAGTAATTTGTGTAAATCACCTCCATGGCATTAGCATTAACAGCTCTTGATGGTTGTTTTGTTGTTGATTTTCCAGACTTTATTTCTCGCAAATACACTGAGCCGTCAAGTTTTTGTATTGATTTATTAACTCCGCGACTTTGCGCCTTCGCGAGATTTTTATTTCTTCACAACTTTTGGACTTGATTCTTTTTACTTCTGGCATGTAGATATAAAAAACAGCGCTACGATGGTAGCGCTTAAATTGTTTTTTTTTATTATTTTCTTTTGTTATTTAATGAATAACAGAAATTTTTAAATTTTCAGAGTTGCTTCTTTTTTCAAAAAGCTCACTTTACATTCGTATAAGTACAATACTTGCTGCACAATAACCAAGCAAGCATTCAATTGCCACGAAATGTATTTAAAATCCTCACTTAAATTCTCAGTCAAATTTCCTATTAAGTACAGAACAGTACTTGGTAGCATGTAAATTATAATACCTATTGTTATAAAATAATATACTTTTTCAGTCGCCAGTTGATTGTACAAATGCATCAACGCATAACAAACCAATAAAAGTGAGGTCAGCGAAATTGCAAATAAGTTAAAGTCAAACAACAAATTGTAATCATACACATATTGACAAGCTATTAAAAACAAACCCAAGTACATACTATACTGCACGTACATTATTTGTTTTTTGTTTGTAAAAAGTGATTTAAAAAACAATCCCAGTAAAATAAATTGTATTATAAAAAAGGTATTTACTACTATTAGATTATGAATCGCCAGTCTGTATAAGACTTCCATTGAAAATTGCATAATGCAGCTAGATACTATATACCATACAAAAAAAACATTAGCTTTTTCCTTTCGAAAAAAGCTAATGCTGTAAAAAATGAGATTTAAAAATAGAAGTACGTAAACTAAGTATATTAAAAAATCATCCATAATTTTACATATCCTATTTAAAATCAATAAGGTGGACTAGGACGCACGCCGTCATAGACAACATCTCCGGCTGAGTCCAGACCTTTATTTGCTGTAGGTGGTGGCCCGTAAACGTCTATGTATTTTCCAGTTTTTTCATCTAGTTTTGCTCCCACAAAAAGTAAAGTTTTCTCTTTTTGATCATTGATCCCGATATAAGCACGAACGGCTTCGGTATCAAGTTGCAAAACTAGTTCTAAACTTTCTCTTGGAATCAAAAAAGATTTTACTTTTTTGTCATTCTCTTCGATGGTTTTGTCCTCCT
The DNA here is from genome assembly GCF_044007495.1 of Flavobacterium sp. FlaQc-52. NCBI lineage: Bacteria > Pseudomonadati > Bacteroidota > Flavobacteriia > Flavobacteriales > Flavobacteriaceae > Flavobacterium > Flavobacterium sp. FlaQc-52. Next base: position 255,453 of record NZ_JBIPCV010000008.1, on the reverse strand, counting down.
CGTATCTTTTCTCCCATGCTTCGGCTGTAGCTAATGGAACTTGAATAGGATTCGGAAAAGTTTCTTCATTCATAGTTTACAAATTAGAATTAGTTAATAGTATTAGATTTGTTAAATGGTTATGCTAAACTACCGAATTAATTTTTATATAAGAAATATAATCGTGTAAAATTACTACTGAGAACTGGCTAATTATCAATTCAAAAAAAATCCTTACAAGTCACTAAACTTATAAGGATTTTTATTTACAATTTATTGATTTTAAACGATTTAAAAAGGAACATCGCTGTCGTCATCGTCTTCATTCAGATTGCTTCCGAACGCTTCATTTGGTGATGGTAAACTTTTAGTAGCGAATGGATTATCGTCGTGATTCATCTTAGAAGGCAAATCGTCATAACCACCTGTAAAGTCTTCGAGGTTATCAAACTTACCTAAATGTCCAAGGAATTTCAATCGTACGTTCTCAAGACTACCGTTACGGTGTTTGGCTATAATAAACTCAGCCTGACCAGCTGTAGGTGATTGTTCGTCATCATCCCATTCTTCAATTTTATAATATTCAGGACGGTAGATAAACGAAACGATATCAGCATCCTGCTCAATTGCTCCGGATTCACGAAGATCCGATAGTAAAGGTCTTTTACTGGATCCACGGGTTTCAACCGCACGGGACAACTGTGAAAGTGCGATTACCGGAACGTTTAACTCTTTTGCTAATGCTTTTAAGTTTCGGGAAATAGTCGAAATCTCCTGTTCACGGCTTCCTCCTCCTTTTCCGTTTCCTCCAGCTGTCATCAACTGCAAGTAATCGACAATGATTAATTTAATTCCGTGTTGTGATGCCAAACGACGGCATTTTGCACGTAAATCGAAAATAGAAAGCGAAGGTGAATCATCAATAAACAGCGGCGCTTTCTCTAAATCTTTTACTTTAGTACTTAGTTGTTCCCATTCGTGTTTCTCCAGTTTTCCTGTTCTTAATTTCTCAGAAGACAATCCTGTTTCTGACGAAATAAGCCTCGTAATCAACTGTACAGAAGCCATCTCCAGAGAGAAAACGGCCACCGCATGTCCATAATCAATAGCTACGTTACGTGCCATCGAAAGTACAAATGCGGTTTTACCCATACCTGGACGGGCGGCTATAATAATTAAATCACTCGGTTGCCATCCTGAGGTGATCTGGTCTAATTTTTCAAATCCTGTTGCAACACCACTCAAACCTTCTTTACCTGCAATTTCTTCAATACGTTTCTTTGCCTGTAAAACTAAACTCTGAGCCGTTTCTGAACTTCGTTTAATATTTCCCTGAGTTACTTCGTATAATTTAGATTCTGCTTTATCCAATAAGTCAAATACGTCGGTTGTTTCATCATACGATTCTTCAATAATTTCAGAAGAAATTCGGATCAAACTTCTCTGAATATACTTTTGAAGTATGATACGAGAGTGAAATTCAATATGCGCCGAAGAGGCAATTTTTTGTGTAAGTTGAATTAAATAAAAATCTCCTCCTGCTAAATCTAATTTTCCATTCTTTTTCAGCTGAGTCGAAACGGTTAACAAGTCAATTGGTTGTGTTTCAGTAAAGAGTTGCACAATTGCTTCAAAAATAAATTTATGTGCATCTTTATAAAAAGCATCAGCCTGTAAAATATCAATTACATCATCCACCCCTTTTTTGTCAATCATCATCGCACCAAGAACAGCTTCCTCTAAATCAAGCACTTGAGGAGGAAGTTTTCCTTTCTCTAAATTAATGACTGCGGATTTATCTGCCTTTGCAGGGTATACATTTTTGAAATTTTCCATATAGCGAAAGTAGCAAAATTAAAAAAAACAATGCTATCGAGTTATAACTATTAATTGTTTATAAATAAGTTTTTTTTGTTGATAACCAAAAAAAAATCCGAAACGACAAGGCTTCGGATTTTAAATAATTTTGTAAGAATTTACTCCTTGTATTCCCCCATCTGACTATATTTGTCCATTCTTTGGGCAATTAAGTCGGCTGTTGATAAGTCTTTCAATTCATTATATCCTTTAGTAATATATTCTGCTACTGTTTTAAAAGTAGTTTCACGATCGTAGTGTGCTCCTCCTAATGGTTCCGGAATCACATCGTCAACTAATTTTTGTCTTTTCATGTCAGATGAAGTCAATTTTAAAGCATCAGCTGCACGCTCTTTGTATTCCCAGCTTTTCCATAAAATAGAAGAGCAAGATTCCGGAGAAATTACAGAATACCAAGTGTTTTCTAACATGTAAACTTTATCTCCAACCCCTATTCCTAAAGCTCCACCGGAAGCACCTTCACCTACAATAATAGTGATAATCGGCACTTTTAAACGAACCATTTCGAAAATATTTCTGGCAATAGCTTCTCCTTGACCTCTTTCTTCTGCTTCTAAACCAGGATAGGCTCCGGGAGTATCTACTAAAGTCAAAACCGGAATACCAAATTTCTCTGCCATTTTCATCAAACGCAAAGCTTTACGGTATCCTTCAGGGTTTGCCATACCAAAATTACGGTATTGACGAGTTTTGGTGTTGTATCCTTTTTGTTGACCTACAATCATAAAAGACTGTCCGTTAACTTTTCCTAAACCACCAACCATCGCTTTGTCATCTTTGAAACTTCTGTCTCCATGAAGTTCTAAAAAAGTATCACCACAGATTGCTCTGATATAATCAAGTGTATAAGGCCTGTTCGGGTGTCTTGACAATTGTACACGCTGCCAAGCCGTAAGGTTTTTATATATTTCTTTCTTGGTTTCTTCTAGTTTCTTGTTGATTTCTTTACAAGTAGGCGTAACATCAACGTCAGATTCTTTTCCAATTATAACGCACTTTTCTAACTGTTCTTCAAGTTCTTTTATTGGAAGCTCAAAATCTAAATATTCCATGGATTTTTGAATTTTGTTTGTAAATCGAACCGCAAATATAAAAATATTATATCATTGGGAGAATTAAATATTGTTTAATGTGTAAAAATGCAATTTTAAAATAAGTAAAATACTATACTTTTTCCTTGTTTTGATAATGTTTAAAAACGCCGTTTAGGATAACTGTAATCACAATTATTATCGCTCCAATATAAAATTCCGTGCTCATTTTTTCTTTTCCTCCAAGAATAAAATAGGCCAGAACAATTCCGTAAACAGGCTCCAAATTAGTGGTTAACATCACCGTATAAGGCGTTAATCGCTGCATCACTTTTACAGAAGCGGTAAAAGCATAGGCTGTAAATACGGAGGCCAAAACAAATAACAGAATCCAGTTGTTTGTTGACATTGTAAAGAAATCAGCATTAAATTTTCCTTTAAATAAAAAATAAACGGAAATAAAAAAAACACCGGCTCCAAACTCATAAAAAGTAATTACGGAAGGCTCATGATTGCTAATTAATTTTCCGTTCATAAGCGTAAACAATACGCCCAGAATTATAGACGCCAACGCAAAATAAACGCCCTGTAAATATTTAATTTCTACCTGTAAAATCAAAGCTAATCCGCCAATAATTATAAGTCCGAAAAAAACTTCATACCATAATATCTTACGCCCGAAAAAGATGGGTTCCAATAAAGAGGCAAAAAAAGCTCCGAGTGAAAATATAGAAAGTGTAATGGAAACATTGGAAATATGAATCGCTTTAAAGAAGAAAACCCAATGTAAGGCAATCAAAAGCCCGACAAAAATGAGTTTGAAAAATTCTTTAACCGGAACCCGAAAAGATTGCTTTTTATAAACAATAAAACATCCTAAAAAAATACCGGCAAGAAGCATTCTGTACCAAACCAGATTCTCAGCATCAATAGTAATTAAAGCGCCCAAGACGGCTGTAAACCCCCAAATAAAAACAATTAAGTGTAAATTTAAGTAACTTTTTAAATTATCGTTTCGCATTACGTAATAGGTAAACTGCTAAAATTCCGAAAACCATATTCGGAAACCAAACAGCAAATAAAGGTGAGAAAGTAGATTTTTCGGCAAGGGTTCCGAATATTTTATCAAAAAACACAAAAGAAAACGCAATTGCAATTCCAATCGCCAGATTGGTCCCCATTCCTCCACGACGTTTCATTGAAGAAACTGCCACGGCAATAATTGTTAAAATAAAGGCGGATACCGGAACACTGTATTTTTTATAAAGTACTACCAAATAAGTATTTATATTTCCTGAACCCCGTTTTTTTTCTTTATCAATAAATTTATACAGTTTCCCTAAACTTAAAGTTTCGGCAATATAAACTACAGGCGTTAAATCCTCCAATTCAAATTTAAAGGCTACATTTTTTTCAGGAACTTTTTCAATGACATCATTTAATTCACCGACTGTTCTTTTGGTGTAATCGTACAGCGTGTAAATTTTCTTTTTCGGATCCCATTTGATTCGACTTGCTGTGATTTTATACGTCAGCATGTCCTTGTCAAAATGTTCTAACGTAAAATTAAAGGCTGTTTTAGACTCTTCATTAAAGCTATTGACATAGATAAAATCATTGTCGTTAATTTGTCTGAATACGTTGGTGTTTTCACCCCGCATGAGCTGTTTCCCGTTTCCTTTCAGATAAGTATATCTAAAATTATTAAAACCCTCACTGGCTGCAGGAACAATAAAAAATCCCATTAACAACACAAAAACAGATACAATACTTGCACCGATAATATAAGGTCTCAGAAATCGAGTAAAGGAAATTCCCGAACTTAAAATGGCAATAATTTCGGTATTGTTTGCCAATTTTGAGGTAAACCAGATCACCGATAAAAACAAAAATATCGGGAATAATGAGTTCGCAAAATAGACTGTAAAGTTGTAATAATAGATCGCAATATCCGTAAATGGGACTTTGTTCTCTAACATTTTATTTACCTTCTCCGAAACGTCAATTACGATTCCGATTGGGATAAATAAGAGTATCATCACCGAAAAAGTGGCTAAATATCTTTTTAAAATATACTTGTCTATTATCGTCAGCATATATATTTTTTAGTTTGAAAAGGTTTGGGGTTTTGGGTTTCAGGTTTCAAGTTTCAGGTTTTCTTGTAATAACCTTAAACTTGAAACCTGAAACCTGAAACTTAAAACTTCTTATAGTCTTTGACTCATATTTTTAACCATCATTTCTTTCCAAGGTCTGAAATCGCCAGCTAAGATATGTTTTCTGGCTTCACGAACCAACCACATATAGAAACCAAGATTATGAATCGTTGCAATTTGTTTTCCTAAATATTCGTTCGCAGCAAACAAGTGACGTAAATAAGCTTTTGTATATTCTGTATCTACGAAAGTATGTCCCATCTCATCGATTGGAGAGAAATCAGCTTCCCATTTTTTATTCTTGATATTGATCGTTCCGTTTGCTGTAAACAACATTCCGTTTCTTGCATTACGCGTTGGCATTACACAATCGAACATATCAATTCCTAACGCAATATTTTCCAGAATATTAATCGGAGTTCCAACACCCATTAAATAACGAGGTTTATCTTCCGGCAGGATTTCACATACTACTTCTGTCATGGCATACATTTCTTCAGCAGGTTCTCCTACTGACAATCCGCCAATAGCATTTCCTTGCTGACCTGCATTCGCAATATACTCCGCAGATTGACGACGCAAATCTTTATACGTACTTCCCTGAACAATCGGGAAAAAAGTTTGCTCGTATCCATATTTATAAGGAACTTTATCTAAATGATTGATACAACGATCCAACCAACGGTGTGTCATGTGCATCGAACGTTGTGCGTATCTGTAATCGCAAGGATAAGGTGTACATTCATCAAAAGCCATAATGATATCGGCTCCGATGGTACGTTGAATTTCCATTACATTTTCGGGTGTAAAGAAATGATACGATCCGTCAATATGTGATTTAAACTTTACTCCTTCTTCTTTGATTTTTCTGTTATTAGAAAGCGAATACACTTGATATCCTCCGGAATCAGTCAAAATATTGCGATCCCAGTTCATAAATTTATGCAATCCACCTGCTTTTTCAAGGATTTCAGTCTGTGGACGTAAATATAAATGGTAAGTGTTTCCGAGAATAATATCCGGATTAATATCTTCTTTCAGCTCTCTTTGGTGCACACCTTTTACCGATGCAACAGTCCCAACAGGCATAAAAATAGGAGTTTCAATAACTCCGTGATCTGTAGTAATACTCCCCGCTCTTGCTTTCGACTGCGGATCTTTTTGTAATAAATCAAACTTCATATACGCGTTTTTCAGTCGGCAAAGATAGGCTAATTTGAGGAAAATTTAATGACAAAATAGAATATCATTTTTCTATTGCTTCAAAAGATATAAACCTTTAAAATTGCTGCAAATACTGACAATAAATATCCCCAAGATTGAAGCTAACAGCATCACATAATTATTTTATTGAGAAAAAAATCAAAAATCATGAAGAAGAAATTAAATTTCAAAAGCAAATCATCTTAAAAAAATCAGGAATTCACTATAATTTTCTCATTAACAATCCTGCGAGAAAAATCCACTAAATTTGAATCACAAAATTAAACACAACACACAAAATGAATTTATCACAAAAACTAGGATATCCGGAAGAGACTAAATTATTACTCATACATGCAGATGATGCCGGATTATCGCATTCTGAAAACAGAGCTACCATACAAGCACTTGAGGCAGGATTAGTAAATTCTTACAGCATAATGATGCCTTGCCCGTGGTCTTTTGAAATGGTCAATTACGCAAAAAACAACCCTCAATTCGAACACGGGGTTCACCTAACCCTAACCTGCGAATGGGAAAACTATAAATTTGGTCCGGTTGCACCAATTTCAGAAGTTTCTTCATTAGTAGATAAAAACGGGCACTTTTACAAAAGTAGAGCCGATTTCTTCAGCAATGCCAAACCGGAAGAAGTCAAAAAAGAGCTTCAGGCTCAAATCGAAAAAGCACTGTATTTTGGATTGCAACCTACTCATATAGACTCCCATATGTATAGCGTAGGAGTATCTCCTGAATTTTTAGAGATATACAAATCCTTAGGTAAAGAATACAACTTAGCTGTTTTTCTGAATAAAGCTTTTATTGAATCTGTTAATTTAACGAACGAAAGTTTCGACTTCGAAAATGATATTGTGGTCGAACACCTTCATATTGGTCATTACGATTATTTTGTAAAAGACGAACAAAAAAAATATTACAGCAGCGTTCTGGACAATATGGCTCCTGGATTGAATGCCATTTTGATACATCCGGCTTTTGATGACGATGAAATGAAAGCTGTCACTATAAACCATCCCAATTTTGGTTCAAAATGGAGACAAATAGACTTGGAATTTTTCACCAGCCCGGAATGCAAATTAAAACTTGAAGCGAATAACATTCAGCTGATTACCTGGAAAGAAATCAAAGGATTAAACAATTAGAAAATGAAACAATTCTAAACATCAAAACTATTTTTTGTTATGAAAAAGACTTTCATTATACTATTGCTTTTTATCACTACAAAAACTTTCAGTCAAGACATGAAAACAGATTGGGCCAATATCTCTAAATATTCAAAAGAAAATCAAGCTTTAAAACTAGAACCGGAAAACAAAAACCGAATTGTTTTTATGGGAAACTCTATCACTGAAGGCTGGAAAACCTATGATCCTGAGTTTTTTTCGAATAAAAATTATATCAATCGAGGAATCAGCGGCCAAACTTCCTCGCAAATGTTGGTGCGATTTCGAGCAGATGTAATTTCTTTAAAACCAAAATTGGTCATTATCCTTGCCGGAGTCAATGATATTGCACAAAATAACGGTCCGATTGAACTCGAAGATATTCTCGGAAACATTATTTCGATGGCAGAATTAGCCAAACAAAACAACATTAAAGTGATCCTTTCATCCGTACTGCCCGCTTTAGATTTTAAATGGCGGAAAGGATTGGAACCTGCCGAAAAAATAATCAAACTCAATGAAATGATTCAAAACTATTGCAAAGAAAACCAGATTATTTATACAGACTATTTTTCAAAAATGAGCGACGATCAAAAAGGCTTGGATGGGAAATATACTTTAGATGGTGTGCACCCTACATTAGCCGGATATAAAATTATGGAGCCTTTGATTGAGAAAGCTATTCAGGAGACATTAAAATAGAGTTATCATAACTTCTTAGATTGTATCTTTTTCGGGAATCAAACTTCTTGACTTTAACTACTTCTAAAGAAAACTTTTAACTTCTGATTGGTTTAAATCTTCGTATTGGAGAACTACGAAACTTTATAACTCAACATCTCGATATATATAACACATTTCCTTAAAAATGATTTGTCTCCCCGCAAAATAACAATTACTTTTGCAACAGTTTAACTTTTACATATAAAATGAAGCCTAACACACAACAATTAAGCGATTTAACTATCCAAGTAAGAAGAGATATTCTTCGTATGGTACATGCTGTCAACTCTGGTCATCCAGGCGGATCACTAGGTTGTACTGAATTTTTGGTTACTTTATACCAAAATATTATGGACCGTAAAGAAGGTTTTGATATGGACGGAATTGGAGAAGATCTTTTCTTCCTTTCAAACGGGCATATTTCTCCAGTTTTTTATAGCGTTTTAGCCCGTAGTGGTTATTTCCCTGTTTCGGAATTGGCTACGTTTAGACTTTTAAATTCTCGCTTACAAGGACATCCTACGACACACGAAGGATTACCTGGTGTTCGTATCGCTTCCGGTTCATTAGGACAAGGTTTATCTGTAGCTCTTGGAGCAGCTCAGGCTAAAAAATTAAATGGCGACAATCATATCATTTACAGCCTACACGGTGATGGTGAATTACAAGAGGGTCAAAACTGGGAAGCTATCATGTATGCTTCTGCTAAAAAAGTAGACAACGTTATTGCTACTATTGACCTTAACGGAAAACAAATTGACGGAACAACAGATGAAGTTCTGGCAATGGGAAGTATCCGCGCTAAATTTGAAGCTTTTGACTGGGACGTTCTTGACATCAAAGAAGGAAACAATATCGACGCTATCCTTGCCGGTTTAAATGATGCAAAATCAAGAACAGGAAAAGGAAAACCGGTTTGTATTTTGTTACACACTGAAATGGGTAACGGAGTTGACTTTATGATGCACACGCACGCTTGGCACGGAAAAGCACCAAACAATGATCAATTGGCAAGTGCTCTAGCTCAAAATACATCAACTTTAGCAGACTATTAAAAAGTGTTCAGTCTCAGTAATTAGTTTTCAGTTAAAAAAAACTCAGAAACTTAGTCACTGAATTCTTAGAACCTCAAAATGAAAAAACAGAAATGAAAAAATATACAAATACAGGAAGTAAAGATACTCGTTCGGGTTTTGGAGCGGGAATGACAGAATTAGGTCAGAAAAACGAAAATGTTGTGGCATTATGTGCCGATTTAATTGGATCATTAAAATTTGATGATTTCAAGAAAAATCACCCGGAGCGTTTTTTCCAAATTGGTATCGCAGAAGCGAATATGATTGGAATCGCAGCTGGTTTAACCATTGGAGGGAAAATTCCATTCACAGGAACTTTCGCCAATTTCTCAACAGGAAGAGTTTACGATCAAATTCGTCAATCTGTTGCTTATTCTGATAAAAATGTAAAAATCTGTGCTTCTCACGCTGGTTTAACACTTGGTGAAGATGGAGCAACACACCAAATCCTTGAAGATATCGGTTTAATGAAAATGTTACCGGGAATGACTGTAATTAACACTTGTGATTACAATCAGACTAAAGCTGCCACTCTTGCATTAGCAGACCACCATGGTCCCGCTTATTTACGTTTTGGACGTCCTGTAGTAGCTAACTTTACTCCTGCTGACGAGCCTTTCGTAATTGGAAAAGCTATTCTATTAAACGAAGGTTCTGATGTTACTATTGTAGCTACCGGACACTTAGTTTGGGAAGCTCTTATCGCTGCTGAAGCTTTAGAAGCAAAAGGAATTTCTGCTGAAGTAATCAACATTCACACTATTAAACCACTTGACGAAGAAGCTATTCTAAAATCATTGGCCAAAACAAAATGTGTGGTAACAGCAGAAGAGCACAACATTCTTGGAGGATTAGGAGAAAGTGTTTCCAGGGTACTTGCTTTAAACAATCCGGCTCCACAAGAATTTGTAGCTGTAAACGATAGTTTTGGTGAATCAGGAACTCCGGAACAATTGATGGAGAAATACAAACTAAACAATCAAGCGATTGTTGAAGCTGTAGAAAGAGTTATCAAAAGAAAATAATTTTAGATTTTCTTCTTTATACAAAAAAACCTCGAAAGTGATTTCGAGGTTTTTTTGTATTTAAAAACTTTATTAATTTTTGTAAGGATACGTATTATCTAAATGAATCCTTGTTCTTCCTACTGCTTTATAATCCTCATCAACAAATTTTCGTGGATTCGCAGCAGACTCTGGCTTATTAGGATCTGTAAGCGCTCCGGTTGGTTTTCTAGGAATAGCCCATAGCTCCGTTTCATCTACATTTGGTGTATTAGGATTATCCGCAACCGGATTAAAAGGATAATATTTACTCACCCCAGAATTAACCCCTGCAGGCTTAGTAATTTCCAGAAGCGTGGTATAACCATCCCCGTCATCATCAACGTCTATAAAATCAGCCAAACCATCATGATCTGTATCATCTAAAAGTTTTCCATCTGGAGGATTTGGATATTTTGTTGTATTTCTAAAATCATACATATAACCATCTCCATTTAAATCTTCCTCAAAATCATAAATCCCATCAAAGTCATGATCCAATCTTTGAACACCCAATAATTTAAAACTAAACACCAGACAAGAATAAGCAGGGATATCAGTCTGACCAGAACCATAGTACGCTAATCCGGAAGGCAAAAACATAACACCAGCCCCGAAATTTTCATAGGTTATAACACCACTACCATCTGTTGCCATTTTAGCAGTACCCATCCTAAACTGAGGGAAAATTTCCGGCCATCCTTCTATTACAGATGTTGTCAAATACGGCTCCAGACTAAAATCTCTAGCCAATCCATAAGAAGTATCAAAAACTTTATTGTTTAATGTATTCCCAGAGTAAGAGGCAGAAATTCTGTCATAATTACAAGGAGCAGCACCTGTACCTTTTCTTAAAGACAAATAATAAACGGTATAGTTAACATCATTACTGTAAACCACTCTATTTTGTAAAGGATATACGGTCTGATCCCAAATAGAAACTTGCGCTCCTCCTGCAGGAATTTTTTCTATTTCAATATCAAAATTAGCGCTGACGCTTTTAATATAATTGCTCTTTAAATATTTCATAATCGAATCACTGTCAGCCTTGTACTGTTCCTTGTAATCTCTTAAAGGAACCGTTTCTACATCATCGTCATCATTTTTATTACACGAAACGATAGCGATACCGGCAAGTAATAAAATAAAATAATATTTAAATTTATTCATTATTCTTATATTTTTAGGTGCGCAAGATACAATATTGATTTATTTTTGTAAAGATTTTAACTTCTATTTTAGAAAAATTATGAGAATAGATAAATACCTGTGGTGCGTACGCTATTACAAGACCCGAAATATGGTTACTGAAGCCTGTAAAAAGAACCACATCACTGTAAATGGGCAGGTTGCGAAACCATCAAAAGAGGTTTTCCCGACCGACAGGATTACCTTTAGAAAAGACCAGATCACGCAAATCATAACCGTACTTGACATACCGGAAAGTCGTGTTGGAGCAAAACTTGTTGACATCTATCGCAAAAACGAAACACCGGCCGAAGCTTATGCTCATCTGGAGTTGCTAAAACTTTCTAAAGAACACTATCGCAAAAGTGGAACCGGAAGACCCACTAAAAAGGACCGTAGAGATATTGATGAGTATGGTAATGAGATTTTTGATAATGAAGAGAAAGAGTAAAATTTCAAAAATTTGAAATTCCAAATTCCAACAATCTAATAAACTTTAGTGTTAGAGATTGTAAATTGTTTCAAAATAAAATTCCAAATTCCAACCATTCAAACAAACTCTATTACTAGGAACTATAAATTGTTTCAAAAAGAGTTCCAAGTAAACACAAATCCAAACCCCAACATTGGAATTTGGAATTTTTAAAACTTGGAATTTAATGCCCTAAATATGTATTTTAGCAAAAAAATAAATCATGAATAAGAACATCATCTTAACGAATCAGGAAATCGAACATAAAATAAAACGTATCGCTTATCAAATTTACGAGACTTTTGTTGACGAAGACGAAGTTGTGATAGCCGGAATCGCCTCTAACGGATCTGTTTTTGCTCAAAAACTGGCAGCAGCTTTAGGCAACATCTCAAATCTGAAAGTCTCTCTTTGCGAAGTTAAAGTTGACAAGCAAAATCCGCAGTCACCTATACAAACTTCTTTACCGGCCAGCGAATATGCTAACAAAGGATTAGTCCTTGTTGATGATGTCTTAAACTCAGGTACTACTTTAATATATGCAGTTCGTCATTTCTTAGACGTCCCGCTTAAGAAATTCAAAACTGCAGTACTTGTAGACCGAAATCATAAAAAATACCCCGTGAAAGCTGATTTCAAAGGAATCTCTCTTTCCACCTCTTTATTAGAGCATGTTCAGGTTGTTTTCGACGAAAATGGCGGTGATTATGCTTTTTTAAGCTAGTATCCTTATAATATCCTGAACCGTTTCTTCGACTGATTTGCCATCAACCGTGACTTTATGTTGTGCCTGGTTGTAATAAAAGCTTCGGTCGAATAAATGTTTCGCAATAAACTCTCTCATTTCTTCTTCATTCATATCAGCAATCAAGGGACGCTTGCTCTTGTTATGAACTAACCTATTATATAATGTCTCTATGGAGGCTTTTAAATAAATTGAAGTAACACCATCGTTCTTCAATAATTCATGGTTATTTGCATAACATGGCGTTCCTCCACCCAAACCAATTATACTATTTTCTGAAGATTGAAGCAATTCGACAAAAATTTCGTGCTCTAATTTTCTAAAATAGATCTCTCCATGTTGTTCAAAAATTTCATTTATTGATAAATTGACTCTATTTTCGATACATTTATCCAAATCCAAAAACGGAATATTTGTAATTTTTGACAAATTTTGGGCAATTGTTGACTTTCCGCACCCCATATAACCTAATAACACAATTTTTTTCATACTAATAAAACCTTATAAACTAAGACGTTGAGAATTTTTCTTAAAAAAAGACAAATTTATAATAAAAATGCTTGGAAACTTCGAAAATAACTCCTTATATTTGCACCCGCATTCAAGGAATTAAATGACTCGATAGCTCAGTTGGTAGAGCACATCACTTTTAATGATGGGGTCCTGGGTTCGAGCCCCAGTCGGGTCACAAATTTTGTGATTAACAAATTAAATTCCTTGAAAGCAATGACTCGATAGCTCAGTTGGTAGAGCACATCACTTTTAATGATGGGGTCCTGGGTTCGAGCCCCAGTCGGGTCACAAAGGTCGAGTAATTCAATTACTTGACCTTTTTTTTTGGCCACGTGGAGAAACGGTAGACTTGCCATCTTGAGGGGGTGGTGCTCGTAAGGGCGTGTGGGTTCAAATCCCACCGTGGTCACTTTATTAAATTAGAAAAAGCTAAACACCAGAATATTGTTGGTGTTTAGCTTTTTTTTGTACTATTAAAAAACGAATAAGATGTAAAAGTTGTGTCGAGATGAAAAATCTCGCAAAGCCGCGAAGTCACAAAGTTTAAAAAAAGGCCAGACGCTCGTAATTCCTTTTCGACAGAAAACAACATTATACTCCAAAATTATTTCCCTTCGCTTTTGCGAATTTAAAGCTGACAGGTTTTTGAAACCTGTCAGCTTTGGCTTCACTACCGTTTTTAACTGTAAGGGATGCAAAGGAAAAACCAAAGATAATTTTACATCTCTTATGTAATATGATTCCTTACTCCCCAAATACAACTCCACGCTTATCGTTTTTAAACCATATAAGTAATATAAGCTCATTAAAGTCTCAGCGATTAAAATGATATGAACTTATATCACTTATATGGTTTAATCTTTTTATTCCTTTTAAAGCATGTCTTCATTTTAAAGCTAAATGATTTCAGAAAATAAGTTCTGAACTGATCTCTGGAATTTCATTTTTAAACTCTAAGATTGAAATCTTCGCTCATAAACTCCCGAGCTTACAAAGCTAATTCCCCTAAACCCCATCAAACAATAAGAATTGAACTACATCTGGACCTATCTTAAAATAAAAAAGCAAAAAAAATAAACCCCCAAACCACACGTTTTCAGAAAAATAAAAAAAGATATAAAATAATATCAAATTAAGTACCAGCAAACACTTGGAAACTTCAATAAAAAGTCCTTATATTTGCACCCGCGTTCAGAAAGCAAATGAATGACTCGATAGCTCAGTTGGTAGAGCACATCACTTTTAATGATGGGGTCCTGGGTTCGAGCCCCAGTCGGGTCACAAAAGGTCAAGTAATTTATTTTACTTGACCTTTTTTTATTTCTGGCATTTTGGAGAGACACTCTTACTATTAAAATCCCAAACCATATAAGAACAACTTTGCGACGACAAGAATCAAGTTCAAAAGTTGTGGAATAATTTTTAGAAATTTCCTTTTGTTAGAAATAGCAGATCTTATACTTTTTTACCACAGCTTTTCAAGTCTCTAATTTCCCAACTTCTCGCTTTGATGATCTCGCAAAGACGCCAAGCCGCCAAGTTTTTTTTCTGCTTTTTCATTAAAACTTTGCGATTTTGCGTCTTTGCGAGATTTTTACTTCCCCACAACTTTTGGATTTGATCTTTTTTCGGCAAGTAGTCTAAAATGAACTTATATCACTTATATGATTTAAATACACTTTTACGGCTACATCAATACTATATAGTAAACTTTCACAACAAATACTGCCCAAGCTTGCCCATAAGTCTAACTCTTTATACTCGCAAATACCATTTTAGAAATCAAAACATAAAAAACACCACTCTAAAACAAACGGCAAAGAAACAGAACAGACTGTAAAACAGATCACACAAACTACACGCACAAAAAATTTTCATTTGCTAACCATAATTTTACAAAAGCACTTCTGTTAGAAATAAATCTTTCCTAAATTCGTTCCTAATTAATTAACCTACTAATCCCAAATTAGTTTATGAAACATTTATTTTTTCTATCATTTATGATGATTACGTTTTCGAGTTTTGCACAATCTGCAACCGGTTATTTTGACAAAGCCCTAAAGAAAGCAGAAACCGGAAACACAAAAGGTGCCATTGCAGATTACACCAAAGCAATTAGTATGAACTCCAAATTTGTTGAAGCTTACCAAAACAGAGGTGTTGCGAAACTAAAGTTGAATGACTTAAAAGGAGCTTCAGCCGATTTCAGTAAAACAATTGATTTAGACAGCATGAATGCAGATGCCTTTACAGGCAGAGCCAATGTAAATTACAAATTACAAAATTATCAAGGCACTATAGAGGACTGTACAGCTTCTCTTGGTTTAAACCCTAAAGATTATATTGCTTACAACCTAAGAGGTTTGGCTTATAATAAAATTGGAGATAAAAAGAACTGCTGCAAAGATTTCTCAAAAGCGATTGAGCTAGGCAGCCAAAGCGCTATAAAAAACAAAGCTACTTTTTGTAAATAGTATCTAACAGCACTCTAACAATACACTAAGCAATCTGTGGTCATCAAGTACCGCAGATTGCTTTTTCATTTTACAGGGCTCTTAATTTCATCTAAAAGTTATCCTTACATTTGTCCTCAAACAAAACAGCAATGGTACTTCTTAAAAAAATAAACAACAAAGCTAAAACAGATCAAAACTCCGGTTTTGGAACCAATGCAAACAGTTATGGCGGAAGATTCGTAAACAAAAATGGAACTGCCAATATAGAAAAAAGAGGCATGCATTTATTGCGTCGCATCAGCTGGTACCATACCATGATCGACATGCCAAACTGGAGATTCCTGTCTATTTTGTTTAGTTTTTATATCGCAATCAATTTTGTTTTCGCCGTTCTTTATTACGCAATCGGCATAGAACACCTGGACGGAATTACAACATCAGGTGGTCTTTTGGACCAATTTGGGCAAGCTTATTTTTTTAGTGCGCAAACCTTTACCACGGTAGGCTACGGACATATTAGTCCAACCGGCTTTCTAACGAGTGCCTTATCTGCAGCAGAAGCTTTAATTGGACTATTGAGTTTTGCGATTGCAACGGGTTTATTCTTTGGAAGATTCAGCAAACCGACCGCTTTTTTAAAATTTTCACATAATGCACTAATTTCACCTTACGGACAAAACAAAGCTTTAATGATCCGTCTCGTTCCTTTTAAAAACACCAATTTCACAGACGCAACAGCAAAAGTAACTTTAGGAATGAGCATTGAAGAAGATGGCAAAATGACCAACAAGTTTTATTCCTTAGCATTAGAACTAAGTCATATAAACGCACTTTCGTTAAGCTGGACACTCGTACACCCTATAACCGAAGACAGTCCGTTATATAATTTCACTGAAGACGATTTTAAGAAAATACATGGTGAAATCCTGGTCTTCATTACCACTTTTGATGATATGTTCAGCAATACCGTAGCAGCAAGCACCTCGTATACTTTTGATGAAGTTGTTTACGGCGCCAAATTCGAAACTATGTACGACAGAAGTGATGACGGCTCTAAAACCATTCTGCATTTAGACAAATTAAACCGTTTTGATCCCGTAAACCTTGCCTAAACTATCATTTTAGGATTGTTTTAAGACGGTATCTCGGATTTTATTTTATTTTTGTTTACTTAATCACCAAAAATGGTAAACAACATAAAAACTGTTTTCAGCATAAAAGACCTTGAGAACTTATCCGGAATAAAAGCACATACCATTCGTATCTGGGAAAAAAGATATAACATTCTTGAACCTATGAGAACGGACACCAATATCAGACTTTATAATCTGCAAAATCTCCAGAAACTTTTAAACATAACATTATTACACGAGTACGGTTATAAGATTTCTAAAATCGCTACTTACCCTGACGAAAAGATCCCACAACTGGTTCGTGAAATCATTTCAAAAAAGAACTCGCAGAACTTCGCCATTACCTCATTTAAAATGGCCATGATGAATTTCGATCAGGAAATATTCTTCAATACTTTTGACTGGTTGATTTCTGAAAAAACATTCAAAGAAGTCTTCAAAGAACATTTTCTTCCCTTATTAAAAGAATTAGGCTTATTATGGCAATCGGAAACCATAACTCCTGCAAATGAGCATTTCATGAGTCATTTAATCAAGCAGAAAATACTCATTTACACCGAAAGCCTTCAAATACAAAAGCCAACCAAAACCGATCGTATTTTCGTTCTTTCCTTACCCTTAAACGAAATTCACCAAATCGGATTGCTTTATCTTCAATATGAAATTCTGTCTAAAGGCTACAAAACCATCTATTTAGGAGAAAGCATGCCGGTCGAAAACCTGCAGGATCTCACAAAACATTTTGACAATATCACTTTTATATCCTTCATGACTGTTCAGCCGGATCGTAGTGTTATCAATCAATACGTAAAATCAATGGGGCAAAAATTACTTCTAAAAAACAACGAAATCTGGCTTATGGGCAAAATGGTCGAACACATTGACCAGAGAAATTTACCGGACAGAATCCGTATTTTCGATTCTATGGACGAAACAATAGAAAGAATATAAAGTTTTGTTTAAAGTTTTTGTACATTTGTTAAACAAATGAAGAAAACCATCATCATAATAGGGTCTGGCTTCTCTGCATTAGCAGCCTCTTGTTACCTTGCCCAGCAAGGGAACAGTGTTACCATTTATGAAAAAAATGAAACGATTGGTGGTAGAGCCAGACAGTTTAAAAAAGACGGTTTTACTTTTGATATGGGACCAAGTTGGTATTGGATGCCCGATGTTTTTGAACGTTTCTTTAACGATTTCAACAAAAAATCTTCCGACTATTACGAGCTTATTAAACTCAATCCGGCCTACAGGGTTTATTTTGGAGTGGAAGATTTTATAAGTATTTGCGACAACCTTGAAGCCATACAGACTACTTTTGAAACCATCGAAACCGGAAGCAGTAAAAAATTAGCCACTTTCATCAAAGAAGCAAAAAGCAATTACGACATTGCCATTAAAGATTTGGTTTACCGCCCCGGAGTTTCGCCTTTGGAATTAATCACCCCTCAGACCGCTTTAAAACTAAATCAGTTCTTCAGCACCGTCAGTCGTGATGTCAGAAAGAATTTTAAAAACGAACGTTTGATTCAAATTCTAGAATTCCCGGTTTTATTTCTTGGAGCAAAACCAACTAAAACGCCATCCTTTTATAATTTCATGAACTATGCCGATTTTGGCTTAGGAACCTGGCATCCGAAAACCGGTATGTTTGATGTTGTACGTGGAATTGAGAAATTGGCTCTTGAACTTGGAGTTACTATTAAAACCAATTCTGTTATTGAAAAAATAGTTGTAACCAATAAAATCACAACCGGAGTACTCATCGACGGAAAACATATTCAAGCCGATATTGTTTTAAGCGGTGCCGATTATCATCATACCGAGACTTTGCTTGACAAACCTCATCGTTCTTATTCTGAAGCCTATTGGGAAAGTCGAACTTTTGCTCCCTCTTCCCTGCTCTTCTTTGTGGGCTTCGACAAAAAAATAGAAAATACAACACATCACAATCTGTTTTTTGATGTCGATTTTAATCAGCATGCAATTGATATTTACGATCAGCCACAATGGCCTGAAGCTCCCTTATTCTATGCTAATTTTCCATCAAAAACAGATGAAACTGCAGCACCAAAGGGAATGGAAAGTGCATTTTTCCTGATTCCATTAGCTCCCGGAATTAAAGATACTGAAGCACTTCGAGAAGAATACTTTGAAAAAATAATCACTCGATTTGAACAGATCACGCAGCAAAAAATCAAAAATAATATTATATTTAAGAAGTCATTTTGCAAAAATGATTTTGTAGCAGATTACAATGCCTACAAAGGAAATGCTTACGGAATGGCGAATACCCTATTGCAAACCGCCTTTTTAAGACCCAAGCTGAAAAGCAAAAAAGTCAAAAATTTATTTTTCACGGGGCAATTAACTGTTCCGGGTCCAGGTGTACCGCCCGCCTTAATATCAGGAAAATTAGTAGCTGAGTTAATTCATAAATCTATTAGATCGTAAAAAATGAAATCACTATTTGACACTGTCTCTTACAGCTGCAGCAAATTGGTTACCAAAAACTACAGCACATCTTTCTCCCTCGCCGTACGCATGTTGGCGCCAAGCATTAGAGAAGCCATTTACAGCATCTATGGTTTTGTTCGTTTTGCAGATGAAATTGTCGATTCTTTTCAGGATTACAATAAAGAATATCTAATAAATGATTTTGAAAAAGAATACTACAAGGCAATGGAAATGGGCATTAGCTTAAATCCTATTTTAAATGCATTCCAGCATACGGTAAAACAATACAATATTACAGACGATCTGATTCAGGCCTTTTTAAAAAGCATGAAACTTGATCTCGTAAAATCGACTTACAACACACAAACAGAATATGAAGATTACATTTATGGTTCTGCCGATGCTGTTGGATTAATGTGTCTCAAAGTTTTTGTGGCCGGGAAAGATCAGAAATACGAACAACTCAAAGGGGAGGCCATGCGATTGGGCTCTGCTTTTCAAAAAGTAAATTTTCTACGCGATCTAAAAGAGGACAATCTGATTTTAAACCGCAATTATTTCCCCGGGATCAATTTAAATTCTTTTGATGAAAATGCAAAAAATGCCATTATCAACGAAATTGAAGAAGATTTCAAAATCGCCTATCAAGGCATCGTAAAACTACCAATTGAAGCTAAATTCGGAGTGTACACCGCCTTTATTTATTATAAAAAACTATTACAGAAACTCAAAAATACGCCTTATTACGAAATTGGAAATTCGAGAATCCGGGTTTCAAATTATGCAAAAGCCGGGCTTTTGGCGCAGTCTTTTGTAACTTATAAATTGAAACTGGTCTGATCTTATTTTTATTTTTCAGGGTTATTTTTCAGCCTTTTTACTGACAACTATACAAAAACATAAAATGATTTCTTTTTTAATTTTTCTAAGTGTTTTTCTATTTATGGAATGTGTAACGTGGCTTACGCACAAATACATTATGCACGGCTTAATGTGGTACTTTCACGCAGATCATCACCAACCCAAATACGAACATACTTTTGAACGTAATGACATCTTCTTTGTCATTTTCGCTACCCCAAGTATTGTTCTCTTTTATTTTGGTGTTGAAGGCGGGTTTAATTATTTGTTTTTTATCGCTTGCGGTATTACTCTTTATGGTGTTTGTTATTTTTTAATACACGACGTACTCATTCATCAGCGTTTTAAATGGTTTAAAAACACCAAAAACAAATACCTCATCGGACTACGAAAGGCACATAAAATGCACCACAAACATTTAGGCAAAGAAGACGGAGAGTGTTTTGGAATGTTGTTCGTTCCTTTTAAATATTATAAAATGTAATTGTTTTGATACCAGTCTCAGAATAAGTGTGTTTGTTTCTATCATTTACTTCTTTTACCACTTAAAACATCCTGCATAGATAGTTTTTGTTTGAACTCCTGACGCAGACGTTACGAATACTCAGAATTATAGTAATACTACACATTATGAAATTATACAAAATAGAAACCACGCAACATATAAATGCAAGTATAGAAGAATGTTGGGATTTCTTTTCCAGCCCAAAAAATCTTCAAACTATTACTCCAGACACTATGCGTTTTGAAATTTTAGATTTCGACAACAAACGCATGTATCCCGGTCAAATCATTACTTATACCCTGAAACCGCTTCTGGGAATTAAAATCTCATGGGCAACCGAAATTACTGTTTCAGTAGAAAATCACTATTTTGTAGACATACAACTTTCTGGTCCTTACAAATTGTGGCATCACAAACACTTTTTTGAAACCACGGAAACGGGTGTAAAAATGACCGATATTGTGCATTATGCCTTGCCATTTGGCTATTTAGGACGTATCATGAATAAACTGGTTGTAGCAAACAAACTAAAAGCCATTTTTAATTATCGCTATAGCAAAATCGAAGAGCACTTTAACACAAAAGTACAATGAAACAAAAAGTGACTATTTTCTGGTTCCGACGTGATTTACGATTAGATGATAATATGGGTTTATTCCATGCATTACATTCTTCGTTCCCGGTAGTTCCATTATTTATTTTTGACGAAGATATCCTGGAAAGCCTTCCAAAAAGTGATGCAAGGGTAAGTTTTATATACGATTCACTTCAAAAAATAAACGAAGAGCTTCAATTAACAGGATCTTCCCTTTTAATTAAAAAAGGAAAAACTACTGAAGTCTGGCAATCACTTTTAACGGAATATGATATCCAAAATGTAGCATTCAATAAGGATTACGAACCTTATGCGATACAACGGGATTTAGAGATTTGCAATTTATTACAACAAAATAATGTCGCTTTTTCATCATATAAAGATCACGTGATTTTTGAAGAGAAAGAAATCACCAAGTCAGACGGACTTCCTTACACGATTTACACTCCATACAAAAACAAATGGCTGGAGAAATACCACTTGAACGGAACTGTGACGGAATGTGACACAAAACCTTTGTTTGCTAATTTTGCTAAAAACCAATTTCAATTCCCGGAATTATCACAAATAGGCTTTGAAAAAAGCACGATAAAAGTACTTCCGCATAACTTAACCCAAATTAAAAGCTATAAAGAAACCAGAGACTTTCCGGCTCTGGACAGCACCTCGTATCTTTCTCCTCATTTGCGTTTTGGAACGGTTAGTATTCGGAAATTAGTGAACTGGGCCAACAAAACAAATCAGACTTTTTTGAGCGAATTGATTTGGCGTGAATTTTTTATTCAAATCCTCTTTAGTTTTCCTAATGTTGTCAATCATAATTTCAAATCGGCTTATGATGGCATTCAATGGCGCAATAACGAAGAAGACTTTAAACGTTGGTGTACGGGCACAACCGGATACCCTATGGTCGATGCGGGAATGCGTCAACTTAACGAAACCGGATACATGCACAATCGGGTACGTATGGTGGTGGCAAGTTTTCTATGCAAACATTTACTCATCAACTGGCAATGGGGAGAGGCCTATTTTGCCGAAAAACTATTAGATTTTGAACTGGCATCAAATGTAGGCAACTGGCAATGGGCCGCAGGAACAGGTTGTGATGCAGCACCCTATTTCAGAGTCTTCAATCCCGAAATTCAACTAAAGAAATTTGATGACAAAGGAATCTACATCCGCAAATGGATTCCCGAATTTGATTTGGGTTATAATGAACCTATGATCGATCATGGTTTTGCAAGAGATCGCGCTATTGCTACTTATAAGGCTGGGATTGTTAAGTGAAATTCCAAATTTTTTAAATTCCAAATTCCAATTTTTGTGGAGGGGTAATTTCTTGTAGATTTGGGGGATTGGGGAGTTTTTTTTGTTTCAAGTTTCAAGTTTCAGGTTTCAGGTTTTTGCTTCACGCAGATTTGGCAGATTGAGCAGATTTATTCTTGTTTTTTGTCCTTTCGACGAAGGAGAAATCACACAAGCTGCTCCGTTTCAATTTTCCGCAATATTGTCATACTGAGGAACGAAGTATCTTCATGAGATAATCCGTAAAGTGAAGTTCAACGGTATGGATTCAGCCAAACGTAGATCCTTCGTTCCTCAGTATGACAAACTGTATGGAGTTTCTGTTGTTATTATTCATGCCTTGAAATGGCAAGGTTGCGCGTGTAACATAAAAAGAAATCTGCTCAATCTCCATGAAGCAAAAACCTGAAACTTGAAACTTGAAACTTGAAACAAAAAAAACCTCCTAATACTTCAAATAATTCTCCACCGTAATTTTCGCCTTCAGATCAAACATTAAATTATACAGCCCGAAGAAAGTTCGATTCATGTAAATAAAGTGCTTAGAACCTCTGTTTCCGTTCATTTTTTTGAGATTCGTATCGTTTGTGAAACGCTCTCCCAGTTTGGCGATGCTATCGAAAAAAGTTTCATCGGCGAAATCGAACGTTTCATTTTGAAAAGGTCTGGTAAAAAGAGATAGCAAATCATGAAACATCTCCGTAAAATATTCAATTTCTGAAGGAGAATCATCCGGACGAAGAATTTCTAATTCGAATAATTTCTGATTAAAAAGCGTCTCGTCTGTAATGACATTTTTATTGATCAATTCAAAATAAGGCACATAAAACTCTTCGGGAATTTGTTTCATACATCCAAAATCAAGTGCAATCAAATGATTTTGATCGTCTACCAAAAAGTTCCCGGGATGCGGATCTGCATGTACCTTTCTTAAAACATGAATTTGATACATATAAAAATCCCAAAGTGCCTGTCCAATTGCGTCACCAACTACTTGGTCCGTATTTTTGGCGGTAAATTCAGAAAGGTGTATTCCGGTCATCCAATCCATCGTGATGATTTTCTCTGACGAAAATTCAGGATAATAGTTTGGAAAAAGTATGTTTTCGATTTTACTGCAGGCTTCTACTACTTCCTGGCTTTGTTTTAATTCCAGTAAATAATTCGTTTCTTCGATCAGTTTATCTTCTACTTCTTTAAAATACTTGTCAGAGTCTTTCCCTTGCAAATTAAACATTCTGATTGCAATGGGTTTTACCAAAGCCAAATCAGAAGAGATACTATTGGCCACTCCCGGATATTGAATTTTAACAGCGAGTTTTTTATTGTTTTTCAACGCCAAATGCACCTGACCAATACTTGCAGCATTTACAGAATTGGCATTAAACTCATCAAAGATTTCATAAGGTGTTTTTCCAAAATTCGTTTTAAATGTTTTCAGCACCAAGGGCGCAGAAAGCGGCGGTACAGAAAACTGAGACAACGAGAATTTCTCCACATAGGCCTGAGGCAGGAAATTCTTGTCCATACTCAGCATTTGCGCTACTTTCAGCGCACTACCTTTTAGACTTTTAAGTCCATCGTAAATATCTTCGGCATTATTTTCGTTTAGTTTGTCACGAGTCAGATCGGAATTCACCATTTTTTCGGCATAGTGCTTAATGTAGTTAACTCCTATTTTTGCACCGGTCTGAACCAATTTACCGGCTCTTTCTATTTTTGAGGTTGGGATATAATCGATTGTTTTCATTATCTGCTGTAAATTTTTTCTTTGAA
This sequence comes from Flavobacterium sp. FlaQc-52, assembly GCF_044007495.1. Taxonomy (NCBI): domain Bacteria; kingdom Pseudomonadati; phylum Bacteroidota; class Flavobacteriia; order Flavobacteriales; family Flavobacteriaceae; genus Flavobacterium; species Flavobacterium sp. FlaQc-52. The sequence goes on along the minus strand of NZ_JBIPCV010000008.1, from coordinate 231,174 downwards.
TAAAAATTTTCCAAAATCCAAAAGGTGATTCATTGGCGCTACATTCATTAACTCAAATGACGCATTAACTGATTTTTCGATAAAAATATCTGTTTTCTCAAAACCTGCAGAAGCATCACTCATCCAGAATTTCAGCGTTAACATCAATTGCAACCAAGCCGATTCCTGAATTGTTTTCTCTTGAAATTTCTGAAATCTCTCTTGTTCTAATCTATAATCATCCGTCAAAATTTCAGCAACGTATTCTTTAAAAGCTTCCCGAAGCGAAGTCAGCTGCACCAAATTTTTGATCGGATTAAGATCTGCTTTTAAGGTTTGCAAAACATAACTTCTGTTTGCCGTCAGAATTTCGAAAAAAGTAAAGTAAAAACTCAGCATTTTATTTTTCATGTCATACTCCAAATAGTCTGTGTTTTTATTTAACAAGTCTATGGTGTTCACAAAAAACAATCTAAATATTTCTTTTTCCAAACTCTCAAGTGTTCCGAAAAAGGCATAAAATTCAGCCTCAGTAAAATCTTTCCCTTTTACAAAATGAAATACGGATGCTGGTCTTTTTCCTGCTTCTAAAACATCATTCATATAGATTGAAACAATATCATCTCTGGTAATTTTTTTTTTCTTTGTTGCCATTTTATTAAATTTAGATTTTGCCTTAAAGGTAAACAATGTTTAAGTACCTTTATTTATGCGGAAACACAACACTATGTTAAATAAATGATAAATCAGATGTCTCAAAATGTACTCATTACCGGCGGAACAGGGTTTATTGGCAAATACCTGACTCAGGTGCTGCTTGCCAATAATTTTACAGTATCAATTTTAAGCCGTGCTCCAAGAAAAAGCAGTGGCTTGATTACCTATTACCAATGGAATCCCGAACGTAATTACATTGAAGAGGATGCAATTCTCAATGCCGATTACATCATTCATCTGGCCGGCGAAGGAATTGTAGAAAAAAGATGGACTGCAAAACGCAAAAAAAGCATTTTAGAAAGTCGTACAAAACCAATAACCCTCATTCATTCTCTTCTAAAAAAACATAATAAATCATTAAATGCCTTTATCTCAGCCTCCGGAATTGGAATTTACGGAGCTAATACCAGTGAACAAATTTGTACAGAAGATACTCCGGCTACCAACGACTTTTTAGGTTTAACCTGTCAGGAATGGGAGAAAACGGCAGACACCATCGGAGCATTAGGAATTCGGACGGTAAAAATCAGAACCGGAATTGTTTTTGGAAGAGCGGGAGGTTTTCTAAAAAAGATTAGTCCGGGTTTCAAAGCCGGTTTCGGAACCATTTTAGGAAGTGGTTCACAGTATTTACCCTGGATACATATAGAAGACTTATCACAAATCTACTTAAAATCAATTCTCGATACCAAAATAGAAGGCCCCTATAATGCAGTGCTTACAGACGACACTACGCAATTAAAATTTGCAAAAACACTCGCTAACTTATATGGATATTCGATATGGCTTCCAAAAATCCCTCAATCACTGCTTAAAATTGTTTTAGGTGAAATGAGCGACGCTATTTTAAAGGGCCAAAGGGTTTCTTCTGAAAAAATACAACATACAGGTTTTGAGTTTCAATTTGCAACGTTGGAGACCGCTCTTTATGACTGTTTAAAATAAAACAAATCATTTCATAATACCACTCAAATCGGTTTGCACCGTTTTTGAAATTTTATTGGCCACTATATACGGGATTTCGATATTAAAATCCGCAACCGAAATAGGGAAATTTGAAATAATCTGTATGCCGTCAGGAACTTTTTTGATCAATGCTTTAACTGCAATTGCTCTGGATTTTCCATGCAGGTACAGTTTACCTACAACATCGTATTCTTTTTCGTTTTCAGTAACCTCTTTCAAATCAAAATTTTGGATTTTGCCTTTAAAAACTGCTTTGGGGTAGCGGTGACTTTCGATATAATTTTCATTAAAATGTTCCTGCATTAAATCCATTTTAAATTGAAAATCTTTGATAACAACCGTGCAAACCAGTGTACTAGAGTGGGATTCCAACACAATGATTGCAAGCTTATTTACTGCTTTCACTTCTTCAAAAAACGGAACGGAAGCCTGAAAATTTACAACGGCCGAACTGGTTTTGAATTTATCCTGAGCGAGTATAGAAAATGCAGTAAAAAGTAAAATAAGTAAAGTAGTTTTTTTCATAATCGTTATTATTTAAACAATTATGTCATTCGATTCTTTTTAATTTAAGAGGAGAAAAAAACTGAACTTAAGTAAGTCTGAAAAAAATCAAATGGCAATACTCCGTGAAAATCTGGTAGCTGCAACCTTATACTTAAAATTACGAAATTATCTGCTATTTAGTTCTTGATTTACTGCTAAATATTTGTGAAATGTTTTACTGTTGTGAAGTGTGAAATTGTGAGATGGCTTTGAAGTTATGATCTGCCTTTAACTAATGCTTGAACGACATTGACAACAAAAACGACCTGCATGGCAATCATAGTAACGACAGTTGCGAAGATTCCCAACAACATTTTATCGTTAAAAGTCATACCTGCCGTATAAGATTCAATATCTCCGGGTTTCATTTCACGTTTGAGTTGAGAAAAAATCCAGATCAAAAGTAAACCACCTACCGAAACAATAACATGTGTGCTAATCAGCCATTTTATAAGGGGGAAATTTAATTTTATCAGAGCAAAGTAAAGGATTGCCAGGAAGGTATAAATAACAGACAACAACACCGCAAAATGCAAATAAGAAATAACATAGTAAGTATCGTGAATATTAATATCTAAAGTTTCTTCAGCATTTAAAAAACCGATTGCTAAAAAGATTACGATTAAGGCCAGAAAAATAAAATAGGGGTTCTTTTGTATGTACTCCATCAATGAGGAAAAATTATTGTAATTAATTCAAGTTACTAGTTCTCTTATCTCTAAAATGAAACAAGTTATTAGGATTGTCAAAAAAAGTCTCACACAGATTTTAGCAGAATGAAATAAAAAAAATCCGCAGAATCCGCAGAATCTGCGTGAAAAAACACCTTAACTTAATGACATTGAGTTTTAGCTGGAGGCTATTCAAATAGTAACCAATTCAAAAAGAATACTTAACTAACAACTTGAATTAATTAATACTCCTTATTCTTTAAACGTTATCAGAAAGGTAACACTAGTAAATTTACCCTTGTACTTCGGTACAAATCTCAATTAGAAAGCCTTCTAAATCCCTTACGTAAGCCACAATTTGTCCCCAAGGTTTTTGTACGGGCTCTTTTACCAGTACTGCTCCAAAAGAAGTTGCTTTTTGAACTGTTCCGGCCACATCATCTGTCAGGAAGCCTAATTCGATTGCAAAAGGTTTTTCTTCTAAAGTACTTTCAATAAAACCGTCTTTTAAATTTTGAGCTGCCAGTTTTTTGGAAGCAAATGAAATCGTCGTTTCTCCGGTACTTAACTCCCCATAATCCTTCTCCGGAGTTATAAATTTTCTTGAAAACCCGAATGCATTTTCATAAAACACAATCGAAGCTTCAACATTATCCACATACAAAATCGTATAACCAAATTTTATCATTTCCCTTAAATTTAAATTAATGTAAAATCATTTTACATTTCACACTTTACATTTCACAAAACCCTATCCAATTTCCAGCAAGACGTTGTACTGCTCTAAACTGGCTAAATCTTCAATAGAACTTACATTGGTAACCTTAGCGTGTTCCTCTACCTCTCTTTTTGATTCAATCTGTTTAATCGCTTGTCTAAAACGACGCACTTCATCCAAACTGGACAAAATAAGTCCCGGAACCTTCACACTATTGCCTTCTTTGTCCTTGGCAACCATTGTAAAATAAGACGAATTACAATGTTTTATTACTCCGGTCTGAATATTTTCGGCCTCTACACGAATCCCTACAATCATAGAACTTCGGCCTACATAATTTACACAGGCTTTCATGGTTACCAATTCGCCAACTTCAATTGGTTTCAAAAAATTCACCGTGTCTACCGAAGCGGTAACACAATAATTCCCTGAGAATTTGGACGCACTGGCAAAAGCGATCTGATCGAGTAATCCTAAAATATATCCTCCGTGAATTTTTCCGCTAAAGTTAGTGTGAGACGGCAACATCAGCTCTGAAATGCTTATTTTAGAGGAAGAAACGGGCTTAAAATCTGGTATCATTGTATTTTATTTAAATTTAAATGGGGAATTTTCTTTTTTAACAGCAGTAACGAAAAAATGTGTATCACCCCACCAACTAAAGGTTTTATAGCGTTCAACATAGGTTAATTTTACATACTGTCCCTCCAGTTTGTTCAAATCATCAATTACTTTTTGGTCACTGTCTAAAACGGAGAATCTAAAAATCTGCGAACCGGAAACGCCCTGACTGATTTCTCCTTCCCAGGTTTTCATGATTACCCCTTTATGGCTCATCCTGATTAATTCTCCTGAACGGTATCCGTTGCTATAAGGAACATAATATACAAAAGCAAAATAGCTTGCTAGAATCAATAGGCAACTTACAGCAATAATAATTAAAATTCTCTTCATATGACTTTAATTTAAAGATTGGTTTTCTTCTGAATTTGATGCTCTTGCAATAATATTCTCCGGAAGCGCTTTCTTAGCCTTCGCCCCCATTTTCTTTAATTTCTCAACACTGGTAATTAAATTTCCTTTTCCGTCAACCAATTTATTCATTGCGCTGTCGTACTCGGTTTTAGTGTCTTTGATTTTGTTACCAATCCTCACCAAATCAGAAACAAATCCTTCAAATTTATCGTATAATGCCCCGGCTTGTCTGGCAATTTCGAATGCATTTTCCTGTTGCTTCTGGTTCGTCCACATACTGTCAATAGTGCGTAAAGTAGCCAATAAGGTACTTGGTGTTACGATTACAATATTCCTGTCGAATGCTTTATTGTACAGGGTTGGATCTTCGTTTAAAGCAATCGCGAAAGCGGGCTCTATCGGAATAAAAAGCAATACAAAATCGGGACTCTCGATCTGATACAACTCATGATAATTTTTACCTCCCAACTGATCAACATGTCTTCTAATCGAATTGATATGCTCCTTAAGAAATTCGATTTTCAAAATTTCCGATTCTTCGTTGATCCATTTTTCGTAAGCTACTAATGAAACTTTAGAATCCACAATCATTTTCTTTCCATCGGGCAAGTTAATGACAACATCGGGATACACTCTTGCTCCTTCGGCAGTTGTAAAACTTTGCTGTACCTCATATTCACGTCCTTTTTCCAAGCCTGACTTTTCTAAAACACGCTCTAAGACTAACTCTCCCCAATTTCCCTGCATTTTACTATCACCTTTCAGCGCTTTGGTCAAGTTTAAGGTTTCTTTGCTCATTTGCGCATTCAACTCGCTTAACCCTATAATTTGCTGGCGTAAAGCGGCATGATAATCAATACTTTCTTTGTGAGTCTGCTCGACCTTTTTTTCAAAAACCTGAATTTTATCCTGCAAAGGCAACAGAATATTTTTCATATTTTCGCTATTCTGTTCGGTAAATTTAGCGGACTTTTCTTCGAGAATTTTGTTGGCCAGATTCTCGAACTCTTTGGTGAATTTTTCCTGTAATTCCGTTATCTCGTTTTTTTGTTCTTTATGACGTTCCCATAAATTCTCAAAATCCACTTCTTTTTTTGAAAGCTGAATGGCCAGACTGTCTTTTTCGGTTCTGATATTTTCTTTTTCAGAATTGTTTAAATGGAACTGTTTTTCAAGATGGTTTCGCTCTTTTTCAAACTGTTCTTTTTGTGCTTGCAATTGATTTACTGCTGCATTTAATCTTTCATTCAAACTCACTTTTTCTGATTGGGCTCTGGCCGAAAACAATAATTTCCCCAAGTATATCCCTAAGAACAAAGCAAGAGGAAAAACCAGTAAAAGCGGAAAAAAATCAAACATAACTAAAATTATTTTTAAGTAAAAGTATGCAATAATCTGTAGTGCTTCCTTATCAAGTAAAGAAAAAAAAGTTTTTATCACGCAACCTTTTTAAAAAAGCTACATCTATTAAATATAATTTATTACAAACACATTATGAAAAAATTAATACTAGGCTTATTTGTAGTTTTCGGAATTAGTGCCTGTTCATTGGGTAATGACGATATTGATACCAGCTGTGGATCAAATGTAAACACCACTTTTACCGGATTTCCACTTTTATGCAATTACAGCGTAAAAATTGAACCTGAAAAGTCTGGTGCATTAGTGGTTACTACAGAAGAAAAATTACTTTCTTTTTTCACCAAGCATCCAAACAGCTGTCCAAATCCAAGTGATCCTACAATCGATTTTACAAAAAATTACTTAGTAGGTCTTTTTGCAGGTCAGAAACCTACAACCGGTTATAGCATAAAAGTAGCTTCAATTGTAGAGAACAACTGTGAGATTATCATCAATTTATATGAAAAAGCACCTCAAACAGGAGAATCTACAGCGCCAACCGTAACCTATCCTTCTGATTACATTTTGATTCCCCGAACATCAAAAAAAATCTTCTTTAATAAGGTTACTAATGAAACTACAGACAATGTAATAATTGGAAGTTATGCCAAACCATGTACCGGAGATGATTGCCAGAAGTTCTACCAGTTGAATGAGTTTAATGTTTTAAAATTCCTAAACGTAGTAGCAGGAAGCTATGAATTTGGCCAATACAAATATCTTGCAACCTCTAAAAGAGGAGAATATAGTCTGTTTACAAAAAATATTCCTGCTGAAATTTTAGCCATAAGAGGACAAACCAAAACGTATGGTACGCCGGATACCTCAACAAAAGGCGGAACTTATTTTGAACTGCGTCAAGGTACAACTGTTACTAAAATTTATATCGATAATAATGACACCGAAGATCAAAGTGCCGCTATAAAAGCTTTCAAGAAAACCATTCAGGACAAAATAACAGCTCTAAAACAGTAGTCAAATATTTCTTTTTGACGAATACTTATTCTTAAAAATTAGAACAAAAATTCAAATGCTTACTTAATTACTAATTATAGGACCGGGAAGAAAATATAGGAGAAACACCATCTCCTATATTGCTAACCGGAAATGAGTTTCAAAAAAGCACTACCGCATAAACAACTAGAGACAACCTGAATACCGACCAAATGATTTGCTAAAGACGACTTTGCGAGTTAAAAAAAACTAATTTTACCAAAATTAATTCAACCACTTTTTGAAAGACGATTTAGAAATATATATTAAGCAATGCATGCAAAACAACAGAGAAGGACAACTGAAAATTTATCAGCTGTTTTCTCCTGTTTTATATGGAATTTGCCTAAAGTATATGAAAAACGAAGACGATGCTAAAGATGTTTTTCAGGAAGCTTTTATCATTGTTTTTCAAAAGATAAGTCAATACAAATTTGAAGGAAGTTTTGAAGGCTGGCTGAAACGTATTTTTATCAATAAACTTATTGAAACTTTAAATAAGAAGAAAAAGGAAAATTTCTTTTTAGATGTTTTCGATCCGGATACCGATTTTGTAGACGAAGAAGAATTGGACATTATTCCAATACAACAGGAAAAACTATTAGAATACATTCGGGATTTACCGGATCAATACCGGACCGTTTTTAACTTATATGTTTTTGAAAAAATGAAACACAAAGAAATAGCCGAGTTATTGAAAATCTCAGAAGGAACATCAAAATCAAATTTAAACAGAGCTAAAGGAATATTGCAAAAGAGAATTTTGAGCATAAAAAATTTTAAAATAGCATGAAGAAGCAGAAAATAGAGACTATTTTTTCATCAATGGAAAACTTTTCAAGTGTTCCGCCACCCGAATTATGGGGTCAAATTGAGGAAAAATTAAACAAACCTAAAAAGAAAAAGAGAGTTATTCTTTGGTGGTCGGCTGCTGCATGCTTATTATTAGGCCTTGCAATTCCTTCTGTTCTTCATCTTAATTCAGATTCCGGAATCAAAAATGCCGGAACGACTACTACAGAAAATAACAGTGTTGTTGTAAATAAAAACAACGCGACATCTACTCAGGACAAAACAGTCTCTGATAAACCAACCATCATCAATCAAAAAACGATCAACAGTAAAAATCCGGTTTCAGGAGCTACCGACAATCAATTAGCTACCTCACAACAAAAAGAAGAAACAGACAAAACAGCTTTGGCTCGCACTGCTTCTAAAAACAACCCAAATCTACCTTCTGAGGAATTAAACGCAGAAAAGAAAAACAGCAATCAGGCTGTAGCTCAAAAATCATTTGTTTCGGAAAAACAAAATGCATTCAATTCTGCTTCGACAAATCAATTGTTTAACACTGAAAAAAGAGCGCAGAATCAAACTATAGCGCAGAAAAACTATAATCCGGAGAGAGAAAATGCGTTTGCTTCAGTTTCAAAAAATCAAACGGCAGATCCTGAAACAAGAAAAGCGAATCAGATTTTAGCCGAAAAGACTTTTAGTGCCGGTAAACAGAACCCGTTTAATGCTACTTCAAAAAATCAGGTTTCGAATTCACTTTTTAAAGAGAAATTGCAGTCAAAAAACACGAACAGTTTTGCTTACAATTCCTCCAATTCAATTTTAAACCTGCAACAGAATAAAGATAGTAAAAACGAAAAAGAGCTTAGAAACGGAACGATTTATACTGAAAAAGCAGTTGTTGAACATCAAAAAAACAACCCCAAATTCAATAATGTACTGAGTAAAGAGGATTCTGTACAATTGGCCGTACTTCAGAATTTAGAGAAAGGAATAATCACTCCTGAATCTAAAACTGAAAAGGAAACAAAACCCCTTTCTCCCGCAGAAAAATGGGCTGTTGAAGTTTTTGCCGGTATTGCAAATTCTGAAAACTATAAAAATGACAAGACTTTAGGATATAACAATGATTCTAAACAAAGTAGTACATACGGAGTAAAGACAAAATACAAGATTAATAATAAATGGGCAGTTGGTTCAGGTTTCAAGATCAATGAATTAGGTCAGAGTATTGCCAATATTTCGTATATGGATGTAAGAGGACAAAAAAATATGGCTTTAGGCATTGCTGATTTTTATGTTCAAGAGTCGCCTACTCCTCAGATTGCAGCAACTAACGATTATGTATTTGTTTCAAACAGTACTAAAGAGGTAGTAAGCAGTGAGAGCATTCAAAGCGGTACTTTAAATCAGACTCTTAAATATATCGAAATGCCATTGGAAGTTTCCTACGCCGTTTTTAGTAAAAACAGAACTACTGTCAATTTAAATACGGGAGGTTTTGTTGGTAAGCTAATTTCAAACAATGTGGCTTTGGATGGTACTACTATTGGAAAAAATCTTGATGCCAATGACTTTGTTTATGGCTCTGTATTAAGTAGTACTTTACAATACCGTATCTACAAAAAAACAAATGTTTTTGTTGAACCGGCAATGAATTACTACATAAACCCCTTAAACAACCAGTCTTTTAATCAGTTCCAATGGGGGTTAAACTTTGGATTGAATGTTTCGTTTTAAAGCCGTTTTTGTTGTAATTTTCAAAAAAAAGACAACAAAAGCAACTCCCTCATAATGAACATTAAAAACAATTGGAATACTTCGAACTCCATTCCGAAAGACCTACTGATCGCCAAAAAACGGGTTTATGATCTTCTTAATTTTGAAGGTACCCAACCGGAGCCTGAATCTGAAAGCATGGAATATAGTGCGTATCGATTGCAATTAAACACCAAACTCATTTGTTATCGGGAAGCCAAAATAACGCCCACAAAAACGGGTCAGTTTGTAACTTTATGGAAACGCAATCCGTCGAAAATCATTGCTCCTTTTGATGCAACAGACGCGATTGATTATGTTATCATCAGTGTCCGAAAAGAGGATTTATTAGGGCAATTCATATTTCCTAAAGCTGTCTTATTAGAACGCGGAATCTTTTCGACTGATACCAAAGAAGGAAAAAGAGCCACAAGAGTTTATCCGCCTTGGGACGAAACCACCAACAAACAAGCCCAAAAAACGCAACAGTGGCAATTGAATTACTTTATCGAAATACCTCTTCATGAAGCTGTCGATTTAGATCGGTTTAAACGTTTATTCAACGAAAACTAGAAAGATTTCTCCTTAGAGGAGCGCATAATTTTGACACGAATTTCACTAATTGACACGAATTAATTTGTGCAATTCGTGTCTGTTTTTTTTTGCGTCACAAATTATAACGCAACAGTGGTAATTGAATTACTTTATCAAAATACCTCCTCATGAAACTGTCGATTTAGATTGGGTTAAACGTTTATTCAACTAAAAAGATTTCTCCTTTGCCAGTAGAGCAAGATTATATTCTATTTTTTTTTTCACGCAGATCTGGCAGATTTTTTCAACATTGTTTTCTGCAAAAATCTGCAAAATCTGCGTGCTTTTTTGCCACTGATTAAAAAGATTTACACAGATTATTAATCATTTAATTCTATCTGACTCTTTTAAGTTATTAATAAAATAAGTCGTTAATATCCCATGTTTTTTTGACCATCTTGATCTTTTTGCCACGAATTTCACCAATGGGCACGAATTAATTAGTGTAATTTGTGCAATTCGTGTCTGTTTTTTTGTGCGTCACAAATTATTAATCCTTTTAATCCTTTAATCTGTGGCAAAAAAAAAACAGGCAGCTGAATAAGCTGCCTGTTTCATTTACCGTTGTATCTCTACTTACTTTTTAATAATCTTGCTACTATATATAACCTTATTGTTTTCTGTTAAAGTATACATATAGATTCCTGTTTTAAGATTGCTAATCTGAATTACGGAATCACTTTTCTCCGGAGTCCCTTTTATTTCAACCGGGCTTGCAACCAAACGCCCCGACATATCATAAAGTCTTAACTTCAGATTTTTATCATCATTTGTTTTCACAGCAATATTTACAACATCTGATGCAGGATTAGGATAGGCTTGCACAAAATATCCGTTTTTAGTTTGGAAATCTATAGTCGATAAATTATCCTTTTTCAATTCAAAACGGGCAATTACCGGTCCATGGTCTGAAGTTGTATTTACGTAATTTGTAATGTCTGTACGCGGATCGTACACGGCAATAGAATTTGGAATATACTGATCTGTCAGTTCATTAGAAATAATAATATGATCTAAAAATCCACCTGAACTTAAAAAGCTATAGGCTCCAGCTTGGCTAATTCCTAAAGTTAAAGCATTGTAACGATCCGTATCTTCCACCATTTTCTGGTAAGAAGAAGGGGTGTTTGTACCCACAACCGATATTTTTACATCATCATTAAAATCGCCCAATATCATAAAGTTTGAATTTGGATAGTGCACATCTAAACTGTCTTTTAGTAATTCAACATCATATTTACGCATATTGTATCTTGAGATGTCGGTTCCGCTATTGGCTCTTGCGTGCAGATCGATCAGGTTAATTTCTTTTTGGATTCCACCAATATTAGTCTCAATTTTAACCATATAAGGCAAACGCCCTGAAGAGAAAAAACTAGCTCCGTTACCACCTGGGTAATTTGGCAAGGTCACGGCTCCCGAACGTACATTATCGTACAAATCCTTAAACATTACACGCGTACTTTTTACAGTAGTTGTTTGGGTATTATAAAGTACCACTAATTTTTGAGGAGGAAAATTTGGATCCGGTACATTAAACGAATACGACCATGATGTCGAAATTGTTTTATCGAATGTCTTTCCGTTAATACTTATTTTTTGAATCAAAGCATCTATAGAAGGATCATCTGAAACTTCTTGTACTACGTAAACATCAGCATTTAACTTATTCATTACTTTGGCTACATTATCGATTTGTAATGCATCGTCAATTGGACCAAACTCCGCTCCATCAGTCCCTTTTACATCACTTCCAAAAAACTCTAAATTGTAAGTCACGATATCAAAAGTTTCTGCTTTAGGCAAAGAAGAACCTGTCAATGCTCCGATTTGTTTGTTTAATCCTGCTCCAGTCACCGTTAAGGGTCCGGAAATAGCTAATGCTTTTACAGAAGGTACAAATCTTGCATAAAGTGTTTTACCAGCCGCTGCATCAGCATTAGTAACCACAATACTGGATTGAAATAAAACATTATCTAAAGACAATTGATAATCTGTAGGCGCTGTAAGGGTGATATCGCCATATCCATCAGCTTTGAAGTCAAAAGACTGACTTGCCGATATAGTGTTGGGACTAACATCTCCAAAATTTAAATTTGGATTTGAAGCCACATATCCCACCTCATTTGTAACCGCAAAATCATCAAATGACCATTCTGCCGCATTATTAGTTCCTCCAGCTGTGGTTTCATAAACCCATGCCAAATAGGTATGACTGGTTTTATACGCTCCTAAATTGATGTATAAGGATTGCGTGTAAGTTCCCGTTGCTGTTGGAAAATTACCATTTAACTCTGTCCAAGTAGCCGTTTCAGGACTGCTTTTACCGTCATAATTTACTGAAACCATCAATTTTAAACCTGTTCCGGCATAAAATTTACGAGAGTAGAAAGACAATAAAGGAAATTGATTGAAATTATCTAAGTGTAATTTTGGTGAAATCAACCAATCTTCGCTTGGACCGTTATCAGAATACCCATTCATAAGAACAGCACCGGTTCCGGAATTTACATTTCGAGCGACGGTTGTTGATCCCCACTTATTTTTAGTTCCAGCCACATTGTATTGTGTCCAGCCACTATTTGTTAAAACATTTACATCATTAAAACCTTGCACATACGGATTGATTCCTGTTCCAGCAAGAGCGACTGTTTTGGTCGTTGCTCCAGTTGACTCATGCTTTATTTCTCCCGAAAAAGTACCGGTAGCACTTGGAGTAAACTTAACATAAACGGTTGGCGTTGCGTTTGAATCAAAGTCAGACACATTGTAGGTTACTGCTGATTGAAAAACAGTATTGTCCTTAGAGATCGTAAAATTACCTGAAGCGGTCACTATAACATTATGAGTAAGATTACTACCTTGAATCTGATAACTTGCTATTTCTGAATCATAACCCGCTTCAGAGAATCCTAAGTCAAGCGAAGTACTTGTCGTTACTAAAGAAGGAATCGCAACACTTGAAGTTGTAACCTCTAATTTATGAACTGAAGCCTGAGTATTTTGGTATGGATCTTCAGAAATCGAGTAAACAATATAGGCTGTGTTAAGAGCTAAACCATCAAAGTTTTTCACATATACCTGAGAGGCATCAACAATATCCAAGAATCCGGATTGTAAAGCTGCCGCTCCATTTGCATCAAGACCGGACTTAAGTTGCGCTACGGTAGGTTCTGCACTTCCGCCATTTAGTAAGACATAATAGGTTTTTGCTTTTTCATCTAATTTATTAGCAAAATCAAAGCTTTGCGATAAAACATTATCCGCTTTTGGATAACCTGCAGCATTTACCGGAGCTGCAATATCACTTCTCACGTCGATATTATCAATTGCAAAAGAAGGACGAGAACCTCCTCCGGAATTTTGTTTAGAAATCCATCTGATCTGAACAATACTTTGATTATCACATTCCGCAGGCAGTGTTATTTTTATCGTTCTTGTATTTTGAGGATCGGTAACCGCTCCTGTCTGTTGCGTTGTGTTATTTGTATAAGCGGTTTCCAACAAAGTTGTAAAAGCAGTGGTTGTACCCACACGGTACTGCAAAACCATCTCATTTATTCGTTCCGATGTTGTTGTACCCGACACTAACCCATACGGATTACGAATGGTCATCGCGTCATACTGCACCTGAATACCTGTTTGTCCGGTGCTGGAGAAAGCCAAGGCGATTGTAAGATCGACTGATCCGGTATTAAGAAAACCTATTTTACCATTATAATTATGAATGTTACCGCTTGTAGTTGCTGCTGTGCTGCTATTTGTGCTTCCGGCCGTCAACGCCTTATCTGCAACCAAAGTAGCTGCTGTAACATAAGCACTTCCGGGTGCCGTGGCCGCACTCCAACCCTGCAATCCTGCTGGATATGTGGTGCCATTAGCTGCTAAACCGTCAAAATTCTGTGTATACGGCAAGGGTTGTGCGCCCGGCATCGTAACCTGCGCAACGAGACTTGCCGAACAGCAACAAAAAAAACTTAAAAAAGCCACCAAGTGGCGCATCGTGTAAATGTTTTTCATATGTTTAAATAATAGAGTTTTTAGAAACCAAATTTATAGTCTTTAAAGTTAAGAGAATATTGTAAAATCTTAAATTTAATGCTTCCTATTTTATAAATATTCACTACTATTAACTAATTTATTCAACAAAAAAGTTAATTATCATCAATAAAAACAAGCTTTAATAACATTATATATTTTTAGAAAAATTTACTTACAACATTATTTTTAGTAAGCAATACCACACGAAAATAGTATTTTTTCTTTACAGATGATGAAAAAAAAGAGTCCAAAAAAACAAAAAAACGTCAATTTAATGTACGAATACACCTCTAAATACTGTTTTTATTCTAATCGTAATCATACAGTATCTTTCGTACTAATTATCCCAATATGAAATAAACATCTCCATAATCTCCTCTTTGGTTTATGGTATATTTTTTGTATATTAATTTCGTTTTTATTATCATCTTTAAAATCCCCTAACGCTATGAAAAAATTAATCTGTATTGCAACAGTTGCTTCTTTAGTACTTGCTTGTAATTCTAAAAAAGAAGAACAAATTACAACACCGGAAAACGAAAAAACAGTAACCAAAACGAATGAACGCTTCAACAAAACATCCGTGTTTGAAGGAGTATTGCCTTGCGCGGATTGCAGTGGAATTAAAACTACTTTAAAAATAGATGCCGATTATGGTGTAGCGCAAAACAATAGATTTGAATTGATTACAGTGTATCAGGGAAAAGAACCTGAAAAGGAATTTAGCGAAAAAGGGAATTTTAATATCGAAAGAGGATTGGACAATGATCCTGACGGTACCATTTATGTTCTGAATTGGGATCAGCCCTTAGAGAAGCAAATTTACTACGGATATTATAGCGCAAATCCCGAAAAAATATACTTATTGGATCGTGACAGAAAAATAATCAAATCTGAGTTGAATTATTTTTTAACGAAGAGAAAGTAATTCTTCTTTTGGTACTCCTAAAACAAAGCTATCTTTGCCACAAAAAACAACATGCATCGACACTTTATTCTTTTTAAACCTTATGGCTATCTGAGCCAGTTTATCTATGAGTTAAAAAGAAAGAAAAAACTTTTGGGAGAATTACACGATTTCCCTGCAGGTACAATGGCTATCGGCCGATTAGATGAAGATTCTGAAGGTTTACTTTTACTAACGACAGACGGAAAGGTAAGCGAACAAATAAGAAGCAAAAAAGTAGACAAAGAATACTATGTACAAGTTGATGGTGTTATTACTCCCGAAGCTATTGAGCAATTGCAAAAAGGCGTGGAAATTGGTTTCGACGGTGGCAAATACATTACCAAACCCTGCAAAGCTTTTATCGTTACCGAAATTCCTGATTTTGGACTGAGAGCCAAAAAAATCAGAGATGAGCGCCACGGACCAACTACATGGGCTTCGATTACGGTAAATGAAGGCAAATTTCGTCAGGTTCGAAAAATGACGGCTGCGGTTGGTTTTCCAACTTTAAGATTGGTTCGCGTTCGGGTAGGAAATGTATATTTGCAAAACCTAAAAGCCGGAGAGGTACTGGAGGTTTCTGATTTTAAATTAGATAATGTGGTAATTTGATAATGTGACAATTAGATAATTACTAGAAACCTTTAAACTTTTACATCTAACTTATAACTTTTAACAAAAAAATCAATGCTGAATATTGTTCTTGTAGAACCTGAAATACCAAATAATACCGGAAATATAGGACGATTGTGCGTGGGTACCGAAAGTCGCTTGCATTTGGTGCATCCGTTTGGGTTTGTAATTAATGACAAAAACCTGAAGCGCTCGGGTTTGGATTACTGGGTACATCTTGATGTTACCGAATATGCGGATGTGGAAGAATGGATCCAACAAATTCCGGATCAATCCCGTGTTTTTTTGATGAGTTCTCATGCTGAGAAATCGTATCTGGAAACCGATTTTCAAGACGGAGACTGGTTGGTTTTCGGTAAAGAAAGCGTTGGTTTAAGCAAAGAAGTCCTGGCTCGTTTTGAAAATCATTTGACAATTCCGATGTCCAAATTGATTCGAAGTTTTAATATTGCTAATTCTGTTGCCTTTGTGGTTGGCGAGGCAAAAAGACAGATTGGTTTAAAAATTTAATCTTCTCGTGCTTTCTTCCTGCAAGATTTCCAAAACCTTGTAGGTATCTCCTTTGAAACGTAAATGCACTCAATATATCATGATCAGACAGGAACACAAATAGCGACCTGACACTTTTTTCATCATTTGACGTGAAGAAGAAGTACTGATTTATCAAGGAAAATATTGAACACGAATTTCACTAATTGGCACGAATTATTTTGGTTGTTGTGTTTTTCCCTGCGCAAAGCTTGTTCTTTCGGCGAAGGAGAAATCACATCCAATATTCGATAGAAGTACTGATTTATCAAGGAAAATATTGAACACGAATTTCACTAATTGACACGAATTATTTTGGTTGTTGTGTTTTTTCTGCGCAAAGCTTGTCCTTTCGGCGAAGGAGAAATCACATCACATATTTTATAGAAGTACTGATTCTTCAAGGAAAATATTGAACACGAATTTCACTAATTGACACGAATTATTTTGTTCGTTGTGTTTTTTTCTGCGTAAAGCTTGTCCTTTCGACGAAGGAGAAATCACATCACATATTTTATAGAAGTACTGATTCTTCAAGGAAAACATTGAACACGAATTTCACTAATTGGCACGAATTATTTTGGTTGTTGTGTTTTTTTCTGCGTAAAGCTTGTCCTTTCGACGAAGGAGAAATCACATCCAATATTCTACAGAAGTACCGATTTATCAAGGAAAATATTTGACACGAATTTCACTAATTGACACGAATTATTTTGGTTGTTGTGTTTTTTTCTGCGTAAAGCACAAGGTTTTGAAAACCTTGCAGGACTGGTGAAGTTCTTTTGGATACAAGTGCCCTAGCCCTTATGGGAGGGAAAATCCTTTTGCTTTTTTCTTTAAAAAGCAAAAGATTGGAAGGAACAGAAGGATTAGCTCCTGAGAATAATTATACTTCTAAGTAATTACAAACTTCCCTTTTTCAGCATCAAAAACAATATGTTCGTCTTTGAATAAGGTCGTAAAACTTCCTTTTGAAATCAAATTACAAGGTTCGTCTTGCACGAATAAATCAGGCGTCATGATGATCATTTCGTCGCTTAACTGAATCGCCAAATCGATATCGTGCGTTGAAAATAAAATGCATTTTTGCGTTTCCTGAGTTAGCTTTTTCAGCAATTTAAAGAGGGAAACTTTGTGCAATAAATCAAGATGTGTTGTGGGTTCATCTAAAATAATTAGCGGCGTATCTTGCGCTAGTGCTCTTGCAATTAGCACTTTTTGCAATTGTCCGTCACTTATTTCGAAATGTTTTTTTCGGGACAAGTGTGTGATTTGAGTAAGCTCTAAAGCCTCGTTTACTTTTGTTACATCTTCGGGCGTCAGGGTTCCTATCCAATTGGTATAGGGTTGGCGTCCCAAGGCTACTAGTTCAAAAACCGACAAATTGCTTGGCGGTAGCTTTTCTGTTAAAACAACGCTTAGGTTCTGTGCTAATTCTAAAGGTTTAAATGTGGTGATGTCTTTGTCACTAAGTAAAACTTTTCCGGATAATGGCCTTTGAATTCCTGTAATAGTGCGCAATAAAGTCGATTTCCCAATTCCGTTTGCGCCTATTAGCGAAATGAGTTTTCCTGAAACTAAATTTAAATTCAGGTTCTCAGCGATTGTGACCTTCGCGTTTTTATTTCGATAACCTATACTTAGATTTATAGTTGATAAGATACTTTTCATTACAGGATAATTTTATTTTTAACACATAGAAACATAGACTTACTAAACTTATTTTTTTAAATCCCTTGTAGAATTTACTCGTAAATTATCACATAGTTTTATGAGTTATTTTTCAGGCAATAATCTAAAATATTCGTTCACAAATGTTTTCTGACCATCTTTAAAAATATTGAAACAATTAAAATTAATTATAATTCCTTTTGGAGCTTTTAAAAGTTTCATATAAGTCAGCAGCTGGGCCTTATGCATTGCGTTTATTTCAGAAACTGTTTTTAATTCTACTACCAAACAATTTTCAACATACAAATCACATCTCAGATCTGCGTTTAGTTCTTTATTTTTATATTGCAATGGCACTTTCATCTCTGTGAAAAAATTTAATTTTCTTTGTAAAAGCTCTTCTTTCAGACATTGATGATAAACCTTTTCAAGCAATCTCCATTCCCAATTGCTTTATGCACTTCTATCGAAGCTCCAATCACCTCGTAAGTCAACTCATTCAAATATTTCTGAGTAATCATTAATTAATAAATTGAAATAAAAACTATGTTTCTATGTGTTTAAAAAACCAATTTACTAATTATTTTTGAAAGAATTAACTTATGAAAAATTTTTCTTTCTTACCAAAAGCCAGATTACTACCGGCGCACCGATAATAGATGTAATTGCGTTTATAGGAAGCGTGACTTCAAATCCCGGCATTTCTGAAACGATATCACAAAACAACATAATTGTGGCACCAAAAAACAAAGTACTCCAGAACAAAATAGTATGATTACTAGTCTGAAAAGTAAGTTTCGCTATATGGGGTACTGCCAAACCAATAAAGGCAATCGGACCTGCAAAAGCGGTAATACTTCCTGCCAAAATACTTGTTGCGAATATGATAATCAATCGCGCTTTCTTGAAATTCAAGCCCACACTTTTAGCATAATTCTCTCCTAGAAGCAAGGCATTTAAAGGTTTTATACTACTCGCGCTTAAAAGCAATCCAATACTCACACAAATTGTAAAAATACCAATGGTAGACCAAGAAAGGTTTCCTAAACTCCCCATCGACCAAAAAGTAAATTTCTGAAGCTGTTCTGCGGTACTAAAATACGTTAAAACACTTACAATGGCAGTGGTAAAACTTCCAAACATAAGGCCCACAATTAAGATTGCCATCGTGTCCCGCAATTTCTGTGAGACCACCAAAACCAATAATAAAACTAAAGTACTTCCTAAAGTGGAGGCCAACACAATTCCGTAAGAAGACAACGCAATTGCACTTAAAAAAGACGGCAAAAATCCGGCTCCTAAAATCACGAAAGCCACACCTAAACTGGCCCCCGAGCTCAATCCTAAAACATAAGGTCCCGCAAGCGGATTTCGAAACAAAGTCTGCATCAGTAAACCACTGATTGACAAACCCGTTCCTACCAAAACAGCCGTAATCGCTTTTGGTAATCTGTAATTTATAATGATGTATTCCCATGCCGATTTACTCGCATGTCCACCTGTCAGACTCGTATACACTTCTTTTAACGGAATGGTGACGGAGCCCAGACTAATGCTGGCCAGAAACATAAAAACCAAGCCTAAACCCAGCATCAAAAATAAAATGGTATTTCGTTTTTTATCTGCCAATTTAATTCAATTTAGCAGCAAAAGTAAACTCATAACCGGGAAGTAAATCCGGATGAAAAATCTTGATATAATCTTTTAAAACCAAATCAGGTCGGCTTGGTGATAATTCGTAATAGATAGTACCTCCGGTTGCCCCTAACTTACTTTCAAAATTATAAACATTTTTATTTTTAAAAGCATCAAATTCTGTATAGTGCGGATTGTTCTTACCTAATTCTTCGAGGTTTTTAACAGCTCCCGTAGCAATCCAAAAATTAGCCGTTTTGGCTTTTACCAGTACTTTTTCGAAAGACAAACCTTCGCTTCCGGTTCCTTTAAGATCGGCCCATAAATAATTGGCTTGTGCATCTTTCATAAATTCAGCTACCCAACTGTTTCCTTTTGCTACATACCAGGTGTCTTCGTACATTGAACCATATAAAACGGTAGAAGCGGCTTTTTTGCCCGCTACTAATTTCTTAGCCTGATTGTAACTCAAAACAATTTTATCAAACAATTCTTTTGCTTTTTCTTCTTTGCCAAACAGGGCGCCGTAAAGTTTGATCCATTCTGCTTTTCCAAGTGGAGACTGTTCCATCCAATCGGCCTGAATGAATACATTTAGTCCGCTTTTTTTCAAATTATCTAACATTGGATTGTTGTTGTCTACACCAAACGTTACAATTAAATCCGGTGTCAATTCGATTAATTGTTCGATATTCAATTTCTCGTTTTGCCCCACGTTTTTAACAGCTCCTTTATCGATTAGGGCTCTTGTTTTCTCAGAAGAAACATAATCGGTATGCGGGAAACCAACCAGTTTGTTCTCTACTTCGAGCATTTCCAGAAACGGAATATTGGTTGTTGAAGTCACTACAACAGACTCCAAAGGAACTTTTATAGCAGGATAAGATTGTAAACTATCCGGAACTTCCGCTGTTTTTTCTTTTAAAATATATGTGTAATTTTTATTGGCATTTGGCCACGGATTTGAAACCGTTACCACCGAATACCCTTCGTGTTTTACAATAGAAAGCCCCGAAGCATATTCTATACTGTTTTTTGCAATTTCAGATTTTACGTTTTCTGTATTTTCATTCTTTTTACATCCAACCAGAAGAAAAAAAGAAAAAACAAAAATAAATTTAGATACTAAATGTTTCATAAGTAGATTATAGGTATAGTATTTGTAATTCGTGATAAATACAGGTCATTTTGAATCATTACAATTTCATAATGCCGGTTTCAATTAACAGCAAAGGTAAATCAATTTCTATTTTTTTTACCCCTCTTTAATCTGACAAAATTAAATAAATATTATCTTTACCTACATGAATACCACAAAAACAAAAGTTTGCTCAAGCTGTGAATCTACTTTTAGCTGCGGAGATATTTCTGTTGAGAACAAATGTTGGTGCAATAATTACCCTCCTATTTTTAATCTCTCCGAAGGTGGCGATTGTCTTTGTCCAGCTTGCTTTAAAGAAGCCTGTGAAGATAAAATTGAAGCCTATGTAGAAACTTTAACTCCGGAAAAAGCGCTTCACAATAAAGCCGCAGCCTTACCCAAATCAGAACAGTTAATTGAGGGAATTGATTATTATCTCGAAGACAATAAATATGTTTTTAAAGCCTGGTTTCACCTAAAAAGAGGCAACTGTTGCGGAAATGGATGCAGACATTGTCCTTATTAATACTGTGAAATGTAAAATGTCATTTGTAAAAAGTGAATTGCAAATTACGGTTTAGTATCTCTTTCCATTTACATCTCACAAATAACATTTTACATTTTACAATCAACATCTCACAAATAACACCTCACAAAAAAATGATCTATCTAATTACAGGCGGCGAGCGATCCGGGAAAAGCAGTTATGCTCAAAATTTGGCTTTGCAACTTTCTAGTACGCCTATGTATGTTGCGACGGCAAGAAAATGGGATGCCGATTTTCAGAATAGAATCGACCGACACCAACAGGAACGCGACGAGCGTTGGACCAATATTGAAAAAGAGAAACATTTAAGCGAAATTGATTTCACCGGAAGCGTAGCTCTCATCGATTGTGTTACCCTATGGCTTACCAATTTTTTCGTTGATACTAAAAATGACGTTTCTTTATCTTTAGAAGAAGCCAAAGCTGAATTTGAAAAAATAGCCAATCAAAAAGACGCGACCTTGATCATTGTTACCAATGAAATTGGAATGGGCGTTCACGCAGAAACTCATATCGGAAGGAAATTTACCGAGTTGCAAGGCTGGATGAATCAATTTTTAGCTTCAAAAGCAGATGAGGTTGTTTTGATGGTCTCTGGAATTCCCGTTAAAATAAAAGGCTAGTTGTAGTAAATTCCAAATCTCAAATTCCAAATTCCAACGCATTTATTCGCTTTTTGGAATTTGGAATTTTTAATATTGTAATTTTACAAGCTTATGAGTTATTTAGACGATATTTTAAAATCACGTCGGGACACCCGACATTTCACCACAGAGGAAGTACCTGATGAAGTAATCAATAAAGCTTTACAGGCAGGGCATTGGGCTCCTTCTGTTGGTTTGACTGATGCTACGAAATACTACATCATCAGATCGACTGAGGTTAAAAGTGCCATCAAAAATTTATTTTTAGAGTATAATAAAAAAGCAGAGGCTCTTACAGACAATCCGGAGCAAAAAGAGCATTATAAATCGCTGAAATTAGAAGCGATTGAAGAAGCTCCAATTGGACTTATTATCGCTTATGACCGAGCAGTTCTAAATCAATTCACTATTGGAACGGTTGGCAGTAATGAAGCCGTTAAATTTAGTTCGGTTTGTGCCGCACAAAACATTTGGCTTTCGCTTACCGAACAAGGCTATGGGATGGGATGGGTTTCTATTCTGAACTATTATCAATTCAAAAAAATACTCGATTTACCGGAGAACATCGAACCCCTTGGTTATTTCTGCATCGGAAAACCGGCTACCAATTACGATAACCAGCCGATGTTGCAACAACTCAACTGGAAACAAAAATCGGAAGTACCTGATGTGATAGAAATTACTAATGTGCTTGAAAGTGTGGTTTCGAATCTTCAAATAAATCCACAATTAACATCTAAGGACCAATCGGATTTCACTACACTTTTACAGGAAAAAATCGATTCTAAAACCAAACCGATTGGTGCTTTGGGCGTTTTAGAAACCTTGGCCTTGCAAATGGGACATGTTTTTGAAACTTTAAATCCTAAAATAAAAAACCCAAATATCGTTGTTTTTGCAGCCGATCATGGAATTGCAAATCATGGTGTCAGTGCCTATCCACAAGATGTTACCCGCCAAATGGTTGCTAATTTTCTCGAAGAGGGCGCGGCAATAAATGTTTTCTGCAAACAAAATGACATTACATTATCTATCGTAGATGCGGGTGTGAACTATGATTTCCCAACAAATGCCAAATTAATAAATGCCAAAATTGCAAAAGGGACACAATCATTTTTACATGCTCCCGCTATGAGCGAAACGGAGCTACACTTGTGTTTTGAAAAAGGAAAATCCATTGTAAATGCTATCGCAGAAACGGATTCTAATTGCATTGGTTTTGGTGAAATGGGAATTGGAAACACCTCAACAGCGGCAGTATTAATGAGTCTTCTAACGGGTTTTCCGATCGAAGAATGTGTTGGAAGAGGAACTGGTGTTGAAGACGAAAAACTGATTCAAAAACAAAGCATACTAAAAAAAGCAATTGAGAATTATTCAGGTCAAACCGAAATGCAACAGCAATTGGCTTATTTTGGAGGTTTTGAAATTATACAAATGGCGGGTGGGATGCTCGCCGCATATGATCGTAAAATGTTGATTTTGGTTGATGGCTTTATTTGTAGTGTAGCGTATTTAATAGCTTCGAAAATAAATCCGAATATTAAAAGAAATGCCATTTTTTGCCACGTTTCAGCCGAGCAGGCCCATCAGAAATTATTAAATTATTTAGAAGCGAAACCTATTTTAAACTTAGATTTACGCTTGGGAGAAGGAACAGGTTGCGCGATTGCTCTTCCAATTTTAAAATCGGCAGAAGCTTTTCTGAATGAAATGGCTACTTTTGAAAATGCGGGGGTTAGCAAAAAGTAACTTTTAATATGTAGAATATGCCTTTTCTTAAAATTTATATTCATTTTGTTTGGAGTACAAAAAACAGGGTTCCTCACTTAAGTTCTTTCGAATTGCGAGAAAAAGTATGGAAACATATCAAAGTGAATGCCCAAGAAAAAGGAATTTACATTGATCACATAAATGGGTACTCAGATCATTGTCATTGTTTAATTTCATTAGGTGCCGATCAAAGTATTCAAAAAATTATGCACTTAATAAAAGGAGAATCCTCTTTTTGGATTAATCAAAATAAATTAACTAAAGAAAAATTTGAATGGCAAGATGAGTATTTTGCTATCTCCGTTTCTGAATCAATAGTTGATAAGGTAAGGCATTATATAAAAAACCAAGAATTACACCATAAGAATAAAACATTTCAAGAGGAATATGATGAGATCATTAGCAAATTTGGGTTTCAAAAAACAAATCCTAAATAAAATTTGGCTAAAGCCTTTTCTAATTTAAATTTTATAATCCTCCAGATAAATCTGGAGGCAATTCAATAAAAAAATACCTCTGACACAATCTATAAATTTATAATACAGTAAAAACAAATTGAATCGCAAAGAGTTATGCGCATAAAATTTGGCTAAAGCCCTTTTTAATTTAAACTTGGTAACCTCCAGATAAATCTGGAGGCAATTCATTAAAAAAATAGTCCCTAACATAAATCTATAAAGTTTACAGTACCGCAAAGACAAAATGAATCGCAAAGAGTCATGCGCATAAAATTTGGCTAAAGCCCTTTTTAATTTAAACTTGATAACCTCCAGATAAATCTGGAGGCAATTCATTAAAAAAATAGTCCCTAGCATAATCTATGAAATTTATAGCACTGTAAAGTCAAATAGAATCGCAAAGAGTTATATGCATAAAATTTGGCTAAAGCCCTTTTTAATTTAAACTTGGTAACCTCCAGATAAATCTGGAGGCAATTCAATAAAAAAATAGTCCCTAACATAAATCTATAAAATTTACAGTACCGCAAAGACAAAATGAATCGCAAAGAGTCATGCACATAAAATTTGGCTAAAGCCCTTTTTAATTTAAACTTGATAACCTCCAGATAAATCTGGAGACAATTCAATAAAAACATTTCAAATCACAAATAACCTTTTCTTTTACTATAATTTTACAAAAAACACACCAAATAGAAATCCACTAAAAATTCAGAAAAAACATTAATTTCAAAAAAAGAAAGCCTTTGTACAGATTCAATTGCCAACATCTTTAGATGTTGGTTTCATGAAAGTAATCAAACTGGCTTTAGCCAAATAACTACATACTCTTACCAATGAAAAAAGAACTCCATATATTCTTCACAGCACTCATGTTTTATACCCGGATTCCATGTCCAAAAAACATTGATCATAACCCCGATTATCTAAATAAAGCCACACGGTATTTTCCTTTGATAGGCTGGATTGTTGGAAGTATTTCCTTTTTGGCATTTTATGTTTTTTCTCTTTTTCTGTCGGTAGAAACTGCTGTGATACTCGCTTTTATTGCTTCTATATTAACTACAGGAGCTTTTCATGAAGATGGCTTTGCAGATGTTTGTGATGGCTTTGGCGGAGGCTGGACCAAGGAAAAAATACTACTCATTATGAAAGACAGCGCTATTGGTGCCTATGGCGCCATTGGTTTGGTTTTGCTTTTTTTATTAAAGTTCAAACTTCTTTCAGAATCTATAGTACTTTTTCAAATTCAGGATTCAATAGCACTTTTTCAAATTTTCTTATTGTTTATTTCAGCTCATGCTTTGAGTCGTTTGGCAGCGATTAGTATCATTTTCACTCATGAGTATTCACGTGATGATGCTTCAAGTAAAAGCAAACCCATTGCTAAAAGCAATACCTGGAAAGAAATTTTGGGTTCCTTTTTCTTTGGATTACTTCCTTTAATTGTGCTGTCCTATTTTAAATACCAGATTCTTTTGGTTCTAATTCCTGTTTTTTTGACCCGTTATTTTTTAGCGCGTTACTTTCAGAAATGGATTGACGGTTATACGGGTGACTGCTTGGGAGCTACGCAACAGGTGTGCGAAGTTGTATATTATTTAGCGCTTCTTTTTTTATGGAAATTTATTTAGTACGTCATACCGAAACGGTTTGCGAAAAAGGCATTTGCTACGGACAGTCTGATGTTGCTCTAGCAGAACCTTTTGAACTTATTTTTAAAAATATCCTTTCGCAATTGCCACAAGAAGCGATTCTCTTCTCAAGCCCTTTACAACGCTGTGTAATTTTAGCAAAACACATTCAAAACGAAATCAAAACCATTTCTTATCAGGAAGACAAAAGACTAATGGAAATGAATTTTGGCGATTGGGAAATGAAAGGCTGGAATGACATTCTACCCGAACAACTTAATCCGTGGATGGAAGATTTTGTGAATGTTCACGCTACAAATGGAGAATCTTTTATTGAATTACATGACAGAACCGGCGCTTTTTTATCAGAGCAAATTTCAAAAAAAGCAGAACAACCGATAATTGTTGTTACCCATGCAGGAGTCATCAGAAGCCTGCTTTGCCACCATACTTCACTCCCGCTGAAAGATGCTTTTCAGAATAAAGTCGATTTTGGACAAGTCGTCAAAATAAACCTACAGCTGTAAATTTGTTTTAGGAATTCACATAAAAAACAAACCAAATTTGAAAATTCAATAATTTTAACTTTATCTTTGCAAAAAATTTAAGGTTGTGTTACTGATTTATTTAGCACATTAAAAAGGGAATCAAGTAAAAACTTGAGCTGTACCCGCAACTGTAAGCTTAGTTCAGAAATGAATGCTTGTTGTTAACTACAAAACCACTGCTCGCTTTGGCGAATGGGAAGGTAAACAACAAGACGCGAGCCAGGAGACCTGCCTTTGTAACTAATATCGAACTCTCGGGAACAAGAGTGTAGAAATTATGACTTTAAAAAAACGATTGTCTTTTTGTTTGCTCTTATTGTGTCAGATCCTTTTGGCACAGAACGATTCTATAACAAAATTGAAAGAAGTGGTTGTTTCGGACACCAATCTTAAAAAATACTCGGGTACACAGTCTGTTCAAACCTTGAATGATTCGATTATCAATAAAAACGAGGCTTTGCTAACTGATTTATTAAATTATAATTCAACAATTTATTTTAAAGAGTACGGTCGCGGAATGCTTTCTACTGTTTCATTTAGAGGAACCAGCGCTTCGCAGACTGCCGTAATTTGGAATGGTATTAATATCAACTCTCAAATGAATGGAAGTACTGATTTTAATACAATCTCAGGTTCTGATTATAACTCTGTCACCGTAAAAGCAGGTGGAGGAAGTGTCATTTACGGAAGTGGGGCAATTGGAGGAACAGTACATTTAAACAACGATTTAGGTTTTTATGATCGTTTTGAAAACACCTTAAGATTAAATTACGGGAGTTTTAACACCATTGGAGTTAACTACAAAACAAATATTTCAAACAAAAAATGGAGCGCTCAAATTGGTTTTTCTAAAAATAGTTCGACCAATGATTACAAATATCTGGATCGATATACCTGGAGAGGAGAACAACGTTGGAATCAAAATGGAGAATACGATGTTTTTACAATGAGTGCCAATTTGGGATATAAGTTTGACGCTAAAAATAGTTTAAAATTATATAGCCAAACTTCTAATACAGATCGAAATACTTCTTTGATTACAGAAACGGATACTAAAAGCAAGTATATAAATGGTTTCAATAGAAATTTATTGGAATACGATGGCGATTTTGGGAAATTGAAAACAAATTTCAAAACCGCCTATATCTTTGAAAATTACCAATATTACGAAGATAATACAAAGGACTATTTTAGTTATGGTAAAACCGAAAGCTTGACAACAAAACTAGATTTAGCAGGCATACTATCTAAATCTATACAAATAAATGCTATCGTAGATTACAATCGAACGAAGGGATACGGAACTAGTTTCGGAGATCATATTCGTGAAATCTTTTCAACATCATTACTCTTGAAGCAGGATATCTCTGCCGTTTGGAGAAATGAATTTGGTATTCGAAAAGAATTTACAGACAACTATAAATCACCCCTTTTATTCTCTTTGGGTTCATTCTATCAGTTTAGTAAATTATACCAGCTAAAATTAAATTTGTCCCGAAATTTCAGAATTCCAACTTATAACGATTTATATTGGGACCAAGGCGGTAATCCAGACTTAAAACCGGAGAGTTCTTATCAGGCAGAAATTGGTAATATTTTCACTTTCAAAAACATTACACTTAGTCAGACCTTTTATTATATCAAAATAAAAGATTTACTGCAGTGGGTTCCTGGGCAAAATGGTATTTGGTCTCCACAAAACACAGCCAAAGTAGATAGTTATGGAGCAGAAACTCTGTTAAACTGGAAGAGCCATTTTGGCAAAAACTACTTTAGTGCAAACGCTACTTATGCCTATACAGCATCAAAAGATGGCGAAACCAAAAACCAACTTTTCTTTGTTCCATACAACAAAGTCACCGGATCTGTTTCTTACTCAAGAAATAAAATAACTGCTTATTATCAATTCTTGCATAATGGTTTTGTATACACAAGAGCGGATAACAATCCAGACGAAATAATAAACGATTATAGTGTTTCAAATTTTGGGATCGATTATGATTTCAAAATTTTACAAACGTTCAAACTTGGCTTTCAGATTTTAAATATTTTCAATAAAAATTATGAAAGTTATGAAGACAGACCTATGCCGGGTCGCAATTTTAATATGTATCTAACCTTAAAATTCTAAATATTATGAAATTTAGCAAACTGCTTTTAATAACACTCAGCATCTCTTTATTTGTTTCCTGTTCAAGTGATGATGACAAAAACAATGATACTAATGTTGAAATAGAGAGTCCGTATAAAAATGGCTTTTTCATTCTAAATGAAGGAAGTTTAGGACAAGGTTCTGTTTCGTTTTTAAGTAAAGACTTAAGCACCTTTACAAAAGATGCCTACACTTCAGCAAACCCAAAGGACTTGATAGGGAAATATGTACAAAATATTTTCTTTGATGGTGATAAAGCTTATATCATCTCTGGTGGATCTAATGTAATTAATGTCGTAAACAGATATACTTTTAAATTAATTGCTAAAATCGACTCAGGACTAGCTAAACCAAGATATGGTGTAGTAAAAGACGGAAAAGCATATGTTACCAATGCCAACACTTATTACAATTTTGAAAAACCATTAGAAAATCCAAATGGAAATATAGATGATTATATTGCTGTAATTAATTTGACCACTAATACTGTTGAGTCTAAAATTGAATTGAAAGCAACTGGTAACAGAATTGTATTAAAGGAAGGAAAACTATACATTACTGAACCTTATAATAACAATAACCTTTTGATCGTTGACATAGCTACTAAAACACTGGAGACTATAGCTATTGGTTCAAGTGCAGACACGATGGAAGAAGAAAATGGAATTTTATACATTCTGAGAGGCCCTTACGGAGCCAGAAGTGAAATTGTAAAAGTGAAATTATCTGACAAAACAACTACCAAAATTGCATTTCCGGAAAGTTTAGATGGAGCAGGATTTTTAGACATTTATGAAAGCAAAATTTATTATACAGCCGGGAGCTCCGTTTATGCAATAAATACTACAGCAACAACGCCCTCAACAACGGCAATTTTGACTTCTACTATTGGCTATCTATATGGTTTTGCAGTTAATAATAATTTCATCTATCTAGCTGATAGTGGAGACTATAAACAAGACAGTAAAGCTTACATTTACAATCTAGGCGGAACACTTCAAAAAGAATTAACGGTTGGTGTAGCACCAAACGGTTTTTACTTTAATAACTAAGAAAAACGTCTGATAAAATAATTCTGTAATTATTTTTCAACGTAATCAATTCATCCTTTATTATTATTTTATTTTTTTGGAACAAAGAGGTTGTCTAATTAAAAATTAGGCAGCCTCTTTTTATTTGGAGCTATTTACCGTAAGAACAAAAAAACACCCATAAAACTAATTTTATGGGTGTTTAATTAAACTATTTTTATCTAATAATGTATCTCTTACAATACGATCATCATTAATTTAATGTTCTCAAAAGCCCTTCTGGAGCTTTCTCAACATACATCTGATTTCCAATACCATTCATTGCTTTGGAATCGATGAAAGATCGAAGTGCCTTCCCTCTGTCCTGTTGCACTTTTTTAGCCGAAGCACCGGTAATTTTTGCAATGGCAGTATTTAATAAAGGCTCTGAAGGATCTCCTAAAACACCTAAATTAGATAAATACTCAAGTTGCTCATAAGCAGGTTTAAGACCATCTGTATATTCACCAAACCCTGTTGCATTAACAATTTTAAGAACCAAAGGCTGCATGGCGTATTTATGACTTGTATTAACTTTGTTTTTTGTAAATGTTTCGGAATCATATAATGTTACGGATCCAACATTTTTTCCAACTGTATAATCTCCAATTTGTACTACAGTAATATAAGGAACTAATCCATTTATAATTAATTCACTTGCAGACGCAGTTCCATTAGAAGTCAGCACATATACTTTGCTTAAACGCAAACTATTAATGGCTCTTCCGTTAATATTGTCTACAAACCTATTGTTTAAAGATTCCGAATCTTCCGTTTCAAGATAAGCGGTAAGCTTAGCGTTCCATTTTTCTTTAGCAAAAATCTGGTCTTTAAACTGCCCCGTAATCATACTGGCCAAACGTGTAGCAGTCTGAACCGATCCTCCTCCATTGTATCTCAAATCCAGAACTAAGTCAGTTACGCCCTGCGTTGCTAATTCCTCAAAAGCGTCATTTAACTGCGAATCATAGGTGCTATAAAAACCATTATACATCAAATAACCAATTTTATGGCTTCCTGACGTAATAACTTTATTGATCAAAATTGGATTTTCATTCAGCGTTGTCTTTACCAACGTAACCGATTTTCCATTTGATTCTATAACATTTCCATTGTATTGTGCTAAATTCAAAGTATAACTTTCTGAATCCAAAAGCAATTGTCTGTAATTAGAAGCGGTAAGCGGAGTACCGTTTACAGCCGTAAATAGATCGCCACGTTTGATACTTTTGCCCGAAGCGTCTGAACCCGGAACAACATAACGTACAAAACCTACCAGATCTGAATTGCTTTCTCCTTTATAACTCAACTTAAAATCAATTCCGGTACTTTTACTGGTTCCTTGAAGTTCTTGTTCTAAAACGCTATAATCCTTAACAATCCAACTGAATCGGTCAATTGCTTCTCCTTTAGGAAATTTACTCGCCGGTTTATTCAATAAATCCTGAAACAAATTCTCAGGCTCGGCATAACCACTCAAAAAAGAATTTAAGGCACTTTGCTTATTTCCGAAGCGCTCATCAGATAAATTAGGAACATCAGCCTGCCAAAGATAGTACTGATTTAGTCCTTTCCAGATAAAATCGTTTATCTGTAAATTTGCCGGAGCAGCAATGTCATCCTGGTCTTCACAAGATTGTAAAGAGAAGAGAAGTAAGCCTAATAATAGTAAACTTCTTAATATTGTTTTCATAAACTGGTATCTATATAAAAGTAATAACGTAAAAATACTATCTTTAGTTTTAACAATAGGTAGTTTAATTATCTTTTTTTTTATACTATTTTTTTTCAGTTCTGTTGTAACAAAATTAATTGTACCTCGTCTTCCTTTATATAAGCTAACCAATAACCCTGATTTATGAATCAAATTGTTTTCATAGAATTAATAAATCCTTTTAAAGACAAAGTATTTCGTCTGGCCAAAAGGTTGCTGACCAGCACTGAAGAAGCCGAGGATGCTACTCAGGAAGTTATGGTTAAATTATGGAATAAAAAAGAAAATTTAGAAACCTATTCCAATGTTGAAGCTCTAGCGATGACCATGACCAAAAATTATTGTCTCGATCAGCTAAAATCTAAAAGAGCCGGAAATCTTCAAATTGTACACAACAATTTTACAGACCGACAGCCACAATTAGATAAAAAACTCGAAGATGAGAACAGTTTAGAATGGGTAGAAAAAATAATCGGTCAATTACCGGAGCAATTACAAATATTAATACAATTGCGCGATGTTGAACAATATGAATTTGATGAAATAGCAAAAATTGTCAACATGAATGAAACGGCTATCCGGGTAGCCCTTTCGAGAGCGAGAAAAAAAATTAGAGAATCAATGCTTAATACACACCGTTATGGAATTAAATAGAATAGAATATATATTAGAAAAATACTTTCAGGGAGAAACTACTATTGCTGAAGAAAACGAATTAAAAGACTATTTTTCTTCACCAAATGTTGCGCAGCATTTGGAGCAATACCAACCAATGTTTGGTTATTTCTCTCAGGTAAAAGAGCAAAAATCGACGCAGGAGATTCCACTACAAACTAAAAAACGAAATGTTACGTGGTTATCAATTGCTGCCTCTGCTGTTATTTTACTGGGAATCGGGACCTATTTTTATGTAAGCGATAAAAACGCAACTCCGGTTGTAGCGCAATCAGAATTAGGAACCTACGACAATCCGGAAGAAGCCTTAGCGGCAACGCAAAAAGCCTTAGCCTTAGTGTCAAACAATGTGAATGTAGGTTTAGAAAGTGTACAATACATTCACGAATACGAACAATCAAAAAACAAAATCTTCAAACAATAATTTAAAATTTATAAAAATGAAAAATTTCATCATAACACTAGTTTTCACATTCGCTACCACTGTTTTTTATGCACAGGGTGCTTTTGACAAATTTGACGGTCAGGACGATGTGACCTCTGTAATTGTAAACAAAAAAATGTTCGACTTAATGAGCAAAGTAAAAGTCGATGCCAAAGACAAGGAAACGCAACAGTACGTTAACCTGATTAAAAAATTAGACTATCTAAAAGTATTCACTACCAAAAACCCAAAAATTGAAGCCGACATGAAAGCTTCTGCCGACAAATACATTAAAACTGCCGGTTTAGAAGAATTAATGCGCATAAATGACAGTGGTAAAAACGTTAGAATATTAATCAAATCAGGGGCCAGCGATACACAGGTAAGAGAATTACTAATGTATATTGACGGTGCTAAAAACGACGAAACTGTTTTATTATCTCTTACGGGTAATTTTGACTTAAACGAAATTTCAGTACTAACAGACAAAATGCAACTTCCTGGTGGTTCTGACCTAAAAAAAGCTTCTAAAAACAAAAAATAACATGAAAGTCAGCGTCTTTACCTCAGCCCTTTTAGCTTTACTTACTTTATTAAGTTGTAAATCTGAGCCTTCCTTGCAAAAATATTTTGTTGAAAACACAGATAACAAAAACTTCATTGCTCTTGATATCTCGCCTAGTATTCTAAACTTGGACAAAGCAAAACTATCTACAGAACAATCCGAAGCTTTAAACTCTTTTGACAAAATGAATATTCTTGCCTTTAAAGCAAATGCAACAAACAAGGCCGAATTTGAAACAGAAAGAACTAAAGTAAAAGCTATTTTAAAAGATCCAAAATATCAGGAACTGATGAAGTTTGGCTCCGGTAAAGAAGGCGCTTCTATAAGTTATGTGGGTACTGATGAGAACATCGAAGAATTTATCGTTTTTGCCAACAGAAAAGAAAGCGGATTTGCAGTAGTACGCGTTTTAGGAAAAAACATGAATCCAAATAACATCATGACGTTAATGTCGGTTTTACAAAAATCCAAAATTGACATGGAGCAGTTGAAACCCTTGGAACAGTTAATTAAAAAATAATCTTACTTTATTAAAACAGAAAAAGCTCCTAATTTGGGGCTTTTTCTGTTTTAATTCCTTTTTAAATACTAATACTATAATTCACTTTTACTCGATCCATTACCACATGAGTATAAAAATGTTTCAGATTTTTATTATCCAAAAGACACCTCTTTTGAAACACTTCAAAATGATGCATGTCTTTTACTTGTACAATTAATACAAAGTCATAACTCCCCGTCACATAATAACATTGAGACACTTCTTCGCAGTTTTGCATTCTAGTTTTAAATTCATCAATTGCTTTCGAACTACCATCAAGCAGAACAACATCTACGACACATGTTATCCCAATACCAATTGCCTCAGGAGATACAATAGAAATATCTGCTTCAATTATATTTTCCTCCCTCATTTTAGCAATTCTTCTTTGAACTGCACTCTGACTTAAATTTACTTTATGACTTAATTCTTCTGTTGTTATCCTGTTATTCTTTTGAAGAAAATGCAATATCCTTTTATCATACTCATCAAGTTGACGCATAATTAAACTATTTAAGCCCTAAAATTAAAAGTTTTATCCCACAAAAGAGACTACACAGCATAAAATAGTCAACATTTTGCTTCTAATTTTGTTTCTCAATTTAAACGAAAAGCGATGAAAATAGTAAACAGCACAATCGATGACATACCAAGCATCAAAACACTTTATGATGAAGCAATAGTTTATCAAAAAGAAAAAAAAGGAACACCTTGGCCGGATTTGCCAAAAGAAATTATAGCAACCGAGATTGCAGAAAACAGACAATGGAAATTAGTCCTAAACGATGAAATTGTATGCGTTTGGGTTACCACTTTTGACGATCCTGAAATTTGGAACGAAAAAAATGCAGACCCAAGTGTATATCTTCATCGAATAGCCACTAACCCAAATTTCAGAGGATTAAACATTATTTCAAAAGTTTTGGAGTGGACGAAAAATTTTGCCCTTCAAAACAACAAAAAATATGTACGATTGGATACGGCCGGTATAAATCCGGGATTGATTACCATGTATGTCAAAAATGGTTTCAAATTTATTGAAATCACCAAAATAAAAAATCCTGAAAAACTACCCGCACACTACCACAATGTTCCGGTCTGTCTCTTCGAAATAAAACTATAACCAAACCTAAATAACTATGCTATCACTAATCACGGACCTTATTGGTTATTTAGGAATAACGATCAATCTGTTTTCTATGTCTCTTAAAGGAGAAAGAAAACTAAGACTATTTTCTCTGATTGCCAATTCTATATACATCACTTATGGAATGCTTATTGGCGCTATACCTATTGTAATTGGCTCCTCTATAGCGGTGTTACTGCATACCTACAGACTACGAAAAATTAATTCTGATTAAAAAAAACAGCATCCTTCCGCTCATAAAAAACCGCTGCTTTTGCGGTTTTTTGTTATAAAAATTAAAAAGATTTTTCTTGACAATTCAGCGTATTATCATTTTGATATAAACTTAAATTAGTTACATTTGAAAAAAAAGAAATTAACATAATCAACTTGAAAAAAGCACTTAAAATCCTTTTAAAATCAATCTTATTCTTTTTAGGATTTATTCTACTCTATATCGCAACCGCCTTCGTACTTTCAAAAATAACTGTAGATAAAGAACCCGACACAAAACCCGAAGTTCAGATATTCATCCTGACCAATGGTGTTCACACTGATATTGTAATGCCGGTCAAAAACGACCAGATAGACTGGAGTCAGCAAGTTCAATTTAAAAACACAAAAGCAGCAGACTCTACCTATAACTATATCGCTATGGGCTGGGGAGACAAAGGATTTTATCTAGAAACCCCGGATTGGTCTGATTTAAGAGCCTCTGTTGCTCTAAAAGCTGCAACCGGATTAGGCAAAACCGCCATTCATGCCACTTATTACAGACAAATGAGATTGGGAGATGATTGCAAATCAATGATGATTAGCAAAGAACAATACAGCCGTTTGATTACCTACGTTACAGCCAGCTTTCAAAAAGACAGCTCGGGTAATTTCATTCCCATTAAAACAGACGCCAACTATAGCAGAACAGATGCTTTCTATGAAGCCAACGGAAGTTATAGTTTGACACACACCTGTAATACCTGGGCCAATAACGCTCTGAAAGCATCCGGTCAGAAATGCTGTTTCTGGACACCAATGGACACCCCAATTTTTTCGAAATACAACTAAATTAAATATAAAACATGGTACAAAAAACATCGAATGCCTTTATCGCGGCATCATGGGTCGCTCTTGGAGCTGGAACAATCGGATTTATAGTAGGACTTGCAAGAGCCGAAATGTTACTTAACGAAAAAGGATATTATTTCACCGTTTTAATGTTTGGTCTTTTCGCTGTAATCTCCCTGCAAAAAAGTGTCCGAGACAAACTGGAAAACCTTCCTGTAACGGATATTTATTACGGAATTTGCTGGTTCGGAACTCTTTTATCAATTGTGTTACTTGTCGTTGGTCTTTGGAACGCTACAATTCTCCCAAGTGAAAAAGGTTTTTATGCATTTGCATTTCTACTAGCTCTTTTTGGTGCCATTTCGGTTCAGAAAAACACCCGAGACAATATGTCTTTTAGCCAAAGTGAATAACACATACAACTAGCCAAAACAAAAGAAAAAACTCCATTTAGGAGTTTTTTTTATGCCTACTCTTACTTATAATTTCCGTTTAATTGCGTCGAAAATTATGAAAAACCAATTAGTGTTGACAATCCAATTACCACAAAAAAAGCCCCAATTACTTGGAGCCTTTTTTTATAATCACGATTTGAGTTTATTTACTCAAATACATTTTTCTTCTGGAGTACAATTCGTAGAATTGATCGTCTTTAAGATCGTCAATAAACAAGATACTTTCTCCTGTTGATTTCATTTCCGGTCCTAATGCTTTGTTTACATTATGGAACTTACTGAAAGAGAAAACCGGTTGTTTGATTGCATATCCTTTTAACTGTGGATTGAAATCAAAATCCGTTACTTTATTATGTCCTAACATTACTTTGGTAGCATAGTTTACATAAGGTTCTCCGTATGCTTTTGCAATAAACGGTACTGTTCTGGAAGCTCTTGGATTGGCTTCGATGATATAAACTGTATCGTCTTTTATCGCAAACTGAATGTTGATTAAACCTACCGTTTTTAAAGCTCTCGCAATTTTAATTGTATGGTCCTTAATTTGTTGCATCACGAATTCTCCTAAGTTAAAAGGAGGCAATGTCGCATTACTATCTCCCGAGTGAACTCCACAAGGCTCGATATGCTCCATAATTCCGATGATGTATACATTTCCGTCAGCATCACAAATCGCATCTGCTTCTGCTTCGATTGCTCCGGCTAAGTAATGATCTAAAAGTAATTTGTTCCCCGGAATCGTTTTCAATAAATTGATAACGTGTTCTTCCAGTTCTTTTTTGTTGATTACAATTTTCATTCCCTGACCTCCTAATACATAAGAAGGGCGAATCAATAATGGGAAGTCCAAAGTATCTGCCAAAGCTGAAGCTTCGTCTGCTGTTTCCGCAATTCCGAATTGTGGGAAAGGAATATGTAAATCTCTTAATAAATCAGAGAAACGTCCTCTGTCTTCGGCTAAATCAAGGGCATCAAAACTCGTTCCGATGATTTTCACTCCATATTTAGATAGTTTTTCCGCTAATTTTAAAGCAGTCTGACCTCCTAATTGCACAATTACACCTTCCGGTTTTTCGTGTTGAATAATATCGTAGATATGTTCCCAGAAAACAGGTTCGAAGTATAATTTATCTGCTGTATCAAAATCAGTCGAAACAGTTTCCGGATTACAGTTGATCATGATGGTTTCGTAACCACATTCTTTTGCTGCCAAAACTCCGTGTACACAAGAATAATCAAACTCAATTCCTTGTCCGATTCTGTTTGGTCCTGAACCTAAAACGATGATTTTCTTTTTCTCTGTTACTACACTTTCGTTATCTACATAACGCTCTCCGTTTGCTTTTTCGATTTCAGCCTCAAAAGTCGAATAGTAATAAGGTGTTTTTGCTTTAAATTCGGCAGCACAAGTATCTACCAATTTAAACACACGGTTCACCTTCATATTCATACGCAACGTATGCACTTCACTTTCCAGACAATTTACCATGTGCGCGATTTGTCTGTCGGCAAAACCTTTTTGTTTGGCTTCCAGCAATAACTCTTTTGGTAAATTAGAAACCTTATAGTTGGAAATTTCTTTTTCTAAAGTATAAAGTTCCTCGTATTGTTTCAAGAACCACATGTCGATTTTAGTAATCTCATGAATACGGCTCAACGGAATTCCCATTGCAATCGCATCATAAATTACAAAAACACGATCCCAACTTGCAAAAGTCAGTTTCTCGATAATTTGCTCGTAGTTTTTATATCCTTTTCCGTCGGCACCTAAACCGTTACGTTTTATTTCTAAAGATTGAGTTGCTTTGTGTAACGCTTCCTGGAAAGAGCGTCCGATTCCCATCACCTCACCAACAGATTTCATCTGAAGTCCAAGAGTTCTGTCAGCTCCTTCGAATTTATCAAAGTTCCAACGTGGGATTTTTACGATTACATAATCCAAAGTCGGTTCAAAAAGAGCCGAAGTCGATTTTGTAATCTGATTTTCTAATTCATCTAAATTATATCCTAAAGCTAATTTAGAAGCAATTTTCGCAATCGGATAACCGGTTGCTTTTGAAGCTAATGCAGAAGAACGCGATACACGAGGGTTGATTTCGATCGCCACGATATCTTCTTTTTCGTCCGGTGAAACTGCGAATTGTACGTTACAACCTCCTGCGAAGTTTCCGATACTACGCATCATCAAGATCGCATAGTCACGTAATTTCTGAAAAGTGGTATCGGATAAAGTCATTGCCGGTGCTACTGTTATAGAATCTCCGGTATGAATTCCCATTGGATCCATGTTTTCGATCGAACAAATGATTACTACGTTATCATTTTTATCTCTCAAAAGTTCCAATTCGTATTCTTTCCATCCCATTAAAGCTTTATCAATTAAAACCTCATGTATAGGAGAAGCTTCTAAACCGCGAGTCAAAAGCTCATCAAAATCTTCTTTTTTGTAAACAATCGCTGCTCCAGTTCCTCCCAGTGTAAAAGAAGGGCGAATTACTAACGGGAAACCAAATTCCTGCGCAATTTCTTTACCTTCTAAGTAAGAAGTAGCTGTTTTTGCAGGTGCAGTAGGCACATTAATTTTTTCTAAAAGCTGTTTAAACTGCTCTCTGTCTTCCGTAATGTTAATTGCATTTACATCAACTCCGATTAATTTTACTCCGAAATCTTGCCAGATTCCTTTTTCGTCGGCTTCCAAACATAAATTCAAAGCTGTTTGTCCACCCATAGTAGGCAAAACAGCATCGATTTGTGGATGCTCCTTTAGAATTTCAATAATCGATTTTGTAGTTAATGGTTTCAAATAAATATGATCGGCCATTGTTGGGTCGGTCATAATAGTCGCTGGATTTGAATTTATCAAGATAACTTCAATCCCTTCTTCACGAATAGAACGTGCAGATTGAGATCCTGCATAATCAAATTCGCAAGCTTGACCAATAACAATAGGGCCTGAACCTATTATTAAAACTGATTTTATTGATGTGTCTTTAGGCATTTTATTTGTATTGTGTAGTTATTATATTGTATTCAAAAACATCCGTAGTGCTTTAGAAACTAGAATGTTGCAATGTTTTTTACCGACAAGGTATAAAAAAAGGCGATACTAAAAAAGTAACGCCTTATTTATGTTTATAGAAACATTATTTCTTGTGTCTAGGTTCGCTAGAAACAGTCAATTTATGTCTTCCTTTAGCTCTTCTACGCGCCAGAACTTTTCTTCCATTCGCAGAAGCCATTCTGTCCATAAATCCGTGCTTATTTCTTCTTTTTCTTTTCGATGGTTGAAATGTTCTTTTGCTCATTGCTTTGTATCTTTAAAATGGTATCTAATATCTGTTTTCTGTTTTAGAATTTCGTTATCCCAAAACCGAGTGCAAATATACAAAGACTTTTTTTTCTGGCAAGTAGTTTTATAAAAATATTTTTAATTCCTTTTACTATCTTTGCAATCACAAATATACATCTATTATGTTTCACAGAAATATTAAACTTATTTTGGCCGGACTTCTAGTAGTCGCAGGCGTTTGGCAATTTACAGAGAACAATATCGGGAATGGTATTTTTCTTATTTTACTGACTGCAATCCCAATCTTTCTTTACTTTAAAAACGAATTTATCCTTTTAGCTTTCCTAAAATTAAGAAAACAAGATTTTGAAGGCGCTAAAAAATGGCTATCCTATATTAAAAACCCTGAAGCTGCACTGGTAAGAAAACAACAAGGGTATTTTAACTACTTACACGGAATCATGTTGTCTCAAACCAATATCAACCAAGCAGAGAAACATTTCAAAAAAGCAATCGAACTAGGATTGTCTATGGATATGGATTTGGCTGTAGCTAAATTAAACCTTGCCGGAGTTGCCATGTCACGCAGAAGAAAACTGGAAGCAACCAACTTATTAAACGAAGCTAAGAAATTAGACAAACAAGGGATGCTAAAAGAGCAAATCTCTATGATGAAAGATCAAATGAAGAAAATCTAACGAATTTCTTAAATTCCAAATTTTTAAAATCCCAAATTCCAATGAGTTTGGGATTTTTTTTTGGCTAATCTGAAATGTCTGATCTCAGATAAAAAACGTGAAACCTGAAACATGAAACATAAAACCCAAAACACTAAGCCCCAAAGTGTCAGGCTGAGCGAAGTCGAAGCCCTTTTTACCTAACGAGCGCGCTTCGACTTCGCTCAGCGTGACAGATTGGTTTTTCACTCCTTTCAGGAATCTGAGATTGGAATTTGGAATTTTTAAAAACCTGAAACATGAAACACCAAGCCCCAAAGTGTCAGGCTGAGCGAAGTCGAAGCCATTTTGGAATTTGGAATTTAAAAAAATTGGAATTTACCCCTTCAGAGGTTCCTGTATAATCAATGGCAAATTCTCATTAAGCCACTTGTACTTATTCAGAATCATAACATGGGTTCCTCCTTTTACTATGATGCAGCTTTTGATGTATTTTATAGGAAAAACATCATCCTGATCGCCGTGAATATGGATTACCTTTTCATCAATTTGGTTTCTGTCCCAAAGGATTACGGACTCTACGGCCCACTGCAGATAATGGAGATCACGTACTGACAAAAACTTCTCGTACAGTTTAATCCGTTTGTTTATTTTTTCTCCGAAAGAAAATTTAGCCAACTTTTCAACATTCAGCAACAACTGCATTGGAATTAATTTATAGGCTTTTGTCGTTTTCCCTATCTTCATTCTTTTCGGAAATTCGAGATTGCTTCTAACACTTGAAATAATAATTATTTTTCGGGCATTAATATGTCTGGCCATTTCCTGAACTAAAATACCTCCAAACGAAACGCCAATTAAAACAGGGTTCGGATGTGTTATCTTTTTAGTGATGCGAAGGGCATACTCCGATAAAGATTCTTTTGGAAGCGGGATCTCCCACTCCAACAAACACACTTCAAAAACAGAATCATCCAATTGAATTCTTTCAAAAATAGATGAACTTGCCGCGAGGCCGGGCATAAAATAAACCGGAATTTTACTCATTAGATAAACAGAAATTACAATTACGACTCTTCACTTATAAAAGTTAAAGTTACTTTTTTTTATAAACTCCAAGCAAATTTCAGACCGCAATCTTACGACCGAAATAAAATCTACTACAGCAAAGCACCAGGCTTTAGAACTGCTCCTTTAAAAAATAATTCATTATTGAAAATCAATTGATTACCTTTACATATGAAATAATTCACAATTAAAGATCTTATACAGATTTTTCTTTCACAACTATTTCGCCCCACGATTATTTGCTTTTAAACATGACTAAAACACATTACTACTATGGAACTACCTATTGAAACTATGGAAATCAAAGACAACACTTTTGCAAGACAATTTGAAACCATAGTCCCAGAAGGAATGCTTACTGTTGAATATTCTTTTCAGGAAAAAAAAATCTTCTTAACTAAAATCAATACACCCGACGGCTACGACAATCAAGCTGTAATTGATGGCTTACTGAAAAGTATCATGGAAATTATCATTGAAAAGAAATTCAGATTAATGCCTATTTCTCCAAAAATTGCTCAATTCATTAAAAAAAATCCAAAATACAAAGAACTACTTCCTCCGGGAATCCGAATTTAATCTTTTTAGAAATAACCGATCACCCGAAGCCATGCCCCACCGATCGTCATATAAATAAAAAGCATAACCAGTCCGGTCACCAAACCTTTTACCCACCAATCTTTCAGATCGACATAACCGCTCCCAAAGAAAACCGGTGCAGGTCCGTGACCATAATGGGTTAGTGTTCCGTATAGCGATCCTATAAAACCAAGCATAAAGGCCAAGAGTAACCCGGGAATTCCGAGCGAAACACCTACGCCCAGCAATGCCGCATACATTGCTGCCACATGCGCTGTGGCACTCGCGAAAAGATAATGGCTAAAGAAATACACCAATACAATAATCGGAAAAGCCATCTGCCAGCTTAATCCGCCAATTTCTGCTTTTACCAGATTACTAAACCAGCCAATAAACCCTAACTCGTTAAGCGAACTGGCCATCATGACCAAAACCGAAAACCAAACGATAGTATCCCAGGCTCCTTTTTCGGCTTTTACATCATCCCAGCTTAAAACGGAGGTTAAAAGTAAAATCACCAAACCGATAAACGCAGTTGTTGTGGCATCGATAGAAAACAAATCACCGGTCATCCAAAGAAATAAAAGAATAAAAAAGGTCAGCAACATCATCCATTCATTGCGTGAAATTGGACCCATTTCTTTCAGTTTTTGACTTGCAATTTGTGGTGCATCTCCCGTCTTTTTAAGTTCGGGCGGATAAATTTTATACAATACAAAAGGAATTACAAAGAAGGCCACCAAACCCGGTACAATAGCGGCTACGGCCCACGAAATCCAAGTGATTTTTATGCCTAAATTGAGTGCAAATTTTTGACACATCGGATTACTCGCTGTTCCTGTTAAAAACATAGACGAAGCAATCAGATTCATATTATAACTGTTTAATGTCAAAAATGCGCCTAGTTTTCGGTGTGTATCCGGTTGATCGGGCATTGAACCAAAACTCATTGACATTGATTTCATAATCGGATAGATGATTCCTCCTCCTCTTGCTGTATTACTGGGTACCGCCGGCGCGAGAACCAAATCTGCCAAACCTAAACCGTACGCCAGCCCAAGCGAACTTTTACCAAATATTTTGATAAACAAAAAGGCAATTCTGTTTCCCAGACCTGTTTTAATAAATCCTCTGGCGATAAAAAAGGAAATTCCAATCAGCCAGATTACTTTATCACCAAAACCCTTCAAGGCCAATGTGATTGACTTACCGGCATCTCCGGGTGCTAAAACCTGTGAGAAAG
The DNA here is from genome assembly GCF_044007495.1 of Flavobacterium sp. FlaQc-52. Lineage (NCBI taxonomy): Bacteria > Pseudomonadati > Bacteroidota > Flavobacteriia > Flavobacteriales > Flavobacteriaceae > Flavobacterium > Flavobacterium sp. FlaQc-52. The sequence continues at coordinate 188,216 of NZ_JBIPCV010000008.1, read as the reverse complement.
CCGTCAATGCAATGGCGATCATACACATCGTTCCCATTGGTGCCGCTTTTAAAATAATACCGAGAATCGTTGCCACAAAAATGGCAAACAAATGCCAGGCTTCTATCACAACACCCTCCGGTGCCGGAATCAACCAAATTGCTATTCCAACTGCCAGCGTAATTAAGATCTGAGGGATTTTTACTTCTTTCATAAGGTGAAAATTAGATTGTATTAAAGTCTGCATTGAAACTGTATAATAAACAAGTTATCATTATACATCGTCGTATCCGGAATATTTTTATCAAAGCGGTCTATTTCAAACCCCATTTCAATTCTGCCGGTATAGGCTTTTCCAAACTCCAGACTGATCATTGGTGTATAGGTTTGACGAACATTAGAATCCAATTTAAAACTGGTGTCGAAAGATTCATAACGGCAGGATAATTCTAAGGAACTCAATTTTTTATAATTAATGCGATACCTCAAATTCGGCATTATATAATAGCCTCGCATCTGATAATCATTCGCATTTTTGGTTCTGGCCTCAGCGGGTAAGGAGAAATACAAATTATGATTGGTTCCCTGTTTGTATTCTATTTGAAGATCAAAAGTAAACGCATCATTAAGTACAAAATCACTGGTAATATCGGCTCCCAGAGCAAAAACATCCTGATCGAATACTTTTCCGCTTCCGCCGTTTAAGCCTAAGTTAATCTTATGGAGTTTAGACAATCCAAAAACCAATCGTGTCGAATAGAGTTTTCCGTTGTCTTTGTCTTTTTCCTGATTCTTTCCGTTGCCGTTTAAAACAGAAACCGCATAACTTACGGGTACTTTCCCAAGATCAAAAGAACCTGTTGCCGAGGCTCCGATTTGAAAACTCGTCCAACCGTTTTTTCCAAATTCATAATATTGATTAGAAAAATCAAAAGACTTGATGATGTCAACGGGAACCAATTCTTCAATTCCAAAAGCGGGACGAAACTGTCCTCCCGTTATCGCAAAATATTTATTGAAAGTATATTTTGCGTAGGCATTTTCGAGTACTTTGGTTTTGGGATCTGATTTAAAATCAGCGAGATTTACTAAAATTGCCACTTCTGTATTTTCGCTTAGTTTGGTATTAAGTCCAACACGCATTCTTTTAATATCAAAAGACGATTGTGTAACCTCTCCTGTAGAATGATGAAGCCCGAGCACATCCACATTATCCGAAAGTGCTCCGAGAAACCGAGCCTGAAAAAGTCCTTTAAATTGAAACTGTGGATATTTAACAACGGCATCAGAATTGGTCGTTGCCTGATTTACATCGGTCTGGGCATTTGTAAAAAAAGGGAGTAGTAAAAAAATAAAAGCAATTCTGATTCTTAAAAATTTCCTCATAAAGTAACATACTAAAAATTAGACTTTCAACTAAAAAATGTACTCTTTAAAACTTTCGATTATTTATGCTTCTTCAAAACACCTCTGTTTTTTGACTTTAAAAAAAAGTTGAAACCGCAGCTTAATTAAAATAACACCCGACAAAACCAAAGCCATTCATACCGTAACAGATTGCGAAAACACTGAAGTTCTACGCAACTAAACCTACATAATAAGTACAAACACCATCGCTTTTTTCGTATTAATAAATCGTTAAATTCGAAATGCCCTACTAAGATATAAAAAAACATTCCATGTATAACATTGCTCCGTAACTTTCTGTTTTTACAGAAAAAACTGCAAAAATCATTCTAGCTGTTTAAAAAAATCAGCTGTCGCGAAATACAGCATATAAGACTAATAGCTTAAACTTTCTAAACAGTCTTCTAACGCAAAGCCCAGACTGAATTTATAATATCTTATAAAATTTGCTTGCGATTTATCATGCATTCAAACCAAAATTACAACACTATTTGAAACAGAAATGCACGCTACAAAACCATACTATTCATTTTCTCGCAAATTTCCAATAAAACCAAGGTAATTCAGGAAGAAACACAGAAAGCACTATTTCGGAAAGAATCTGAAAAGACAGAGATAATCGGACTCTTCTCTCTTTCTTTTTCAACAATCTGATACACAAAAAAGAATCTATTTTCAAACGCATATAAAACACATAAATACATTTATAAAATACATCAGGCCAATTAATAAATTAATTACTCTTTTTGTTGTCATAATTAAACAAAAAGATGAAACTAATGAAACAAAGTTCTCTTACAATAGCACTAGTTTTTTTGACCGGTTTTGCCGGTTATTCTCAAATTGCTCAAAAAATAGGAAACAATCCCATGACTCTAAATAGTACTGCTGCTTTTGAAACAGAGTCTACTACTAAAGGTCTTTTACCTCCCAGAATGACCACTGCGCAAAGGAATGCTATTGCTACTCCCGCATCTGGTTTATTGGTATACAATACAACAACAAACCTATTGGAAGTCTATAATGGAACAATTTGGTCAGGAATCTACAATCTGCCAAAAGAAATGGTCAGCATACCACCAAACGGAACTGTAACGGCTTCCAATACAGAATCACAAATTTTTGTTTTGAACAATTGCAATAATTGTAATGCAACTGTTGTATTACCATTGAAAGCTTCCAATGGATTAGAACATATCATATACAACAGAAACTCTGGTGGTACTATTACTGTTACACAACCGTCAGTAGCGTCTGGGAATAAACCTACTCCTTTTGTTGATAATATAGCTACCGCTGCATTATTAACAACCCCTAGCATGAGTCTGACAGCTCAAAAAGCCACAAAAATTGTGTTTTTTGAGTACGATCCAAATGATATCTACAATGGAGTCTGGTGTTTCTATAAATAACCCGCACCGCTCTATTTTAAACCGATGAAGATTTCAAAGCCGATTGCCTAATTCAAGAAAATGTAAGTATTGAATTAAATGAACTTACATCATTTATATGATTTAACCTGACTTCAAATTCGTTTCATAATACCGTAAAACAAACTTTTTCCTCAAGCTTTATCTGGAATCGAAAAACTACTTTTCACCCTCTCTATTGAATTCTTTTTACTCTCATTTATAAACTATAAATAACCACTAATAAATTAAAACAATCCAAATATTAAAAATTTATTTCCCTTTAAACTAAATATTAAAAAAATGAAACAAAATTTAATCATAATCGCATTTGTTTTTGGGGTTGTTTTTACAACCCATGCCCAAATGGCTCAAAAAATAGGAGACAATCCCATGACTCTAAACCCCTCTGCTATTTTTGAAACAGAGTCTGTAACTAAAGGTCTGTTACCTCCCAGAATGACCACAATACAAAGAAACGCCATTGCTTCTCCCCCTGCTGGTTTAGTCGTATACAACACAACTACAAACCTATTGGAGATATATAATGGAACAATTTGGTCAGGAGGTCACAATATACCAAAAGAATATGTCGCCATACCGCCAAGCGGAACTATAAATGCTTCCAATACACAATCGCAAATTTTCATTATGAGCAATTGCGATACTTGTAATCCAACTATAGTATTACCAACTGAAGCTACTAATGGCTTAGAACACATCATACGCAACAGAACCACTAGTACTATTACTTTTATGAAACCACCCAGCGTGTCTGGTAATAAACCTGTTAGTTTTATTGCCAATAGCAACAGTGCAGTAGAAGCTACTAGCTTCATTTTGACAGCTAACAAAACTATAACAATTGTATTTTTTGATTATGATGCGAATGACTCCTTCAGTGGAACCTGGTATTTCTTTGACTAATCCGTCGTAATTGTTTGAAGCACAAAAAATATAGTCCGTACTTAATAAAAAGAAGGAAGCAGTCTCATAATGTTGAGATTCGCTCCTTCTTTCTTTTATTTTTAACAGGATAGCATCAGAAATAACGATTTTTAAAAGTGATAGAAAAATGTTTTGACTTCAATTAATTGCATCGTTATTGGCGATTTTTTGTTTTCAGAGTTCTGGGACTGTCTTCTTTTGTTAAAAAAGTCTCACGCAGATTTTAGCGGATTGGAATAAAAAAACCTGCATAATCCGCAAAATCTGTGTAAAAAAGTATCCGAACTTAATGACATTAGGCAAAAGCCTCTTAAAGCAAAACTACCTTATCGTTGGTTAAAATCAACATCTATTCAAATCCGGATGGATTACCGGCAATAGAGAAGACTAATTTTAGCAATGCTTCCTGTTATTTGGAATAAAAAACGCTCCTCATTTGCCATAAGTGTCTTATAGCTAAATTGTCAGTGGTGAATTTCAATTTCACGATTTACTGCAATTTTGAATCCTTTTTATTGATTGGTTTTCCAAATACACTGCGCGTTGTCGTATTTTTTTTTTATCATTTATAAATTATAAGTAACCTATAATAAATTAATACCGTTCAAATACTCCAAATTTATTTTTGTTTGCAGTCAAAATTATAAAACTTGACAATTACAAATGAAACAAAGTTTACCTACAATCGCATTGATTTTTTTGATCGGTTTTACCGTTCATTCTCAAATTACTCAAAAAATAGGAGATAATCCCACAACCCTAAACCCCTTTGCTGTTTTTGAAACAGAGTCTACCACTAAAGGCTTTTTACCTCCCAGAATGACCACTGTACAAAGGGATGCTATTACTCCCCCTCCCGCTGGTCTAACGGTGTACAACACCACAACAAATACACTGCAAATATACAACGGGACCGTTTGGTTAGATTATAATCTGCAAAGAGAATATATCGAAGTACCGAAAAACGGAACCATAACGGTTTCGGGAACAAAATCTCAAAGTATTTTTAATGCCTATTGCTCTAATTGCAATGCAACTGTACTATTACCATATATTGTTTCTAATGGGGTAGAACATACCATATATAATTATGGCGATGGTACAATTACTATTAAACAGGCTGTTCGTAAAACAGGCGAACCTGAGATTCTTCTAAGTGCAAGTAGCGGTAAAGATTTAATTACTACTCCTCAGTTCACTATACAACCCAACCGTTTTGTTAAAGTTGAATTTGTAAACTTTGGTGTTAATAATACCAATAAATACTTCAAAGGAGTTTGGCTTATATATGACTAATCCTACCCCACACAATTGCATTTTACGTCAGCACTCCATGTAGAGAGTCAATCTGATGCCTGCAAAGGAAAGCAAATAAAACTAAGCACGTTTTGTACTGTTTATTGGCTCAGTTAACGAAGATTCTAAACTTTTCTTTTATGGAAGTAACTACTTTATTGCACCAAAATCATATCTCTAATTTTGTCTAGATACAGATTTAAGAAAAAGTTTTCCTAACACAAGTATAGATTACCCCGTCCTAATTGTTTGAAGCACAAAAAATATAGCCCGTACTTAATAAAAAGAAGGAAGCAATCTCATAATGTTGAGATTCTCTCCTTCTTTCTTTTATTTTTAACAGGATAACATCAGAAATAACGATTTTTAAAAGTGATAGAAAAATGTTTTGACTTCAATTAATTGCATCGTTATTGGCGATTTTTTTGTTTTCAGAGTTCTGGGACTGTCTTCTTTTGTTAAAAAAGTCTCACGCAGATTTTAGCGGATTGGAATAAAAAAACCTGCAAAATCTGCAAAATCTGCGTAAAAAAGTATCTGAACTTAATGACATTAGGCTAAAGCCTCTTAACGCAAAACTACCTTACCGTTGGTTAAAATCAACATCTATTCAAATCCGGATGAATTACCGGCAATAGAGAAGACTAATTTTAGTAATGCTTCCTGTTATTTGGAATAAAAAACGCTCCTCATTTGCCATAAGTCCTATAGCTAAATTGTCAGCGGTGAATTTTAATTTCACGATTTACTGCAATTTTGAATCCTTTTTATTGATTGGTTTTCCAAATACACTGCGCGTTGTAGTATTTTTTTTATCATTTACAAATTATAAGTAACCTATAATAAATTAATACCGTTCAAATACTCCAGATTTATTTTTGTTTGTAGTTAAAATTATAAAACTTAACAATATATGAAACAAAGTTTACCTACAATCGCATTGATTTTTTTGATCGGTTTTACCGGTCATTCTCAAATTACTCAAAAAATAGGAAATAATCCCACGACCCTAAACCCCTCTGCTGTTTTTGAAACAGAGTCTACCACCAAAGGTTTTTTACCTCCCAGAATGACTACTGTGCAAAGGGATGCTATTACTCCCCCTCCCGCTGGTCTAACGGTGTACAACATTACAACAAATACACTGCAAATATACAACGGGACCGCTTGGTTAGATTGTAATCCGCGAAGAGAAGTCGTCGTGGTCCCGGTCAACGGAACTATAAAGGCTTCCGGAACACAGTCTCAAATTTTTCATTTTCCATCTTGCTCTTCTGGTAATTGCAGAGAAACAGTAGTATTACCGCGTGATGCTACTGATGGATTAGAACATATCATATTTAATTTAGGTCAAGGTACGGTTGTTTTTAAACATCCTACTGAGGATTATGTGGCTTTTGTAGCGTTGAGTGGTAAAGATTTAGTCACTAATGATTTTGTCCTAAACCCTAACCAATTTGTTAAAGTTACCTATCTTGATCTTAAAAAATTTAATCCTAGTTCATTCTTCACTGGAGCATGGCTTTTCAATGACTAATCTTATCCTTCGCCGTTCTATTTTACAAAAACAATCAATGAACATATTGTATGTGATGCTTGCAAAGCAGAGCAAATAAGACTAAGCACGTTTTGTACTGTTTATTGGCTCAGTTAACGAAGATTCGAAACTTTTCTTTTATGGCAGCAACTACTTTATTCCGCCAAAATCATATCTCTAATTTTGTCTAAATACAGATTAAGAAAAAGTTTTCCTAATATAAGTATAGATTACCCCGTCCCGATTGTTTGAAGCACAAAAAATATATACAGAACCTAAAAAAAAGAAGGAAGCAGTCTCATAACATTGAGATTGCCTCCTTCTTTTTTTTATTTAACAGCTAATCGTTATTAATAACGCTTTTTTTCTTTTTAAGTCGTGAGACTAAGAATTTTCTGTCATTATGAATCAAAAACTACTTTTCGATTTCTCTCATAGAATCCATTTTTTTATGTGCCAAGAAACCGGCAACATCTTCAAAATGTTCTTTTACGCGTTTATTTCCAAATTCAAAAACTTTTGTGGCTAAACCGTCAAGGAAATCACGGTCGTGAGAAACCAAGATCAAAGTACCATCAAAATCACGTAAAGCGTCTTTTATGATGTCTTTGGTTTTCATATCCAGGTGATTCGAAGGCTCATCGAGAATCAACAAGTTAACTGGCTCTAACAACAATTTAATCATCGCCAGACGTGTTTTCTCTCCACCCGAAAGCACTTTTACTTTTTTGGTAATATCATCACCATGAAACATAAAGGCACCTAATATATTTTTAATTTGTGTTCTTACATCACCAACCGCAATACCATCTATAGTTTCAAAAATAGTAGCATTCTCATCTAACAATGCAGCCTGATTCTGTGCGAAATAACCAATTTGTGAATTATGTCCAATATCGACACTTCCTTCATCAATGCCAATTTCTTTCATAATGGCTTTGATCATAGTCGATTTTCCTTCTCCGTTTTTACCTACGAAAGCTACTTTCTGTCCTCTTTCGATTACGATGTTAGCATCCTTAAAAACAACATGATCACCGTATGATTTCGACAATTCTTTGACCACAACCGGATATTGTCCGGAACGTGCCGCAGGTGGAAATTTTAATTTTAATGCTGAAGTATCGACTTCATCAACCTGAACAATCACCAATTTCTCCAACATCTTAACACGAGACTGTACGGCATCGGTTTTAGAGAACGTGCCTTTAAAACGATCAATAAAAGCTCTGTTATCAGCAATCATTCTTTGTTGTTCGTCATATGCTTTCTGCTGGTGAATACGACGGTCTTTTCTCAATTCTAAATAATGCGAATATTTAGCTTTGTAATCGTAAATTCTTCCCATTGTAACTTCAATAGTACGATTGGTAATATTATCTACGAAGGCTCTATCGTGCGAAATCACCACTACTGCTTTTGCCTGATTCAGCAGAAACTCTTCTAACCACTGAATACTTTCAATATCCATGTGGTTGGTTGGCTCATCGAGTAAAATTAAATCCGGTTTTTTCAAAAGGATTTTAGCCAATTCAATACGCATTCTCCAACCTCCTGAAAATTCAGAAGTCTGACGTGTAAAATCTTCGCGCTCGAAACCTAATCCAACCAGAATTTTCTCTACTTCGGCCTCGTAATTCACCTCTTCGATGGCGTAAAATTTCTCGCTTAAGTCTGAAACTCTTTCAATAAGTTTCATGTAAGCATCACTTTCGTAATCGGTACGAACGGTTAATTGTTCGTTGATTTCATCGATCTCGGCTTTCATGCTAAAGATTTCACCAAAAGCTTTCGATGCTTCTTCCATTACAGTTGCCCCATCTGAAGTTAACAAATGTTGCGGCAGATATGCAATAACAGCCTCTTTTGGAGCCGAAATATTTCCGGTAGAAGGTTTACTCTGCCCTGCGATTATTTTCAAAAGTGTCGATTTCCCCGCACCATTCTTACCCATAAGGGCAATTTTATCATTTTCGTTTATAGCAAAAGAAACATCACTAAAAAGAGTAGTTCCACCAAACTGAACTGAAATATCGTTAACTGTAATCATTTTTAGACTCTAAGATTTTTAGATAATTAAATTATCTGATTTTGAAAGCGCAAAGATAGATTAATTAGATAATTAGGCAATTAGAAAATGAGGAAATGTGGCAATTGGAAAATGTGCCAATTAGATAATGTGTCAATTAGATAATGTGTCAATTAGATAATGTGTCAATTAGATAATGTGTCAATTTGGGAATTTGCTAATTAAAAATTATTTTATAAAAAAACTTCGTAAGAACTAAATCTTACGAAGTCACTTTTAAATTATCTAATTAGCAGATTATCTAATTTGTATTTAGTCCTTTCTCCACTTTTTGGTTTCTTCAAAAATATGTTCTAAGATTGCTGATTCGGTTGCATCAAAGTCAATATTTCTGCGTCCCATAACCAGTTTAGCGGTTTCGAAAGCTTTTTTAGTCACATAGGTTGTAAAACCTGCCGCACCGCCCCAAGAAAAACTCGGAACAAAGTTGCGTGGAAATCCACTACCGAAAATATTAGCACTCACACCGATTACAGTTCCGGTATTAAACATAGTATTGATTCCGCATTTACTGTGATCTCCCATCATCAAACCACAAAACTGAAGTCCGGTTTTTGCAAAACCTTCTGTCTCGTAGCTCCATAATTTTACTTCTTCGTAATTGTTTTTTAAATTTGAATTATTAGAATCGGCACCAATATTACACCACTCTCCTAAAACAGAATCTCCTAAAAATCCGTCGTGTCCTTTATTTGAATTGGCAAAAAGAACCGAATTTTTAACCTCTCCTCCTATTCTCGAGCCAACACCAACGGTAGTTGCTCCATAAACTTTAGCGTTTAATTTCACCTGTGCATTTTCGCACAAAGCAAAAGGACCACGAATGGCAGAGCCTTCCATAATTTCGCTGTTCTTACCTATATATATCGGACCTGTTGAAGCGTTTAAAGTAACGAACTCCAATTTAGCCCCTTCTTCTATAAATATATTTTCGGGTGCAATGGCGTTTACGCTTTTTGGAATCGGCATGGATTTCCTGTCTTCCGTCAGATATTTAAAATCTTCGCGAATAGCGGCATCATTTTTAGAAAAAATATCCCAAGTATGCTCAACAGTCAAACAATCGTCATCATACGAAATGATTTCATACGAATCAAAGTCAACTTCTTCCTGGTTCTCCGTCGTAAAAAAAGCAATTACATCATCACCTCTAAAAATCGCCTGATTTACGGTTAAATTAGAAACCATTTCGGCTAGTGTTTCATTTGGTAAAAACGCAGCATTAATCATTACATTTTCTTCTAATTCTACCATCGGAAATTTCTCCGACAAATATTCCTCTGTAATGGTTGTTATAGTTGAACCTAAACGCATTTCCCATTTTTGGCGAATGGTCATAATTCCGATTAGAATATCAGCCACCGGTCTGGTAAAAGTAAAAGGCAATAAAGCATTCCGGACGGGACCGTCAAAAAGAATGTAGTTCATAGAATAAATTTAATATTTGTTAAAATCTTGATTTGGTTATCAGGTTCAAAGTTACAAATATTTTAAAGAAAGGAAATACAGCCAAAGTTATATCGACTTGAATTCGGGAATTATTTTAGAACTTTATGGAAACTATGCCTTTTTGTACGCGGGGTTAAACCATATAAGTCATATAAGTTCATTTAAAAAAATGGATTTAGTGCATGTGGAGGGAATCCAAAGTTTGCAACGGTTCTTATACACAGAATACTCGTCTAATTATTTTCTTTAACCGCGCGTAAAAATCTCGCGAAGTCGCAAAGTCGCCAAGTTTTTGTTTTGTTTTTTTTAAACTTCGTGACTTTGCGACTTCGCGAGATAATTGTTTCTCCGCAACTTTTTCACTTCAAAGCACACAAAGATTAAAATAAACACAAAGCTTAAAATGAACTTACATCACTTATATGGTTTAAAAAATCTCGCAAAATCGCAACTACGCAAGGGTTTACGCAAAGGCCGTTAAGAAGAATTTTTCAAAAAGTTTCTCTTACCCATGTGTCAGGCTGAGCGAAGTCGAAGCCCTTTTTTACTTAAACAGCCTTCGACTCCGCTCAGGATGACAAATAGTATTAAATAAGCAATGGGTGTTTTGTGGAATCTATTTGAAATGCAAAGCGCACAAAGATTAAAATAAACACAAAGCTTAAAATGAACTTACATCACTTATATGGTTTAAAAAATCTCGCAAAGTCGCAACTACACAAGGGTTTACGCAAAGGCCACTAAGAAGAATTTTTCAAGAAGTTTCTCTTACCCATGTGTCAGGCTGAGCGAAGTCGAAGCCCTTTTTTACTTAAACAGCCTTCGACTCCGCTCAGGGTGACAAATAGTATTAAATAAGCAATGGGTGTTTTGTGGAATCTATTTGAAATGCAAAGCAGTCAAAGATTAAAATAAACGCAAAGCTTAAAATGAACTTACATCACTTATATGGTTTAAAAAAAACATTACCGCATAAAAAAAGCCTCCCAAATTGGAAGGCTTTTATATGAAAATAAAAAACAGCTATTATTTTTTAGCGTGTTTTGCATATTTAGTTTTGAATTTATCAATACGTCCTGCAGTATCGATAAGTTTAGATTTACCAGTATAAAAAGGGTGAGATGTTCTAGAAATCTCCATTTTTACAACTGGATACTCAACTCCGTCAACTTCAATTGTTTCTTTTGTATCTGCAGTAGATTTAGTGATAAAAACTTCGTCATTTGACATGTCTTTAAATGCAACTAATCTGTAATTTTCTGGGTGAATTCCTTTTTTCATCTTTTCTTTTATTTATTGTTTAGAGCATTTTCATTTTGAAGCTTTTCCATGGTTAGAAAAAGGTGTAAACAAACGATACTCTTTTTTGTTTAAAAATTTAATTATTTTTGAGTGTGCAAATTTACATTTATTTTTCAATAAACAAATCTTTTAACCAATATTTTTAACGTCCTCTTTATCTGTGTCAATATTTTTAATATATATCTCACTTTTGTATATAGGGTAATTGCTATATTTGTGGATTAATTTTAAAACATATAGAAAATATGATCAATGAAGTTATAAAGAAAAATGGGATTACCTATGGTGTAATGATTGGAATTGCATCTGCATTAGTTACTGCTACAATATATGCCGTTGATTTAAACTTGTTCACCTCTTGGTGGATTGGAGCTACAGGTCTCCTTATAAGTTTTACATTGTCGATTATTCTACTAACTAAAACGAAAAGAGAGCTAAAAGGCGTTTTTCCTTTTAAGGAAGCTTTTACCACTTATTTTATTGCGGCTGTAATTGGAATATTGATCTCTACTTTTTTTAATGTTATCCTTTTTAATGTAATTGATCCTGAGGCGAAAGATACTGTGAGTGAATTAATGATTAAATATACGGTATCGATGTTGCAAAAATTCGGAACACCTGCGTCTGCCATTAATGAAGCTGTTGCCAAAATGAAACTAAGCAATCCGTATTCTACTTTAGAGTTATTAAAAGGATCTGTTTTCACTATCGTGGTTAGTTCTATTTTAGGATTAATTTTCGCCGCAATTTTTAAAAGCAAAACTACAATACAAGAATAAAAAAATAAATGAATTTATCTATACTTATACCGCTTCTAAACGAGGAGGAATCACTGCAAGAACTCTATACGTGGATTATTAAAGTGATGCAATCTAACAATTACTCTTATGAAATCATTTTTGTAGATGATGGTAGTACAGATGATTCCTGGGCAATTATTGAAAAATTTTCTACCGAAAATCCGAATGTAAAAGGGATTCGTTTCATGAAGAATTTTGGAAAATCACAGGCTTTACATGCCGGTTTTGCAAAAGCAAAAGGAGATGTAATCATTACAATGGATGCCGATTTGCAGGATAGTCCGGATGAAATTCCCGGATTGTACGAAATGATTACAGCCGAGAAATTTGATTTGGTTTCGGGATGGAAAAAGAAACGTTATGACTCTGTTGTAGCCAAAAATCTTCCTTCGAAATTATTCAACTGGGCGGCAAGAAAAACATCCGGAGTAGAATTAAATGATTTTAACTGCGGATTAAAAGCATACAAAAATACGGTTGTAAAAAACATAGAAGTTTCGGGCGAAATGCACCGTTACATTCCGGTTTTGGCAAAGAATGCCGGTTTTAATAAAATTGGTGAAAAAGTAGTACAGCATCAGGCCCGTAAATATGGCGAAACCAAATTTGGAATGGAGCGTTTTATAAACGGTTTTCTTGATTTGATTACGATTTGGTTCCTGTCAAGATTCGGAAAAAGACCGATGCACTTGTTTGGCGCACTGGGTTCGGTAATGTTTATTATCGGATTTTTTCTGGCGGGTTATATTGGTATTTCAAAACTATACCATATGTACAATGGCATGAGATACAGCCTGGTTACAAACAACCCTTGGTTTTTTATTGCCTTAACTACAATGATTTTAGGGACTCAGTTATTTTTAGCAGGTTTCCTTGGTGAAATTATTTTGAGAACCAAAAGCAACGAAGGACGTTATAAAGTAGCACGAGAAGTTAATTTTTAACGTAATCCCTTGTCCATTAAAAAACAAGCGGACTGAGAGTGGAGTGAATTGACGAAATAAACAACCGCTCCTGAAAACAACAATTATTTTGATCTAAAATAAAAGAATACGAAAGATGAATATAGCACCTAACATTTTAAATGCTGTAAACGAATGGCTGACACCAACATTTGACAGTGAAACACAAGCAGCTGTTAAAGAATTAATGACCACATCACCAAAAGAACTTGAGGAAAGTTTTTATAAAAACCTAGAGTTTGGAACTGGTGGAATGCGTGGTGTTATGGGTGTTGGAAGCAACAGAATTAACAAATACACACTGGGCAAGAACACACAAGGCCTTTCGGATTATATGCATCAGGTATTTCCAAATCTGCCTTTAAAAGTGGTTATTGCCTACGACTGTCGTCATAACAGCAATACCTTAGCCAAACTTGTAGCCGATGTTTTCTCTGCCAATGGAATTCAGGTTTATTTATTTTCAGATTTGCGACCGACTCCTGAACTGTCTTTTGCCCTTAAATATTTAGGATGCCAATGCGGAATTGTACTTACGGCTTCACATAATCCGCCCGAATACAATGGTTATAAAGTATATTGGGAAGACGGAGGACAAATAGTACCTCCTCAGGATACTGAAATCATTACTATTATTGAAAATTTAAGCTACGATAAAATCAAATATCAGGCTAACGAAAAACTGATTCAGTACATTGACACTGAAATCGACAAAGCTTTTATAAAATCTTCTATTGACAATGCCAGTTTTAATACACCGGCTGAAGCAAAAGAAAACCTGCAAATCGTTTTTACCTCTTTACACGGAACTTCGATAAAATCTATCCCGGAGACTTTGTCTCAGGCCGGATACACTAATGTGCATATTGTTCCCGAACAAGCAATTCCTGATGGAAATTTTCCAACGGTAAAATCTCCAAACCCGGAAGAGCCTGAAGCATTGACAATGGCTTTGGCTTTAGCAGAAAAAACCAATTCTGACATTGTAGTAGGAACAGATCCGGACTGCGATCGTTTAGGCGTTGCTGTTAGAAATAACGAAGGCAAAATGATTCTTCTTAACGGAAATCAGACCATGGTTCTGATGACTGCTTTCTTATTGAAACAATGGAAAAAAGCCGGAAAAATTAATGGCAAACAATTCGTAGGTTCTACCATAGTTTCTACTCCGATGATGATGGAACTGGCGACAAGCTATGGCGTAGAATGTAAAGTGGGTCTTACCGGTTTTAAATGGATAGCCAAAATGATCAAAGATTTCCCTGAACTTCAATTTATTGGAGGCGGTGAAGAAAGCTTTGGTTTTATGGTAGGTGATGCTGTAAGAGATAAAGATGCTGTTGCCGCTACCTTATTAATATGTGAAGTAGCTGCACAGGCAAAAGCAGCCGGAAGCTCTGTTTACAAAGAACTTTTACAACTTTATGTTGAAAATGGTTTTTACAAAGAACATTTGGTTTCATTGACCAAAAAAGGTATGGAAGGTTTAGAAGAAATCAATCAGATGATGATTAATTTACGTCAGAATCCTTTGAAAGAAATCAGCGGACAACGTGTGATTATGGTGGAAGATTACCAAGCTTCTACAGCCCTGAATCTTTTTACAGGTGAAGAGTCTATAATGGACCTGCCAAAATCTAATGTTTTGATTTATTATACAGAAGACGGATCTAAAATTTGCGCCAGACCAAGTGGTACTGAACCAAAAATCAAGTTCTACATCAGTGTAAATGCCGAATTAGAATCTGTGGAAGAATTTGATGCTGCAGAAAGTTTCTTAGACCAAAAAATACAAAATATCATTGCAGGAATGCAATTGAAATAGTAGAATGAGTGACAAACCTGACATAAATGACAATCCAAAACTATTAGATTCTATTATTGGATTAATAGACCAGACTCGTCATTATGTTGCCAAAACGGTCAATCAGGAACTCACTTTGCTCTATTGGAAAATCGGAAAATCGATTAATGATGAGATTCTGAAAAATGATCGCGCTGATTATGGGAAAAAACTTATTTTAGAATTAAGCAAAGAATTATTAAACCGATTTGGGACAGGATTTAACAAAAGAAATCTACATAGTTTCATCAAACTAAACACTGTTTTTGAAGACTTTACAATTGTGCACACAGTGTGTGCACAATTGAGTTGGTCTCATATTAGAACGCTTATTTATATTGAAAGTGATATAAAACGTGAGTTCTACATACAGATGAGCATACATGAAAGATGGAGTGTGAGAACGCTTCAGGAACGAATAGACAGCATGCTTTTTGAAAGAACCGCCATTAGTAAAAAACCCGAAGAAACCATCCTTAATGACTTGGCATTATTAAAAAATGACAAGCAGATCAGTCCTGATTTAACTTTTCGGGATCCTTATTTTCTGGATTTCTTAGGTTTACACGACAGTTATTCTGAAAAAGATTTAGAAAGTTCGATCCTGGCGCAATTGCAAAATTTCATTACCGAAATGGGTAGCGAATTTGCCTTTCTCGCGCGACAAAAGAGAATAACAATTGACGACGAGGATTTTTATATTGACCTGCTTTTTTACCACCGAGGCCTGCGTCGCCTGGTTGTCATAGACCTAAAATTAGGAAAATTTAAAGCTGCCTACAAAGGTCAGATGGAGTTATATCTTCGATGGTTAGAGAAAAATGAACAAAAAGAAGGCGAAAACAAACCAATTGGATTAATTTTGTGCAGTGAAAAATCACCTGAACAAATTAATTATTTAATGCTCGACAATGACGAACAGATCAAAGTCTCAGATTACTTAACCCAATTACCTGAAAAAAAATTGTTGCTGGAGAAGCTTGAAAGAGCCATTGCCATAGCAGAAAATAACATCAAAAATAAATGAGTAATTTCAAAAAAATAGTTCCTTTTATATACCCATATAAAAAATATGCGATTCTAAACATCTTTTTCAATGTTTTGTACGCACTTTTCAGCACCCTTTCCTTTATGGCATTAATCCCTATGATTCAGGTATTATTTGACCAGACAAAAAGAAACACCGTTCTGCCTAAATACGAAGGACTTGTACATATAAAAGAATATGGAGAACAATACCTGAGCTATTATATCACGACAACTACTGAGAAACATGATATTGGTTATACCTTATCTATCATGGTAGCCGTAATTATTTCGATATTTTTACTAAAAAACCTGGTCGATTATTTAGCGATGTTTTTTATCACCTTTTTAAGAAATGGTGTTTTAAGAGACATGCGAAACGCCATGTATAAAAAAACACTCGAACTGCCTTTGGCTTTTTATTCTGAAAAAAGAAAAGGAGATGTTATTTCCCGAATTTCTGCCGACGTTAACGAGGTTCAAAACTCCTTTCTGGCCATTCTGGAACTTATCGTAAAAGAACCCCTAACAATCGTTTTTACTATAGGTGCCATGTTAGTGATTAGCGCCAAACTAACTTTATTTGTTTTTGTTTTCATTCCGGTTTCAGGATATATTATTTCATTGATTGGAAAACAACTTAAAAAACAATCCACAAAAGCTCAACAGGAACAAGGAACATTTCTTTCAACCATTGAGGAAACCATTGGAGGCCTGAAGGTCGTAAAAGGTTACAATTCAGAAAACTACTTTAATTCTGTTTTTCAGAGTTCAACAGACCGTTTTTTCAATTTATCAAATACTATTGGAAATCGTCAAAACTTAGCTTCTCCTGCCAGTGAGTTTATGGGAATTACCGTAATTGCGATATTACTTTGGTACGGTGGACAGATGGTTTTAATTGACAAAACATTAGACGGTGCCTCTTTTATCGCTTACATGGGACTAGCCTACAACATCCTGACACCTGCAAAAGCTATTTCTAAAGCTTCTTATGGAGTAAAAAGAGGAAATGCGGCAGCAGAGCGTGTTTTAGAGATTTTAGATCAGGACAACACCATTACCTCAAAACCGGATGCCATCAAAAAAACCACTTTTGATTATGCGATTGATGTTCAAAACATCAACTTTAAATATGAAGAGGAAACAGTTCTGAAAAACTTTTCTCTTACGGTTAAAAAAGGACAAACTGTTGCACTTGTTGGTCAGTCGGGAAGTGGAAAAAGTACCATTGCCAATTTACTGACCCGTTTTTATGATGTTAATGACGGAACAATTTCTATTGACGGCATCAACATCAAAGACATGAACCTGCAATCGCTTCGTAGTTTAATGGGATTGGTTACTCAGGATAGTATTTTATTCAATGACACCATAAAAGCAAATATTTCATTAGGAAAATTAGACGCAACCGATGAAGAAATTATCGAAGCGCTAAAAATCGCTAATGCCTATGAATTTGTGAAAGACCTGCCACTAGGAATCTACACTAATATTGGAGATAGCGGAAACAAACTTTCCGGAGGGCAAAAACAACGTTTATCTATTGCCCGCGCAGTACTTAAAAACCCTCCGATTATGATTCTCGACGAGGCTACCTCTGCATTGGATACGGAAAGCGAAAAATTTGTTCAGATTGCCCTTGAAAACATGATGCAAAACAGAACTTCGATTGTAATTGCACACCGTCTTTCAACTATTCAAAAAGCAGATCTTATTGTAGTAATGCAAAAAGGGAAAATTGTTGAACAAGGAACTCACGAAGAATTAATCGCACATAACGGAACTTATAACAAACTGGTTACGATGCAGTCGTTTGAATCTTAATTACTGATTTTAGATTGTAGATTGTAGATTGTAGACTTTAGATTGTAGATTATTGGCTGTAGACTATTTTTTTGATATTTAACATTTGACTCTTCCCTTTTGATTTCCCAAAAAAAATCATTAAATTAGATAAATGTATATCAACAATCCAAACATAAAACTGCCTGCAGATCCAGACACCGTTGTTTGGAAATACCTGGACTTGTCTAAATTTCTTGACATACTGCTTTCTAAGAAGTTATTTATGTCCCGTTCGGATAAATTTGAGGATCAATATGAAGGCACTTTTAGCGAACCTACTTTCGAAGAGATTAAAAAACTGGCGATTGACAATCCCGAATTTTTAAGTTATTACAAAACACATCGCGAAAAAGTAGCGATAAGCAGTTGGCATATCAATGAATACGAATCGTTTGCTATGTGGCAGATTTTCACTCAAAACAGTGAAGGGTTAGCTATTCAGTCGACTATTGGGAGGTTGCAGAAAGCGTTAAAACCCGAAAACAATTTTGATCAATATATCGGCAAAGTAAATTACATCGATTATAAAAAAGAATACATTCCTTTTGATGATTCGTTCTTTCCGTTTTTATTTAAGAGAAAGAGCTTTCAATACGAACGTGAAGTACGCATCATTACAGATACTTCTGAGAGCACTATAAAGCTAAATGACGGAATAAAAATCAATGTTGATATCAATCAGTTAATTGAAAAAATATACATTCATCCAAAATCAGAAAACTGGTATAAAAAATTGGTAATCGAATTGGTAGAACGTTTAGGGTTTGGGATTGAAATCGAAAAATCAGATTTAGAGAGCGATATTTTGATTTAAGTTTTTTTTTTGGCCACAGATTAAAAGGATTAAAATGATTATTAATCTGTGATGTAAAAAAATTAAACACGAATTGCACTAATTACACTAATTAATTTGTGGCAATTGGTGAAATTCATGGCAAAAAGATCAAGACAATCGAAAAAAATGGAGTATAAACGACTTATCCATAAACAACTTAAAAGCACCGGATGAGATTAAAAGAATTATTAATCTGTGACGCAAAAAAATAAACACCAATTACACCAATTACACTAATTAATTTGTGGCAATTGGTGAAATTCGTGGCAAAAGAATCTAGATAATCAAAAAAAGAAGCGCCTTTTAAAATTAGTTTTAAAAGGCGCTTCTTTATAGTATAGATTAAAAAAATCATTCTAATCTGTGTAATCTGTGGCAAAAAAATCAAATAGGCTTATAACTTTTTACTTCCCATTTTTTAGACGCCAAATCAATATAGCTATAGTGCAAAACGTCGTTTTTATCAAATTGACCGTTTTGGTTGGTATCTTCGATTGTTCTGAAATACAAGCGGTTTTTAGATTCGATTAAATTCCAATCTACCAATTCCTGAAAATCTTCAGAAACTTTGGTAAAATTCTCTCCGCTAATATGACTTAAATACAATGTTTTGATGTCACTAGTATCGATTTTTCCGTCTTTGTTCGTATCAGAATCGGCCAATGTATAAACCATAACTTGATTCTGTGTTTTATCGGCAATTGTTTTTAAATACGTAGCCGTTAGAATCAAAGCCGGTTTATCGGTCAAAGGACGAATTGAATCTGAATCTGTTTTTTGAAATTTCAGGTTTTGCAAATAACCTGTGATTTCAAATTCGCCCAAATTAGAAATCGTAAAACTTACATCATTGACACTTGAAGAGCCGTATCGTGCTTTTGTTCCTTTTTCATACACTCTCAAATCACCTACCGGATGAATCAAATAGTTTGTCCCTTCCATCTGAATAGGCAAATCTGCTACTTCAATCTGAGTTGAATCTGTTTTTACGGCACTACTGGTCTTATTCGTTCTATCGTAAATAACTTTAGGTTTCTGAACTTCATCACGGCAACTCGCTAGAGTTCCGACAATTACTAATACTATATATTTTAAATAATTTTTCATCTGCATTAATTATATTCGGTTATCAAATATAGTATTTTTGGCTGTATTATTTATTTTTATTGAATTTTACTAAAGTAAGGATATTTAGAAATACAATCCCAAAAAAAGCCTAAAGAAAGAATCAAAGATTTTTCATATCAAGAAATCAGACAGAAACGCTTTCCTTCTTACCAATTCCACAATTACAACCTCGCATTCAACTTAATATTAAAAACTCTCGAAGTCATATAATTCGGGATGGCGTATTGTGTTTTAGAGTACACATCACGCACCCAGGTATTGGTTATCGCATTTTGATTGTTGAAAAGATTAAAAATTTCAAAACCAACTGACAATTCTTTGAAATTTTTCAACCAGCTTGTTTTAGCTGTTCTGGTACTGCTATCTACAAAAACTTTAGCAAAACCAATATCTGCTCGACGATAATCATTAAGTCTGCTCTGATACAAATACGGGTCAGAATAAGCGGGAGAACCTCCCGGCACGCCTGTATTATACACTAAATTCAAATACATTTTAATACTGGGAATATTAGGCATATAATCCTGAAACAACATGGCAAATTTTAATCGTTGATCTGTCGGTCGTGCGATATATCCTTTGTTCTCATAGTTCTCTTCTGTTCTCAAATACCCAAAACTTATCCAAGATTCTGTTCCCGGAACAAACTCTCCATTCAACCTGAAATCAAGACCCTGTGCGTATGCTTTTGCATTGTTATTAGCCACGTAACGAATACGAACATTATCTACCGAGTACGTATTTACATCTGAAAGTGATTTATAGTACACCTCCGTCACCCATTTAAAAGGGCGATCCCACATTTTAAAACTGTAATCGTTACTCAAAACAATATTTATAGACTGCTGTGCTTTTACATTTGGATTCACCATTCCATTTAAATCCCTCAGCTCTCTATAAAAAGGAGGCTGATAATACAATCCACCTGAAAGTCTGAAAACCATATCCATATCCCAATCCGGTTTTATAGCAAACTGAGCCCTCGGACTGAAAACAATTTGATTTTTACCTTCCTCAGTAGCTCCTTGCACGGACCAGCTCTGAAAACGCGCTCCGATATTATACCAAATCTGATTGGAACCAATTGTCTTTTTCTGATTCCATTGTGCATATCCGGAAAATCTGTTTATCGTATTAAAGTTCGTCGCACGGACATCCTGGTACGGCAACAACAGTCCCGCATAGGGCACATAAGGCTGGTTGTTTTCCGGAAGACCAATAATTGGCGGTCGTATAGAAAACCCAGCCGAATCAATCATTTCCCACTCCGCTATCCGATCCCGAATGGACTCGCGGGTATACTTCATACCAAATTCCAACTGACCATCTATCCATTCCTTAAAACCTTTTATTTCTGCATTTGCAATCAGAGCATCGAGATCGTTTCTGGCATGATTAAGCTGAGAACCTATTCCGCGTGTGAAATCAACATCATCAATAGAAGTTGTCCCATCCGGATTTACATTTCCTAATCGATATTGCGCCAAAATATCGAAATGTTCTTTTTCTATGGTATGAAATAAAGAGCCTATAAATTTTAAAGTAAAACCTGGCGACACTTTATAAGTTGTTTTCAAAGCACTAAAATAAGTATCATATTGGTCTTTTTCCTGACCCTCATAATAAACGGCGAGCGCCATTGGCTGATCAATTGTTCCAAATTTGGTCTCGCGTGTTAAAGGCTGATATAAATATTTGTTCTGAGAGATATTCCCCAAAAAACTCATTTGCCATTTTTCGGAAATATCATAATTTATGTTGGTCTGAACATCAACAAAAGTCGGGGTGTAATTCGTTTGCGTATCCTGACTGTTTACAAGCAGGCTATTATTTCGATATCGGACTCCGGTAACGGCGGACCATTTTTTATTTTTGGAAACTGCATCAACCGATACACTCCCTCCTAACAAACTTGCTTCTAAGGAAGCACCAAACTCAGTAGGTTTTCTGTACGTAATATCCAAAACAGAAGAAAGTTTATCACCAAATTTAGCTTGAAATCCTCCTGCAGAAAAATCAACATTCTGAACTAAGTCAGTATTGGTAAAACTCAAACCTTCCTGTTGTCCCGAACGAATCAAAAAAGGACGATATACTTCTATTTCGTTTACATAAACCAGATTTTCGTCATAATTTCCACCTCGCACCGCATATTGTGTACTCAGTTCATTATTTGAATTTACACCGGGTAAGGTTTTTAGAATATTCTCGATTCCGGCATTTGCTCCGGGAACCTTTTTAATTGTTGCAGCATCAATAACTGTAATTCCCTGCACCCTCTTTTTATTCTTGGAAGACACGAAAACTTCTCCCATTTGCTCTTCGGAATTGCTCATTACAGGATTAAAGACAAAAACTTCATTGGTTTTTAAATTTACCGTAAGACTCATCATTTTTAATGAAATATGAGTAAAGATCAAAGCTACTTTTCTATTGGAAGGAACTTCAACTTCAAAAAAACCATTTGAGTCTGTTTGTGAAGCATTTCCCAAAAAAGAAATATTCACACTGGATACAGGTCGTTTTTCACTATCTAAAATGATTCCTTTAACACGGGCTTTTTGCGCAAACGAAACATAACCTATGCACAAAAAAAAGAAGACGAATATTAACTTACTACGATTCAAATGTCTGATTTTATTTTTGTTGACTTCTAAAAAAGTGAGTTTCAAAGGTAGTAGAATTTCCTACATTATCAACTACTTCAATTTTTAAATCATTAGCACCTTCTGCGACAATCCCATCTTCAAAGCGGTGCGTAATTTTTCTCGTTTTATTATCATATTCAAACAATATCCAATTTCCATTTAAATAACCATTATACGATTTAACTCCAGACAAACTGTCCCCGATCGTAAACTGAATTGTTTTCATATCGCTGATCCATTTGTCCTGAATTGGTTTTGCAATTCTGATGACCGGCGCTATCGTATCGAGCACCAATCCGAATTGTCCCAGAATTTTTGATTTAGTCGTAAAAACATCATTTTTGCGGATCGTTCCATTGTAACTCTTGCTGTTTCCGCTAAATCTGGCAATAAACAATTTATCTCTGAGCTCTTCCGGATAAGTAGCATCTTTTATAGTAACGGTAAAATTAGAATGCACCGGAACTACATCTTCATGAATATAAATTCGGTTGTTCTTTACATCAAAATTCAAATTAAAATCCTCATAAAAAGTTCCCGCAGGAAAAAATACGGACATATTGTCTTTTTCGAAATTAGAATCTTTATTATAACGAACGACATACTTTGACGCTATTGGTTCTGCGGTTACTATTGGCGTAGCGGCATCATATTCAACTGGAACCGTCACCGAATTTAAATTCCCATAATAATCCGAAACCTCAATCTTGTAAGTCGATGTCAAATTGGGAGCAACCGGGATAATTCCGCGCAGCGAATCTGTTTTTATAATACTTAAAGCAAAAGGCGTTTTCATAAAAAGCTTCTGAATACGCTGTCCTGATTTTTTATATCTCGGATAATCGATAAACGCGTTGATAAAACGCATCTCATCAAAGGAGTACGTATTAAACTGATAGTTGTAATTTTGATTTCCGTTTAAAAAAGTAGAGACATTAAAAACTCCATTTTTATTAAAAGAAACATCATCGGTATCAACAGCATTAATCCCAAAGCCAATCGCACCATTTGCTTTTACTTTTCCTGCGAGATAGGTTCCGTCTTTCTGAAGTGACAGACTTAACAATAAAGGCTGTTTGGATAGATTTACGACGGTGTTTTCGTTTATCGGATAAACCAACAAACTTGAAATCGTAGGTTTTTTTGTGTCTTTTATATTTTGATCAAAGCCAAAAAACATTGGATTAATAACAAATTCCGTTTTAGAGTCACGAAATTCAAAATGCAAATGCGGACCTTCTGACGATCCGGTATTTCCTGAAAGCGCAATCAATTGTCCTTTTGTAACGGGCAATTCGTCTGGTTTTGGAAACATTTCTATTTCAAAAGAACGTTCCTTATAATGTGTTTTCTGAACATAATCCTGAATCGGACCCAATGTAGTCTGCAAATGTCCGTAAACAGAAGTGTACCCATTGGGATGTGTGATATAAATACATTTACCGTTACCAAAAGTAGAAATTTTGATTCTGGACACATAACCATCCGCAACGGCGTATACATTTAGCCCCTCTCTTTGATTGGTTTTCAAATCGAAACCGGCATGAAAATGATTCGGTCGCAACTCCCCAAAATTACCTGAAAGTTGCATCGGAATATCCAGCGGCGGACGAAAATAATCTTTAGGATATTGCGTCTGAGCACAAATAAAATTAGATAAAAACAGAACAAGTATTGAAAATCTCATAACCAACATTTTTGCTAAGATAAAAAAATATGAGGCCAAAACCGAGTAAAAAGCTACAATAATACAATGAATTGAATTTCATTCAATTGCCTATTTTTAATGTAAAAAAATCGATAAAAAATTGCATTAATAAAAAGGAATACTAACTTTGTATGATTAAGTAATGAATTAGGATTTATAATGAGTGTAATTGCCGAAATAATTGATACTCTTGAATATAAAGTCGAAAAGCTTTTTGAGAAATCAAAGGCACTGGAGAAAAACAATCAGGAATTAAGATTAGAACTAGCCAAAGCTTCGCAAATCATTCAGAAAAAATCTGAAGAAATGGACGCTTTGAGAAAGCAATACGAAACACTTAAGATAGCCAATTCATTGCTGGGCAGTGACAATAATAAGAGAGAGACAAAGCTTAAAATAAATTCATTAATTCGCGAAATTGATTACTGTATAGCACAACTATCAGACTAGGAAACATGGACGAAAAGCTTAGAATTAAAATATCAATTGCAGATCGGGTTTATCCATTAACGGTAGAACCAAATCAGGAAGAGGGACTTAGAAGTGCTTCTAAAAAAATTGATGCTATGATCAAGCAATTCGAAGAAAGTTATGCGGTTCGCGACAAGCAGGATGTATTAGCCATGTGTGCTTTACAATTTGCTTCACAAGTAGAACAAAAACAAATTGATTATAATGTTGATGGTCACGAAACCATCGAAAGAATTAAAAGATTAAATTTACTTTTAGATCAATATCTCGAAAATTAAACGTTCTTTACAAAAACTAAGATACTGCCTACATTAGTTCATTTTTGGTAAACTCAACACTAACAATTTAGAATGAGCGAATCATCACTACTAGAGCATGCCACGCTTTTTTGCGAGGAAACTTGAACAGTGAGTTAGCTCAAAACTTGTCTTTACGAGTTTATTCAAGCAATTAATGTAGGCTTTTTTATATATAAATTTTAACAACATGGACATAATAACGATCATTATTTCAGGTATTATAGGAATTGCGGCAGGGTTTGCAATCGCTAAAATTATCGAAAAAAGCAATATTTCTAATTTAATCAAAAACGCTAAAAAAGAAGCAGCCTCAATTTTAAAAGACGCCAATTTAGAAGCCGAAAACACTAAAAAAGACAAAATTCTTCAGGCAAAAGAACGTTTTATCGAATTAAAATCGGAACACGAACAAGTAATCTTAGCCCGAGATAAAAAGGTAGCTGAAGTTGAAAAAAGAGTTAGAGACAAAGAATCACAAATATCAAATGAGCTTTCTAAAGCTAAAAAAGTAAATGACGATTTCGAAGCTAAAACACAAGAATACAACAACAAAATTGAAGTTTTAGACAAGAAACAAACAGAAGTTGACAAATTACACAAAAGCCAATTACAACAGCTTGAAGTAATTTCAGGACTTTCTGCAGAAGAAGCTAAAGAACAATTAGTAGAAGGTTTAAAAGCCGAAGCTAAGAGTAAAGCAATGTCTCACATTCAGGATACTATTGAAGAGGCAAAACTTACTGCACAGCAAGAAGCTAAAAAAATCATTATCAATACCATTCAAAGAGTTGGAACAGAGGAAGCAGTTGAAAATTGCGTTTCTGTTTTTAACATTGAATCTGACGATGTAAAAGGTAGAATCATCGGTCGTGAAGGTCGTAACATTAGAGCTTTAGAAGCTGCAACTGGAGTTGAAATCATTGTTGATGATACACCGGAAGCGATTATTCTTTCTTGTTTTGATCCTGTACGTAGAGAAATTGCCCGTTTGGCTTTACACAAATTGGTGACTGACGGACGTATTCACCCGGCAAGAATTGAAGAAGTTGTAGCTAAAACAGCCAAACAAATTGACGACGAAATTATCGAAGTAGGTAAACGTACCGTTATTGACCTAGGAATTCACGGCTTACACCCTGAATTGATAAAAGTAGTTGGTAGAATGAAATACCGTTCTTCTTACGGACAAAACTTATTACAACACTCGAGAGAGGTTTCTAAACTTTGTGGTATCATGGCAGCTGAATTAGGCCTAAATGTAAAACTGGCAAAAAGAGCCGGTTTACTTCACGATATTGGTAAAGTGCCGGATACAGAAAGTGATTTACCTCACGCCTTATTAGGAATGCAATGGGCAGAAAAATATGGTGAAAAAGAAGAAGTTTGCAACGCCATTGGAGCACACCACGACGAGATCGAAATGAAATCATTGTTATCACCAATCGTTCAGGTTTGTGATGCTATTTCAGGTGCAAGACCAGGCGCAAGACGTCAGGTATTGGATTCTTATATTCAACGTTTGAAAGATCTTGAAGAAGTAGCTTACGGATTCAGCGGTGTTAAAAACGCTTACGCTATTCAAGCTGGTAGAGAACTTCGTGTAATCGTAGAAAGCGAAAAAGTTTCTGACGATAACGCTGCCAACTTATCTTTTGAGATTTCTCAAAAAATTCAAACAGAAATGACGTATCCTGGTCAGGTAAAAGTAACTGTAATTAGAGAAACAAGAGCTGTTAATATTGCGAAGTAATCTCCGATTTATATAACAACAAAGGCTGTCTTGAGAAAGACAGCCTTTGTTGTTTTTACGTAATACCTAAACCTTGTATAAAATGAGTTTAACTGTTTTTAGCATTGATTTTTACTCCCACTTCTCCTACTCTTGTCATTTCTATGTATCAGAAACCACATCCAATTGGACGTGAGCTACTTGTGTGATTTCTCGTACCTCGAAATGACAAAAAAAAGCATCCAAAACTCTTTATTAATTTAAACAATTTATCACCCACAAGCCCCGCATAGTTCCCGTTTAAAATTGGAATTTGGAATTTAAAATATTGGAATTTAAACCCCAACTTGGTCTCAGCTATCCCAAATCACCTAAACCTCATATATCATTAAATACAATTTTAAAGCTTGTCCCTACTCCTACTTCACTTTCAACAGAGATAGAGCCTTTCATCGCTTCAATTTGATTTCGGGTAATATACAATCCAATTCCGCGTGCTTCGCGATGTTTATGAAAGGTTTTATACATTCCGAATAAAAGATCACCATAAACGTTCAAATCAATCCCTAAACCGTTATCGGTAATCTTAAGTGATTTAAAACCGTCCGGTTCAATTGCAAAATCAAAAATAATAACGGGGTCCCGATCAGGGTGCGCGTACTTTATAGCATTTGTTGTGAAATTCAATAACACACTTTCAAGATAAGCCGGATTAAAATTGATGCTCACGTATTTGGGAACATTATTTACAATCGAAACATTTTTTTGTCTGTCATGCCCTCTAATGGTAAAAATCGTTTTTTCAATATATTCACTTAACCTCAAAGGAACCACAATGATATTGATATTACTCTGCGTCTTTACAATCTGGGTCAGATTAGAAATAGTTTCATTCAGGTCATTGGAAACGGTTCTTAAATGCTCTAACATTTCGTCAACAGTTTGTTTGTTAACATCCGCATCGATAAAGTCTAATATCGATTTTATATTCCCGGCCTGTGTATTTAGATTATGCGAAACAATATGAGAAAAATTCAGCAATCGGCTATTCTGATCACTGTATAATTTCATTGTTTTTATAAGATCCAGTTCTTTTTCTTTTTGCGAAGAGACATCCGTGTGCGTTCCGATCACACGCAAAGGTTTTCCATTCTCATCGCGCTTGATTACCTTTCCTCTGTCAAGTATCCATTTATAATTACCGCTGGACGTCATGAC
Organism: Flavobacterium sp. FlaQc-52; assembly: GCF_044007495.1. Classification (NCBI taxonomy): domain Bacteria; kingdom Pseudomonadati; phylum Bacteroidota; class Flavobacteriia; order Flavobacteriales; family Flavobacteriaceae; genus Flavobacterium; species Flavobacterium sp. FlaQc-52. Next base: position 160,285 of record NZ_JBIPCV010000008.1, on the reverse strand, counting down.
ACGATGATAATTTTCGTAATAGGGAATTTTATTCTCAAAATGGTCCTTAATATCTGAATAGTACTTAGGAAGATCATCGGGATGCACGATTTTATCCCAACGTTCCGGATCATCAAAAATATCGGTTGACTCCAGCTCTAAAATTTTCAATGACAAGGACGAATAAAAAACACGGTTGGTCACCATGTCCCAATCCCAAATACCTGCAGTTGAAGCCTCCAAAGCAAACTGAAAACGCTCCTCAGAAATACGAAGATTCTCTTCTTTCTCTTTTAGATCTGTAATGTCAGAAATATGGCCAAAAAAAGCAACACCACCATCTGCAGCTAGTTCGGTTTTAGAAGAAACCTTAAACCAGCGCAGTCCTTTTTTAGGCAAGACCGCTCTAAATTCGATCTCCCAGGGCTTTATCTCTTTTCTTGCTTTTACCAAAGACGTAAAGAACAACTCTTTGTCCTGAGCAAATATCCTATCGTAAATAATTAACTTAATATCACTAGTAAAATCACTAGCGGTAAGTTCAAAAATAGCATCCGCAGACTTACTGACAAGTGGAAAAGAATATTTATTATCGCGATCAATAATAAATTGAAAAAGTAAATCCGGCATCTCTGCAAACAGCTTTCTGTAAAAATTATTTACCTCTAAGCAATCCTCACTTCCATACAAATCAAAAACCATATATTACTTATTTTATTTAATTTGAACTCCCTACACCCTATTCAAGATAAAAAAGTAAGAAAACAACCCTATATTTTCCTGTATGTAAAATATATACCCAATATATTAAAATTTAAAAAGAAAAACGACAGTTGATCACAATTATTATTCGAAATTATTTTCGGGGATGAAAAGAGTGTATCACTTCTTTCAGAAAACTTCTGTCCAAATGAACGTAAATCTCAGTAGTTGTAATTGACTCATGTCCAAGCATTAACTGAATCGATCTCAGATCAGCTCCATTTTCGAGCAAATGGGTTGCAAATGAATGACGCAAAGTATGAGGACTAATATTTTTATTCAGATTTACTTTTACGGCCAGATCTTTTATAATAGCAAAAATCATGGAACGCGTAAGCTGACTTCCTCTGCGGTTTAAAAACAAAGTATCTTCGTAACCTTTTTTTATATTTAATGTATTTCTAATACTGCTTTGATATATGCGGATGTACTTTTCAGTGAACTTACCAATCGGGACAAAACGCTCTTTATTTCCTTTTCCGGTGATTTTAACAAAACCTTCCTCAAAATACAAATCAGAGATCTTAAGCGACACCAATTCCGAAACCCGGAGCCCACAGCCGTATAAAGTCTCTAAAATAGCGCGGTTTCTTTCTCCTTCATTTGAACTCAGATCTATAGCCGCAATTAAGGCATCGATTTCCGTAACAGACAAGGTATCCGGTAATTTCCGTCCCGTTTTTGGGGCTTCAATTAATTCTAACGGGCTGTCTTTTCTGTAATCTTCAAATACTAAATAATTGAAAAAACTTTTCAAACCAGAAATAATTCGGGCCTGAGACCTTGGATTCACTTCTTTTGAAACGTCATAAATAAACTGCTGTACGGTTTCATCTGTGATTTTCAATGGCGAAACTTCAATACCGTTCGTCTCTAAAAAAAGACACAATCGTCCGATATCGAAACCATAATTTTCAATTGTATTTTTAGACAATCCTCTTTCGATTCGCAAATACGATTGATAATCTTTTATGTAGGTATTCCAATTCATACGTGCAAAGTAAAACATTTTTGGGTATAAAAAAACCTTCCGGGTTAGGGGAAGGTCTATTTATAAAAAACCGAACTCTACTGAACCCTAGTCGGTTCAATTGCTATAGAATACAACCCAGAACTATATTCTCTAGTTTGATAAACTCCAGGACTTGATTCGTTAACAATAATATTATCTGCAAAATTCACAATAACATCACCTAACAAATCATTTCCTTGTGTGAACGTTCTCTGAACTGTACTCGTCGTTATAGTCTTAAGACTAGACCCATATTTTAAACCTACTTTTGTAAGAGTACCAAAAGCAGCATCGATACTAAAATTAGTCGCAAACTCGACACTTCTTGTATCAGTTAAAACAATAGTTTCTGTTAAATCGACCTCTTCAACGTTAATCTTAATAGTAGATGCGTATTGATCAAGATCCCAATTAAAAATTGGGATATTCAAATGTATCGTCTTGATACTATTTATTTTACGATGATAAACATCCCTTCTATTCCATCCCTTCTCAGCCTTTACAAAAGTAAAATCAAATAAATCTCCCAATGGCACATTGAAATATTTTACTATTTCACTTCCTATTCCATTTTTACCATTAACTATTATTCTAATTTTAAACTCAAAACTTCCCTTACTCCAGTTTGAAATTGTAAAGTCGCCAGCCATATTATCCGCTAATGCTTTTTCTGCTATCACTGGATCTCCTGTTTGATCCGCAAGTGAATTAAAAGCTGCGGTAGGATCTCCTAATAATGTAAATGATTTTACAGTTTCTTGGAAATCATACTTGAAAGGCCCTTTAGTTGTCGTTGGTGTGATACCATAATAAATGAAATCTCTATGCCAACCATCAGCAGTAGCATACATATTATAAGCATTAATAATTTTTGCATCTAAAGCAACTGAAGATATGTTACGTGAAGTTTCTTTCTTAGCATTTTTAGATTTATCAAAACAATCATCAATAAATTTAAACTCTATACCACTAGCATTTCTCAAAGACCTAGTTTTTAACTTACCGAATCCCTTGTTCCTTGAGACAACAACCCTTTCATTGTCTTTAATAACAATTACAGGAAAACTAGGAATCTCCTTCGCTTTGATTATATCCTCAGTTCCATCTTCATTTATAATCGGCACATCATTACTTGTTGTTAATGCAATAGCAACTTTAGGTATCTGCTTTTCTGTATCCCAAATACTAGCAGAAAACGAATTTTCAGGTAATTCAGGAACAAAAAATGTAAGCGCAGGATTACTTACTTCAATTAAATTCAATAAAGCTTCACTTCCCAAATTTTTAAGTATAATCTCCCTTACAGTAATATTACCCTCCAATCTTTCATCTTTTATCATTTGGTACAAAACCTCATAATCATTATCAAACATTTCTAAAGATTTATTCTTTATCAAATCTCTCAACGCTTTACTCTCGGCTAAGGATTTAACCAAAGACTTACCAAATTCTCTTTTCAAATTTGAATTTGAATCATATAATTTCTCAACACTTGCTTTACTAGCTTCATCACTTGACATCTCCGAGCTATTATCTTTTTCACAACTTGACAAGACTAATAAACAAAAAGAAAACACAACAGACATTTTAAGGCTGTTCATCATAATATAAAATTTTTAATATTAATTTAAACACAAAATAAAGTAAATACTTTCAAAAATACTATTTGCTTTTATAAGAAAAAAAACAGTCTTAAAGCCCTAACCTACTGAATTTACACATATGCCTGAGAAACAGAAACTCAACATTTATTTGAGAATTTATAAAGATTATAAAAAAACTTCATAAATACATTTAGATAAAATTCAAATCAATAGCCTTTCTATAAATTCTGAAATCATACACATATAAACTTTGTCATTAAACCAAATCTAACTTTCCTAAATTTGATAAATCACACATTAAAAATCATAACTAATACCAAAATACTCTTCACCTATTCGCCTTACTTTATAGATTAATAAATATTCTCCAAGCTTTAACTTCCAAAAAAAAACCTTCCCGGTTAAGGGAAGGTTTTAACTTGTATTATTTTAATTTACTAGAATTTATAACCTAAAGACAATGCAAGAACGCTGTTCTTAGGGCTGTCAAAATACTCTTCCGCATCTTCAACATCGTAATCCCCAATATTTGACAAACCTACCGTATAACGAAGATTCACAAAAACATTATCTGTAAAGTGATATCCTGCTCCAAAATTAAAACCTAAATCTATTGATTTATAAGAATCCTTTGCGTTATAGCTATCATATTTTGCAGATGTCAAAAACCCAATTTGCGGACCAGCTTCAACAGTGAACTGTTTAGTTATAAAAAACTTAGCCAAAACAGGAACATTAATATAATTCAGTTTCGCATCGATATCAGAATTCCCAAAAGACTCTAATTTTGCTCCTTGTGTAGAAAACAAAACCTCGGGCTGTATGGCCAATCTCTCTATAATTTTAATCTCAGCAAAACCACCAACGTGGAAACCTACTAAAGATTTAGCATCCCAATAATTTCCTCCGGCAAAGGTTGAAACATTAAGACCTCCCTTTACTCCAAATCTGGTTTTCTGCGCATTTACAAATCCAAATGCCAAAATCGCAACCAATGTTAAAACAATTTTTTTCATTTTTTATTTTGTTAAAGTTTAGAACGCAAACGTATAAAACGCATGTTAAAATTCCTAATAAAAGAATTCAAAAAGCGATTCACAAATACACTTTAAAACCACACCAAATATCTTGCATCATATTGATTTAAAAGACATTAATCTTACTCATTTCATTAAATAAGTAAGTATACAAAGAACAATATCTGTTAAAAATTTAACAACTAAAATCTTTCAAAATAATTTAATAAATAAAAAAAACTTCCTGAATCAGGAAGTTTTTAACTTTTAGAATTTGTAACCTACAGATAATAAATAAACACTGTTATAAATTTTATTGCCATCAAGGCTTTTTCCATAAGAAGTGAGGCTTAAATTATATCGAAACCCAACAGATAAATCCTTAGTAAAATCATATCCAGCGCCAAGATTCACTCCTAAATCTAAATCATCATAGGAACTTTTCACATCGTCATTTCCTGAAAAAGCACCATTCTCACTTGTCACTTCCCACTTAGATTTAGCCCCTAATAAAAATCTAATCTGAGGACCTGCCTCAATACTAAATTTATCAACAACATAAAACTTAGCCATAACCGGAATATTTAAATAAACTAAACTTGATTTATCTTTACTTCTAAACCCAAATCCAGAGCCAGATATTTCAGTACACCTACCTTGAGTAGATAACAAAAGTTCCGGTTGAATGGCAAATTTATCCGAAATTTTAATCTCTGCAAACCCTCCAACTTGAAATCCAACTCTTGATGTTGATTGAGTACCATATCCGTTTATTGATGTAAGATTAACACCCCCTTTAATACCAATTCTGGTTTCTTGTGCATTAGAAAATGCGAACGTAATTACTGCAACAGCAGTCAACATCATTTTTTTCATTTAATTTCTTTTTTGTTCAAATTCCAAAGTGCAACTATAGAATTATCACTACTAAAAAATAATTTTGAACCATAAAAAAACCTCCCTGAATCAGGGAGGTTTTGCTATTTTTCAACTATAAATTAGAATTTGTATCCTACAGATAAAGCTAAAACACTGTTTCTAATAGCGATGCTAGGTACATCAAAACCTTCAAATTCTGCATCACCTTTTGGAGTCTTAGCAACACTTGACAAACCAGCTGTGTAACGAACACCAACAGAAAGATCTTCAGTTAAGTTGTAACCTGCTCCAACATTGAAACCGAAATCTACTGATTTGTAAAAATCTTTAGCATTTTCTCCATCTGCTTTTGCAGATAACAAAACCCCTAATTGAGGACCTGCCTCAACACTAAACTCCTCAGTTACATAGTACTTAGCTAATACTGGAATATTTAAGTAACTTAACTTAACATCATATTTATCTGTCTCTTCAAAGAAAGTCTGTTTTACTTTTGCTCCTTGAGCAGAATATAAAAGCTCTGGTTGAATTGCAAATTTGTCGCTTAATTTAATTTCTGCGAAACCACCAACATGGAAACCTACCATAGATGAAGCACCTTCGTAATCACCAGTTAAATTAGCAAGGTTAGCTCCACCTTTAACACCAAATCTAGTTTCTTGTGCATTAGAAAATGCGAAAGCCATTACTGCAACAGCAGTTAAAATAATTTTTTTCATTCTACTTTACTTTTTATTTGAATTATAGAGGACAAATATAAAAGCATACTTGTTAAAAAATAATTTGTTTTTTAACAAATAAAGGCTTAATAAGACTAAAAAACCTGTTAAAAAAAGCCAATATTTGACACATCCGTAATTTTAACACTTACAAGCTCATATCATAAATTAGTAAGTTTTTACCACTATTCCATCCTACCCACTACAAATAAAATCTAAAAATTATATTACAAAAAAGCGATAGCAAGCAAATAACAGGCCTTAAAAAAATGTTTTTTTTAGCGAAAGTAAATGTTTAACCTTTAGATCATTGAATCATTATTTCAATCAAAAAAAAGTAAAAATTTAAAAAAACATGCGAATTATAGTAATTATTTAATCTAAAATATAATACAATAAAATACTAATTCTGTAGTTTTGACCTATAAAACAACTTTAATTCTAAAAAACAATTTTATGAAAAAGATACTTTTAGCAGCAGTATTGTTCCTAGCTACAACAGCAACAATTCAGGCACAATTTTTACAACTTGGGGTTAAAGCGGGGGTTAATTTCGCAAACCAAACAGGAGGTACCTCTATTGACGCAGGAGGATTTGACAAAGAAGGAATTACAAGCTACCATGCAGGTGTTGTTGCAGAGCTAAAAATCCTTGATAGCTTTTCTATTCAACCCGAACTTTTGTATTCTACGCAAGGTGCAACTTACAAAAATGCTGTTTCAGAGTTTAAAAACGAATTAGGTTATTTATCTATACCTGTGATGGCTAAATTCTATGTAGGTAAATCTTTTAGTATTGAAGCTGGTCCGCAAGCATCATTCTTATTAAGCGAAAAAAATGATTTTGATGTAAAAAATGCAGAAACATTTGATTTCGCACTTAATGCAGGACTTGGATTTAAAATTACTAAAAGTCTTTTTGTTCAAGGACGTTACAGCCTAGGTTTGACTGAAGCTTCAAAAAATGCAGATATTAAAAACTCAACTGTACAATTATCAGCAGGATTTATGTTCTAAAAATAATATCACATACTTTTACCAAAACCGCTCTATTAATTGGAGCGGTTTTTTTATTTTTACCACTCTTGTAAAATGTTTTTTGTGAAATGTGAAATGGCTTCCCTAAAACACCTTAATTAATTTAAAATCAACTTATGAAAATCTGCATTGTTAACGGACCCAATTTGAATCTTTTAGGAAAAAGAGAACCGGAAGTTTACGGAAGTCAAACTTTTGAAGCATATTTTGAAACACTGCAGGAAAAATATCCTAACATTGAACTTTCTTATTATCAAAGTAACATTGAAGGGGAACTGATTGGCAAAATCCAGGAATGTGGTTTCACATTTGACGGGATTATTTTAAATGCCGGAGCTTATACCCACACCTCTATCGGTTTAGGTGATGCTATGAAAGCAGTTACCACACCTGTTATTGAAGTTCATATCTCAAACACCTACGCTCGTGAAAGTTTCAGACATCAATCGTATTTATCCGGAAATGCTAAGGGTGTCATTTTAGGCTTTGGTTTAAAAAGTTATGAGCTGGCAATTCAGTCCTTTTTGTAATACTCTATTTAACAAATCTTTAATAGACTCTCTTTTAAGTTCTCCTATTTTTGCAGGATAACCAACTTTTTATGAGAAACTATACTTTATTAGCCTTTTTACTTTTTTCTCTTTCCAACTTTGCTCAAATCAAAGGAACTATTACCGATGAAAAAGGAAACCCACTACCCTTTGTTTCTGTTTTTGAGGAAAACACGTATACCGGCACCACTTCAAACGAGCAGGGAAAATACCAACTTACTGTAAAAGACATTGGCAAAAACAAAATTACTTTTCAGTACTTAGGTTTTAAAACCCAAAAAATCACCGTTTCACCTGACACCAAAACCATTGTTCTGGATGTAAAAATGCAAGAAGAAAATTTTGTTTTAAATGAGGTCGTCATCGACCCTAAAAACAATCCTGCCAATGCCATAATCCGAAGTGCAATTGCAAACAAAAAAGAAAACTCTCAAAAAACAGCACGGTATACAGCAGATTTTTACTCAAAGGGAATGTTTAAAATCAAAGATTTACCTAAAAAAATATTAGGTCAAAAAATAGATCTTGGTGCAGATATGGCCTCCAATCTGGACTCAACAGGAACAGGAATTTTGTACTTATCCGAAACCGTTTCCAAGATCACTTTTGAAAAGCCGGACAAATTGAAGGAGAAAATTATTGCTTCTAAAATCTCCGGAAACAACAGAGGTTACAGCTACAATACAGCTGCTTTATCTACTTATGATTTTTACGATAATACTTTAGATTTTGATGTGAAATTAATTTCTCCATTGGCCGATAATGCTTTCAATTATTACAAATACAAATTGGAAGGAACTTTTTTTGATTCCAATAACCAGGAAATAAACAAAATAAAAGTAATTCCAAAACGGGATAAAGAACCTGTTTTTGAAGGCTACATTTATATTGTTGATGATAGTTTTGCCTTGTATGCAGTAGATTTTGATATAAAAGGATATCGAATGAAAAATGAACTTACCGAAATTATGACTTTAAAACAAAGCTTTAGTTATCATTCGAAAAATAAAATATGGTCCAAAAATGCCCAAACTTTATCGTTTAAGGCTGGTATCTTTGGCATCAAATTTTCTGCCCATTTCAACTACATTTATTCCAATTATGATTTTCCGGATTCTTTTGCAAAGAAAACATTTGGGAACGAAATTGTAGCTTTTGAGGCCAACGCCAACAAAAAAGACAACGCTTTTTGGAATGAGATTCGTCCTATTCCGTTAACAATTGAAGAAAGCAACGATTACACCAAAAAAGACAGCATTCAAACCATCAGAAAATCACAGAAATACACCGATTCTGTTGATGCAAAAAACAATAAATTTAAAGTCTTAGATGTATTAACGGGTTACAATTACAAGAATACCTTCAAGCAACATTCTTTTACCTACGATGGTTTATTAGACATTTCTTCCTTAAGTTTTAATACCGTTCAGGGTTTTAATTTCGATACCGGTTTTTCTTTTAAAAAATGGGATGAAGAAAAAGGAAAAAGCACTCTGATAAAAACTACTTTTAATTATGGTTTTTCAGACGAACGTTTCCGCGCTACAGCTCAATTTCACCATAAATTCAACAACACAAATTTTGCTACAATCAGTGCTTCGGGAGGAACAAAAGCAGTACAGTTTAATGGCGCGGAACCTATCTCTAAAATTGTAAATTCTGTCAGTTCCTTGTTTTTTAAAGACAATTACATGAAACTCTACAATCTGGAATTTGCTCAAATTAACTATTCGCAAAATGTTGCAAACGGCATCACTTTGAATGCTAAAATGGCCTATGAACAGCGAAAACCACTTTTTAATACTACCGACTATTCTTTCTTTAAAAGAGATGATATGTACTCTTCTAATAATCCTTTGGCGCCAAATGATTTTGATACCCCTGCTTTCAATCAGCATCATGTACTCAAAACCAGCTTAACCACGCAAATTAATTTTGGAAACAAATACATTTCAAGACCCAACGCAAGATTCAATGTTAAAAACGACAAATACCCAACACTGTATTTAACTTATGAAAAAGCCTTTGCGGCAAGCGAAAAAAACTATGAATTTGACCGAATCGCAGCTTTGATACAATACGACTTAGCATTAGCCAATAAAGGTTTACTGGGAACGAGTTTCAGAGCGGGGAAATTCTTTAATGCAGAAAATATTTCTTTTATAGATTACAAACATTTTAACGGAAATCAGACGCATATTGGAACAGCTGATCGCTATCTAAATGTTTTCAACTTAATGCCCTATTACGCAAACAGCACTAACGACAGTTATTTTGAAAGTCATTTAGAATACAATGACACCGGATTTATCATGAATAAAATTCCATTATTGAATCTATTAAAATCAACCTTGAATTTAGGATTTCACTCCCTGGCGATTCCGGACCGAAAGCCTTATACCGAATTTACCGTTGGTTTAGATAATCTGGGATTTGGGAAATTCAAACTATTCAGAATAGATTATGTACATTCTTATCAAGGCGGCATCCAACAAAACGGAGTTGTTTTTGGATTGAAAATTCTAAATGTGTTGGATTAGGAGGAAGTGGCTAAGGCTCTGAGATTCTGAGGGACTAAGTTTTTGAATTGCATTGCGGTTCTCGGCTTCGCTCGAACTGACAAAATGGATTGGGAACTGAGTATCCGAAAGGTTTTACCTTTCATTACTTTAGAAATAGAAATTTTCTTTCTTTAAAAGCGCAAAAAAATAGTGATATCCCACAAGTAACAACATAAAAAAATCCGCTTATTCCTTCAAAGAACAAGCGGATTTTTTTTATACTTAGAACCTCAGCATCTTAGTCACTTAGCAACTCCCTAATGATAATCATCCGGTTCAATATGGATTAAAACATTTCCTAATTGAGGGATTACTTCTTTGAGGGTATCCTGTAATTTATGTGATAATTCGTGTCCTTCTTTTACCGAAATTTTTGCCGACACTATAGCATGAAGGTCAACATGGTATTGCATTCCTGCTTTTCTGATAAAACATTTTTCTGTTCCTAAAATGCCGTCAACTGTCAAAGAAGTAATGCGAATTTCTTCTACCAAATCGGCGTTTAGATTTTCGTCCATGATTTCACCAAGAGCGGGTCTGAAAATTTTATAGCTATTGTATAAGATGAAGAAAGCAGCAAAAAGTGCCGCCCAGTCATCGGCAGATTCATAACCTTTTCCCATAATCAGGGCAATTGAAATTCCGACAAATGCCGCAATAGAAGTTATAGCATCACTGCGATGATGCCAGGCATCTGCCGCTAGAGAAGAACTATTGGTTTGTTTACTGCGTTTCATTACCAATCGGAATGAATATTCCTTCCAGATAATAATCAGACCTAAAATATACAAGGTCCATGATTTTGGTAAATCGTGTGGGGTTTGAATATTGGCAATGCTTTCGTACCCAATAATCGTTGCAGAAGTAATTAGAAAGCCAACTACCAAAAAGGTAATCAGAGGTTCGGCACGACCATGTCCGTATGGATGATTTTCATCAGCCGGTTTACTTGAATATTTGATTCCGAATAACACCAAACAAGACGAAAATATATCCGTTGTTGATTCGATCGCATCGGCAATCAAGGCATAAGAATTGCCAAAAAAACCTGCCAATCCTTTTACAAGGGCAAGGCAGGTGTTTCCAGCTATACTAAAATAAGTAGCTTTTATAGCTTTTTGTTCATTCGTCATTTGAGATTTTTTAACTATGCTCTCACGATTTTTGCTCCAATAGCTCTTAAACGCTCGTCGATACGCTCGTATCCACGGTCGATTTGTTCTATATTTTGAATTGTACTTGTACCTTTTGCAGATAAAGCAGCAATTAACAATGAGATACCCGCACGAATATCCGGAGATGACATTGTTGTAGCTTTAAGCTGAGATTCAAAATTATGCCCCATCACCACCGCTCTGTGTGGATCACATAACATAATTTTTGCTCCCATATCAATCAATTTATCAACGAAAAACAAACGGCTTTCGAACATTTTTTGGTGAATCAAAACATCGCCTTTAGCTTGTGTTGCCACCACCAAAACGATACTCAATAAGTCAGGTGTAAATCCTGGCCATGGTGCATCAGCAATAGTTAAGATAGAACCGTCAATATCAGTTTTTACTTCGTACCCATTTGTATGAGCAGGAATGTAAATATCATCGCCACGTTTTTCGATTGTAATTCCTAATTTTCTGAATGTGTTCGGGATCAAACCTAAATTTTCCCAGCTTACATTTTTGATTGTAATTTCGCTTTTTGTCATAGCTGCAAGACCAATCCAAGAACCGATTTCAATCATATCCGGAAGAATTCTGTGTTCACAACCACCAAGGCTTTCAACACCTTCGATAGTCAGTAAATTAGAACCAACTCCGGTGATTTTAGCTCCCATCGAATTCAACATTTTACATAACTGTTGCAAGTAAGGCTCGCAAGCAGCATTATAAACTGTTGTTACTCCTTTCGCTAAAACCGCTGCCATTACAATGTTTGCGGTTCCTGTAACAGAAGCCTCATCAAGTAACATGTCTGTTCCTGTAAGACCTCCTTCTGGGGATTCTACACCATAAAAGTGATCTTCTCTGTTGTATCTGAATTTTGCTCCAAGGTTAATAAAACCTTCAAAGTGTGTATCTAATCTGCGACGACCAATTTTATCTCCTCCCGGTTTTGGAATATATCCTCTTCCGAAACGAGCCAATAACGGCCCAACAATCATGATAGAACCACGAAGTGCTCCACCCTCTTTCTTAAAAGCTTCTGTTTCTAAATACCCAACATTTACCTCATCTGCCTGGAATGTAATAGAACCTGGTTCGTTTCTTTGAATTTTCACCCCTAAATTCCCCAACAAAGTGATTAATTTATTGATATCGATAATATCCGGAATGTTATTAATTCTTACCTTTTCTCCTGTTAGAAGCACTGCACATAAAATTTGTAATGCCTCATTTTTTGCTCCTTGCGGAGTGATTTCTCCTTTTAAAGGTATTCCTCCTTCGATTTTAAAAATTCCCATATTCTTTTTTTAGGTTCTGAGGTTCTAAGGTTCTGAGGCACTAAGCTTCTGAAAAAAATCAGGATCTTAGTCTCTTAGCAACTTAGCCGTTTTTTTTATTATTGTTTTTTTTTTAAAGGTTCTAAGATTCTAAGGCTCTGAGGTTCTGAGTTTACATTCAAACAAAATCTCAGGAACTTAGTAACTTAGCTTCTTAGCCACTTTTTCTATTGTTTTCTTTTAAAGGTTCTAAGATTCCAAGGCTCTGAGGTTCTGAGTTTGCATTCAAACAAAATCTCAGCAACTTAGTAACTTAGCCTCTTAGCAACTTTCCCTAAACATTCTTCTGATTGTTGTTTTTCTGAAAAGGTTTTGGCTTCCCGCCTTTATTATTGTTTTTGTTGCTTTGAATTTTTGGTTGTCCCGCTGGTGTGATTTTATTAGAGATACGTTTGTTCGTACGCAATAAATCGGTGGTATTCAAAAGTTCTTCTGTACTTTGAAGTAAGTTGATTTTTCCGCCTGACAATTCAAATAAGTGTTCAAAAATAACATCGTCTTTTACGGTGTCTTTATTCCAACTTAAGTATGATTTTTTCATATGGTTGGCAATCACCAGAACCAATGCATTTTTCATTTCGCCGTCGTCCCATTTATTGGCAACATCAATCATATATTTGATATTGTTCCCATAAAATCTGTATTTCGGAAAGTTCTGCGGATATTGCAAAACATCCGGTTTCAGTTGCAATACATCACGAGATGGAATTGGGTATGGAGATTCTACATTTAATTTAAAATCAGACATGATAAAAAGCTGATCCCATAATTTATGCTGAAAATCCGGTACATCACGTAAATGCGGATTCAAACTTCCCATTACCTGAATGATATACTTTGCCGCTTTATTACGCGTTTCAGCATCTTCAATAACGGTTGCCTGATCAATCAATTTTTGTAAATGACGACCATATTCCGGAATAAGTAAACGCTGTCTTTCAGAATTGTATTCTAAATTAAAAACAACGTCATTTGCGACTTCTTTTTTATATTTTTCGACCATAAGTTATAATGAAACTATACCTTCTATTGTAGAAACTTCTTTGTACTTAACGATCACTTCATCAGCACTATTCATCGTTACATCTACAGAAACACTGGTAAATTTACCTGTTTTAGATTTTGTTGTTTTAATAACCGCACCCATACTGTCAAAAGCTCTTTCGACTCTCTCAACATTATCAGCAACTGAAGGCATTATAAATTTATACAAATATTCTGCCGGCCAAGTGTTACTGTTGTCTAACTCAGTCTTTAATCTTTCGTAAAATTCAGCGGTGCTTTTTTCTTTATCGTTCTCCATGCTTATATTAAAATAAACGCAAATATACGGTTTTGATTTCAGATTTCAGATTTTAGGTTTTAGATTTTTCTGAACCGGAAATATCTCGAATAAGTTTACTTTGTTCAACACGAATTTCACTAATTTTTACTAATTATTTTTGAGCAAAATCGAATTTCACCAATCCAAAATTGTGTTGACGCTTCCATAAAACTAAAATTAGTTGAAATTAGTGTAATTCGTGTCTATCTCGCTATCTGATAGACTTTTCAATCTTTTTGCTTTCCAGAACTTAAAATACCGTAAAGCTGCTTCCTTTGTTCAACACGAATTTCACTAATTGACACTAATTATTTTGGCGCGAAATCAAATTTCACCAATCCAAAATTTGTTTTAACGCTTCCATAAAATTAAAATTCGTAAAAATTAGTGTAATTCGTGTCTATCTCGCTATCTGATGGACTTTTCAATCTTTTTGCTTTCCAGAACTTAAAATACCGTAAAGCTGCTTCCTTTGTTCAACACGAATTTCACGAATTGGCACTAATTATTTTGACGCGAAATCAAATTTCACCAAATCAAAATTGTGTTAACGCTTTCATAAAATTAAAATTAATGGAAATTAGCGTAATTCGTGGCAACCTTTTACATTTGAAATATCTTACAGATTTATGCAATTAAAAAACAAAAAACATGAGTGATAAACCAACCAACTCTTCCGAAAATAAAAATACTGACTCAAAACCTGTGCAGGAAGAGAAAACAAATTTAATTTCACATTTAGCAATCCGACTAGGCATTCCTTTTTTTATTATTTTTCTAATTGCCGTAAGCATGACTGATGCCCGTGATGAAAAAGCAATATTCTTAGCCTGGACTACTACAGTTTTTCTTTTGCTACTTCTTATTTTCTTAGCGAGAGAAACTTCTCGATTTACCAACAAAAAACAAACGTTATTAAAAAATGTAAATATTTTTTTGCTGCTACTTTACATTTTTCTTTTTGTGATATCCGGCTTATTTGCGCTCTTTATTGGCGGATACAATTAAATTTCTCTTTGAAAAAAGTTTTAGAATCAACAAAGCATTCTTATATCTATTGTTACTTCCAAGGAATTAAAAACCACTTTTAAAATGAAAATACAACTCCTATTATCAGCTTTAACTCTCGGATTATTCATTCAATGCAAGAAAGCAGACACTGAAAAGTCAAAAAATCAAAAAATAGAAAAAATTTTAGCTGTAAATAATTATGACTTTGGAGGAAGTACAAAATTTGAATTCTATTCCGACAGCACTTACGTGTTTACAACTATTGAAGAAAGTACAGATCATGAAAAAACAGAAAAATTTAGTGGTTTTTGTTATTCAAAAAAGGACACACTTTATTTCGAGCGGACAGGGTTTCGTTTTAACGAAAGTGAAAAGGCCGTAATCAAAAACAATTTTATCGAATTTATTGATGGAAAGTTTCCTTTAAAAATTGAAATCAAGAAAAATCTATTACAAACAAAGAACAAACTGCCCCTTAAAAAATACGAAGATTATGCTTTTTTCACATTTGACTCAAAATTCTATAGTCCTTATTTTGATTACAAACCAAATACAATAAAGCCTTATGACTTAACTGAAAATGAATTACATGAAGTTGATCAGATTTTAAAAAAATGCTTTTCAGAGAACAATGTCAAACTTAGAAAAATAGACCAATATGTAAAACAATGCATCGTCATTTTAAATGACAAAAACGAAAAAGAAGTTTTGATTTTGTGCTATTGCAAAAGCCCTCACAATAACAAAGAATTTAAATACTCTTTAATTCAAATGAACGATGGAGGAAACTGCAATATTAGTTTAAAAATCAATCTAACTAAACATAATTATTCAGCCTTAAGTATCGCTGGACTAGCTTAATAAACAATCTACAATTCAACTCTCCTGCAAGGTTTTTAAAACCTTGCAGGTGTACTTTCAGAAGAAAAAATCCTAAAGAAAAGGGCCTCCTTCTCTCTTAACATTAATTGGAACACCTTAGTTTTATAACCTCTGATTATTGTTACTAGCCATCTAAAACAAAGCCAAAAACAGAAACCTTTCTCCCTAAAATTGCGAAATCGTTCGTTTCTGAGAAATAATCTTTTTAATTACGAATAAGTTTAGGTAAATTTGCGCTTTATTTTTAGAAAGTGCAAAAACAAATCATAGTTCTCATTGGTGGCCCGGGAACGGGAAAATCTACTCTTATTAACGAATTGGTAGCTCGTGGCTACTCCTGTTATCCTGAAATTTCAAGACAAGTTACACTCGAAGCGCAACAACGAGGTATCGATCAATTGTTTTTAGATCAGCCTTTATTGTTTAGCGAAATGTTACTTCAAGGACGTATCAAACAATATGAAGATGCGGTTCAAGAATCTGAAGAGGTTGTTTTTATAGATCGCGGAATTCCTGATGTTCTCGCTTATATGGATTATATTGGTGATGAATATCCGGCGCATTTTGTAAAAGCATGTGAGGATATCAAATATTCTAAAATTTTTATTTTACCACCTTGGGAGGAAATTTACGAAAGCGATACAGAGCGTTACGAGAATTTTGATCAGGCTGTAAAAATTCAAAATCATTTGGTTGACACCTATAAGAAATATGGCTACGACTTAATCGAAGTCCCTAAAGACACGGTTGAGAACAGAATTCTTTATATCTTAGATAAAATTTAGGCCTGTTTTAAAGTTGCAAAACTAGAAACTGATTTCTAAATTTTTTAACTTTAAAACAAGACCAATGCCCGAAGCGCAGGAAATTCTATTAAAATACTGGAAACATAACAGTTTCAGACCGCTGCAAAAAGAAATTATTGATTCGGTTTTAGACGGTCAGGATACCTTTGCCTTGTTGCCAACGGGTGGAGGGAAATCGATTTGTTTTCAGGTTCCGGCCATGATGCAGGAGGGAATTTGCCTGGTGATTTCGCCTTTGGTCGCGCTAATGAAAGATCAGGTTGCCAATTTGCAGAAAAGAGAAATCAAAGCGATTGCGCTTACCGGCGGAATTCACACCGAAGAAATCATTGATCTTCTGGACAATTGCCAATACGGAAATTACAAGTTTTTATACCTTTCGCCTGAAAGACTACAATCAGATTGGATTCTCGAACGCATTAAAAATCTGCCCATAAATCTAATTGCTATAGATGAAGCACACTGTGTTTCGCAATGGGGACATGATTTTCGTCCAGCCTATTTGAAGATTTCTGAACTTAAAAAATTCTTTCCAAAAATTCCTTTTTTAGCTTTGACTGCTACGGCAACACCCAGAGTTATAGAAGATATTAAGACAGAACTGAGTTTAAAAGATACCCGATTTTTCCAGCAGTCTTTTGCAAGAGAGAATATTGCTTACATGGTTTTTGAGGTAGAAGATAAACTCTATCGCGTCGAACAAATCTTAAAGAAAAACCCGCAACCTTCTATTATATATGTGCGTAATAGAAAATCATGCCTGAACATTTCAACACAATTACAATCGTTGGGTTTTAGAGCAACTTATTATCACGGTGGTCTTTCTTCCAAAGAAAAAGATAAAAACATGCAATTGTGGATGTCCGAACAAGCACAGGTCATTGTAGCAACAAATGCATTTGGAATGGGAATCGACAAAGACAATGTAAAAACAGTTATTCACACCCAGCTTCCCGAAAACATAGAAAATTATTATCAGGAATCGGGAAGAGCAGGAAGAAACGGAGCTAAATCTTTTGCTGTTTTATTAACCAGTCCATCAGACACCAATCAAACAGAGCAGCAGTTCTTGAGTATTTTGCCTGATAAAAAATTCCTGAATACTGTTTACGTCAAGCTTTGCAATTATTTTCAGATTGCTTATGGTGAAGGTTTAGATGACTCTTACTCTTTCAAACTGAATCATTTCTGTCAGAAATACGACTTCCCTACTTTAAAAACATACAATGCCTTGCAATTTCTAAATCAGCAAAGCATTATTACAATGTCTCAGGAATTTTCAGAAAAAATAACCCTTCAATTTTTAATAGAATCGAAAGAAGTGTTACGCTACATGAGTCTGAATCGAAATGACGAAGAAATCATTTTGGCAATTTTAAGAACCTATCCGGGAATACACGAAATGAAAGTTCCGTTTAATCTTTCCCTAATTGCAAAAAAATCAAATCATACCGAAGAACAGGTTACGATTGTTTTAGAAAAATTAAGAGACAAAGAAATCATAGAATACAAATCTAAAAACAACGACGCTACTATATTATTTAACGAAGTTCGCGAAGACGATCGCACGATAAACCGCGTATCGAAATATCTGGAAAAACAAAATCAGCTTAAAAAAGACCAGCTTTTGTCTGTTCTTCATTATATAAAAGAAGACAAAACTTGCAAGAACCGATTAATTCTGGATTATTTTGGAGAAAAAGCAGAATCGAATTGCGGCGTTTGTTCGTATTGCATTACCAAAAAAGGTAAAATAACCGAAGCCGATTCTATAGCGGATAAAATTCTGTCTTTATTAAAAACAGCTTCTTTGACCTCCAGAGAAATCCAATCCCAAATAAAACTGAATACCAATGATGTTATTTTGGTACTTCAGGAATTATTAGAAAACAATCACATTATCATACAATCCGATAACACCTATACTTTAAAAACCTAATGGAAAAATTAAGAATCATATTTATGGGAACTCCGGAGTTTGCAGTTGGCATCCTGGACACCATTATCAAAAACAACTACGATGTCGTGGGTGTTATCACTGCAGCTGATAAACCGGCAGGACGTGGACAAAAAATAAAATATTCTGCTGTAAAAGAATATGCATTAGAAAACAACCTGACTTTATTGCAACCTACAAATCTAAAAGACGAAGGTTTTTTAGCGGAATTAAAGGCGCTAAACGCTAATTTACAAATTGTTGTTGCCTTTAGAATGCTACCAAAAGTAGTTTGGGAGATGCCAAGTTTGGGTACTTTTAATCTACACGCTTCTCTATTGCCTAATTATCGTGGTGCGGCACCGATCAACTGGGCTATTATCAATGGAGAAACTAAAACAGGTGTTACTACCTTTTTTATCGATGACAAAATAGATACCGGAGCCATGATCCTGAATTCAGAAATCGCAATTGATCCAGCAGAAAACGCAGGACACTTACACGATCGATTAATGCTTTTAGGCAGTCAGACTGTTGTTGATACTTTGCAGGTTATCGAAAAAGGAAATGTCATTACTACAATTCAGGAAGACAACGCTGAAATAAAAACAGCTTACAAATTAAACAAAGAAAATTGCAAAATCGACTGGACAAAATCGGGAGAAGAAATCAATAATCTGATTCGCGGCTTGAGTCCTTATCCGGCAGCATGGTGTTTTCTGAACGATAAAAACGAAGAATTAAGCATCAAAATATATGAAGCAAAACTAGTTTCTGAGCCACACTCTTATGAAGCTGGAAGCTTGATTAGCAGTAAAAAAGAGATCAAAATTGCGATTAAAGAAGGCTTTATTCAGCTTTTAAGTCTGCAATTACCTGGAAAAAAGAGAATGCAGGTGGCAGAATTATTAAATGGGATCACATTTTCTGAAGCAGCAAAGGTGCATTAAGACCAATAAAACAGGGGTTTTTACCTGTTTTAATCGATAAATAACACGCTTTATGAACAAAAAAAGCAAGTTATCAACAATTTTTGCTAAATCTAGAGAAAACACTTGCAAGGAACGGATTTCCTACTAAATTTGTGTATTAACAATTTATTTTTTAACCAACAATTAATAACTAATTATTATGAACAAATCAGAATTAATCGATGCTATCGCTGCTGATGCAGGAATTACTAAAGCTGCGGCTAAATTAGCTTTAGAGTCTTTTTTAGGTAATGTAGGGACTACTTTGAAAAAAGGAGGAAGAATTTCATTAGTAGGGTTCGGATCATGGTCAGTATCTGCTAGAGCTGCAAGAGACGGTAGAAATCCACAAACTGGAAAAACTATCAAAATTGCTGCTAAAAATGTAGTAAAATTTAAAGCTGGTGCTGAATTAGAAGGTGCAGTGAACTAAGTAAGAAAGTTCTCTAAACTTATAATATAATCAAAACCCTTCCATGTGGAGGGTTTTTTTATGCGGTTTAACGATTTTATTTGGGATTTTTAAAATTTTATAACTAAATTTAATAAAAATTGTAACCGTATGATTTCAGAAAAATTAAAAAAAGGACACCTGCTTATTGCCGAGCCTTCAATAATTGGAGATTTATCTTTTAACAGATCGGTAATTTTATTAGCAGACCATAACAAAGAAGGATCAATAGGATTTATCATTAATAAACCTTTAAAGTACACTATTAATGACCTGATACCTGAGATTGAAGCTTCTTTCAAGATATATAATGGAGGACCTGTAGAACAGGACAACCTCTATTTCATTCACAATATTCCAGAATTAATCCCGAATAGTGTTGAAATTTCTAATGGGATTTATTGGGGAGGTGATTTCGAGTCAACTAAAGACTTAATTAACGACGGATCTATTAACAAAAATAATATTCGTTTTTTCTTAGGTTACACCGGTTGGGATGAAAATCAACTCGAAAGTGAAATGCAAGGAAACTCCTGGATAATTGCTGATAATAATTACAAAAACAAAATTATCGGAAAATCCACTACTCATTTTTGGAAAGAGCAAATAATAGAGTTGGGCGGAGATTACCTTATTTGGTCAAATGCACCCGAAAACCCATATCTGAATTAATTTTCAGATATGGATTCGTTTAGTTTTTGCACCAATAAATGCGCCAGATTACTTGTAAACTCTTTTTTTCGATATTTACTTATCGGCTGTATTCCTGTAATTACATTTGTCAAAAATAACTCGTCTGCTTTTTGAAGATCAAAAGGCGAGATTATTTCTTCAACCACTTCTATTCCTTCCACTTTTTTAGCCAATGCTAAAATTTGCTTGCGCATTACGCCGTTCAGACAACCCTCAGAAACGGGTGGTGTACTCAGTTTTTTACCGACAACCATAAACAGATTCCCTTGTAATACCTCAACCACATTTTTAGTATCGTTTAACAAAATACAATTGTCTAAGCCATTTTCGTGAGCAAATATACTTCCCGTGACATTAATCAACTTATTAGTCGTTTTAATGGACGATAACAATTGTTTGGTTACATAGAAATCTTTATACAAATCAACTTCATAATAAGCCTTATTTAGGCCATACAAATCGCTTTCGAGAGTAGTTGCGTGAATTAAAAATGAAACATCGTTTGTTTTTGGTAAATACAAACCTCCATCGTTTCTAAAAACAGTGATTCGAGCTCTTGCGGCTGCTGAAAATTTGTTTTCACGGATTACTTTCAAAACTTCCTCTTCAAAATACTCCATGGTAAAATTCATCGGGATTTCCATTCTCACCACTCGCATGGAAGCCATCAGTCTGAAATAATGATCTTCAAGAAACAATATCTTGTTATTGACTATTTTTAGTGTTTCAAAAACACCATCTCCATACAAAAAAGCACGATTTTGAGTTAGTATATTCTCGTCCTGCGCTACCATGTTTCCGTTAAAATTGATCATAAAAAAACCCTGAATTTTGTTCAGGGCAAATATAACGCTTAAAATAGACTTTTACTAAACAGATCCGATAAGATGTTTCAAATCTGAGATTTGATTTTCCCACAATTGTTTAGCCTCGCTAACCTCTTCTTTTTCAGCAAAATCGACTACCATTAATGATACATCTTTAGTCAATTCATCAACTAAAATATGCAATTCAAAAAAGTACTCTGTATCCTTACTACTTTCATCAACCCATTTAAACTTTACTTTTTCACCTGTTTTTTTAGAAGCCAGGCGTGCTTTTTCCTGTGAATCATTCCAGATGAAAGTAAAAAATTCTCCCCGTGAATTTACATTATCAGCAAACCATTCAGACAAACCTGACGGAGTGGATATATATTGATATAATAATTGCGGCGAAGAATTTATAGGAAACTCGATTTCGTAACGTATTTTTGTATCCATGAGCTACTTTTATTTTTTTTGGAAATATAAGAATATATGTCCGAAAACAATGCATTTTTAAAAATATTTTTTTTTCTTCATTTTTTGCTTGTACCATTTAATATTATTTCTATCTTTGCACCCGCAATGAGGGAATCATTCCTGATAGCAGTCTTGGCGAGGTAGCTCAGTTGGTTAGAGCGCAGGATTCATAACCCTGAGGTCACGGGTTCAACTCCCGTCCTCGCTACAACCTTGAAAGGTAAAAAGTATAGATTTTATGCGGTTTTAAAGAAATTTAAAACCGCTTTTTTTATGTCAAAAATCAAAGACCTCTTAACTAAAGAATACGCTAACGCATACGATTTGACCTATAAAAAATCATACTCATCTCCAACTATTTACGACGCAAAAGGCGATCTATCAAAACGCTGGTACGTGTATTTTTCTTTCAGAAATCCTGCTACTAACAAACTAGAAAGACAAACACCGGTATATTCTGGCGTAAATCAATTCAAAACCTTAAAAGAACGCAAAGAAGCCATAAAAATTCTAGCAAAGGCGATTGAAACTATTTTGGAAAATGGATATAACCCGTATGACTATTCAACTTCAATTGATGAATCTAAAAAATACAATATTACCGAAGCAGTTACTTTCGCCCTTAAATTAAAAGAAAATTCACTAAAAGAAAATAGCTATCGGGATTTCAGAATACGTCTAAAGTCATTTGAAAAGTGGTTGTTGGCAAATGGATTTCAAAATAGATACATAACAACTGTAACTAAAAAAACTGCAATCAACTTTTTAAACTTGGTTTTAGAAACTACGAGTCCAAAGAACAGAAACAACACAAGATCAATTCTGTCCATGTTTTTTCAATCATTAGAAGATAATGACATAATTACGGATAACTTCATAAAGAAAATTAATGTCCTAAAATCAACCCCAGAGCGTAATAAAACTTTTAGCTCTGAGCAAGAAAACGACATCCTAAAATATTTACTTGAAAACGATACCACTTTACTTCTTTTTATTCAATTTATATCTTTTAATCATCTGCGACCAATTGAAGTTATCCGACTACGAATTAAAGACATCAATATAAAAGACAAACTCATTTATGTTCGTGCCAAAAACAAGCCTGTAAAAACTAAAATCATCCCTGAAATCTTATTAAAGGAGATCCCTTCACTTGATAAATTTGATAGCGAAAGCCTACTATTTACTCCAAAGGGAATCGGCTTTGAATGGACAACTAATGAAACCGATAAGCGTAACTATTTTGGCAAACGCTTCAAGAAAGTAAAAGATAGTTTAAAATTAAACAAAGACTATGGCCTGTATAGCTTTAGGCATACATTTATCACCAAATTATACAAAGAACTAGTAAAAGAAAGCACCCCTTTTGAAGCAAAAAGCAAACTAATGCTAATTACTGGACATACTACAATGACTGCGTTAGAAAAATATTTACGTGATATCGATGCCGTTTTACCAGACGATTACTCCAAACATATACAATAATTGTAGATTTTTTTTGTTCAGATCAGCTTTTCCGGACTTTCCTGGTCAACGAAATAATCTACAATTGAAAGAGCAAAAAGATATTAGAAAAAAGACTAATTTTAAATTCAGTAGTTAAACTAAGTTTTAAAACTTTAAAAACGACAAGATGAATAGTGATTTGGATACTTTAATTGATTTTAATTTAAATCTTATTAATAAAGGTTTAGATATTCGTCGTCTTGAATTCAGAGGACTTGATTCTAAAATTTTAAATGGCAATGATAAAAGTTTGGCCATCTTTGACTTTTTAAGTGCGGAATTGATAATTGATGAAAATTCTTATGGAAAAATATATTTATTAAAAAAAGGTATTGAAATTATAAATCTTGGAGGTTGGATAAAATATTTAGAAGAAAATGAAGAAATAAGAAAGAAGGGAGAAATAAAGGAAGAATTGGAGGTTGAAAATCTAAAATTAGAAAATGAAAATTATAATCATATTAAATCTTTGAGAGAAAGTAAATTAGAACTAAATAACTTAGCAGTTGAAAATCTAAAATTGCAGAATGAAAATTATAATTACGCTCAGTCTTTGAGAGATAAAGAACAAGAAATAAAAAACTTGACAGTTGAAAATCTGAAATTACAAAATAGACAATTAAAAAGGTATATTTTTTATTCTTTTATGGGTGTAATTTTTGGCGTTATCATATCAAATTTCGGATATGTTTTATCTTTTCTAAAACCCTAATTTGATTCATGAAAGGAACAATATTTACAGTCGATAATTTGTATTTTGTTATTGCCATTGCAATATTTACTCTTTGGTTAACAATTGTGACTACCAAAGGTGGATTGACAGACAATAGGTATCATGTTTGGTGGAAAAAAATCACAAAAAGAGGACGGATCGCAATTTCAATAGGAATATTCATTGCCATTATATTAGCATTACAGGAAGTAAACAATCGAAATGTTTCCAAAAATAACAGCAATGCTTTTAATAAAGAACAATCTTCTAGGGATAGTATTATAACAAATGGTATAAATTCAGGAGTAAATAAGGCTACTGAAAATCTTTTTAATAATTTATCTATAGCTTTTAAAAAACAAGGTTTACAATATGATATGATTAAAAATCAAGTATCTAAACTAAAGGATTCTATTAGAATTACAGTAATAAATGGAGAAGCACCACTAATTTACTTAAGAAATCTAAAGATATTAGATAGTTCATATTTTAAAAAAACCTACACTGTTAAGTATTATATTGCTTGTGCTAATGCTGACAGTCACAATACAGATGTTTTATTAGATATCTTCGCCATATCTCCTCGTGGTAATATCTTTAAAATAAAAGAGAATCTAAGTTTAGTTTATAAGGGGCAAATAGTAAGAAAAAATGAAGAACTATCAAGCAGTATTGTAATTCCTAGAGATACATCATTTTATTTTATGTACGCATTCAGATTAAAAGGGCATTATTATAAGCATGACGACTATAGAAAAAAGATAAAAGTAGATAACTTTTATCTTTTGCGACCGAGAGTAAAAGAAGATGTGTTTACAATACCACTGCAAATGAACGAAAATACGTTAAGATCGTATTTATCAAAAAATTCAATAAACTAATTTAAGATTTCCATAAACTTTCAAACTCAAGAATATGTATGTCGACTTTCAATTGAGGACAATAAAAAAATCGTCTCAAGTTTGTAGTAGTTTCTCACCAAAATTAACTAACTATAATTATTACTGAACCTTAGTCAGACGCATGAATTAAAACAATTGTAGACATTTTTTAATCAGATCCTCAGCTGCAGTTTAACCGGCCACGAAAAATAATCTACAATTATTCAAATACAAAAGCCGTTGCAGTCTAAGATTGCAACGGCTTTTTCCATTAAAAACAAAACTAACGACATTTTATTTATTGTGGTGCAATCTCTAATTCAGGAACATTTCTCCAACGCAAAAAGGCTTGTATTCCATTATAATCAGCAGTGGTCAAAGACAAGTACCATGTATCACTAATCGCATTATAATCATATCTCACGTCTGAACGAATATGCAAGGGATCAGCGCTCATAAATGAAAACGTATTGTTGTCAGGATTCACAATTAATCTGACATCAAAGAAGCGATGAAAAGAATTAGAATTAAATCTAAAAAACAAATCGTCCAACGAGTACAAATATTCTATGCTCGAATTATTAGACATCAAAGGGTTTAAATCAGTACCCCCGTAAAACGGTTTAATGTAAGGTGTTAAAGTTCCTTCTTGAAAACCGCCATATTCAACGGTAACATCATTGGGATATTCTGCACCCTGCAATTTTTGAAATCGTATAAACTTTGAATTTTTAGTGATAAAGTCTTTACTATGAACAAACGTAGGTCTTACAATCCCGTACAAAGATTTTTTTAAGCTGCCAGAATCCCCTGAGCCGCTTTGAGTTTTATTGTTTGTAAAGAAGAACTTCTTTGATAATTCGATTAAGAAATCATTAAAATTGTCCGCTTCAATAACAGGTACGCACGCTTTGTTATCCACTTGGTTATAATCCAAAATCAAAGGGTTTTCCCCAAATGAAGCATTCGACTGTATTTTAAACTGATTTGGAGCTTCGGGGATTCTCAGGACATTCTGAGACGGACTTAAAGAAGCAATCAGAGTATTATCTAATTTCTGTAGTAATACATTACCGTTTGTGTCTTTTATTAATTTTATGATTCTTTGGGAGACGCTGTTCATTGGTTTTTATCTTTTAGATTTAGACGCTTTTTTTATGGTTTTCTTTTTAACGGTTTTCTTCTTTACAGGTTTTGCCTTAACGATTTCTACTTTGACAATTTTACCGCCTTTAACATATTTAAAACCTTTCTTTAGTGTTCCATCTGCTTTAAGTCCTGTGGATTTAACAACACTTCTACATACTTTTTTTAATCCTCTTACTGTCTTTTTTGTTACTGCCATGATTGGTTGATTTTTGATTGATGAATGATTGAATTGTAGATTTTTTCGTCAAATTAGCCAGGAGAAATTTGCGCCGGCGCTTGAAAAAAATCTACTTTTATTAACTTACCACAAAGGATAATTTTTTGTTTTTCGTTGTTGGTTCTGGTGATGCTTCGGGCTGTTCCCTCTGCAGCTTTTTATAAAAAATGTTGAATTTCAAAGTATCAAGGGGCTTGCTTTGGTAACGATTTTTGTCGGTGTAGATGTAGTTTTCTCTATAGTCGGATTTTTTCTCAGTAAACAAAACTACATCGGCATCAAATTGACTTTTACTCCCTCCTCTCATTTTACCGTCTGTGGTCTGTTGGAAAATGACAATGAACAATTTACCGTCGTATTTCTTTCTCAAATCTTTATCCACTTCAAAGCCTTTGTGCATTTCCTGCATTTTAGAAAAACTATCGATTACTATGACATCATTGTCTTTAATTAGTTTGTCTAAATCTGAAACACTTTTGATCTCTGGAGCTTCAATATTTTGCAACGCTTTAGGGTTTAAATACTCTTCCGCTTTGTCATAATACAAACTACTCTCGGGATGTTCCTCAATACTGGCATGACCAACTTTGTAATTTTGAGCTAAGGCGTTGATAAGCTGAAAACACATTCTAGTTTTCATTGATCCCTGACCTCCCGTAAGAGACACGACAACACTTTCTTTTGTCTTAATTTCAATTTGTCCAAGAAACTCGGTAATGTCTTTATGTTCTACTTTATAAAAATCAACATTGGTAGGTTTGTTAGCCATTTTATAAGCAAGCGTATTTTTGTTTACGTTTCCCTTTATAACTGTAACCTTTTGCTTTGCAACGGGCTTTGCAATGCTTTTTATAACAATTGCCTTTTTAGGTTTTGATACTATAATTTTTCTTTTCCTTTTCCTTTTCGCAGCTCCGGTTAAACCTTCGAACAAATCCAATTGTTTGGTTTTGGGTTTTTCCTTTGTTTTTGTATTTTCTTTAATGATCGGTTTGGCAACTACTTTTTTGATAGGCTCGGGGATCGGTTTTATAATCGGTTTTTCTTCTTCTTTTTTTACCTCTTCCGTGTTTACCACTTCACGCCCCAAAATATGATTACTTGCCTTTTGAGCCTGTGCCGATGCTTTTAAGAAAAAACGATTGTCGTCGGTGAGCTCGTCAATTAAATGACTGTTCCAACTCTGCAGATACTTTGCGGAATTTTCTTTGGTATGAAACAAGATTCCTGATTCACTACAAAGAAAGACCGCCCCGAGCTCTGCAATTAATTCCTCAAAGGCATAATTTCCAGTACCGCCCCCTTTTCTTGTACCTGTCATATCTCTGTTGAGCCTTTTTTCTGCGCCTGTACTGTGTACCGCCTCATGAAAAAAGGTAGAATAATAAAAGGCTTCACTTGTAAAAGCTTCAATAGTGGGCATATTTAATTCGTCTGTGCTGGGGCGATAATAGGCTTTATCTCCGTCATTGGTATACTTTGGAGGATTCTTAAACCCGTCAATTATTGCCTGTGCTGCATCGATTGGATTGGTAACTTTTCTTTCTTTTGCTTCAGGGAATTTTAAACCTTCACAATCATCAGCTCGAAATACATTGTAATACTTTAAAACAGGAAACTTGGTGAGATTCTTTTTTAAATCGTCTTTGGTAAGTGCATTGGCTTTTACAAAATCACCAAACTTTTTATTATCGTTGGTTTTGAATTTCAGGTTGTCGCTATGGTAGTCGTGAATGAGTGTGTAATAAATAACACGTCTTGCCTTACTGCCTTTTTTTAGCTTTGCCTTAGCTTCCTCAATTTGGTTAAACGTCAGATAGTAAGGTTGTATAAAATCTGCAGGAACTAAATAAGGATTTTTGTTTTCATCTATTTTTATATCATAGTTCAAAATAAAATTTGCTCCTGTATACTCTTTTTTTGAAACATAATTCATAACCGAATTACCTGTACCTGAACCCTTCCATTCTTTTTGCCAAGGCAAATGGCCGACTTTCTTGATTGTATTGATAATTAAATCGGTGATGTAATTATAAATTTCATCAGGAGAAACGGCGTTTAATCCGTCGCTGTGATTCTCAGGGATATACTCCAGAGTAGGTAGCAGCATTTCAGCTTCTACACCATTGAGCCCGTAAGGCTCTACCAGATTATTAATTTCAATTAAAAAAGTATCATCTTTAAAAGCCTGTAGCACCTTTATAACCCGTTTTGAAATAACCGTGTGTTTTTCCTTTTCGGCTTTCAAAAGCAAATCTTCGAGGGTTTTCCTTGAAACGATTAATCCGTTAAGGCTGTTGAATTCTTGTGCTAATGTCATTTGATTATAATTTATGTTCGATACCCAAAACACTTACAATAGCTTCGATGCGAATATCATTGCTCGTAAAGTTGCTCCCTGCCATTGCAGCAAGCACGTTTACAATAGTGGTCTGCAGATTCATCTGAATCGGTATATTAGGAATTACGATACTCGAATTAGCTGCAATTGTGATTGCGTTAATATTTACGTTGGCTACTCCTAAAAGCATGTTCTTTTTGTCGTAAAACAAAATTCGTTTGAGCCTTACGGCGCTGATTTTAGCAGTGAAATTCTGCGCTGTGGGATTGGTTAATTTTAAATCTAAATTGAAGGTAATAAAGGGTCTTGCATCATTCCACTTGGCATCTAGTTTTTTAAAAGCCACAGGATAAACTTTGACAAATTGGAAGTGTTCCATTATTTCGGTTACTCTGCGCTTCAAAAGAAAATACCCCGCAACGGCTGCTATTCCTACTCCTATAACTATTTTTTTAAGACTCATTTGTGCTGTTTTTTAAATAAAAATTCGTCCAATTCGCCAGGATAAAAACACTAAAAAAGCACCTCCCAAATACGCTAAAATTTTAACCCAAAAAGGGATGTATTTCACCGGAACATGTTTGATTGTGTGATCCCCTTTGATATAGATTTTTTCTTTATTGGTGGCTGTAGTTTCGTTTTTAGTTTGGGCTATTTTTTGCCATGCTATAATCTGATTCTTTAAACTGTCGTAATAAAGCCCTGCTTCATTATCACCTGATTTTTTCCGACTGTTCAGCAATTGTAAAACCCGTTGTATTTCTGCTTTGGTGATACTGTCGCACTCGGGCTTTATAGTTTGTATCTCGGGGATTTGTATTTTTAAAGTGTCATTGATAGCGTTGTTTATCACCGTTGTTTTGATACTGTCTTTTTTGTGATTTGAAGCCGTCTCTATGGTGCGATTGCTTTCAATTGGTTTGGAAGCGCAGCCATGTAAGGCAATGCAAAGGGAAGAGTAGAGCAGAATGAAAACGATTACTTTTAAAAACAATTTAAACGGATTCTGTGGGCTAATACTGGTATTCATGATTTCTTTATTTTAAGTTTTAGACTATCGAAAAAACTGCTAATTAATTCTTCGACTTTGCTATGTATAAGAGTTGAGAGCGAACCGCCCCAAGCGCAGATAACATAAGTTAACATTTTGTTGATGCTCAGATATTGGTCACAAACAGTATAAACTGAGAAAGCAACAAAAAAGCTGATTACGGCTTCGGCTAAAAACCAACTCAGTCGTGGGGTTTTACCCTTTTGAACAGCGATATAGATTTTCATAAAAACTCCTGCCAGTACAACAATGAGAAATAAAAAATAATCCTGATAGTATTTAAGCTCGTCTATGATTTGATTTATGAGGGTGTTTTTCATGTGTTTTTATATTTATAAGGTGTAAGCCAATTCCAAGCGTAAGTGCGGACGCTGCTAAAATTAGGTAGTGGTTTCGCTTTTTTTTTTAATAACTCAACACTAATGTTTTGAGCTGCATAATGCTTGAATTTTTTAATTCTGTCATCGAGTCCGTTTGTTTTCCCGTTGACTTTTATGGTAATAGCAGTCATTAAATTGGCATCGGCAAGGGGATTTAATTTTTTGTAAATAGCAAAAAACCAAGCTGCTGAATCCACGGCAATAGCTGTTTGAAAAAGCAAATCAGGATTACCCACTACGTCATGGCCTGAATACCTTTTGTAAGCTTCATAATTAGCCTTACCCGTTAATTGTATAAAACCACGCCCTCTATATCGCCATCCGTCCCCGCTGGCAATGTTTCCGTTGCCGTTTTTGTTAGCATATCCAATATTGGCGATCATTTGTTGATTGGCTTTGTGGTCTGCGGTTCTGCCGTATTTCTGAGCCTCTGCGATCGTTAAACGAGAATTAAAAGGGCTTGTTGATAAAAGCCCTTTAGGGGTGTAATTCAGATTTTCGACCATTCGGGTAAAATTGCCTGATTCGTGGGCTAACTGGGCTAAAAAGTGAGCAATTCGAAGTGGTGTATTAACACCATATTTTGTAAATGCATTTAAAAAAATGCGGCTGTTATCTAAAATAAAACTCATTATAAAATCACTTTTTTAGGGGTTGTTTGAGGCTTTGTCAGCAGGTAGATTAAGCCTGTGAGTGTTACAGCTCCAATAATTATTTTTTCAGTTGTTCCCATCTTAATACGCTTTTATGGCTGAGGCATTGACAAAGTAATGTACCCCGTCACGATTGATTAAATACTGCCCGCCTGTTTTAGCTCCGACAAAAATGCCGATGTGCTCCCCATAATCAAAACTCCCTCCGATAAAAGGTTTTGTTCCGATGTTGAAATAAGAACCGCTTGCCGTTTTTTTGGCGTTGTAAAGGCTAACATCATTTTGATTCGCCATGAGTTTCTGTCCTTTTTTTGGTAGAACTGGAATAATTGGCAAAGCATTTAAAACATTTTTAGAACTGTTTTTTGTTTTAGAAAAAGCATTAAGACTAATTCTCGAAACTCCTTTTTTGCTTTGCAGGGCGAGAGAGGTTTTATTCCCGAAAACACCATCGATTGTAACGCCTAATAGTCTTTGCAATTCTCGAACTTCAACCCCTTTGCTTCCTTTGCTCAGTAGTTTGTTTTTGTCTAAAACTGCCCCTGTACTTGGGATTTTAATCGTATCATTTTGAGGAACTACCGTGTCGGGTTCGGGTACTTCGGTTAAAAGCTCTTCCTGCTTTTGTCTTTGTTTTTTTCTCCAATACAAATAGCCTATACCGCTAACGGCTACCAGTCCAACTCCTATAAGTACTTTATCTTCATTGTTCACTTTCATGTGTTGTAATTTTAATTGTAGATTTTTTTTCAGTAGATCCTCAGCTGCAGCTTTTCCTGGCGCGCTAAAAAATCTACTTTTAGATTTGTTCTTTTGCCGTGTTCTCCTTTATAAATAGAGAGGGAATTTCTTTCGTAGTAAATTGTAATCGGCATCGTTTAACTCCTCTTTAAGCCATGTTTTCAGGGGCAATTTTGTTCCGCCAATGGTATTGTAACCTAAGATGCGATTGTAGTTTTTAAGACCAAAGGTTTTACTAATAAGCCCAAATTGGGCTTGGGTCACACCTGTGAGGGTTTCAAAGATTAAAGTTTCATCTGTACCACTGTAACGGTTCATTGCTTCATACAACACGGAAACTTTTTGACTTGGAGAAAAAACGGGCATAAGATTTACGTCACCTTCATCTACATATTTTTTGCCACCTCCTAAGAGCGATTTTCCGTTTTTGTTGGTTTTGGTTAGCAGATATGCCCCAATACCTAAAATCACTACTGAGACCCCTACGATGATTATTTTCTTTTTATCTGTCATTAGAAAAATCCTTTAATTAAAAATCGCAATTTGGCTATATCATCCTCTTTAAACTGATCCTGCAGCCATTCTACTAAATTCATTTTAACTAGTGTAGTGCTTCTGCGTTCTCCAAACTCATTGTAAACCCTGATAAAACCGTTATGATTGAGCCCCGTTAGATTATTTTCGACGGTATTATAATTAGCACCGAAACCAAGCAGCGCCGTATAAATGGCTTCTGCTTTTGCTCTTGCCTGTGTTACATTGATATTACTGGGTTTGTATCTCGTATCTTCTGAGAGTCTGGAAAACCCTTTGAGCACCTTGTAATACAGAAGTGTTAAGAGCCCGCCAATGGCTAGAATTTTTAAAAACGTGATTCCTGTACTGATTCCCTTTCTTGCGGCATCCTGAGAGTTGGCAATTGCTTTTTGTCCCTGAGGACTTGACAAGACAGTTGCTACAACGGCAGGACTGGACAATCCTTTCTTTCTCATTTGCTTTGGTTTTTAGTTAGACAAAAAACCTTTTATCATAGAGAAATTGGTTTTTAACTGTGTGATCGCTTTGGGGCTTTTACAGAGTTCAGCCAGTTTGCCAAGCGCCTCACTATCTAGCTCTGCGAGTTCAGTAAGGGCTTTGGTTTTTGCTTTTTCCTCAAAAGGATTGCTCGATTTGATGTTTATTGTAATGCTTGTTTCTATGCTTGCCATAATTGGTGTTTTTTTAATAGTTGTGCTAATTCATTTGAAAATTCAACATTTGTATTTAGTCCGGTGTTGATACTGTCCAAAACAGTTACAACGGTATCATCAATGTTTTGCAAAGTCGTTGCAAATTGTTGTTTTACATCGCTGGAATATTGCTCCATTGCCCCTGCAAGTCCTACAACTGGTGCAACTCCTTTAAAGGCAGCCAATAAAGCAGGCGCATTTTGTACCGCACCCTGAACGGCTCCCCACAAACCACTTTCTCTATCAGCATTGTATTTAGAAAGTAATTGCTCCTCTCGGATATCCTCGAATTTCTTTTTTAATTCTTTATTCTCTGCCTTTAGTGTTTCTGCTTCGGTAAACAATCTCGAAGCGTCATTTTTAGCCACCATAAGATTCATAATGTCAAGTGTACCCAGACCAAAAGAATTAGAGAAAACGTCAACCTGAGGTGTTTGTACTTGCGGTAAACGTTGTACTTGTACTTGTGATGTTGGGGTTGGCTCAGAGAAATTCACTTCAAAAGTAGTACCGTCCACTTTGTAGGAACTACCGTTTTTGCGTTTCAAAGACAGACTTAAACGGGTGTGTCCTTTAGCAAAAA
Source organism: Flavobacterium sp. FlaQc-52 (assembly GCF_044007495.1). Classification (NCBI taxonomy): domain Bacteria; kingdom Pseudomonadati; phylum Bacteroidota; class Flavobacteriia; order Flavobacteriales; family Flavobacteriaceae; genus Flavobacterium; species Flavobacterium sp. FlaQc-52. Next base: position 126,864 of record NZ_JBIPCV010000008.1, on the reverse strand, counting down.
GACTTTCGAAAAACTCCTCTGCACTTCCATGCGCTGCAAGGATTTCTAAGTGGGTTTTATTGCGAAAAAGAAATAGATTCGTATTCAAATCCAAGACAGAAACAGCCGAGTAGGTGTCGGTATTTAATTTCTCTATAAGGTTGTCTAATGCTAACATTTAATGAATTTTTTATAAATAATATCTATCTCTTTTTTGTTCCAAGTAAAGCCCGAAAACTCCTGTGCTGCGTCTGTATCTGTTGCAAAGCGAATGTTTAATTCTACTTTTGAGGTTGTACCGTCGGGAGGTACTAAGGTTATTTTTTCCTTACTCGCAATTTCAAAATCATTGACAAAGACACTCACAAAGCCAGAATTTACAACCTGCAGCGTAGTTACATTGTCGAATGAAATTTCCTTGTCTTGTTTTAGTTTTAGAAAAACTACTGCTGTGTTTACTACGATAATGTCTTTCATCATTTGATTTTATTTTAAGAGCAAGGACTTTGTTGAATTTTATACATCAGGATCAAATGAAAATAGGTCTCTTTATCTACTGCTTTCTTTGTTTTGGCTCTAAAAGTGTAGGTCTTGGATTCGGTATCAAAGAGTAACGGTTTGTAGCTGTCTTCAAATCCTGAGCCTTCTCTTCGTTTCCAATGGTTGATGTGTGTGGGTTTTGAAAATGCGGAGCTGCTGTCGTCAAAAATTCCATATTCTGCAAAATTATCCATGTCCGTATGATTGGTGTGGAGTTCTGCTCCCATAATAAAACCAACATCTAAAGCCGTTGTAAATGATGCTTCTGTTTCTCCCTGTTTGATGGTCATATTGACTACTTTTTCTCTTACTGCCATTTGTGTGTGTTATTTGAAAAAAGCCGTAACTACTTACGTTTTACGGCTTTTTTGTGAATACTAAACCTTTTGATTATCGTTTTGCTTGGTGTACTCTAAATTCGAAACGTACGTTAACCTCTGCAGTCGTAGCCACAGCAACCCCTTTCGGGTATTCGATTTCAATTTCAAATTCCATATTCGAACGAATTAAAGGAGAAGTAGAAAGGTTTCTGAAAAAATTCGTTGTGTCACCTGTAAGATCGGTAATTGGCATATCGGTTAAGACGTTACCATCTTGTTTGATTCGAAGCTCTGCATTTAAAAAAGCAGCATCGAAAAGTTTGTTTGAATTGATATGTGTAGCGTCCCAAACTTCATTTCTAAGATTGGCGCTTGCATTTGAACCTCTGAGTATTCTAATGCTGTCAATGATGTAGTCACGTCCGGCATTTAATTTATTTCCGTCAAAGTTGGTTACACCGACTTCACGTTTGGTATTCACATCGACAATCCCAACTGTACCCCCTTGCCCTTTGATGGCAACGTTTAAATACAAGGTTTTGTCTGTAAGTTCTACCTGTCCTACTCTTGGAACTGCTCCGTTTCTTTTAGCCTTAATTGTCGCTACCGCTGACGCTAATTCTGTTCTTCTGCTCATTGTAATTGTTTTTTGATTGATGATTGATAATTCAAAGCTTTTTACAGCTCGTTTTTATATTGTTTTTAACTGCTTATTGGTACAACTCTTCGTAAAGTTCGTGTTCATTTACTCCGTTTAACCCGTGATCTTCTTCGCCGTATACATCTGCTTCCGCTCCGTTTAAACCGTCTTGTTCTTCGTACAACTCTTCGTATTCTCCATTTAATCCTTCATCATGGAAAATATTTCCTGCTTCATCGATGAAAGTACCGTTCAAACCTTGCTCGTCGTATTCATAAATATGACCATCGCCACCCATAAACTGACCGTTTAGACCCTCACCATCAGGGCAGGCTAAACCAACTACACCTTTTGCAAATAATGATCCTTTACCCGTTCCTGTAAATTTTGAACTCAGGTGTTTTTCAGATACTTTTCTAACAGCGATTAAAGTCTGCACAACTGCGCTACCTATTAACGCTCCTCTTAAAAGATTATCCTTTGTATTAATACCTGAAACTTTTGTTGCACCAAAGGCAGATACACCCGCCAGTACAAGATTCATTAACGGGTTTTCGGATTGAGGTAATAACGTACTCGCTCCATTTGACAGCATACCGCCGACAATTCCTCCTCCAATGACTACTACTTCTTTATTCATTTGTGATTAATTTTAATTACTTACTTTTTTTTGTGGCTAAATAAATTCCGCCTCCTACAACTGCAGCGCCTAAGACATACAAAAGAGTGTTGTTCTTTGCAGGGGTTTGCATTGGCTTTGCTGTTGAAATTGCCTTTACAGGCGTGAGCTCACCAACGGGTTGCTCTGTTACTGTATTTTCTAAGGATTCGCTATAAGAACCACTTTCGTTTTGTTCTGCTGCTGCATCGTTGGACATTGGGGCGTAAGAGGCAGGAACAAGACTACTTACAGGCTCAATTTGTGGACGGGCTCGATTTTTTACTGCGCCTACAACTTTTCTACCTAGTGAGGTTTTGGAAAAGGCTATTCCTTTTCTAACGGCTTTCGACTTTGCAACTTTGTTGATTAATCTGCCTCCTTTTGAATTTAAAACCTTCGAGATTACACCGCCTCCAATTGGAATAAATCCCGCTGCAATAGGAGCAGCAAACTTGGCTACTTTGACGGCATTTTTTAAACTGACGCTTCGCATCCTGATTTTTTTCATCCATCTGGGCTTGCCTAAGCCCGTTTCATCTGCATTAATTAGTATCATACTTCATTGTTTAATTAGTTTTCTTTTAAAAATAAAAACCCAAAGAATGCTCCAATTCCTAAGAATACGGGAATGTTAGCGTTTTTCTTTGCAACGGTTGGGGATTTCTTTGCAAAGCCTTTGGGGTTTGTTTTGGATTTGGGAGCATTCAGCCCATAATGAGGTAGGTTAACTTCTGTGTCGTGTGCCATGATATAAATAGGTTCTCGGTTTGTGCTAGTTGTGCCGTCTATGATAAAATAGCCTTGTTTTATATCGCCTGTCTCTTGATTCAGCGGTACAATTACGTAGACATGGGTATACAAATCAGGTCGGAAATTAGGCTGTTTGATTTGTCTGATATAGTGCCTTATTCCCATGTTTGCCAGTAAAGAGCTCGCAAAAATTGAGTAGGTTTTGCAATCGACCCCCTCGGCTCTTTGTTTAAAAGCACAGGCAGGACTTCTAAGCATTTGCTCCACGCCATCGGCTTTATACTGAATATGATTGTATAAAAACCAATATATTTTATCGCAAGTTTCTTTGAGTGTTTCTTGTTGCAATTGCTTTGCAACTTCCTTTGTCTGATGGTTGTATTTGACAACCATTTCTTTTATCATTCTGACCGTATCAAAGGTAGAGCCGTTGCCGAGGTTAGTCTTATCACAGCTAACCTCTGGAAACAACGGTTCGTACTCTTGACCGCCTAAGATGTTCCTCTGTAACAAGTTATCAATATCCATTTATCTCGTTTTCGTTCTTGTATTAGGTTGTTAGGCTTTTCTTTTACAAAGATGCATAGGTTATTTGTTTACGATTCAGGATTTACAAGGGTTGCGGGAGGTTTTGTAGGATTGAATAGCTTTGCAAAGGTTTTGCAAAGAAATACCCGTTTCTTTGCAGGAGAGGGTATTTTATAACGTTAAGATATGTAGTGATTTAAGCTGTTTTTAAAAATTAATATAAAAAAAAACTTAGATTATTGTTTGGGATAAACAAATAGTATATTTTTGAAAACAACTAAGAAAAATCTTAAAAACCAAAAAAATGTACAAACCAAAAATTTATTACTTACTTCTCTTTCTTTCCTTGATATTGACATTTACCAATTGTCAGACCGAAGAAACCACAGTAGAAAATGGCTCAGACATTAAAACGGTAAGTACCGATGAAGCCCTTGAGTTCCTGAAACAGTATCCCGTAAAAACAAATTCTCAAACTGGTAAAAAGGCTCTTTTATCACCAGATGGCAACCATATTAGCCATGAGAAAATAATAAACAGTGATCAATTTTTAACGGTTGTTCCCTTGCTCTTAGAAGATCCGCAAAGTAATTCACGACTGGTAATGCTCAAAGTCAACGGCATTTTAAAATCTGCGGTAGTAAAAATGACTCCTGATAAAGACATAGCAACTCGCTTTTTTTCGGGAAAACTATTTATTTATAAGATCGATGGCAATCTGATAACCGGGTTTAAAGTTGAAAATGGTGTACTGGTTTCGCAATATTTTGAAGTTGCAAGACAACAAACTGCTAAAGATGTAGAGGGTGGAACATTACGTGAAGTTATTATAATACACAGATACCACAAGTCGTATTCTTTAGACTTTGCATCCTTTGATTGGTATGCCGCAGGGGGTGGTATCGAAGCTTCTGGCGAAATCGACTATACTTGGAATAGCGAAAGTAGTGGCACCGGTAGTGGGGCTGGCAGTGTTGTAGATACCTATGAAGACCCTTGCGACAAAGTAAAAAAACAAACAACAGATGCTAATTTTAAGACACAAATGGAGCTTTTGAAAAAAAACACCGGTCTGAAACATGAAACAGGGTTTGGCGCAAAAAAGGATGGAAGCTTTTACCCCTTAGAACTCGGGGTTAATGGACATGAGGTGAAATTTCCCATAAAATCAGATGATATCGGATATATGCATACTCATGTTGATAGAATTGAAACAGAAAAACTAGATCCTGATGGTAGTCCTATTGTAGAACAACCAATAAAAATGTTTTCTCCGCCAGATATTATGAAATTTATACTTTTGTTAAAAAATGCAAGTGTAAATAACACCCCGCTTATTGATGTTTATGGCACTATGGTTACAAGCTCCGGCACTTATATGTTAAAATATATAGGGGTTAATAATGGGATTAATATGGGGCTAAATTTCGATGATAAGCTGATTGATGATTATAAAAGATATTTCTCAAGATATTCTGATACTGAAAAAGCCTTTTTATTATTTGTAAGAGATAAAATCCCTATGGCAAATATTGAGTTGTACAAGATTAAACCCGATGGTACAGCAGAGAATAAAACACTCGATCATAGAAGAAAAAAAGTTACCAACCCCTGCCCTTAAATTACTACTAATAACTAGAAAATAAAAACAATGAAAAAACTAATCATAATAATTGCACTATTTTTATATTGTAACAATCACGTTCATGCGCAGGTCGTGGTCACTTTAGAGCAATATGGTGAATACAAAATGAATGATAAAAAAGGAGCTCCAGATGAAATAGATTACATCAAAGATGTAAACAATGTACTGGGGAAGTACGTAGGCACTTGGAAAGGAGTTTACAACAATCTGAACTATGAAATACGTTTTATGAAGTATACAGATCATTCTATATTGGATATAGATATGTTGTTAATGCGATATAAAATTACAAAAAATGGAGTTGTCGTTGAAGACACCACAACATTACCCGATGAGGCCAGTGGTATTATAAAAGGAGATTATCTTCAAAAAAATACTTATGTCTTAAACTACATGGGAAAAGAACTTCATTGTGGACAAATGGGAAATATTTACATTGGTCTGGTTAATAAAACTGATTTAACAAAAATAAAATTATTTTTAGTACCAACTTCAGAAATGATTGTTACTAATTTATGTCCCAACGGTATTGTCGCTCCAGTATTTCCTGAAACTTCTTTTGTACTTACAAAACAATAGGCTTTCTAAGATATATAAAAATTTAGAGCAGTAATTTTTCAGAAAATAGAAAAGCAGTATTTCAATAGTTTTTGAATACTGCTTTTTTGGTTTAAAGTTATTTTGACTGAAAATCGATTTTAAGGCGGTTTCTTATCAGAAAGGTGTATTTGTCTTTATCACCCTCTAATACCTTCTTAAAAAGCTTTATTTTTTGTTCTTCGTCATTTAGATAGTCTGAAAGCTTGTTTGCGGAGGTTAATTTTGTGTTTTTGATTGGATTTTCTTTGTGATTTTCCAATACCCGAATGATAAAGCTGCGGTTTATTAGGGCGTTTGTTTGGTTGTTAGATTTTACTGCCATCTTGTTTATAGTATTGCATTTAAAAGTTGACTTTGTAAAGCTTTTCCCTTTGCAAAGGATTTGCGGTATTCATCCAACTTAATTTTTAATTCCTCTGAAAGAACAAAACCGTCAGGCACTCCATTGCGATCAATAAAAATAATAACTTCAAAAGTGGATATGTTTTTGGCAAATAACCGTGCCCCGACAGTTGCAGATTTTCGGGTTTCATTGATAATATCATTTATTTCCTGTCGGATATAGTTTACTGTAAATTGACTCATAAAAAGCTCTTGAAGCTGGGATTTATTTCTAATGTAGTTTAAAGTTTTAAGGTTCATAAACTGATAGCTTGAGGTTAGTAACAGATTTCTTTTATTTCTTTGTTTTTAGATAATCACTTAATTCATGTATTTTTTTTGATGCGGATTTAAAAAAATCAAGCTTAATTTCGAGAGTAGTTATATTATTTTTTTTAAGCTCTATTATTCTTTTTAAACTTGCTATCTCCTGTTTTTGTTCTAAATAATTATCAAGAGAATAAAACAGAATTTCAGGAACGGTTTTAATATTTTGCTCTTTTGCCACCTTTTCAAGTTGCATTAATTGTGTCGTTGTAAAGCTTCTTATATATGTACTTTTCTTTATCATGTCATTGAATTGTAGATTTTTTTCACTCAGATCTTCTGCTGCAGCTTTTCCTGGCTTTGAAAAAAATCTACTTTTTAGAGGTTAACAATTTGTTTATGTATTTCTGTAAAATATTTTCTTACCACGAATTTTTCGTGTTCGGCACTAGCAGTATAATCGTTGCAACATTGTAGCAGAACAATCGCTTCATAAATTTTAAGACTAAAAGTTGAAAATGATTTTGCTTTATTTTCAATCTTCATTCTCAATCTAAAAAATAAGCCTGTTGCAACATCGATCGTTAGGATATTACTGAAATAAGCATCATTAATTATACTATTTTGTAACATTTCTAGCCGTTTTAACCGTAATTGACTAACAATGTTTTGAAGGATTACAAAATCCTGATATTCAATATTTTTGAGCTTAATTGTAATCATAATCTTTTCATTGCAATTAAATTCCCATTTTCATAAAACTGCACAACGTTAGTAACTTTCGCTAAAGCATGTTTTTCGAATCTTCTTAGCATACTTTTCACTACTGATTCACTGTTACGCTTATTTTGGTTTATTGGTGACCACCAAACCGTATTACTTCGTTTACTTTTGGTAAGGATTACCATTTTAATTTTTGATTGTTGAGGGGCAAATACTGGCATAGTTAAAATTGGTTAGGTTAAAATTCACTAAAATCATATTGTGCAAAATCATTATCTATATTGATTATTTTTTCATTTATCTTTAATGTTTTCTTCTCAATCATTTGGGGTAATTTCTCTAAATATTCAACTGGTAAATTCTTCTCGACGAAATCAAACAACTGAGGTAAGGTAATTTTGTTCTTAAAAAAACGATTAACTTCATTTTCACATTTTCGAGAATGATTAATTGTTGCTTTTCTTCGAACCGAATTAGCTTCTTGCTTCTTTTTTAAAGCTTCATATTTTGATTTATTTAGCAAATGCTCTTCCCATTTCAATTTTGTATATTCAAAGCCTACCTCTTTTGCCGTTTTTCGGGTCATATCAAAATAATCCGCAGGAAACAATGGCGAAAAATTATTTTTAATGTACCATTTCCTAGCCCATTCAATCCTCCAACGCATTTTCTGAACATCTTCAACAATTGCAGCTTTATTAAATGATTCCCCAGTAAAGGCAATCCATTTATTTTGCATATAAAGTGAAATGGCTTTTTTCCACGATCCCACAAAAGGCGTAGCATTTTTATAAATTTTTGAAATAACCTTAAAAAAGTCTTGAATTACCAATTCCCTAAAATCTTCTTTTAACATCGTTCCGGAATAGGCTTCTTTAAAAAAGTATCTTACATCAATCGGTTTATAATTATTGTATTCGTGATTAGCAAGCTTTACGGCTAGTTCTTGTGGGTGTATTATTAGATTCTGCAACTTTTCTGACAGTGTTTCCAAAACTTTAACACTATCCGCCCCCGCCACCTCAGTTGAATTTTGCAGTTTGCTGGGTGGTGTTCTTGTAAAAAACAAATTAGAGGGCGTGACCGAAGGGAACTCCTTATCAAATTGAGAAATGTTCTTAACATTCTCATTCATTTCAGATTCATTTAATTCTGTTCTAGTATTCTCATTGTTATCAGGTAAAACCTTCCCGTTTACAGGGGTAACTAATTGATTTTCAATAGATATTATTTTTGAGGTTTTGAGATCTAAAACTGCTAAAATCTCACTATTTACATGCACTTCAACTGGCCTATTTTGACCCGAAAAATGATAATCAACAAAAACCCCGCATTCTTCTAAACGTTGTCTATGATTACGCACAGTCTTTCTACAGAGGTCTAAACTATTTACTCCATTACGTTGTAATGCTGTTACTAAAAATGAATTAATTTTAAACTCTTCAATGGGTCTAATAGCTGTAACTCTCAATTTCATATATTGTTCGTTACGTTTCATTAATTGTGAGTTATATAAGTGCAGTAAATTTTGAAACACCAATTCTGTAGCATATTTTACTGTTTGAACCTTCTTTTTCAAAATAATCAAACCGTACTCTTTCATGAACTCGTCAGCAGCTTCATTATAAACTCTTGGTCTTAAAGAAGAGCTTTTTTGATTAAATAGCTTGGCAAATTCTTTCTGTACATCGTTTAACTGGTTCTCTTTTAAAAAAGCTCTGACATTATTGTTGTGCTTCTCCGTAATTTCATTTTCAGCATTAGTTTTAAAGTTATATACTGCAATATATTTTCTGTAATTATCCATTGTAATACCAAAAGCTTCCATGCTAATTGCTGGGTAAACAGCCATAATGCGGTTTTCATTTTGCAATGTCCCTGCAACGTTTGTTGCAATGGTTTCCTGTATAGTTTGTTTTTCTGCAGTACCACCAAATCCAAAAAGATTCGATGCTAAAGAAAACACTCTACTGTCTAAATTTTGTTTACTCATAGTTTTTTACAAATAACCTTTCAGCATCGGACGTATAACGCCCGAATGCGTCTAGGGATTTTCAGCATTTGCTGGAGGTATTTTTACGCTTTGCTTCTTTTCTTAAATTGGGTCGCCAAAAGTTGTTCCGTAACACTTTCTAATGTCCAATTTTCTAATGCAGTTGATTTTTTGGCTTTCTTAGCTATTGGCTTTCCAAATTCTTTATCAATACACAAGGCTAATTCTTTCAGTTCCTCCGGGGAAAGAAAAATTTTAGCGTTGTTAAAAATTGATAATACCTTTGGATTCATTAATCTTATTTTTTAGATAATTTTTTACGTTTAAGCGCCATTGCTTTTTTTGCTTTGACTGTTTTATTTATCAATTGCATAATCGCTAATTCTACTTTTTCATTCTCCCGAAATCCGTTTGTAATCATACGAATACTATCAACTGAGAATTGCTTTCCTTTTTCATTTTTAATACCTACATTTTGTAAATAAGGCATAATTTTAGGAGTGTACTGACGTCCTAATACTTCAATCAATAACCTTTTTTCTTTTTTTGAAATCATATTTCAAGTTGAATTTGATAGTTATAATTCTTTTGCAATTCGAGAACGTCCTTGTTTTGAAAATCATCGTAGTACGGCACATAAATAGTCTTTATATCTGGGCTATACTTCACGCCTGCCCTTACTAATTTTTGGTGCAATCGATAACGTCGATTTTCTTTTGCAGTCCTTGCGGTTTTCCGTAAAACTTGACATTCATTTTGCATTATTTTCGTGTTTTATTCTTACAAAATTTTAAAAAGCATTTGCAACACGTTTTTTAGTATATTCGTGTTACACGCTTTTCGACAATTAGTAACGAGTTAGTTACGTTTCGTTTGAGCAAATATAAACAAATATCTTTACGATAAACAAATATCTTTATAATGGACGGAGGTTTTTTGAAAGAAAAATTACAATTAATTGACACTCAATTTGTTGAGCTATCAAAAAAGTTAAACATAACACCTCAAAGCTTGAACAGTCGATTCAAAACAAAAGATGTTACGTTAAGTTTCTTGGTTGAAATATGCGCAGCAGTAAACAAAAGCCCTTATTATTTTATAAAGGGAAGTCAATACGAAAAATATTTTGCTTTAGATGAAAATGTTGTAAGAAGTGATGTGCCGACCGAAGTAACAAATGTAATTTCTGACAAAATGAAACTTCTTGAAGAGCAAAACGAATTATTAAAAGAAAATTTATCCTTAATAAAGGATCGTTGCGAAATGTATAAAAATGAAATAACTGAACTGAGAGGAACAGATAAAAGTCAAACCGCATAGTATTGCTACTATGCGGATTGTATGGATAAAAAAAACATTATAAAAATTTACCTTTTTATTAATATAAATCTGAAAATAAATTGAACTGCAAAACTATTCTCTAACCTAACCAAAAAATATGTATATTGATTATTCAAATTGGCAACAAAAAGATTTTTCGCTAAACTCTTTATATTTAGATTTAAACAACCCTCGTCTTAATTATGGTGATGTCGTATTAACGCAATCAGGAATTATTACTTTTTTAATAGAAAATGAAAGTGTTTTTGAATTAGCCAAAGAAATATCTGAGAAAGGTTATTTCGTTGGTGAGTCACCAATTATTTGCGAGGAAAACAACAAAAAAATTGTACTTGAAGGAAATCGCAGAACTGCTGCTCTAAAAATATTGCAAGATCCGACCAAATACTTAACAAAAAAGAGAGCAGAAATCCTAAAAGAAAACATAACTAAGAATAATATTGATGTTACAAAAAAAATAAACTGCTTTATTTCTCCAAATAGATTAATGGCAAACCCATTAATTTACAATCGTCACAAAGGAGATTCGTTAAAAAAATGGAAAACAGGTAATCAATATTCATTTTTAGCAGATATGATTTACAGAGATGGATTAACTTTGGAAGAAATATCAAATTCATTAGGTTTAAGTAGCAGTCAAACTATTGAACCTTTAAAAGCAATTAATCTCTTTCTAGAAGGAAAAAAAATACTAGAAGAAAAAAACATTTCTATTTCGGTAAAGGACTTTGAATTTACAAACTTAGAACGCTTTTACAAAGATGCTGAGGGAAAAGAATTTCTTGGGATTGATTTCAACAATGTAACTGGAGAATTAATAATCAATATCCCTGACGAAGAATTTCGAAAAAGATGTACATACATATTTGAACAAATTTTAAATACTACCGCATTTTCACGTGATTTTGGTAATAAAGAACAAAAGAAAGCTTACATTGAAAGTTTGAACAAAAATCCAAATTTTGATTTTACAGTAGAAACCCAATTGCAGAATACTAAAAGTTTTTCAGCCGAAAAAAAAATAGAGAATGAATCGCTAAAAAAAGTATTAAATACAAAACCAAATAAAAATGTAAGTTCGGCCGCTAACTTTTACTATATAGACCAAGAAGAAACTCTGTTCTTTAACGATGAAAAAATTGACACTCTATTCATTGAACTAAAAACATTATCAAAAGGAAAAGCTTACTCTTTTGCGATACTTTTAAGAACATATTTAGAACAATTATTGTTTTTATATCTAACACGAAAACAACTCTTCGATAATGTTGGACAAGCAGTAAGAACTAAAAAAGAAGCATACAACTCAAAAAGAATAGAAAATTTAGAATCCTACTTAAAAAATAACCATGATATGCAAATTGATTTAAACAAAGATGTGGTATCAGGATTATTAGGTTTCAAAGTAAAAGAAGAATTTGATAATAGTAGTCTAGGGACTATGTTAGAATATACAATAAATCATAAACTAACCGATTTATTATCTAAAAGCGAGTTTAGGAATCAAAAAAATTATTTAACAAGCGTCAAAGATGGGCTTGATTTAGCGGTTCATAATATTGATTTTGTTATAGATAAAGGACATAACATTAGAGCCTGGAAAACATTATTAAAATTTTTTAAAGCTTTAGAATCAGATTTAAACAATCTAGACCTAGAAGAGGCTTCCGAATAATTATTTAAGTTAATTATTTTTCATTTTATTTGTCATTCAAAAAAACTATTCTAAATGTTTTATTCTCCATTACGCTATCCCGGTGGTAAAAATAAACTTGCTGCGTTCTTGGCCAAAATATGTATCGATAACAATATAAACGGACACTATGTTGAACCATACTCAGGTGGTGCTTCAGTTGCTCTTTTTCTGTTAATGGAAGGATATGTAAACAATATCACGATTAACGATAAAGACCGCTCAATATATGCTTTTTGGCATTCAATATTAAATAAAACTAAAGAGTTTTGTAAACGCATTGATGATGTAGAGCTAACTATAGATACTTGGCACAGTCAAAAAGAGATTCAAAACCTTAAAGAAACAGCTAACCTATTAGATTTAGGTTTTTCAACTTTTTTTCTAAATAGAACCAACCGTTCAGGAATTATTCGCGGCGGAGTGATGGGAGGATTAGATCAGCAAGGAGAATATAAAATAGACTGTCGTTTTAACAAAGAAGAATTAAAAAAAAGAATTTTAGCAATTGCAAAGCACAAAAGAAATATTAGACTTTATAAAAAGGATGCTATAAAACTAATTGATAAAATTGAACAAGAATCTATAAATGAAAATGTGATTTTCTATTTTGACCCTCCATATTATTTAAAAGCCGAATCTTTATATATGAATCATTACCAATACAATAACCACAAAAGTGTAAGTGATCGTATAGCCCAAATTAAAAATATCAATTGGGTAGTGTCATATGACAATAATCCTAACATTCAAGAATTATATAAGCCTTTCGATTTAAAAGAATATTCATTTAATCACTCTGCATATCAATCAAGAGTTGGCCAAGAAGTACTTTTTTTTAGCCCAAAGCTTAAACAACCAAAAATTGAAAATTACAATCCTATTAAATTTAGATTAAACAAAAAAAATAACACAAAAGAAATCTCATATAGTCTCTAATTTTTATTTAACCGATTACGAAGTGCCCGTAAAAAATTAAAAAAAAAAAAAACAATCTGAGAATACAAAACCGCATACGATTTATATCTTTGCCGCAACAAAACAGTGTATAGGGATCAGCAAATAAAGGGGTTTAGAATCGATGCAAGATTCATAACCCTGAGGTCACGGGTTCAACTCCCGTCCTCGCTACAAAAACAACCCCCTAATCATCCATTGATTAGGGGTTTTTTATTGGTGTTTTATTTCAAAAAAAAGGGACAATAACTCCCTTGAAAACAACGTTTTGCAAACTAAGTAATTTACAAACAATGGATATAGTAAAATTTAAAATCACATCAAAAACGATAAAAGTAGAAGTACGCAATTCGAACAATTATGTTTTTAATTTTAATACTGCTCTAGATATTGCAAAAGAAGACAAAGATGTTTTATTAAAATTGTACAACGCATTAGATATTCTTTTTAAGAAAGAAAATGCTAATGAAACGAAAAATTACGTCTCACCCAACCAAACCAATATACTGGATCAGATTTCTGATGTTGATAATTTAGAACAGGAAAAATAATTCAATTATCGATGTATTTTTTTTGCAATCTTATCATTTTAAATGAGATATCCCCGTAAAGCAAAAAAAAACTTGTATCAAATCTAATTTTATAAAGAGAATTAAATACTAAAAAAGTCAAAGCTGACAGGTTTTTGAAACCTGTCAGCTTTGTTTTAAAAGTAATAAAACAATCGGGACTAATGACCCGAAACTGTATTAACAATAAGTACTGAGAACCATAGTATCATTACGATCATTCTCGTTTCCCGTTGATATAAGCATACATGGCAGTGGCATGTCCGTGTCCGAGATCATAATCGGATTTTAACCAGTTGATGATATTGGTGGCTTTAATAGTTGGCCCCATCGCCCCATTTACCGTATAGCCTTTTTGTTCGGCAAGAAGTTGAAAATCCTGAGGTGTTTTACCTGTTTTCTCTTCGATGTTTTTTAGATAGGTTGCAAATGACATAGTTTATAGTTTTTCAGTGTTCGTTTTTATATTTCTCATGGTACTCTCGATATCGGCACCAATGATTTTATCCATGTTTACAAATAACAAAATAATATTCATTGGCCAGTCCTTCCCTCCTTGGTACTTCCACACCAGATTTGTTTGATTCTCGTTGACCGCATTAACGAACAAAGTTCCGTCGGCAGTAAAAACATAAGGCGCCATAAATCTGATTTTAAAATCTATTTGCTTGTTTTTAATAAGTCGGACATTTTCAAACTCGCCCTTTCCACATTTTTCATGCTCACTTTCAAAAGAGAGAATCGCTCCCTCCTGTCCATCTGCCTTTCCTTTTAATTCAATTTTAGTATTCGGATCATACTTTAACCATTGATTAAACTCCCTATGATGATTAAGAAACCTCAGATACTCGTATACATTTTCAGCAGGTTTATTAATCGTAATCTCTCTTGTGATGACATACTTTTTTGGGGCAAAAGCGGCAATTATACATAGTACAGCTATTAGAATAACTAGTACTACCAGAATTTTTAATAGAAACATTTTCATTTGTTTTAAGTTTTTTGATAGCATGATTAATAATCATTTCCTGATAAGAATCAAAGGTACCTGATCTTTAAAGCTTTAAATGGTTCAAAAAAGGATAATAATGGTCAATTCCGGCATTTTCAATTTATTCTTACAAAGGAGCGTTTGAATATTGCACAATTCGATTTGATTTTCGATATTAGACTTTACGTTAGCGCGTCCTAAATCGTTAGCCTGCAATACGTCCAAATACATTTAGTAAATTAGTTATAATCCTTTATTCTGTTAGACTAACACCTTAAACCAATATGCCTGAAGAAAAAGAAAACATTCCCTTTTACGATAGTATCAATTCTTTTTTAGAATCAACCGGTGTTGAACACCGTACCTCGAATCCTCTGTTTTATTGTATGAGATTGGCAGAACACAAAGGAGATATTTACCGATCACCTTTTCGCAGAGGTTTCTATTTTGTAGCACTTTTAATTTCTAATGGAAACACGCAGGTGGGTTACAATAATATTGAAGAGAATATAAAGGAATCCTTTTTGGTTTTTCAGTCTCCAAGGCAGGTTTATAGTTTTTTCAGAGACAAAAATACCGAGGGCTATTTAATCTACTTTAAAGAGGATAGTTTTCATTTTTTTAAACCCGATTTCGTGCAGGAATTTCCTTTCTTTGATACCTTAAATACCAATTTATTTCAACTCACTCAAAGTCATTACGCAAACATAGCACCCCGTTTCGAAGAGGTATTTCTGGCCTATGAAGCTTCTCACTCTATTTACAATATAGCCGTACATAAGTTCTTCGCACTGCTTTATCAGTTAAAAGAATTTGAGATTATTGAGCAACAAAAAGTGGTAAAACTACCCAACGCACAACAAGTACTCACCAAAAAGTTTATACAATTGATAAACTTGCATTATCTCACTAAAAGAACAGTAGAAGAATATGCCGATCTTCTCACGGTGAGCGTCAGCCACCTGTCTAAATCTGTTAAAATCATAACCGGTTTAACTGTGCTTACGCTGATCAATGACAGAATTATCAAAGAGGCCAAACTGATGATCAAACACACCGACCTCAACATCGCAGAGATTGCCTTCCAACTTAACTTTTCTGACACTTCTAATTTTGGAAAATTCTTCAGAAAACAAACCGGAATGAGTCCGCTTAGCTTCAGGAGCAATGAGAAAGAACAGGTTTGACTGACCTCCTGTCTTTCTTATCAAGTCGTAAAATAATCCCTGCGATTTCTTTAAATAAAAAAAACGGCAGTAATTCTAAATCAAAATTTATCTAAATAGTATTATCTTTAGTTTTACTTATTCGGCATCAAAGCGGTAAGCAATTTTCACGTAGATTTAATGGATTCTTTCTGTAATATTAAGGAGTTTGACTTACTAAATCTGCGTAAAACCATTTAAACAAAACCACTATGGCCAAAACAAATCCAGTAATCTATTTTGAAATTCCCGTGAACGATCTGAATCGGGCCGAAAATTTCTATAGAAATGTATTTGGTTTTAGTTTTGAAAGAGAAATAATCGATCATTACGAAATGACCTTATTCCCATTTGAAGATGCTCGTAGCGGAATTTCGGGAGCATTAGCAAAAGGAGACGTTTACAAACCTTCAAAAGAGGGTGTTATAATTTATTTCAGAACAGCTAATATCGACCAAACCTTACAAAAAGTACTGGCACAAAACGGAACCATATTGTATCCTAAAACGATAAATGAAAATTACGGATTTATCGTTGCCGAATTCCAGGACAGCGAAGGAAACAGAATCGCTATTCAAGAAATAATAGAAAAGTAAAATCACCTGTGACAGTGGAAGATCATCCGATTAATTCTAAACACAAAAGCGTAAAAAAAGCTATTTTAACTTAGCCATAAAAACAACAAAAATGAAAAAAGTAACCGGTATTGGAGGCATATTTTTTAAATGCAATAATCCTGACAAAATGAAAGAATGGTATAAAGCACACCTTGGTTTGGACACAAACGAATATGGAGCCACTTTTGAATGGAAAGAAGCTTCCGACTCCACCAAAAATGGTTCTACCCAATGGAGTCCGTTTCCCGAAACCACAAAATATTTTGAGCCTTCCGCAAAAGACTTTATGATCAATTACAGAGTCGCCGATTTGGAGGCATTAGTCGAAGAATTAAAAAAAGAAGGCGTGACTATTGTTGACACCATAGAAACGTACGAGTACGGAAAATTTGTTCATATTATTGACATGGAGGGCAACAAAATTCAGCTTTGGGAGCCATACGATTAGTTAGTATAGAAAAACTGAAAATTGAATCCCATGGAAAAACATAGAATATTCACAACCTCATTTGCAAGTGTCTATCCGCATTACATCAATAAAGCGGAGAAAAAAGGCCGCACTAAGCAGGAAGTAGATACTATAATTTACTGGCTAACCGGATATAGTCCTGAAGAATTACAACAATTAATAGACAACAAAACTGATTTTGAAACCTTTTTCGCAGAAGCACCACAAATGAATGCAAACGTTTCAAAAATCACAGGGGTAATCTGTGGTTATCGTGTGGAAGAAATTGAAGATAAACTTATGCAAAAGATTCGCTATCTGGATAAAATGGTCGATGAACTGGCAAAGGGAAAAACGATGGAGAAGATCTTAAGAAGTTAAATTAAATAACACATTTCAATCCAATAAAAAATGAATCTGTTCTCGAAGCAAATCGAAAAAATACAATCTAAACCCAAAACTATTTTTCTCCTAGATGGTTTGGGAGCTCTTTTGACCGCTGTTCTATTATTGTTTATTCTCAGTCCCTTTGACATTTATTTTGGTATGCCAAGAGCGATTCTCACTGTGCTGTCATTAACAGCATTTCTTTTTGCCTTCTATTCGTTCTTTTCCTTTACAATATCCAAACCCAATATTCAAAAATTATTAAAACCAATTATTCTGGCCAATTCCATCTACTGTCTTACAACACTTGGACTGGTATTCTTTTTTCTGGACCGGCTTACTACTTTAGGAATAAGCTACTTTATTGGTGAAATTTTAATAATCTTTGGATTGATTTACATAGAAGTAAAAATTCTAAAAACAAAGCAACAACTGTAAACCACTGATTATCTTTACCTACAACCTATACAAACTTCTTTTCGATAAAGTATTCTTTTTCTCTAAAAACAGGTATTTATACGTGTTTTTTTATTTACAATAAAAACGATTTTTGTAATCGGATGTAAAAAACTGCTACCGATAAAAAAACAAAAAGCAGAATATCACAACAAAACATTGCAAAAGTTAGATTAATAAAAAATAATACAATGAAAAATCTTTGGTGTTGGCGTTGCAAAAAAGAAGTCCCGATGTTGAATGAAGAAGAACATCTTATAGCAACAAAAATGTATCGTCACGGTTTTCAAACCGGCAAGTGTACTATGACAAGACAGGAACGCTTTAAAGGACTACTCGATTATTACAAAGAACTCTCCGGTTATGAAGAAAAGGACCCCAATGTCATCATGCATCACAGAATTGTACTATATGGTTCTCCCTGCGAAAATTGCAACAAACCTTATCGAACTTCAAAAGCTACCTTCTGTGCCGCCTGCGGACATAAAAAGCCTGTGCAGAAGTTAGTGGTTAGTCTTTAGTCTCGCTGTGCAGTCTCAGTCTACGGTCTCAGTTTGTAATTTACAAACCACATTTTACTATTTGCCATTAATAAAATCACTTTCAATCTTATTCAAAAGTATCGTGTTTGTACTCGCAATTGTTGCTACAGGCAAACTTTGATAAATGGGTTTCGAAAGATTAATTAAACCATCATTATTTACTTTATCAACTGCCGTTTCTTTAAAAACATAGATGGAATTTTCAAAAACTACCGGATGCATTTTATTGTCATAGGTGATTAATGCTTCCGCGCTGGCTTCAAAAGATTTTAATGCCAGTACATCATTTTCTATTTTATGAAAAGTTAACCTCCACGATGCTGTTTTGTTTTCTGTTATAGATTCCTTTTTACTCTCTTTTACAATTCCCTTAGTTAAATTGTTTTGGTATTCGACCGTGTTTCTAAATTCTAAAACGGCCTTAGATTTTTTATCAAAAATAACTTTACCTCTTACTCTTTTAGAAACTTCTTTAGTCGTTTCCCAATCCGACTCAAAAGATACTATAATCTGATCCGAAGGAGATTCTTCGACTACCCCAATTACGTCTTTATTAAACTTAACGAAATTCGAAAGACAGGAATTCAAATAAATTGCACTAATTAAAGAACCGGGATTTATATAACCACTGTTATTCTCATTGACACGCGGAACATCTGTAAAAATATCCAGCGGAATATTTTTATTATAATCAATCGCGCCCAAACGCAGTTTTATTTTACTCCTCTTTTGAAATTCATACGTTTTGTCCCACCAATTGATCTTGCTCAGAATTAATCTTTTTAGTTGGTTATCTACCGATACTGTTTCTTTAAAACTGCACTCTTTTTCAAATGGAGTATGAACGTAAAAACGAGCATAATTATCTAAAACATATTGTATTGCTTTATTTAAATTAAAAGATTTTATAACGATCTCGTCAAGCTGAACTGCTTGGGCAATCATAAAAATAGTATCTGATTGCAGCTCCCTTCCTTTTTCTAAAATAACATCATCAAAACCTAATTTTGAGATCTTAAAAGTACCATTTTTCAATACAATAGCCGCTTTACCTTCTGAATTTGTAAATGTTCCTTCGTTTTCCTCTATAGAAAAAATAGCGGCATTATCTACAGGAAAACCTGTTGTTTTGTCGACAACAACCAGCGTCCTATTCTGCGAAAGTCCAATTTGAAATACAAGACACAATACAATTACAATTTGTTCCTTCGTCCATTTAAAAATTCTCATACGTGGTTTTTTATTTAATTAGTTTGGTATAGTTTTTTGATAGTCATCTAAATCGCTCCTCGACTAACACAAATTTTATTCCAAAAAAACTTGGTGTCTTTTTTTTAGTTTGCAGTCGCAGTTTTCAGTCACAGTCTCAGTCTCAAATCCGAACTCGCAAACCGAGACTGAGACTGAGACTGAGACTGAGACCGAGACTGAGACCGAGACCGAGACCGAGAGCTAAACACTAAAAAAAAATCGTTAAAAATCCCATTCACTTACTACTTTTTATACAATAAAAAATATATTTGTCAGGAAGAACAAAGGCGACCCCTATGTTGCTTATAGAAACCCGGAAAATATAATGGTATGGATTATGAAAAATTTATTTTCTGTCTGGAAGGCGTTCCTGATGTAGAAACCATTGGTGCAACTGAGGTTGTCAAAAATCTAGAAGAAATTGCAATTGACCAAGGTATAGCCAGTATTTACAGAGCCTGCGACACCATTGAAGGATTAGAAGAAAGTCTGAACATATTACTTTATGAAGATCATAATTTTAAAGATTATGAAATCATATATTTAGTAATGCCCGGAGAGCCCAACAATATTTGCCTACACGATTATTACTATAGTCTGGAAGAAATAGCCGAACTCTTTGAAGGAAAAATGAAAGGGAAAGTAATCCACTTCGCCAACAGAAAAATCTTAGACTTAACCGCCGAAGAAGCCCAATACTTTCTGGATATAACCGGAGCACGTGCTATTTCGGGTTATGGATCTTCTTACAACAAAATTGCCAGTTACAGCACTATCGACAAGGCCTTTTTTAGTTTGTATCAGGACAATGATGATCTTACCGAAGTAGTTGAAGAATTGTACCAGAAACATTATAATCTTTGCAAACTCCTTGATTTTAGATTGTATTATTAGTTTATTACTATGAAGTTGTAAAATGTAAACTGAGACTGAGACTGAGACTGAGACCGAGAACTAAAAAAATAAAACATTCCTAAAATCACCCCTCTAATTCAACGCATTATTAAACAATAAGCAGCTTTTAAATGCAATAATTAACATCTAATTAATATTCTACTTAGCCGATAGATTTTGTTATAAAAAAAATGTGACTTACATTTGCAGCGAAATTTAGAGAGATTGTGTTTTTCTTTCTACTCTTCAAATCGACTAGAAATACCAGAATATGATAGAATTAAAGAATATTACTAAAAAGTTTTATAAAACAGGAAGAGAAATTATTGCTCTTCAGGATGTATCACTTCACGTACCTGCGGGTAAAGTTTTTGGAGTTATCGGTACCTCCGGAGCAGGAAAAAGCACCCTGATCCGTTGTATCAACTTACTGGAAAAACCAACTTCAGGAGACGTAATTGTAGACGGAAAATCATTATTACAATTAAGTAATTCTCAGTTGGCGCAAGAAAGAAGACAAATCGGAATGATTTTTCAGCATTTTAATCTTTTATCCTCCCGTACCGTTTTTGAGAATGTGGCTTTTCCATTAGAATTAGCCGGAGCTTCCAAAAGCACTATCAAAGAACGTGTACTGGAATTATTAGACCTTGTTGGACTGTCCGAAAAAATCAATGATTATCCGGCGAGTCTTTCTGGCGGACAAAAACAACGTGTAGCCATTGCAAGAACTTTAGCCAATAATCCTAAAGTCCTTTTATGTGATGAGGCAACAAGCGCATTGGACCCTGGAACGACCAGATCGATTTTAAATTTATTAAAAGACATCAACAAACGTCTGAACATTACCATTTTACTAATCACCCATCAAATGGAAGTTGTAAAAGCAATTTGTGATGAGGTTGCCGTAATCAGTAATGGAAAATTAATTGAACAAGGCACGGTGGGAGAGATATTTGCCAATCCAAAAAACGAATTGACACGCGAGTTTATAGCTTCCTCTTTACATATTGAAATTCCCGAACTGTATCAGGACCGTTTACAATCGGTTTACAAAGAGGGCTTATTTCCTTTATTGCGATTGGAACTGAACGGGAAATCGGTAAACGAACCCATACTAACTCAGGCTGCAATTCAGTTTGGTGTGAATGCCAATATTATTACCGCACAAACCGCTTATGCCGGCGAAACCAATTTCGGAATTCTTATCGTTGAATTATCTGGTAATGAAACTCAGCAAAAAGAAGCCATTCAATTTTTTAATGACAAACACGTAAAAACAGAACTATTAGGCTATGTCTGAATCTATTATAACACTACTATTACAAGGTACATTAGAAACTATTGTAATGACATTTTTAGCCGGATTCTTCGGTTTTTTATTGGGTCTTCCTTCGGGAATATTACTCTTTCTAACCCGAAAAGGTCAGATTTTAGAACACGTTGTATTCAACCGAATTCTTTCGATACTCGTAAACATCTTCCGATCGATTCCGTTTATTATTTTAATTGTCTGGATGATTCCTTTTACAAGAGCTTTGGTTGGAACTTCAATTGGAGTTAGTGCTGCCTTAGTTCCTTTAAGTATTGGAGCTGCTCCCTTTATTGCAAGATTGGTCGAAAACAGTTTACTGAGCCTGCCTTCAGGATTAATCGAAGCGGCAAGAGCTTTAGGCGCCACACCACTACAAATTGTATATAAAGTGTTACTGCCGGAAGCACTTCCGTCTCTTATAAATGCGGCCTCCATTACCCTGATCACCCTTGTTGGCTATTCTGCAATGGGCGGAGCCGTTGGTGCAGGCGGACTGGGACAAATTGGCTACCAATATGGTTATATCGGTTATGATGCAACCATTATGAATACCGTTTTAGTTTTGCTTGTGGCCCTTGTATTTATCATACAATTTACCGGAGACAGACTTTCAAAATATTTCGATCACAGATAAACTCCTTTTTAATTTAAAAAATAAAAATATGAATACCAGAAATAAATTTTCGATACTTACAGGAATTCTACTCTTAGCTTTAACGCTTTCTAACTGTGGAAAAGAAAAGAAAAACGACCCTAATCACATAAAAATCGGTGTTGCTACGGGGCCGGAATTTGCTGTTGCTCAAGCCGCTCAAAAAGTAGCAAAAGACAAATACGGTTTAGAAGTTGAACTCATTTCTTTTAATGATTATGTAGTACCAAACGAAGCTTTAAATCAAGGCGACATTGACGCCAATGCTTTTCAGCACAAACCTTATCTTGATGCACAAGCAAAACAAAGAGGGTACAAATTGGCAATAATCGGTAAAACTTTTATTTATCCAATCGCCGCTTATTCCAGAAAAATAAAAACACTTGCTGAATTAAAACCGGGAAGTACAATCGTAATTCCAAATGATCCGACAAATGGTGGGCGTTCGTTATTATTACTTCAAAAAAATGGGCTTATAAAATTGAAAGATAATGTTGGCCTTTTACCAAAAGTAATTGACATTGCTGAAAATCCAAAGAACTTAAAAATCTTAGAATTAGAAGCACCACAAATTCCCAGAACCTTAGACGATCAAAATGTAACGATTGCTATTATCAATAATACATTCTCCTCACAAGCCGGACTTGTTCCATCAAGAGATGCTTTGTTTGTGGAAGATAAAGATTCACCTTATGTAAATCTGGTAGTTTCAAGAGAAGACAATAAAAATGATCCAAAAGTTCTTAAATTCTTAAAAGCATTCCAATCGGTTGAGGTTGAAAAAGCGGCCGAAAAAGAATTTAAAGGCGGAGCTGTAAAAGGCTGGTAAAAATCATTTTCTTTCGAATACAAAAAAGGCTGACGAGTATATTGTCAGCCTTTTTTTATGAATAAAATTCTACATCAAAGCAAGCAATTTGTTTTTTTAAATAGTGCCACGAATTATTTTTTTGCCACAGATTAAAAAGATTCGCACAGATTTTTTAATCATTTTAATCCTTTAATCTGTGGCTTTTTTTCGTATGCCAAGTTAGCAACTCTTTGTCAAAGTTCAAAACGCACTTTCTTAAAACCTGTACCATTTTCCCGGAACAAAGACAAACACTTTTATACGCTCCTCAAGTCATTTTTTCTTTAAAAAATTACGCTACTTTAACTTCCTGTACTTCCACAGCGGTACTTCTTCTCTGAATCAGAACAAAAGTGATAAGCATTCCAACAACAGACATTCCAACCCCGATAAGATTGGGTGAAGCATAGCTGTAACCCGCCGCCAGAGGTAATCCACCAAGGAAAGCACCCAGTGCATTTCCGATGTTAAAACTTCCCTGCAAAGAAGCCGAAGCAATCATTTCTGCATCTTTCGCAGTACGAATCATCAACATTTGAATAGGTGCAATAACAGAAAAAGAAATTGCTCCCGTTAAGAAAGTAAAGAATAAAGAAGCATATTGATTGAAAGAGAAAAAGTAAACCAAAATCAAATCGACCGACATTACAAACAATAACGCTAAGGTAGTTGGTGCCGGTGAAAATTTATCGGCCAGTTTACCGCCTAAGAAATTCCCAACAACCATTCCCAAACCTGCCAAAATCAAGATATACGAAACATCTTCCGCAGCAAATTTAGATACGTTGGTCAATAAAGGTGCGATATAACTAATCCAGGCAAACAATCCGCCAAAACCAACTGCCGTAATTCCGATTATTAACCAAGCATCGATCTGTTGGAAAAATTTTAATTGTGTCCTCATATTTACATTTTGATTTTTCTCCAGATTTGGCATCCATAAATAGAGAAACAAAAAAGTGAGCAAACCGACAATTGCAATAAGTATAAAAGTATGACGCCAGATAAAATGGTGTCCAATATAGGTTCCAATTGGCACTCCGATCAGATTAGCCAATGTCAAACCTGAAAACATAATGGCAATAGCCTGAGCTTCTTTGCCTTTATCCGCCAAACGACTTGCTACTACCGCTCCTACTCCAAAGAAAGCACCATGGGGCAATCCGGATAAAAATCTAGAAGCGAATAAAAATTCGTAATCCGGTGCAATGATCGAAAGAGCGTTAAAAACGGTCAGCATCACAGCTAAAATTAAAAGCATTTTCTTGGGAGCATAATTTCTTCCAAGGATTACTAATAAGGGTGCTCCAATAACAACTCCAAGTGCGTAAGCCGAAATCAAATATCCGGCCACAGGAATGGAAACATTCATATCTGAAGCAATATCAGGCAACAACCCCATCATTACAAACTCTGTAATACCGATCGTTAAACCACCTAATGACAGCGCAATAAGACTTTTTTTCATTTTGTTTTTACAAGAAAGGAATAGATTTTCTATACTGCAAATTTAAAGCCGTTACTGATAAAAATAATTGTATATTTACGACATAAACTTGTATATATACGTTATGCCAAGATTAAATCAATTCAAAACACTTGTAATAGATGAATTTGAAGATGAAAAATTTCATCTGCCACCCCACTCTCATAGTTATTATGAAATCATTTTTATCAAAAAAGGAAGTGGTATTCATCATTTAAACAACAATTTATTACCGTATAAATCAGGTGATTTATTTGTTATTTCGCCCGATGACGAACATTATTTTGATATTAAAAAAAGCACTCGGTTTTTTTATATCAAGTTTACGGATCATTATTTCAATTCGAAACAAAACCTGACCTGCGATGAATTCTTAATCCACACTCCGGAAAGTTTCATGCGTGATAAAACATTAAAAGAAATAGTTCTGAAATTAGACGATCCGTGTAAAACAATACTGCGAAATACTATCGAAAACATTGCCGCTTACAACTGCGAAACCGATGTATCTAATTCTCCGATCGTGTTCTACCAAATCCTTTCCATCTTTGGTTTGATAAAAGAAACCCTACGTGGAATGAATCTGGTTGTTAAAGGAAATGCCATCGACAACGAGCAAATCACTTCTTATATTCATCAAAATATTTATCAGCCAAAATTGGTTCAGATCAAAGTAATTGCGGCTCATTTTAATATCGCGCAGACCTATTTTAGTTCTTATTTCAAAAGAACTTTTTCCATTAGCTATCGGGATTACATTCACAATTTACGAACCACTTTGATCGAAAAACGTTTTCAAAACAACCAACTGTCAATCAAACAAGTCGCTCATGAATTTGGATTTACTGATGAAAGTCATTTGTCACATTATTTCAGAAAAAGAAAAAACATGAACCCTACAAATTATAAAAGACTTTAGTTATTGAAATCTTAAAAGAATCCTCCGATAACTATTTTTACCTAAATTTGTATTGCAAATAAGATTTTCTTGAGTAAAAAAACCTGCATATTATTCCTTTTTCTGACCATTGGTTTCTTCCTGATTCCAAGTCATGGTTTTGCATGTGGAAATAAAACAGAAAAAAATACTCCAAAAAAAGAAATTTCTTCAGATAAAAAAGAAAAAGACAAGTGCACAAAAGACTGCTGCAAAAACACCAATCCCGCAGAAAAAGAGCAACACAATTGTGACGGTAAATGCAGTCACACCAATTGCACAACCTCATCCTTACAATTCAGCATCCCTGCTTCGAATGATTTTGAACTTCAAACCAGTAGTTTCAATTTTTCAACAAAAAAAACGATCTCCTATTACAACGAAGCCAATATTTCTGATGGTTTCACCTCTATTTGGTTGCCTCCTAAAATAAAGTAATTGTATTCGTGACAGCCATAAGTGGGTTTTGTCGGTGAAAAACAGTCTCAGTTTACAGTCTCGGTCACAGTCACAGTCTCAACCTGAAACTTGAAACAAAAAACTTAGCGTCTTTGCGACTTTGCGAGCAAGAAACACACCCCTACACGCAAACCCCCGCGAACTTTGCAGTTAAACTTTCGCACAACCCCACAAATTCTCAAAGAAAAAAACTAATTTAAAGGAATTAAAATCCTTATTAAAAATATATCAAAATGAAAAACACAATAAACGCTGTTTTAGCAGCAATCACAATAGCTTTGTCTGTAAACACCATAACAGCAAACGAAGTAAAAACTCAAATAACGACAGCAGACGTTCAGGACTCCAATTCGCTTCAAGCTGTTTTTGACAATTATTTTGCTTTGAAAGATGCCCTTATCAAAAGTGATGCAAAAACATCTTCAGCGAAAGCAACCACTTTATTAGCTTCAATTGGCGCTGTAAAAATGGACAAACTAAAAAACAACGAGCACAATGTCTGGATGAAAGTCATGAAAAAAATGACCTCTGATGCTAAAGCAATTTCATCTAATCAGGATCTTAAAAAACAACGTGAGACTTTCAAATCGTTGTCTAAAAACACTTACGAACTGATTAAAGCATCCGGTGCATCTCAGCCTGTTTATTACCAATATTGCCCTATGGCAGATGCTAATTGGTTGAGTAAAGAAAAAGCCGTTAAGAATCCATACTACGGTTCATCGATGCTGACTTGCGGAAATGTGGTAGAAACGATCAAATAAAGATGAAGCTCTATATCAAAAACATGGTATGCAGCAGATGTAAAATGGTTGTGAAGTCTGAGTTTGAAAAACTCGGGCTTCCAACTATTTCTGTAGAATTAGGTGAAGTTGAATTAAAAGACGCGATCACAGAAAATCAAAAAGAAGCTTTACTCCATAAGCTAAACGCCTTAGGTTTTGATTTGATTGATGACAAAAAAAGCAAAACGATCGAAAAGATCAAAACCCTTATTATCGATCTGGTGCATCATAAAAACAATGAACTCAAAATCAACTTATCGGATTATCTGATCGAAAACCTCAACCAGGATTACAGCACGCTCAGTAATTTATTCTCGGAAATAGAAAATACCACTATCGAAAAGTATTTCATCAGCCAAAAAATAGAAAAAGTAAAAGAACTACTGATTTACAATGAACTTTCGTTAAGCGAAATCGCCGATTTACTCAATTATAGTAATGTGGCACATTTAAGCAATCAGTTTAAAAAAATTACAGGTTTCACACCTACCTATTTTAAGCAGCTGAAAGACAAGAAACGTATTCAGATTGAGAATTTGTAAGCATCAATATAACCATAAAGAACACAAAGGTTTACACAAAGACTCTAAACCATATAAGTAATATAAGTTCATTCAAATTAAAACTTACATTTTCTTACATTACTTATATGGTTTAAAATATCCTGTTTATTTATTTTGAACGCACAAAGTTTTCCAGACCAAGCTTTGCGAACTTTGCGTTTTTACAAAGCCCAGCATATCAAAAAAAAACCTTGCGCACTTTGCGGTTAAATAAAATTTTGTAAATCTTACAAATCATACTCAAAATTATACAACAAGAAGTAACCGTTACTTCGGAAATTTGCATTGTAATATTAAAAGAACAAAGCAATGACACATCAATATATAATTTCAGGAATGTCCTGTAATGGTTGCCGCACCAAGGTTGAAAACACTTTAAACACGATTGAAGGCGTACAAGCCGTCGTGACTTTAAATCCACAAACGGCAACGATCACAATGGACAAACATGTTGCGACAGAAAAATTTCAAGAAGTTTTAACTGCAGCCGGAAAATATACCATTGAAATGAAATCGTCGAAAGACATTGAAGAACCAACCGTTAAATCTTGCTGTTCTTCTAAAAACGGGCATGAGCATAAAAATCACGAACAAAAAAAAACGACTGTTATCCCGCATAACGCTACAGGAGTCTTTTATTGTCCAATGCATTGCGAAGGAGACAAAACTTACAACAAGGCAGGAGATTGCCCGGTCTGTGGTATGGACTTAGTACCACAGATTGCCATCACCCATACGCAGTTTACCTGCCCGATGCATCCGGAAATTATTTCGGATGAACCCGGTGACTGTCCTATTTGTGGAATGGATTTGGTTCCGATGCAAGCTTCAGAAAATGATGAAAACAAAACCTATTTAGATTTACTAAAAAAAATGAAGATTGCCGTATTATTTACGCTACCCATCTTTATTATTTCGATGTCGGAAATGATTCCGAACAATCCGCTTTACAAATTAATGTCTATTGAAAATTGGAATTGGGTTCAATTCTTTTTTTCGATTCCGGTGCTTTTTTATGCCGGCTGGATGTTTTTCGTTCGTGCCTGGAAATCAATTCTTACTTGGAATCTGAACATGTTTACTCTGATCGGAATCGGAACCAGCGTTGCTTTTTTGTTCAGTATTGCCGGAATGTTTTTTCCGGATATTTTTCCCGCAGAATTCAAATCACATCACGGAACGATTCATTTGTATTTTGAAGCCGCAACCGTTATTATAACTTTAGTTCTACTCGGACAATTGTTGGAAGCAAAAGCACACGGACAGACCAACGGCGCGATCAAAGAATTATTAAAATTGGCACCAACCGAGGCCACATTGGTAGAAAATGGAACAGATAAAGTAATCTCTATTCACAACATCAAAAAAGGAGATCTATTACGTGTAAAACCGGGAGAGAAAATTCCGGTAGACGGAAAAATCACTTCAGGTGAAAGCAATATCGACGAATCGATGATCACCGGAGAGCCAATTCCTGTGGATAAAAAAGTCAGCGATGCTGTCATTTCAGGAACCATAAACGGAACCAAATCATTTGTTATGATTGCCGAAAAAGTAGGTTCAGAAACCATGCTTTCACAAATCATTCAAATGGTAAATGATGCCAGCCGTTCGAGAGCACCGATTCAGAAATTAGCCGATAAAGTCGCTAAATATTTTGTACCTACTGTTGTATTGATTTCGATTCTAACGTTTATCGCCTGGGCGAAATTTGGTCCGGAACCCGCCTATGTGTACGGATTAATCAATGCAATTGCCGTTTTAATTATTGCCTGTCCCTGTGCTTTAGGACTAGCCACTCCGATGTCGGTTATGGTGGGTGTGGGTAAAGGAGCTCAATTGGGTATTTTAATTAAAAATGCGGAAGCGTTAGAGAACATGAACAAAATCGATGTTCTGATTACGGATAAAACCGGAACCATCACAGAAGGAAAACCGTCAGTTGAAAAAATTTATGCTGTCGATAATGATGTCGATTCATTATTGCAAAGTATCGCTTCACTAAATCAATACAGTGAACACCCTTTGGCACAAGCCGTTGTAAATTTCGCAAAAGCTAAAAACAGTACCACAGTAGAAGTTCCGGATTTTGAAACTATTGCCGGAAAAGGAGTTTTGGGAACAGTTAATGCTAAAAAAGTAGCCTTAGGAAATAAAAAACTGATGCTTCAGGTTAAGGCTTCTATTTCTGAAGCTATTGAAAACAAGATCATCGCAGAACAAAACTTAGGCAAAACGGTTTCGTATATCGCAATTGACCAAACTGTTTTGGGTTATGTAACCATTACAGATGCCATCAAAGAAAACAGTGCCAAAGCAATCAAAGCCTTAATTGATCAAGGTGTTGAAGTGATTATGTTAACCGGTGACAATCACAATACCGCAAAAGCAGTAGCAGATCATTTGCATTTGACTTCCTTTAAAGCCGATTGTTTACCGGAAGACAAACTAAAAGAAATTCAACGTTTGCAAGCCGAAGGAAAAATTGTGGCCATGGCGGGAGACGGAATCAACGATGCTCCGGCTTTAGCACAATCCAATATCGGAATTGCCATGGGAACCGGAACCGATGTTGCTATAGAAAGTGCCAAAATAACCTTGGTAAAAGGAGATCTTAACGGAATTGTTAAGGCCAAAAACCTCAGCCACGGTGTAATGTCAAACATCAAACAAAACTTGTTTTTTGCCTTTATATACAATGTTTTAGGGGTGCCAATTGCAGCAGGAATTTTATATCCGTTTTTTGGAATTCTGCTTTCGCCTATGTTGGCGGCCTTAGCAATGAGTCTGAGTTCCGTATCTGTAATCGTCAATGCATTGCGATTGCGAAATTTAAAACTTTAAACTCTTATGAAAGCTTACTATATTATTTTAGCCTTTTTTGTTGTTATCACGATGAAAGCCCAGAAAATCGTACGCTATGATTTGTACGTACGCGATACAATCGTCAACTTTTCCGGAAAGGAAAAACACGCTTTTGCCGTAAATGGTCAGATTCCAATGCCAACACTAACTTTTACAGAAGGAGATACTGCCGAAATTTATGTGCACAACGAATTAAAAGAAAATACTTCATTGCATTGGCACGGTTTATTTTTACCCAATAAAGAAGACGGTGTTCCGTATTTAACTCAAATGCCGATTGCACCAAAAACAACGCACAAGTACAGTTTCCCAATTATACAAAACGGGACGTATTGGTACCACAGTCATTCCGGACTTCAGGAGCAAGTGGGGTTGTACGGCCTTTTTATCATCAATAAAAAGAAAGACGATCCAACTTTTAGAAAAGGTATTGACGATTTACCAACGGTTCCGGTTATTTTGAGTGAATGGACCGATTTGAAACCCGAAAATGTACAACGAATGCTGCACAACGCCAACGATTGGTTTGCTATAAAAAAAGGAACCACACAGAGTTATGCCGAAGCCATCAAACAAGGCCATTTTTCGACCAAGGTGACGAATGAATGGAAACGAATGAATGCCATGGACGTAAGTGATGTGTATTATGAGAAGTTTTTAATCAATGGAAAAAATGAAGACCAACTTTCACAATTCAAACCCGGAGAAAAAGTCAGGCTTCGAATTGCAAACGGAGGAGCCTCCAGCTATTTCTGGCTGACTTACGGAGGTGGAAAAATAACAGTCGTGGCCAGCGATGGTAACGATGTTGAACCCGTAGAAGTCGATCGTCTGATTATTGCCGTTTCTGAAACTTATGATATTGTAGTTACCATTCCCGAAGACAATAAATCCTTTGCTTTTTTGGCTACAGCCGAAGACAGAACAGGCGCAGCTTCTTTATATTTAGGTAATGGAATTAAACAACCGATCGTTCCTCTTTCGAAATTAAAATATTTTGAAGGGATGAAAATGATGAACGATATGATGAAAATGAATGGCGACATGAACGACATGGGCATGAACATGACATTGAATAAAATGGATATGAATGCCGTCATGTATCCTGAAATTACAGGCGAAGAGGAAACAGCAAAGCCAATGGATCATTCACAACATAATAGCGAAGGAATGCAAATGGCAACGGACAGCACCGAAACTGCCGATATTGTTACGTTGAATTACGGAATGCTAAAATCACCGACTAAAACAACGCTTCCAAAAGACGCACCCGTAAAAGAATTACGTTTTGAATTGTCCGGAAATATGAACCGCTATGTATGGAGTCTGGACAATAAAGTGATTTCTGAAACCGACAAAATCTTAATTAAAAAAGGAGAAACCGTTCGAATTGTATTGTACAACGGATCAATGATGCGCCATCCGATGCATTTACACGGGCATGATTTTAGAATCCTGAATGAACATGGTGACTATTCGCCCCTAAAAAACGTAATTGACATCATGCCAATGGAAACCGATACAATCGAATTTCAGGCGAATGCAGATGGCGATTGGTTTTTTCACTGTCATATTTTATACCATATGATGGCAGGGATGGGACGTATTTTCAGTTATGAAAATTCAGCACCGAACCAGCTGATTAAAGACCCGAAAATGGCCTACAAAATGCTAAAAATGGACGATAGAATGTTTCATTTTATGGCAGAAAATGACTTTGCTACCAACGGAAATGATGGGGAAGCCATGTTCAGCAACACCCGCTGGAGCATTGGAACCGAATGGAGATTGGGTTACAACGACCGTCACGGTTACGAAACCGAAACCCATATTGGGCGCTACATCGGTAAAAATCAAATGTTGATGCCTTTCATTGGTTTTGACTGGCGCTACAGAAAAATGGGAATGGACGAACAAGAACAAAACCTTTTCGGACAAAAAAACACAAAAGACAATCGTTCTGTTTTTAGTGCCGGTTTAGAATACACCCTACCCATGTTGGTAAAAGCGCAAGTTGAAGTGTATACGGATGGAAATGTTCGTTTCCAATTAGAACGAAAAGACATTCCGTTATCCAGACGTTTGCGAATGAATTTAATGTGGAATACAGATAAGGAATATATGGCCGGTTTAAAATACATTGCAACCAGAAACTTAGGGATCACAACACATTATGACAGTGATATGGGTGTTGGATTTGGTGTTAATTTGAATTATTAATAGTAGTTTTTTTAACCATGTAAGTTAATAAGTTTGCTTAGAACATTAAGGGTTAAGGCTTTTAAATCAAAAAAAAGAAAGCAACAATTTTATTTATACATTCGGTTTGAATTGGCATTAATTTTGACAAAGCACATAAACAATTAACCCAAATCAAATTTTATGTCCGGAATTATCCTCTTTTTATTAGTCACTTCACCATTAATTTTTCAAATACTATTTGGAAGAAAAGCTATCGCAGAAAGCATAAAATTAAATTTATCTCAAGTGTGTTTGATTAGTTTTATTTCACAAATTGTATTTTATTTCTTATCCTCTGAAATCCTTAGTTCTAATTTAGAGGGACGATCTCATTGTGGGATGCCTTTTGTTGGATTATTAGTTTTAAACTTCTTTTTTATAATCGTTTTATTCATAACAATGTTAATTCAATTTTTCATAAAAAGGTCGTATGACTCTGAGGAACAAGAATAAAAAAACAGATTCAAGACTGTTCACATTTTACATTTTAACATCTGACAATTCACATTTACAAAAACATTAACAATACACTTATTCTTACGAACCGAAAATCCTTTTATATTTGATTCGTTCAAAAACAGAATCATCAACTTTCAAAAACACAAAAAATGACAAAAGTAATTACAGTATTGACCGTTGCTTTATTTTCAGTTGGTATATCAGCTCAGGAAACTAAACCGGCAGCTAAAAAAGAAACAGCAGCAAAAACAACAAGCAAAGAAAAATCTAAATCTGACGCAAAAACTTGTGACATGTCTAAAAAAGACAGTAAAAAATGTTGCTCTAAAAAGAAGTAATCTTTGTTAATTTCAAAAAGAAAAGCCGTTTCATAATTCATGAAACGGCTTCGTTTTTTATATATTTTACTTCCAGGAAAAGCTATTCAAAAACCTCCTCACCTTTGTGCCTCTGTACCTTTGAACCTCCACTCAAAAAAAAACCTACTTTAACCTAACACTCCACTCAAAATCCATTTCTGAGACTTGAACGCCTTCTTCGTTGGTACCTATAGATTTCATCCAGAAAGTTTGTCCTTCTCCGGTTGCTATAGTTTGCTGAATTGCTTCAGCTATTAAATGCCCGTCGTTACAGGCAAATGTAATTCGGCCTGTTGCCTTTTTAGTGAAGTTCCCTTTGTTGTTGGCTACTAACATAGAAATCTTTCTTCCGCTTTCCTGAATTTGAGAAATCACCAAAGCGCCTGTTGTTAGCTCAGCCGCCATTGCCTGAACCGCAAAATACATCGAACTAAACGGATTCTGATTAATCCAACGGTGCTTTACACTTACGATACAACTGTCTTTGTCGATTGCTTTTACCCGAACGCCACAAATGAACGCTGAGGGTAACTTGAATAATACAAATTTGTTGAGTTTGGAAACTGAAACTGCCATATTATTTATTTTTTTATGTAAAAATACAAAAAAACTATGCACGCACAATAAATTCTTCTTACTTTCCTACAATAGCCGTAAACACTGGTATTAACGCTGATTTTCAGCTTTCTTAATGCCTGTTCAAAACCTTATACATGTTAAAATTTTGTTAACATTTGGTACTATGCAAAACAAGATACTGTCTTTTGGATATATATTTGCATAAGAAATTACTATATACTTTTAATCATGGAAACATCAACACTACTCATCATGGAAACAACATCAGAAAAGAACACTGCAACGTTCACACATCTTAGTGCATTAAGTCAATATATTATTCCATTTGGGAATTATATTTTTCCAATCCTGATCTGGACGGGTTACAAAGACAAATCAGAATTTGTAAACCACCACGGAAAACAGGTATTGAATTTTCAATTGAGTTTATTGCTTTACACTTTGATTCTGGCTTTAATTGCAATTCCGATTTTCATCAGTGTAGTATTGCAAAATATTCCGATCGAAGCTTTTCTTTACAATGACAACTATGTAATCAGAAATTTCAACTTTGACGGGCATATCGGATTATTAAGCGTTGGAGCAACGGCGGTTTTACTTTTTGGAATGTTAAAAGTAGTAGAGTTCTTTTTAATCATTTATGCTTCTATAAAAACATCAAACGGAGAATATTACAAATACCCACTCACAATTCCTTTTATAAAGTAATTGTAAAAGATTAAAAGTTATACGACAATACGAGCTAATTCTAACAGAATAAATTCGAGATCAATCATCAATCAATCATCAATCAATCATCATCAATCAAAAAACGAATTGTTCAATCTAAAAAAAACAAAATGAAATTATGAACATTGAAAACACAAAAGCACAGATGCGCAAAGGTGTTCTTGAGTTTTGCATCTTATCAGTATTAAAAGAAAAAGACGCATATACATCAGAAATATTAGACACTTTAAAAAACGCCAAATTACTAGTTGTTGAAGGAACTGTTTATCCACTTTTAACTAGATTGAAAAACGACGGCTTACTTAATTATCGTTGGGAAGAATCAACTTCAGGACCACCACGAAAATATTATGGATTAACTGAAATAGGACAAACATTTTTAAACGAACTTAGCGGTACCTGGACAGAATTGTCTGACGCCGTAAAACTAATCACCAATCAAAAACAATAGTCATGAACAAAACAGTAAATATTAACTTAGGAGGTATGTTTTTTCACATCGATGAAGATGCATATGTAAAACTAACGCGCTATTTTGACGCTATAAAACGATCCCTGAATAATTCTTCCGGACAGGATGAAATTATTAAAGACATCGAAATGCGTGTTTCTGAATTACTAACAGAAAAACAAAAAAGCGAGAAACATGTTGTGGCATTGAAAGACGTTGATGAGGTGATTGCAGTTATGGGTCAGCCGGAAGATTATATCATTGAAGACGAAGAAAAATCAAACCAGTCCTTTAATGGATCCGGTACCAGAAAACACAAAAAATTATACCGTGACAAAGAGAAAGGTATGCTTGGTGGTGTGGCTACAGGTTTAGGTCATTATTTTGGAATTGAAGCAGTTTGGATAAAAATTCTATTCTTAATATTTGTCTTCGCAGGTTTTGGAACAGGAATTTTAGCTTATTTCGTTCTTTGGGTTGTAACTCCGGAAGCCGTTACAACATCTGAAAAACTGGAAATGACAGGGGAACCGGTAACCATTAGCAACATTGAAAAAAAGGTTCGTGAAGAAATTGAATCTTTATCTGACAAATTTAAAAATGCAGATTATGATCAAATGGGAAACCAGGTAAAGTCGGGAGCTGAGAGAATAAGTAGTTCATTTGGAGACTTTATCATGACGGTTTTTAAAGTCTTTGCTAAGTTCTTAGGAATTATTTTGATCATGTCAGGAATATCAACTTTAATTTTATTGTTGATTGGCGTTTTTACTTTGGGATCAAACATTTTTATTGAGTTCCCATGGCAGAATTTTGTTGACGCAGGAAATTTTACCGACTATCCGATCTGGGTGTTTGGTTTACTAATGTTCTTTGCTGTTGGAATTCCGTTTTTCTTTTTGACACTTTTAGGTTTCAAACTATTGTCACCAAACCTGAAATCAATTGGAAACATTACTAAATATACGTTGTTGGCCGTTTGGATTATTGCGGTAGCTATTGCAATAAGTGTTGGAATAAAACAAGCTACTGAACTTTCATACGACAATAAAGTAGTGGAGAAAAAAACAATCAACATTAACCCTCAGGATACCCTTTTTGTAAAATTCAGATACAATGATTATTATGCTAAAGGCCTGAATCATCACAGAGATTTCGAATTTGTACAGGATTCTGCAAACAATGCCTTAATCTACTCAAATGATGTACGTTTACATGTTTTGCGTACCGATAATGCAACTGCTTATTTACAAATAGAAAAAACCGCCAGAGGAAATTCTTTTACAGCTGCCAAACAAAGAGCCGAAAAAATTGACTATAAAATTCAACTAAATGGAAATCAATTAGTTTTAGACAATTATTTCTTAACAGGGGTTAAAAATAAATTCAGAGGACAAGAAGTTGATGTATATTTGTACTTGCCGGAAGGACAGCTGTTTAAACCGGACACTTCTGTACAAGATTACGATGATTCTGAAAATGATTTCTTCAATTTACACTTTAGCGGTGACTATAGCTATAAAGTAGAAGGTTCAAAAGTTAAATGTCTTAATTGTCCAGCGGATGAAAATGACTTTGATGAGGATGCAGACGAAGAAAACAATATTGTTACAGATACTGTAAAAGAAGTATCGATTAAAATTAATGGAAAAGAAGTTTTAAACGGTAAAAAAACTACCGGAAAATTAACCACAGACAAAAACGGAGTAATAATCAAAATTAACTAAGCCATGATAAAAATAATCATTCATATTACGAAATTTGTAGTTGCTACTATCACTGCATTGTTGTTTGCCTCTTGCGGTAACATCAACAGTATTGAAGGAAGCGGAAAAGTTACTAAGGAAAAAAGAATCGTTAACGGAGATTTCAAAAACGTATCCGTAAGCAATGCCATTGATCTGGTTATCGTACAATCTGACTCTACGGAAGTTGTTGTTGAAGCCGATGACAATTTACAGGACAACATCATTACTAAAGTAGAAAACGGAACATTGAGAATTAGCTGTAAATTTAGTTCTTTCCGAAATGTTACAATGAAAACAGTGACGGTAAAAATGCCGGTTATTGATAAATTGGAAGCTTCAAGCGCTTCTAATGTACAAAGCAAAAACACCATTCGTGCAGTAGATATAAGTCTGGAAAGCTCTAGTGCTGCTAACATGATGGTTGATGTAGAATCTGACAATATTAATTGCAATTCAGGAAGCGGAAGTAATATTAATATCAAAGGGAAAGCATTAAAAATCACCACTTCAGCATCCAGCGGAGCCACTATTGATGCACAGAAATTATTAGCAAACGAAGTTCATGCTGATGTTTCGAGCGGAGGAACCATAAATGTACATCCTATAGTAAGTCTAAAAGCGGAAGCTTCAAGCGGAGGAAACATAAATTATGACACTACTCCTAAAATTATTGAAAAAACAGCGAGTTCGGGAGGGAACATTAGCAAGAGTTAAACCTTACTAATGTGTTAAATATAGAAGAAATCATTCACCAAAAGTGGATGATTTTTTTATATTTGTCTAAAATCAAATTATAGAATTAATGAAAAAGAACACCGCCTTACTCCTATTATTATTACTTACAACGGTAACTTTCGCACAAAAGAGAGAGAAAATAAAAGGGTCTAAAATCGTAACCACTTCGGTAAAAGAAGTAGGAGAATTTGATGGTATTGAAGCCGATGATAATTTGGAAGTTTACCTGGAAAAAGGAGAGAAAAACGAGATCAAAATCGAAGCCGATGACAATCTTCACGACATCATTGGAATGGACCTTAGAGACCGAACACTTCGTTTGTATACTTCTAAAGAAACTACAATTTTTAAAAAACTGATTGTTCGCGTTACCTATACAAACTCTTTTAAAAATGTAATTGCAAAAAATGAAGCCGCTATTTACGCCCTTCAGGAAGTTCAGTTAGACGACATTACGTTTAATAGCCTAGATTATTCTAAACTGTTCCTGAATGTCAATTCAAAAAAATTCACTTTGATTGCCGACGACAAATCAAAAACTGAACTCAACTTAAAATCAGAAGACGCCAGTTTACAATTAAGTAAAAGCGCTTCGATTAAAACACTGGTATCTGCCATAAAATTCAAATGTGATTTATATCAGAAAGCTGTTGCTGCTATTGAAGGTATTGCCGAAAAAGCAACCATTCGTTTAGACAATAATTCTATTTTCACGGGAACAAAATTTACTTTAAAAGATTCTAATGTTACAGTTGAGAACTATGCGACAGCAAGTATTCTGGCAGAAACTACCATTGCAATAGCCGTTGGTGACCATGCAGAACTTTCTCTTCTTGGAAACCCAACGATACAACTAACTCGTTTTTCTGAAGAAGCTAAGCTTATTAAGAAGATTAAGTAGGGGGTGTTTAGTTTTCAGTCTCAGTCGCGGTCTCAGTTTTCGGTTTTCGGTCTCAGTTACGGTTTACTCTTTTCGGGACTGCTACTATTTAATTCAAGTTCCTAGTTTTCTTATCCCTAAAACGAAGCAAGTTGTATCTCATTTTCTGAATTGTTATACTGTAAATTAAAAAATTTATAAAAGGACCATTTTGAATAGCCTCCTGCTTTAGCTCAATGTTATTAAGTTAGGAGCTTTTTTCACGCAGATTCTGCGGATTCTGCGGATTTTTTTATTTTAATCCGCTAAAATCTGCGTGAGACTTTTTTTGATAATCCTTAACTTAATGACATTCTGCTTTAGCTGGAGGAATATTGCTACAGCCAAAATATATCGTGCTTCTTTCGGCTAAAGCCAACTGTGCGCCTCTTAATTATTTATCCCCAGCTAAAGCAGGGGCTATTCAAATAGTAACAGTAAAAACAAAAAAACCGTTTCAAAAATATGAAACGGTTTTTTACTTTATTGTAAACAGCCCTCTGAGACTGTAAACTGAGACTGCAAACTGAGACTGTAAACTAAGATTATTCTTTACCAGCCAAATATCTTTCAGCATCCAAAGCAGCCATACATCCGGTACCTGCAGCCGTAATTGCCTGGCGGTACACGTGATCTGCAGCATCACCGGCTACAAAAACACCAGCTATATTGGTATTAGAAGTACCCGGAGTATTAATAATATATCCCGTTTCGTCTAAAGTAAGATAGTCTTTAAAAATATCGGTGTTTGGTTTATGACCAATTGCAACGAAAAATCCTGTTGCAGGAATATCAAAAATCTCTCCTGTTGTTTTGTTTTTAGCTCTAATAGCAGAAACTACCTGTTCGTCTCCAATAACTTCAACCGTATCGTGATTCATTAAAATCTCAATATTCTCTGTTTTACGAACACGATCTTCCATGATTTTTGAAGCTCTGAATTTTTCGCTTCTCACCAACATGGTTACTTTTTTACAAAGTTTAGACAAATAGTGTGCTTCTTCACAAGCAGAATCTCCTGCTCCAACAATAACTACTTCCTGATTGCGGTAGAAAAATCCGTCACAAACCGCGCAAGCAGAAACACCACCACCCATTTGCAAGTAATGTTGCTCTGATGGTAAACCTAAATATTTAGCCGAAGCACCAGTAGAAATAATTACCGTTTCACAGTGTAATTCGATAGTATCGTTTATCCAAACTTTATGAATGTCTCCTGAAAAATCAACTTTAGTTGCCCAACCATCGCGAATATCAGCACCAAAACGTTTTGCTTGTTCTTGTAATTGAATCATCATTTCTGGACCGGTAACACCGTCAACATAACCCGGAAAATTCTCTACTTCATTTGTTGTAGTCAACTGGCCTCCCGGCTGCATTCCCTGATATAAAACTGGATTCATGTTAGCTCTGGCAGCGTAAATAGCAGCGGTATAACCTGCAGGACCAGAACCTATAATAAGGCATTTAATTTTTTCAATAAGATTTGACATAATTATGATTGTATTAATAATTGATGGTGCAAAAGTAAGTTTTTATTGTGGGATATGGGAATCCACATAATCAGTTTTTGTTATTCTGAAATAGAGCATTACAAATAGAACCAAAATAAAAAGTCTGTTCTACGGCTACAGAAAAACATTCTGACAACACTGCTGTAGTCTTTTCTTTATTACTTAAGAATAAAAGTATCAAATACTAATCAAACCCATACATAGCAAGCTGTAAGAGTGTTAAACATTTTAACTTTTCTATACTTTATAACCAAGTATTTATACCTGTTTTTAGAATCGCTCGCAGGAGTACATTTCGCTTTTGTGTATTTTTATCGATAACAACTTAAAATAAGTACTATGAAAACAAAACTACTTTTTCTTTCTATTTTTTTATTATTCTTTTTAAATGGCTACACTCAGGTAAAGCGATTTACCTCTGATAGTCCTGGCTATATGAAAACAACTTATATTTTTACTGATGCTCCCAAAATAATAAAAGTAGATGGTGCCGGAACCGAAATTACTGACGATGAAAATATCCCACTTCGAGCACCTATAGGGGCAAGATTTCAAGTTTACAATGAAATTAAAAACTCCAGAAATGTTATCACCCATTTTATAATAAAGTTTTTATACTATAATAACACAAATAGAGCAAATTCTTATCTGACCTATAATGTTACAGAAACTACAAATGAAAAAGAATCCCGAAAAAGCATAAAAGAAGAGCAACTTAAACCTGCAAAAGCTACCACTGCAAAAGAGTACAAACTTACCGAAAAAGCAGCCAAAACCTTAAACAAAGAAAAATTAGATGATCTTCCGGATGCCTATTTTAAAGTACCCGTTTCAGATCTTGAAAAATTTGCAGCGGTATATGTTCCACAATCAAAATATCATTTTGCATATGGGACTATAAGCTATCTGGCAAGAATTCGACCTCGCACACACGACATCCCGAGTAAATGGTCCACTGACCTTAGCCTTGGACTTGCTGCAGGACTGCGGTATGACCTTACAGAAAACTGGGCGATCACAGGACTTGGCGGTGTAGCCATAACCCGCATATCGATTGATAAAAATTCTGTTCGAAATCTTGAAATCACTACTCCAATAGAAAAACCTGCCATTACACCTAATATTAATGCTATGATTTCATACAAAAACTTCTCCTTTGGATTGGGCGCTGGTTTTGACTGGATCAATCGCGATGGAACACCGGAAGCCGCAGCATGGGTTTACAATAAAAAATTGTTTTATGGTATCTCTATTGGTATTAATGTGTTCACCAGTAATTCAGAAAACACAGTACCTCAGGATGGAGATCAGGATCAAAACAAAAAAGGATAAATAGAAAATACTATAATTTGCATAGAACAAAAAAAAGCCGAACATTTCTGTTCGGCTTTTTTGTCGGGGTGGCAGGATTCGAACCTGCGGCCTCCTGCTCCCAAAGCAGGCGCGATAACCGGGCTACGCTACACCCCGTAAGCGGCTGCAAAGATAGAACTATTTTCGGCTTATCCAAAACAATTTTAAAAATAAGAGCAATTTATTTTGAAGTCCTGCCTGCAAAAACTAAAAACGATCTTATAAACTACTGGGAATGAAAATCAAATCTCATTTATACCCTGTTCAACTTTTTTTTAAAGAATTTGAAAAAATTAAATTTTACAGC
This sequence comes from Flavobacterium sp. FlaQc-52, assembly GCF_044007495.1. Taxonomy (NCBI): domain Bacteria; kingdom Pseudomonadati; phylum Bacteroidota; class Flavobacteriia; order Flavobacteriales; family Flavobacteriaceae; genus Flavobacterium; species Flavobacterium sp. FlaQc-52. The sequence goes on along the minus strand of NZ_JBIPCV010000008.1, from coordinate 85,180 downwards.
TTTTTTCCCTTAAAAATAAAAAAAATCCCAAATCAAACACGCACAAAACAACGCTTAATCGAAGTTTCTTAAATGTTAACAAAATAGATTTTCAAAAACCATAAATAATTGTATTTTTACGGTTCAAAATTCAGAAAATAAATGGGCAAAATCATTGCGATTGCTAATCAAAAAGGAGGCGTTGGAAAGACTACTACATCTGTAAATCTTGCAGCCTCATTAGGTGTTTTAGAAAAAAAAGTATTACTGATAGATGCTGATCCTCAGGCAAATGCTACATCTGGCCTTGGGATTGATGTAGAATCTGTAGAAATTGGTACTTATCAAATACTTGAACATAGTCACACCCCAAAAGAAACTATAGTTCAATGTACCGCTCCAAATGTTGATGTGATACCTGCTCATATTGACCTTGTTGCCATCGAAATCGAATTGGTTGATAAAGAAAACAGAGAATATATGCTTAAAAAAGCATTAGAAAGTGTTAAAGACGAATACGATTATATCATTATCGACTGTGCACCTTCATTAGGTTTACTAACCTTAAATGCATTAACAGCGGCTGATTCTGTAGTTATTCCGATTCAATGTGAGTATTTCGCACTTGAAGGATTAGGAAAATTACTGAACACTATAAAAAGTATTCAAAAAATACACAACCCGGATCTTGACATTGAAGGATTATTATTAACCATGTACGACTCGAGATTGCGTTTATCCAATCAGGTTGTAGAAGAGGTGCAAAAACACTTTAACGATATGGTTTTTGATACCGTTATTCAGCGTAATGTAAAATTAAGTGAAGCACCAAGTTTTGGAGAAAGCATCATTAATTATGACGCTACCAGTAAAGGAGCAGTTAATTACATCAATCTGGCTCAAGAAATTATAAAGAAAAACAGTAAATAGTTTTTATGACAAAAGCAATTAAAAAACAAGCCTTAGGAAGAGGATTATCAGCCTTATTAAAAGATCCGGAAAACGACATTACCTCAGTAGAAGACAAAAATGCTGACAAAGTTGTTGGAAATATAATAGAGCTTGAAATAAGTGCTATCGAAATAAATCCATTTCAACCAAGAAGTAATTTTAACGAAGAATCATTACGCGAATTAGCCACTTCTATTAAAGAACTAGGCGTAATTCAACCTATTACTGTTCGAAAATTAGATTTCAACAAATACCAGTTAATTTCCGGAGAGCGTCGTTTGCGCGCTTCGACTTTAGTGGGTTTAAATACGGTTCCTGCTTATATTCGTATTGCGAATGACAACGAATCATTGGTTATGGCTTTGGTTGAAAACATTCAACGTCATGACTTAGATCCTATTGAGATCGCTCTTTCTTACCAGCGTTTAATTGATGAAATTCAATTGACTCAGGAACAAATGAGTGAACGTGTGGGAAAAAAACGTTCTACAATTGCCAACTATTTACGTCTTTTAAAATTAGATCCGATTATCCAGACCGGTATTCGTGATGGTTTTATCAGTATGGGACACGGTAGAGCAATCATCAACATTGAAGATTTAGACATTCAGACCGATATCTATCAAAAAATAGTAAGTCAAAATTTATCTGTTCGTGAAACAGAGAGTTTGGTAAAAAACTACCACGAAAGTTTAAAGCCACAGGCAGAAGGAAAACCGAAACCGGAATCTTCTTTTGAAGTCGAAGAAACTAAAAAAAGCACTTTCAATGATTATTTTGGCGCGAAAGTTGACATAAAAGTTGCCAATAACGGAAAAGGAAAAATCACAATTCCTTTTAGTTCCGAGGCCGACTTTAACAGAATTATAAAATTAATAAACGGATAGTGAATAAAATTGTCCCCATAGGATTATTGTTCTTTCTCACAGGAACCGTATCTCTTTTTGCTCAGGCAAAAGAAGACACGGTTTTGGTCGTTAAAGACACAACCAAGTTACAAGAAATTGATCCGCTAACCCCTGCAAAAGCAGCATTCTATTCTGCAATAGTACCGGGTCTGGGTCAGGCTTACAATAAAAAATACTGGAAAATACCATTGGTTTACGGAGCAATTGGTACCAGTTTATATTTCTATATAGACAACAATAAAAAATACCACGATTACCGTGACGCTTACAAAAGTCGTCTGGAAGGTAAAACCGATGACGACTATAGATATCTGGATGACAGCAGGCTTATCGCCGGACAGAAATTCTATCAGCGTAACAGAGACTTATCTGCCTTATTTATTGTAGGTTTTTATGTTTTGAATATCATCGATGCTAATGTCGATGCGGCTCTGATTCAATTTAATGTGAATGAAAGACTATCGATGCGTCCCGAAATTTATCCCAACGATGTAACGTTCAGACCAAATGTAGGACTAACTTTTAATTACACCTTTTAATAGACTTCACCTCTATTTAAAATTCAAAAAATACACAAATGAAAATTGCTCTTTTAGGATACGGAAAAATGGGTAAAGTAATCGAACGAATTGCTTTAGAAAGAGGTCATGAGATTGTTTTAAAGAAAGATGAAAACAATACCTATGACGGACTTTCAACAGCAGATGTTGCGATCGATTTTAGCGTTCCCGCTGCCGCCGTTGACAATATTACAAATTGTTTTCACTCTAATGTTCCGGTAGTATCAGGAACAACAGGATGGTTAGAACATTACGATAAAATGGAAGCTCTTTGCAACGAAAAACAAGGTGGTTTTATCTCCAGTTCTAACTTTAGTTTAGGTGTAAATGTCTTTTTCGAACTGAATGAATACTTAGCCAAAATAATGGCTCAATTTGATTCTTATAAAGTTACGATGGAAGAAATTCACCATACTCATAAACTGGATGCTCCAAGCGGAACTGCCATTTCATTAGCCAAAGGGGTTATTGAAAACAGCACCTATACCAATTGGACTATGGAGGAAGCAAAAGCAAATGAAATTTTTATTGAAGCAAAAAGAATTGGAGAGGTTCCGGGCACACACACCGTAACTTATGACTCAGTTATTGACAGCATCGAATTAAAACATACTGCCCACAACCGTGAAGGTTTTGCTCTTGGAGCCGTTATAGCTGCGGAATGGCTAGCCGGTAAAAAAGGTATTTACAGTATGAAAGACGTATTAAATTTAAAATAAACTACTTACCGTTTAAGGCCTAATTTTTCTTAAACCTTAAACTTAAAACAAAATATTATGACACTATATCTTTGGTTTATTTTTTTCCTGGCCGTACAAGTTATTCATTTTTTAGGAACATGGAAAATGTATCAGGCAGCCGGAAGAAAAAGTTGGGAAGCTGCAATTCCGGTATACAATGCTATTGTTTTAATGAAAATAATTGGCCGACCAACTTGGTGGACTTTATTGCTTTTTATTCCTATCATCAACCTGATTATGTTTCCGGTTGTTTGGGTGGAAACCTTAAGAACATTTGGTAAAAAAACCACTTTAGATACGGTTTTGGGAATATTTACTTTAGGATTCTATATCTATTATGTAAGCCACACTCAGAAGTTAGTATACACAAAAGACAGAAAATTAACTCCCGAAAATAAAGCAGCTGACACGGTAAGCTCTTTGCTTTTTGCGATCATAGTAGCGACACTGGTTCATACTTATATTGTACAACCTTACACGATTCCAACTTCTTCGTTAGAAAAATCATTATTAATTGGTGACTTTCTATTTGTAAGCAAAGTAAATTATGGTCCAAGAGTCCCAATGACAACGGTAGCTTTACCAATGGTTCATGATTCTATCCCTTTAACAAAGCAAAAATCATATCTGAAATGGCCACAATTGCCGTATTTCAGACTACCGGCTTTAGAAAAAATCAAACGATGTGACATTGTCGTTTTTAACTGGCCTGCTGATACCGTACATTATTTCTACGAACCGAAAGGAAGACCAGGAGTCATCAAACCAATCGACAAAAAATCGAATTACGTAAAAAGATGTGTTGGTATTCCGGGAGACAGTCTGTCAATAAAAGACGGTTTGGTTTTCATCAACGGAAAAAAATTAGTTTTACCGGAAAGAGCTAAACCTCAATATTCTTATGCTGTTGCGTTGGATGGAAAAACGTCAATAGACTTTGAATCATTACTAAGAGAATTAGATATTACAGACCGTGCCGGTTTTAAAAGCGAGAAAAGAGATACGCTTTATTTTGCCGCTTTGACCGAAGCCAGCGCTGAAAGAATAAAAAACACACCTGGAGTTACCGCAGTAAAAAGAGAAATCGACAGAGGAAACGACAATGCTATTTTTCCACATATCGACAAATGGAGTCAAGACAATTTTGGTCCAATCTATATTCCGGAAGCAGGAAAAACAGTTGCTTTAAACAATGTATCGTTGCCTTTTTATAAAGAAATCATCACTAATTACGAAGGAAACACCTTAGAAATAAAAGGTTCCCAGTTCTTAATTAATGGAAAACCGGCTACAACTTATACCTTCAAACAAAACTATTATTGGATGATGGGGGACAACCGTCACAACTCTGAAGATAGCCGTTATTGGGGTTACGTTCCCGAAAATCACATTGTAGGTAAACCCGTTTTCATCTGGATGAGCTGGGATACCAACGGAAAAGGGATTAATAAAGTTCGTTGGGATCGCGTTTTCACAACCGTAGATGGCGAAGGACAACCACAATCTTACTTTAAATACTTCTTAATTCTACTGGCAGCTTATTTTGTTGGAGATTTTTTCTGGAGAAAAAGAAAAGAAAACAAAGCATAAATAGAAGTTTTTTTAGTTTCAGGTTTCAAGTTTCAGGTTTTGTTTAAGAACATGAAACCTGAAACTTGAAACCTGAAACTTTTAAACAAAAACACAAAACAATGAATTCCTTATTACTTCCTACCTATTTTCCGTCCATCAGCCACTTTGCAGTTATGGCTCAATCTGAAAATATTACTTTTGAGATGGAAGATAATTTCCAGAAACAAACCAACCGTAACCGTACTTATATCTACAGTCCAAACGGGATACAGTTACTAAACATCCCTGTTAAACATTCAAAAGCAGCACATCAAAAAACCAAAGAGGTTTTGATAGAGAATGAATTTGACTGGCAGAAACAACATTTTAAATCTCTGGAAGCAGCGTACAGAAGCTCTCCCTTTTTTGAATTTTTTGAAGATGACATTCTTCCTGTTTTTGAAAAAAAGCATACTTTTTTAATGGATTTAAACCTTGAAGTATTCGAGATTGTTACCAAATGTCTTCGAATGAAAATTGAATTCGGCAAAACAACAGAGTACTTTCACGAAGCAGAAAACATAACCGACTTCAGATACTTAGCAAACGGAAAAAAAGACGCTAATACCTTCGAAAAATACCCTCAGGTGTTTGACGACAAACATGGTTTCATCAACAACCTAAGTGTATTGGATTTGCTTTTTAATGAAGGGAAATTTGCTGTGGATTATTTGAAGACTCAGAAGATCTAAAAGCTACCTTCTCACATCATTATTATTTATATCCTGAGAATCTATTTTGTCGCTGAATTTCTTGCCAAAATTATAAGTTAAAATCAGCAACAAATTTCTTGAATTATTTGTAGTTTCTACTTTTTGATAAAAATTACCATTATTACTTATATCGGTAAATCCACTAGCTGATTTACCCAGCAAGTTTCTACCATATAAACTAATGTTTATCTTGTCTTTTAATAGATTTGTGCTAATATTAAAATCAAGATAGGGTTCTGTTATTCTCTTTGACAATAAGGAATAATTAGGGCCATCTTGCCTCCCTGAAAAGGAAACCGAAATTTTATCTTGTAAAAACTTCGTACTTAAATTTATATTTCCTCTAAAAGTAAAGCCGCTATTTTTTTCGATTACCGCCATTTCGCTATTGTCTTCGTAAACATTATAATCAAAGCCTGAATTAATATTAGTCATTATTTTTTTAAACAATTTTGTTTTCACTCCCACATTAAAGCCTGATGAATTATACTTTGCAGCATTGTCAAGTGTTTGAATCAATAATTCACCCTCTTTTCTGTACACCTCTGCTATTGCATTATTGATAGATTCGTGATAAAATTTTATTGAAAAACTATCTGACTTTATTGATTTACTAAAAGTCAATGAATAATAATCTCTTAATTCCGGGTCTAAATTCTCATTACCCTGTTTTGCTAATCCCGGATATATCACTATAATACTATTATTCAAGTCACTGGCATCCGGCCGTAAAACTTTTCTGGAATAACTAAATTTAGCATCCAGTGTATTCTGAAAATGATAAATTCCATTAAATGTTGGCAGTACTAAGTTATAGTTCTGGTTTAAAACATTATTACTATTATTAGTGTTTTCAAAAGTCAAAGCTATTTCTGTCGAAATCTTACCAGACCAATCCGTATCTAATTCTACTGAAGCATCGACAACTTTTTGATTTAGAAAATAAGTACTGTCAAAAAAAGTATAGTCTCTATTAATAAATTTCAGATCAGAATAAAAACTCATATTTTTTTTAAAAAAAGTCATATTCTCTGCTTCCAGATCCAATGCAATTGATAGCTCCTTATTCTTAGATCGAACATCATAGTATTTTAAGCCTTGATGCTCATAATCAAATATATTATCATCCACTTTTTTATAGATTGAATAAGCCCCTTTTACGAAAAAAGTCGTGTTTTCTTTAAGAGAATGACTGAAAACTGAGGCCAAATTCCATTGACTATTTATTTCTTTTCCTTTTTTCGTAAAAAGTTCAACCTTTTCATCATTCGCCACTGATAATCCGTTCGCGATGCTTTTAAACTTATATCCGGAAAATGCATTCGTAAAAGTAATATTTGATTTCTCTGACAATTTAATACCTGCTCGCGTATTAAAATTCGCCTGATTTCCTTTTGATTTATTTCTATTATCCTGAAAAAAAACACCTTCTTCGTCATTTCTAATAGTTTTAAAATCGATGTTATTATCGTTATTCAAAAATCTAAAATTAGATCTCAAGGCAAACCTTCCTTTTTTATAAGTAAAAGCGGGGTTCACAGACCAATAATCATTAACTGCACCGACAGTACCTCCAAGGCTTCCTTTTATAAATTCTTCTGTTCTTTTTTTAGTGATAACATTTATTATAGCCCCTAAAAACTCCGAACCATATAGTGTTGATGATGGATTTGATATCACTTCAACTTTATCAATATCAATTGCAGCAATATTTTGCAGTTCGTTTGACATTGCTTCTATCCCATCAATAAAAATTTTAGCGCTTAGCACTCCATCCACAATTCCCTTCTCTTCAATTTTATTAAAATAGACATTTGGGACGGTACTTAAAACCTCTCCAGCTTTCGCATTTTTTAAAAAATCTTTTGAATCAATCTTATAAATCGATTTTCGGGCAGTGTGTACTATTCGTGATTCAGATTTAATTATTACTTCATTCAGTTCCTTTGGTTCATCGCTATCAAGATAAATATTATTATCTCCTTTTAGATTCTCAATTTTATGATAATAGGTTTTATAACCCGGTTTACTTACTATTAGAAACAAAGTATCATTCTCTTTAGCAGTTATATTAGAAAATTTATATAAACCCTTTTTATCACTTATTGCAAATTTCGAAAGCTTACTACTTTTTAATTCAATTATAACGTCTATTAAAGCTGATTTATCAGAAAAAATTTTCCCGCCGATATCTGCACTACTATTCTGAGAGAAGCAATTTATCAGTACAAAGAAAAACACAATAGAAAAATTTAAATTCATTGAAAGTCATTATATAGGTTTAATAAAAATGTTTCCTAAAAATGAACCTAGGAAACATTTACAATTAATGTACTACAATTCAATTCCTCAGATTTGACCAAAGCATCACTTTAAATATTGTTCAATAATACATGGAAGAAAAAAAATTGAAATTAATTCTCTTATAAAAACATACTAATAATACTATTAATTTTTTAAATATACGAATTTAAAGTAAGTTTGCAAAATAAAAACTAAGAAAATTCCTAAAAAAAATAAAGTTTCAGATACTTAGCAAACGGAAAAAAAGACGCTAATACCTTCGAAAAATACCCTCAGGTGTTTGACGACAAACATGGTTTCATCAACAACTTAAGTGTATTGGATTTGCTTTTTAATGAAGGGAAATTTGCTGTGGATTATTTGAAGACTCAGAAGATACAGTAGTCTTATTCCATTGAAAGCCTCGTCATAATAGGATAATGATCGGAGTTTTCGAAATCAGAGAAGCTTTCGAATTGTTTTACTTTTATTTTACTGTCAGTAAAAATATAATCGATTCGCGCCGGATAATAGCGGAATTTATAGGTCGCACCAAACCCCTCGCCTGCTTCCTCAAAAGTATCTTTTAATTTTCCTCTTATACTTCTGTATACATACGAAAAAGGACTGTTATTCATGTCGCCACAAATAATAATCGGGTTTTTACATTGTTTAATATTTTCCTTAAAAATCTCAGCCTGCTCTTGTTGCTGTCTGAATCCTTTGCTGATTCGGGTATAAATCAACTGAGACTTCTCCTGGTTTACATTATCTATATTATTTGAAATATCATTAACATCGGGTGAAATCTTAATCGACTGCAAGTGCATATTGTAGACACGAATCACATCTTTACCACGTTTTATATCGGCATAGATTACATTATTGTCCGATTTAGGAAATATAATATTCCCCTGATACAGAATCGGAAATTTAGAAAATATAGCCTGCCCTGTTTTGATCTGATTGCCGTCAATAAAAATATAACGGTGCGGATAGACCTTTAAGTCAATGTGAGCCGAATTAGAATACTCCTGAATGCAGAGAATATCAGGATCTTTCTCATCAATAAAAGCTTTAATATTCGAAGGAACATCATCACGATCCAGCCACTTAAAAACATTAAACAGACGAACATTATAACTCATTACAGAGAAATCCTTTTCTGTTTTCACATAGTCTTTAGCAGAGAATTTATAAAATTTACTGATAAAGGTAATTCCCGTCAGCAATACCAAGCCGGATAAAATAAGACGTTTTTTAAACTGAATTGCCCAGTAGACAAAGAAGAACCCATTCAACACAAAAAAGGCCGGCATAAAGAGCGTTAAAACCGATAAAAGCGGAAAACTCTTGGGCGCCAAAAAAGGTAAAATATAGATGCTGAATGTCACTACAGTAAGTACTATATTCAAAAAGAACATCAATTTATTAAACCACGACAGGTTTTGCATGCTTTCTTTATTACAAGGATTATTTTCCTGCTTTAAATAAAAATTCTTTTTCTTCTTTGGTCAGACAATCGTAGCCGGATTGGCTGATTTTATCCAAAATTTCGTCAATTTGTTGTTGCGTTTTGTCTTTCGTAACAATTTTCGAAATCGGTTTTTCTGTAGGTTTTTTATAATTCTTATGCACCGTCTTGAAAGGGGTTGTAGGCGATTTTCGGAACAAATTAGAGAAAAAATCTATTGTTTTGGAAACCACGATACTCAAGTCAGTACCATTTTGAAGCAATTTAATAAAAATAAAACCAAAAACAGCACCTGCTAAGTGCGAAATATGTCCACCCATATTCCCAAGGCGGAATTGCATTAAATCTAAAATTAAAATGACTGCCGTAATGTGCCAAAGTTTCACATTTCCAATCAATAACAAACGGATATTCATTAAAGGCTGATAGGTTGTTGTAGCCACTAAAATCGCCATAATTGCTGCCGAAGCCCCGACAATAGATGCGGCACTATTTAAGAAATAATAACTTAAGGCAAAAACAACTCCGGCAAAAACAGCACTTAAAAGGTACAATCCCAAGTATTGCTTTTGCGTAAAAAAGGTCAAAAACAAATTACTGGCAAAATTAAGCACCATCATATTAAACAGCAAATGGAAAAATCCATCATGAAAAAAGGCATACGTTAAAAAGGTCCAGGGCTTAAATAAAAAAACCTGAGGGTCTGATGACAAAGCCAACCAACCCGGAAAGGCAAATTGTCCGACTGAAAATTGATAAAAGAACACCAAGGAGATCATAAAACAAGCAATGTTCCAATAAATAACACGCATGGCGATACCTCCTAATTTATACTGTAATTTTAAATCATCCAGAATATTCATAAAAGCCTTTTTAAGTTTCTATTTTTTTGATATTAAAATTAAAAATTAATTCCAACGATTCTTATTAAATTGATTCTTTTTCCAATACAACATCATTAAAAAACCGGTTATTGCACCACCAATGTGAGCAAAGTGCGCTATTCCGGTACCTCCGCTTCCAAACAATGAGCTTCCTTTAAATCCTAAAAACAAGTCGACAGCCAAAATTCCCGGAACAAAATACTTTGCTTTAATCGGAATTGGAATAAACATCAATGCCAGTTCTGCATTAGGAAACATAAAAGCAAAAGCCGTTAATAAACCATAAATAGCTCCTGACGCTCCAACAACGGTTCCAATATAAGCACTGGTAAAGCCATTAAATTGTGAAACGGAGACTAAATCCTGCCATCTTGTATCTATTTTCCCTTCACTTAAAATCTTAATAATATCTTCTTTGTGATAACCATTTGCTATTAAAACATTCATTGTATCCTGAAAAGAATAATAATTTACGGCTGTATGCAATAAAGCAGATCCCAGACCACAGGAAATATAAAAGAACAAAAACTTCTTAGCACCCCAAAAATGCTCCAAAGCCGAACCAAAAGACACCATTGCAATCATATTAAAAGCAATGTGCATAATGTTTCCGTGCATGAACATATGTGTTATCGGCTGCCAAACTCTAAAATCCGGATTTTCAGGAAAAAACATCGCGAGATAGTCATAAGAAATCGGGACAAGTTGCGATCCTATAAAAAAGATAATATTTATTATCAATAACTGTTTTACTACGGGAGTCATGTTCATCATAAGGCAAACTTTTTATCTATATCCTCAACACGCATGGTGATGAAGGTAGGTTTCTGAAAAGGTGAAATATTGGGGTCTTTACAGGCAAACAATCCGTTAACTAGATTATCCTGTTCTTTTTCGGTTAAATAAGACCCGGTTTTAACCGCTAAACTCTTAGCCATTGATTTGGCAATAGTATCATTCTGACTGTAACTACTTGCCGGAATTCCGTCTTGCAAATCACTTAACAATTGTTCGATTACAAGCGAAACTTCACTTTCTGTAATATTCACGGGAATACCGGAAATCACAATATGATCCGCCTTTGCTGCGTCAAAAACAAAACCGGTTGTTTCTAAGGAAGGTTTCAATTCTTCGATCAATTCCATTTCTGCTGACGAATAAAACAAATCCAGCGGAAACAACAATTGCTGACTGGAAGCTTGATTTACCGTCATATTCAACAAAAATTGCTCGTACAAAATACGCTGATGTGCGCGTTGCTGATCGACAATAACCATTCCCGATTTTATAGGAGAAACGATATACTTTTTATGAATTTGATAAGTCTTCTGAATGGCTTGCTCTACATCTTCGTCATTAAACAAAGACGAAGTAACTTCCTCATTTTCGAAAGTAAAAGGAGAGCTTTCTATACTTTCCGTCTCTAAACCAACGTACAAACTTTCCCAACTTGCGGTAGGCTCTACTCTTTTAGAATATCCGGAATAAGAACTTGAACCAGAGGAGTACGAACCCGATCCTGAACCTGAACTACCGGAAGAACCAGATCCTGAACTGGATTTAGAGTAATGCTGATTGGTTTTGTCGTCTGTAAACGGATTAAAAGTGCCATCTACCTGAATGGTTGGCGTTTCTCCTTCCAAATCTTTATAATGATAAGGCGTATCTAAATTAGAATCCCGATCAAAATCAAGCACAGGAGCCACATTAAATTGCCCTAAACTATGTTTGATTGACGCTCTTAAAATAGCATACAACGCTTGTTCATCGTCAAACTTGATTTCTGTTTTGGTCGGATGAATGTTGATATCGATTGTATTTGGTGGAACTTGCAGGTACAAGAAATAACTGGGTTGCGAGCCGTCTTTCAAAAGTCCGTCGTAAGCCGCCATTACAGCGTGGTGCAAATAACCACTTTTTATAAAACGATCGTTTACAAAAAAGAACTGCTCTCCCCTGTTTTTCTTAGCAAATTCAGGTTTACAAACAAATCCCTGAACATTTATAATCTCTGTATCTTCGTTTACCGGAACTAATTTTTCATTGGTTTTACCGGACATCATCCCTACAATTCGCTGACGGTATCCCGCAGCCGGCAAATTATACAATTCGCTGCCGTTATGATAAAAAGTAAAATGAATATTAGGATGCGCCAAGGCTACACGCTGAAACTCATCCATAACATGGCGAAATTCAACCGTATCTGATTTCAAGAAATTACGTCGGGCAGGAATATTAAAAAATAAATTCTTAACAGCAAATGAAGTCCCTTTTGGCAGAACAGCCACTTCCTGAGAAACAAACTTACTGCCTTCAATAACAATATGCGTTCCCAGTTCTTCCTGATCTTGTTTGGTTTTCATTTCCATGTGCGCAATTGCCGCAATAGAAGCCAATGCTTCTCCACGAAAACCTTTGGTATGCAGCGAAAATAAATCTTCGGCCTGACGGATTTTAGAAGTTGCATGACGTTCAAAACACAAACGTGCATCGGTTACACTCATTCCCATACCATTATCAATAACCTGAACCAGCGCCTTTCCGGCCTCTTTAATAATTAGCTTAATGTCGGTTGCTTTTGCATCAACAGCATTTTCTAATAGCTCTTTTACAACAGAAGCGGGTCTTTGAACCACCTCTCCAGCAGCAATTTGATTAGCAACGTGATCAGGAAGTAATTGAATAATACTCGACATTAAGAAATTTGGGTTTAAGGTTCTGTCCTCGATTTCAGCCAACTGCAAAATCTCAGATTGATATTGTTAATTTTATCTGGTTTTAAAAACCAAGGTGTACAAATTTAATGAATTTTGATGGTGATTCAGAGCATCTAAACTCATAAAAAAAACAAAAAACCTATACTATTTTTACACAGTATAGGTTTTAGTATTTTTAAAACGATTGTGTTTTATTTTTTCTCTATCTTTTTTTGTGTTTCTTCAATTTGAAGTGCACCTGAAGATAACAAAGGCTGATTGAACGGATGTGACATAGAGGCTTGTTGACGGATATAGGCCATTTTTATAGCTGCAATTGCCGCTTCTGTTCCTTTGTTTCCGTGAATTCCGCCACTTCTGTCAATAGATTGTTGCATGGTATTATCAGTCAAAACACAAAAAATAACCGGAATATCTGTTTGAACATTCAAGTCTTTAATTCCTTGTGTTACGCCTTCACACACAAAATCAAAATGTTTCGTCTCTCCCTGGATTACACATCCAATTACGATAACGGCATCAACATTTTGGGTCTGAAGCATTTTTTTTGCGCCATAAATCAGTTCAAAACTTCCCGGAACATTCCAACGGATAATTTGTCGAGCCGGAACATCACAATCCACCAGGGCATCAAATGCACCATTGTAAAGTCCTTCTGTTATCGTTTCATTCCACTCAGAAACAACAATCCCAAATCGAAAGTCTTTCGCATTTGGGATTGTGTTTTTATCGTATTCTGATAAATTTTTATTTTCGGTAGCCATCTTTATATTTAAGATTTTAGATTTTACTTTAGATTTCAGATTCTGAAATACAAATCTACAATCTAAAATCTACATTCTAATATTTTTATTGCGCTAATCCAATCAATACATCAACAGAAGCAGCTTCCGGAGTTGCATCGAAGTTTTCTTTGATGTCTGTAAAATACTTTAAAGCATCTTCTTTTTGACCTAAAGCCAAAGCAGTTTTACCGGCTTTTAGCAAGAAACGAGGTGTTGTAAAATCGTTTTTATTAGATTCAGCCGCTTTTACATAATAGCTTAAAGCTTCTTTTTGTTGATTTTTTTGAGAGTACGCATCTCCGATTGCTCCTTTAGCCAAAGCACTTAAAATCAAATCTTCTGATTTAAAGTCCCCTAAATATTTAATAGCATCGTCAAATTTACCTGTATTCAAATAAGCCATACCTGCATAGTAGTTTGCTAGGTTTCCAGCATCAGTTCCAGAATATTCGTCAGCAATTTTCACAAATCCGAATTTCCCTTCAGAACCGTTTAATGCCAATTTGTATAAAGAATCACTAGCTACGCCGTCTGTTGCTTTTTGAAAATTTTGTTGAGCAACAAACATTTCGTTTGCGGCCTCATCTTGCTTAGGTGCTTCAATAAATTTTTGGTAAGCCAAATATCCAATTGTCGCAACCGCAATACCGGCAACTAAACCAATAATGATTTTTTGATTTTTAGCAACCCAATCCTCAGTTTTAGAAGCAGTTTCATCTAACTTAGAAAAAACACCAGCTGTTGTACTGTCTTTCTCGTCAATGATTACTTGTTGTTCCTCATTTACTTCTTTAACTTCCTTTTCTTTTGGTGCTTTATATCCTCTTTTATTGTAAGTAGCCATTTAAAATTAATTTAGTGAACGGCAAAAATAAAATTTTTATTGAAACCGACGTAAAAAAAATCAATTTTATCACTATTTTAGAAAAAATAATTTCAATTCTCCTAAGTCCTTCCACTTCAGCAACAAAATAATTCATCCTCAAAAGTACTAAAAGTCTTTTATATCGATATTTTTCGATAATTTGCACCCTCAAATTTTATGGTTTCCAAACCTGGCTTATCTCAGCTCAAACTATTGTTTTTGCTACAGATTTTACCAATTAACACTGATTTAAAAAGACCAAAAAGAAGTTTTAACAAACCCGTTCTTTTAAATCGGAGGCAGAAAAAACGAATCTGAAAGAAAAAGTACTGCTACAGAACAACCAATTTTATCCTTAGAGCTTAAAAATGCATTTAAACAAAATCTCTTTATTCAATTATAAAAATTTCTCCGAAGTCAGTTTTGACTTCGACACTAAGATTAATTGTTTTGTTGGAAAAAACGGAATTGGAAAAACGAATGTACTCGACGCTATTTATCATTTGGCGTACGGAAAAAGTTATTTCAATCCCTTGGCCGTGCAAAACATCAAACATGGTGAAGAGTTTTTTGTAATTGATGCGGAATTAGAGAAAAACGACAGAACGGAACAAATTGTTTGTAGCTTAAAAAAAGGGCAGAAAAAAATCTTAAAAAGAAACGGCAAGGCTTACGATAAATTCTCCGACCACATCGGATTTATTCCTTTGGTAATCATTTCACCTGCCGATCGCGATTTAATTGTGGAAGGAAGTGAAACACGTCGTAAATTTATGGACAGTGTGATCTCGCAATTAGACAGCACTTACCTGCAGCAACTTATACAATATCAAAAAATAATTGTACAGCGGAATGCACTGTTAAAGTATTTTGCGCTCAATCACGTTTTTGACAACGATACCTTATCTATATATAATGAGCAATTAAATGTTTTTGGAAAATCTATTTTTGAAAAACGAAAAGACTTCCTGGAACAATTCATCCCTATATTCAACAAACACCATCAATCGATAACCGGCTCTGAAGAAACGGTACAGCTGGTTTATGAAAGTCATTTGTTTGAAAAAGACTTATTGACTCTTTTACAGGAAACCATCAATAAGGATCGTGCTTTACATTACACAAGTGCCGGTGTGCATAAAGATGATTTGTCATTTGAAATTGACTCCTATCCGATCAAAAAATTCGGTTCACAGGGACAGCAAAAGTCCTTTTTGATTGCTTTAAAATTAGCTCAGTTTGAATTTCTGAAAAAACAGAGTGGTGTAAAACCGCTTTTGCTTTTTGATGATATTTTTGACAAACTAGATGAAAGTCGTGTTGCAAAAATCATCGAGATGGTCAACAGTGAAACGTTTGGTCAACTTTTTATTTCTGATACGCATCCGGAACGCACTGAAACAATCGTAAAATCGACACATCAGAGTTACAAGATCTTTAATTTATGATTTCATTCAGAATACAAAAATGAAAAATCATTACTTTAGCGGTACTATTTTAAAAATCAAGTCCCATGAAATTCTTTTCAACATTACTGCTACTAACCGTATTTACCATTACATCTTGCAACCAAAAACAGACAAACTCTTTTGAGGAAATCAGCCCGAAAGTATTTGCAGAAAAAATAAAAACGACCGAAAACCCTCAAATCTTAGACGTTAGAACCCCTGATGAATTTGCATCTGAACACATAGACAATGCTATAAATGTTAACTGGAATGACGAAGATTTCGCTACAAAAGCGGCAACTTACGACAAATCAAAACCTGTTTTTGTTTATTGTTTAAGTGGTGGAAGAAGTAAAAAAGCGGCTGCAAAACTAAACGAATTAGGTTTTACGACAGTATACGAATTAGAAGGCGGAATCATGAGCTGGAACGCAGAAGGGTTATCTAAACCATCAACCGCTCAAATCGGAATGACTCAGGATGATTTTAATAAATTACTGAATACAGATAAAAAAGTTTTAGTAGACTTTTATGCTGAATGGTGTGGTCCCTGCAAACAAATGGAACCGTACTTATTGAAAATGCAAAAGGAAATGGGAGATCAGGTAACCATTATTCGAATTGATGTGGACAAAAACAAAACATTGACTACAGAAATGAAAATAGACCAACTTCCAACTATGTTTTTATACGAGAAAAAAGAAGTCAAATGGAGAAACGTAGGTTTCATCAGCGAACAGGACTTAAAAAAACAACTGCAATAAACTCCCGACTATGCTAACGAAAGAATCATTGCAATTTTTAGACGATCTAAAAGCCAACAACAACAGAGATTGGTTTCAGGACAACAAAAAGAGATACGAAGTTTTCAAAAAAGATTACCACCAATTGGTAAGTGATTTTCTGGATGTAATGAAACCACTTGACCCTTCATTAGAGTTACTTGAAGTCAAAAATTGCACTTTCAGGATCAATCGTGACATTCGGTTTTCTAAAGACAAATCTCCTTACAAAGCCCATTTGGGTGTTTGGATATCGGGCGGAACCAAAGGCTTAAACCGTGCCGGATATTACGTTCACATTGAAAAAGGTGCCAGTTTTATTGCCGGAGGATTTTATTCCCCTGAATCGGATGATCTGAAAAAAGTACGAAAAGAGATTGCCTTTTTTCACGATGATTTAGAAGGAATTCTATCCGACAAAAACTTCAAAAAAGAGTTTGGCAGTTTTGATATCAACGAAAGCAATTCGCTTAAAAACCCGCCACGTGGTTATGAGAAAGACCACCCTGCAATTGAATTCTTAAAATTGAAAAGTTTTACAGCTTCTCAAAAATACGACATAAAGGAAGTGGCTCAAAAAGATTTCGTTGCTAAAATGAGTCAAAAACTAATTGCGTTAAAACCTTTAAACGAATTCATCAACCGTGCTTTAGATACGGATGAATTTTAATTTTATTTGCCACAGATTTCACAGATTCACACAGATTATTTTTTGAAACGGATTTAAATCCTTTTAATCTTTCTAATCTGTGGCAAAAAATGTCAATGAGTTTTAAACCTATATATTTTTTTTACCACGAATTCCACGAATTAACACCAATTAATTCGTGAAAATTCGTGAAATTCGCGGCTAAAACGCATTGAATGAAAAGAAAAATACTTTTTCTTGGCGAATCTTATCGTGCCGACGCTATCACCTGGATGAAAGGCCTGAAGGAATTTGGTGATTTTGAGATTTGCACCTGGGAGCTTAAAACTCCAAACAATACGAAACTGAACCGTTTCAAACGTATTGCAGAATACCTGTTTGCTCCTCTTTCCATTCGCAAAATCATTCGTCAGGAAAAACCGGATATGGTTATTGCTGAAAGAACGACCAGTTACGGTTTTTTAGCCGCTTTATCAGGCGCCAAAACCATCGCCATTGCACAACAAGGAAGAACCGATTTATGGCCTGAGGGTTCTGTTTTATTGCCTTTAAAAAAAATCATTCAGAAATATGCTTTCAAAAAAGCACATCTAATTCATGCCTGGGGACCCGTCATGACCATTTCAATGAAGGAAATTGGTGTTGACATGAGCAAAGTTTTGGTGCTGCCAAAAGGTATTGATTTGTCTCTTTTTACTCCTTCAACTTCAAATTCCACCAAAATTGAAGCCATTGTAACCCGTTCTTTGCAACCGGAATACCGACACGATTCCATCTTAAAAGCTTTTTCGATTGTACACCAAAAAGGGTTTGATTTCACACTAACTATCGTTGGTGACGGTACGCGTTTGACTTATTTGAAAGATTTAGCTTCAATCTTACAGATAGAAAACAAGGTGGTTTTTACAGGAAGGATCCCGAATACGGAACTTCCAAAATTACTACAACAATCGAATATCTACATCAGCATGCCAATAACCGAAGGGGTTTCTGCTTCTTTATTTGAAGCCATGGCCTGCCATTGTTATCCTGTAGTTTCTGATATTCCCGGAAATCAGAGTTGGATCACACATCGAAAAAACGGACAGCTAATAACAATTGACGATGTTGAAAAACTGGCAAAAGAACTTATTTGGTCTTTTGAAAATCCGGAATCCCGAAATCAGGCTGTACTGCAGAACAGAAAATTTGTTGAGGAAAATGCGAATTACAATAGCAACATGAAAATGATTGCAGATAAATACCATGAATTACTTGGCTTACGAGATATGTAGCGTTACTTAACCGCAAGGCTCGCAAGGATTTTTTCGCAAAGGCCTCAAGGTTTAAAACTAAGCCTCACCGCCTTTACAAATACTGCAGTTAAAAAAACTTACTGTTACCCCAAAACCATTACAAAAATTGCCCATTCAGAAACACCAAATGACAGATTTTACAAAAAAATTTAAATTAATCTACCTTCCATTTTTACTAATTACAATAAGTTCTATACTAGGTTATACTTTTTTACACTGGCTCCTTTTTATCCAACTAGAATTATTTTCTATTAAGGAAGATATTTTAAAATTCTGGCTTCCGATCGGATTAGTCTGCCTTTCGATTTACTTTTTTTTATACCCGAGAGTAAAATTACTCCGTTTTAAAAAAGACGACATACCTTCTTTTATTTGTTTTTTAGCAGCACTTATAATTATCATACCTACCATTACAGCCCAAGAGTATTTAACAACCGCCACAGGAAAAGTAACCGACCTTAAAGATATTTACCAAATACAGAAATTAGAAAAAACGAAATATTATACTTTAAAAAGATGTTACATAGACAAAAGAAATATTGGCGTTCTAAACACGACCTCTCTTAGCGGAAAAGGCAATACAACTTTCAATATCGAAATTTATGTTACATTACCCATTTTCAGAACAGCCAAAGACACCTCAAAAACGGAATGTGAATATTGGCTGGGACAGAAATATACACACAGTATAAGCAACAGTCTTTCATCTGATGATAAAAAATATTATCACAACGAATTTGCACAAACGGTAAGCCAAGAATTTAAATATACCGATTTTAGTAATTTCACTTATCTGGAGGCGATCGGCGAAACTAAGGATCATGACAATTTTGACGATGCTGTTACCAAAAACACGCAATACGATTTTAAAAAACCAATTATTTTTAAAGCCCATAAGGAACGTTTTGAGAAAAGAAATGGCGACAAATTAGAGTGGTTTTTTATCCTATTAAGCGGCGGACTTTTCATCTCGTTAATTTTCCTTCTATTTGCAAAACTAAAAACGGGAGCGGTTTACGATTTTAAAAACAGAGGAAAAGCCAGAAACAAAAGCCTAAAAGAAGCCTTTGATATTCTCCTTCCAAAAGAAGACTATTATATAACACCAATCTTGGTAAACATTAATATTATAGTTTTTCTTATGATGGTTATTTCAGGTCTTGGTTTTATGCAGTTCGAAGGAAAAGATTTATTGCTATGGGGAGCCAACTTTAAACCCTCTACAATCAATGGGCAATGGTGGAGACTCCTAACTGCTACATTTCTTCATGGTGGAATAATCCATCTAGCATCAAACATGTTTGGACTTTTATTTATTGGCGCTTTATTAGAACCTGTTTTAGGGAAAACCAAATTTTTACTTCTCTATTTGTTAACTGGTCTTCTTGCAAGTTTAGCAAGTATATGGTGGTTCGACGCAACTGTTAGTGTGGGTGCTTCCGGTGCTATTTTCGGACTTTATGGGGTATTTCTTGCTTTACTATTAAAAGAGGTATTTCCAAAAGAATTTAGTACTGTTTTTATGACCAGTACTTTAATATTTATCGCTTATAATCTATTAATGGGATTAACCGGCGGTATTGACAATGCAGCCCATATTGGAGGTCTTTTGAGCGGTTTTATAATTGGCCTTGTTTTATCTCCAATAGTAAAGAAAAAATCAGAATTCGATAACAAATAAAAAGGCAGTTCAAATAAATTATAATCCTTACTTTTGGCCTCAGAATTAATTCTCTAAAAAAGCCTTTTTTATTTATGGAAATTCAATCCAATTTTTCTTTAAAAAAACACAATACATTTGGTATTGAAGCTAAAGCAAAACAATTTGTTGCCGTTCACTCTATTGCCGAACTGAAAACTGTTTTACAAGAAAATAAAAACCAGAAGAAATTCATTTTGGGCGGTGGCAGTAATATGCTTCTGACTCAGGATATTGACGCTTTGGTAATTCATATTGATTTAAAAGGAAAAAAAATCATTGAAGAAAATGATGATTTTGTCTGGGTTGAAAGTCAGGCAGGTGAAACATGGCATGATTTTGTTCTTTGGACGATTGAAAATAATTTTGGCGGGTTAGAAAACATGTCCCTGATTCCGGGAAATGTTGGCACTACGCCTGTTCAGAATATTGGCGCTTACGGAACGGAGATCAAAGATACTTTTGTTTCTTGTGAGGCGATAAACATTGAGTCTCAGGAAATCAAAACTTTCACTAATGCTGATTGTAATTTTGGTTACAGAGAAAGTGTTTTCAAAAATGAAATTAAAGATCAGTATATCATCACAGCTGTGATTTATAAACTAACCAAACGCAATCATAAAATCAATACTTCGTACGGAGATATTCAGGCCGAACTAGCTAAAAACAACATTACTACACCTACCCTGAAGGATGTGAGCAATGCTGTAATTGCGATCCGACAAAGTAAATTGCCGGACCCTAAAGAATTAGGTAACAGCGGAAGTTTCTTTAAAAATCCGATTC
This sequence comes from Flavobacterium sp. FlaQc-52, assembly GCF_044007495.1. NCBI lineage: Bacteria > Pseudomonadati > Bacteroidota > Flavobacteriia > Flavobacteriales > Flavobacteriaceae > Flavobacterium > Flavobacterium sp. FlaQc-52. Next base: position 64,051 of record NZ_JBIPCV010000008.1, on the reverse strand, counting down.
TATTAAAATCGGACTTCGAAAAGATCCATCAAAAATTCCCTGAAATGAAATTTTATGAAGTTTCGGACACAGAAGTAAAAGTTCCGGCGGGCTGGTTGATTGAGCAAGCGGGTTTTAAAGGAAAACGTTTTGGAGATGCGGGAGTACATAAAAATCAGGCCTTGGTTTTGGTGAATTACGGAAATGCAACAGGACAGGAAATTTTAGCAGTTTCCAAAGCGGTACAGGATACCGTTTTCAAAACATTCGGTATTCATATCGAAGCTGAAGTAAATGTAATTTAAAAAATAGTCTAAGAATTTAATTTCTACATGAAAAAACTTAACATACGAATTGTTTTAATTCAATTAATAGGAATGATTTTCTTCGTTAATGGTATTATGCAACTCCGATTTTATACGGTAGCCGATGAGATTTTCTTCGCAAAGAATCATTTTCACTATCAAAAACTAGAACACTGGACTCGATTTTTCCCAACAAAAGAAGAGAGTTTTAATTTCTGGCCCAACGTTTACATATGGATCTTTTATGGTTTGTCATTTGGAATCTTAATCATTTCTTATCTGAACTGGAAAAACAAACTTTCTGCACTAAACACCATTTTGGTTGCAATCGTAATGTACGTTCTTTTGAGATTGAAATTTTTCAGAAGAGAAGTAATCTCTCATTTTTTCAATCCCTTCAGAACCTTGTTTTCTAATGACTTTGCCATACAATGTTTAATTGAAGGAGCTGCTTTTACTTTAATTGGAGTCCTTATTTTATATATAAGTATCAGTCCAAGTTTATTTAATTCTGAGGAAACCCTAATTCAAAATTAAAAACAACGATAGTGATTCGCTCAATACGTTCTTAAGTCCAAAATAATAAAAACAGTAATACCGAAGAATAAACAATAAGAAAACACTTATATTTGTTTTGATGACAGAAGGAAGTCAGACCGACGTTTTACCGTTTATATTAGAGAACAAAGCCAAAGAAGGTGACGGCATAACGGCAACTTAAGGACGGTCGTCAAGAACAAAAAAAGGGCTTGTTTTTCTAAAACTGTATTAAATGAATTATCGTAAATTACACGAAATACATAAACTAACCTGAAACTATTTACTTCGGTAGTTTTTTTAACTCAATAATACCAACTAAAATGTACACACCTCAGCTCTATAAAAACGAAGATCCGGAAGCAATCAAAACTTTTTTGAAAGAGAATAGTTTTGGTATTCTGATCAATCAGACCAACGGAAAATTATGTGCCACGCATATTCCGATAGAACTCGAAATTAACGCTGACGGAAAAGAGGTTTTACAGGGGCATATTTCTAAATTAAATCCACAGGCAGAAGGTTTTGCAGAAAACGACCAGGTTTTGGCTGTATTTTCAGGACCTCACAGTTATATTTCGCCTTCCTGGTACGATCATGAAAATGTACCCACATGGAATTATATAGCCGTACATGTTTATGGCCGTATTAAAATCACGGATGAAACTGTAACACTCGAAGGACTTAAAAAATTAGTAGATAAATACGAAGCCAACTCAGAGAATCCGATTCGTCTGGAAGATTTATCTGCGAAAACAATGCGTGAAGCCAGAGGAATCTTTGGTTTTGAAATAGAAATTGATGAAATTCAGGCGACAAAAAAACTATCTCAAAACAGGGATGATCACAATTACAAAAACATAATTTCGGAATTAAAAAAAACCGAAAACCCTCAGGCTATTGCTGTTGCAAATGAAATGTCAAAATGCCGAAAGTAAATTGGTTTTAACCATTGAAAATTAGGAATTCATAAGTACATTTGCACTCGCAAGATTCAAAAATCAAAAGACATTAAAATCAGATGCTTACATTCATTTTTTACTTTTTTATTGCTATTGTTGTCATCCAACTTTCTTATTATCTGGGTATTTTTGGAAAATTCGCTTTTGGTAAACCACAAAGTATCACGCCAAAAAATATTCCCGTTTCCGTAATTGTTTGTGCTAAAAACGAAGAAGAAAATGTAAAAAAATACATTCCGTTATTAGCGGAACAAAACTATCCGGATTTTGAAATTGTTTTAATTGATGATGCCTCAAGTGATGAAACACTCGAAGCTTTTGAAGAATTTGAGAAACAATACGCAAACGTTCGTTTGGTAAAAGTAGAAAACAATGAAGCCTTTTGGGGCAATAAAAAATATGCGCTGACCTTAGGAATCAAAGCATCAAAAAAAGAATACTTACTGTTTACCGATGCTGATTGTTATCCGGCATCTAAAGACTGGATTACAGCAATGACCTCGCAATTTACCATGAACAGAACTATTGTTTTAGGATATGGAGGTTATGATAAAATAGAACGTTCTCTGTTAAATAAAGTAATTCGTTTCGAAACTGTTCTTACTGCCATGCAGTATTTATCGTGGGCAAAAGTCGGAGCTCCGTATATGGGAGTCGGGCGAAATCTTGCCTATAAAAAAGAAGAGTTTTTTAATGTAAATGGTTTTATTGAACACATTCAAATTCGCTCCGGTGATGATGATTTGTTTGTCAATCAGGCAGCAAACAAAAACAACACAGCCATCGCTTACACACCTGACAGTTTCACTTACTCAAAACCAAAAGAAACTTATAGAGAATGGTTTGCTCAAAAAAGAAGGCATGTTGCTACAGCAAATTATTACAAAGTTTTTGATAAAATTCAATTAGGTCTTTTTTATACCTCACAATTATTTTTCTTTATCTTAGTTATCCTTTTATTGGCTTTCCAATTTCAATGGATTGCTGTATTGGCTTTGCTGGCGACACGTTACACTATTGCGTGGATTGTAATTGGATTTTCGGCATCAAAATTGAAAGAAAAAGATCTTAGAGCCTGGTTTCCTGTTGTAGAAATCATGCTTATATTCACGCAAATTAATATCTTTATAACTAATATCTTTTCAAAACCCGTACATTGGAAATAAATTCTAAAATAGAAAAAGCAAAAAAAGGCGATCAGATCGCCTTTACTTTTTTGTTAGATTTTTATTGGAATGAAGTGTACGGATTTATGCTAAAACGTACAGAAAACGAAACCACTGCCGAAGATATTACTATTGAAACCTTCTCAAAAGCTTTTGACAAGATTGCTTCTTACAATCCGGAATTTCAATTCAACACCTGGTTAATTGCAATTGCAAAAAATGTTTATATCGATCTTTTACGCAAAAAGAAAACCAATCTTTTTATAGAAATCACTGATGCTGAGGACCAACAGGCTTACAATATCGCTGACACCACTCCGTCTGCCGAAGATGCTTTAATTAAAGAGCAAAACCTGTCCCGCTTACTACAATGCATCAAAGAATTAAAACCCCATTATCAGGAAGTAATTCAGCTTCGTTATTTTCAGGAAATGAGTTATCAGGAGATTGCACTCAAAATTGATGAGCCTTTAAGCAACGTAAAAGTAAAATTACTACGCGCTAAAAAATTATTAGCAGAAATCATTGAACGCAAAAGATAATTCACTATCTTTCGGTAAAGAATGAAATATCCATGTATTTTTTCTTAAAAAAGTGAATTATCAACCCTCTAAAGTTCTTTTGTTTTTAATGACAACCAAATTAAATTTTCGTTGCTTATGATGTAATTTTTACTTAACCTTAAAATCCAATTAAACATGTCAAAACTAAGCATCTATGAAACCAAGTGGACCGATCTTGTTTTCGAAAACAAAAACAAAGAATACGGAGCGTATCAATTGCGCCAAGAAAGTGCTAAAAACTCCATAACAGCCTTATTCGGAGGATTATTGGTTATAGCCTCGTTAGGAACTGCCTCTATGCTGATTAGTAAATTTAAAACAGTAGATGTAATCCCGACACCAACTGATATACCAATAAGCGACCCGCTCGTTGTTACACAGGTAGATCTGACTCATGAAGTAACACCTCCACCACCACCTCCGACACAACAAACTGCCGCGACACAGGTAACAGAGGCAGTTCAATTGACAAATCCGGTCGTAGTTGCGGCATCACAGGCTGCTGTTGAAGAAATAGCTCCAAATACAGTTAATGCTCCCGTGGTAACAAATACAACAGGAAATGGAATTGCGACTACAAACGTTTTACCGTCAACCGGTAATGGTACAGGAGTTACTCCATCAGTTCCCAACACTAATGAACCAGTGCTTGCAACTGCATTAGACAAAATGCCGGAATTCCCAGGAGGAATGGCTAAGTTCTATACGTTCGTTGGAAACAATTTCCAAAGACCGGAATTAGACGCCGAAAGAACGTTAAGAGTTTATGTATCTTTTGTAGTTGAAAAAGACGGTTCTTTAACAGATATCATGGTAAAAAATGATCCTGGTTACGGAATGGGAAGAGAAGCTGTTCGCGTTCTAAAATCACTAAAAACAAAATGGACTCCCGGAATCCTAAACGGAAAAGCAGTCCGCACCGCATATAACCTTCCAATAACAATCAAAACGGAAGCTGAATAACCAAACGAGAAAAACGGCTGTCTTAAAAAGGCAGCCGTTTTTTTTGTTCCTTCTCCTAAAGTGCTGTCTCAGTTTTTAGTCTCAGTTTTCAGTCTCAGTCTCAGTTCACATTCTACAGTTCACATTTTTCATCCTACTTACGGCTCAAAAACTTAACAGCCCCAACATTTAACAAGCAAAAAAGCGCCCCTTGCGTAAAACCTTGCGAACTTCGCGGTTAAACTCTCATGCAGAGTCTCAGTCTCAGTTTCAGTCTCAGTCCTAGTCTCAGTCTCAGTTGAAACATGAAACTTGAAACATGAAACTTGAAACAAAAAAACCTCCCCCCTCCTTCCACAATAACAACTATTTCCACAAAGTCAAAATCCAATTCATAAAATCAGCAAAATCAACTACATTTACAGCTTATAAAAGAATTGTATTAAAAATTAAAAACAATAAAAATGGGAATATTTTCGGCTTTACTTGGTAACGCAGGCACCGTTAGTCAAGAGGATTTAGTTAAAAATTACGGTCAGCTTCTAACAGATCGTGAGGAAATCGAAATGGGTTTTAAACTAATCAGAGACACTTTTATTTTTACAAACAAAAGATTAATTCTGGTAGACAAACAAGGAATAACAGGAAGCAAAACCGAATACAGATCAATTGCTTACAAAAGCATTTCAAGATTCAGTATCGAGACAGCAGGTACTTTTGACCTAGACGCTGAATTAAAAATCTGGGTGGCGAGCGAATTACAACCAAGTATCGTAAAACAATTTAACAAATCGGTAAACGTATATGAAGTTCAAAAAGTATTAGCGCATCACGTTTTAGGTTAATCTAATAAAAAAATAAACCCGACAGGTTTTTGAAACCTGTCGGGTTTTATTTTACGACAATCAAGAATTATTTCTTCTTTTTAGTTGTTTTTTTGGTTGTTGTTGCTTTTTTAGACGGTGCTGTGTTTACAATTTTCTGTTGTACATAAGCTTTATACAAACCATCTTTTTCTGCTCTGGCTTTCGCATCATCCGCTCTCTTTTTAGAATCCGGATGTGAACTCATCATCTGATCGATAAAAGAAGCTTCAGCTCCTTCGCTCATTTTGGCCAGAATTCGGAATGCAGATTCTTCGGCATTCACGTTATATCCATTTTTCTTCATGAAATTGTACGAAAACAAATCTGCTTCTGCTTCTTGTTTTCTGCTATGTTTACTATCAATCATAGCGCTTCCGATTTTACCCAGCTGACTGTCTGTAACTGACGTAATAGTCGCTGATTGCGATGCAGCTCCATCAATCAAAGCTTCTTTTTGATACGCTGCTCTCATTGCATCTCTTGAATCATTATTGGCAACATGACCAATTTCATGACCAATTACTGCAAGCAATTCATTATCATCCATAATATCCATTAAACCGGAATACACACGAACACTTCCGTCTGCCGTTGCAAAAGCATTTACTTCTTTAACTTTATATACTTTATAATTTAAGGTATACCCTTCACCGGTAGTATATTTTCCAAAAACACGATTCAACCTCAAAGTATAACCATCCGTTGGACCTGCAATTTCGTGTTCTGCATCTAATTTAACTACCGCTTCTTTAGACAATTTTGCAGCGTCAGCATTACTCAAAGTAAAACTTGTGATTCCTTTTTGAACAGCTCCAATGGCTTTATCTCCAAAACTAATTTGCGCATTCATTCTAGTAAAACCAAAAGTGGCAAACAAAACTCCCAATACAATAAATTTCTTTTTCATGTTTTTATACTATTACAATTTAACATCAAATGTACTACTAACGAAATACTATTTTATTTCTTTTCGGTTAATTTTTTAACAATTAAAGATATAAATTTTATACGGGTAAAAATCAAACAGATATCATAATTCTTTGAATTCAATCCATAAACAAATCAAAAATCAAATAAATAAATCATAATTACCGAATGAAATCATAATTTTAACAGTAACACAAAATTATACGCAAAAGCCATACCATCAGTTAATAGATATCAACAGCAAATTAACCGGTAAACGAATCTCCAAATAAACTACATTCCGTATCTTTGTGCTTTGAATTTTGATTTATGGAAACAGTCATTGAAAATATACCAACTGGAAAACCGAAATGGTTAAAAGTAAAACTTCCAATTGGACAAAAATATACAGAGCTTCGTGGTTTGGTAGACAAGTATAGTTTAAATACTATTTGTACCTCAGGAAGCTGCCCAAATATGGGAGAATGTTGGGGTGAAGGAACAGCAACTTTTATGATTCTTGGAAATGTTTGTACGCGTTCTTGCGGATTTTGCGGTGTAAAAACCGGAAGACCGGAAACTGTCGATTGGGATGAACCTGAAAAAGTAGCCCGATCTATAAAAATCATGAACATCAAACATGCGGTAATTACCAGTGTTGACCGAGATGATTTAAAAGATGGTGGTTCTATCATCTGGATTGAAACGGTAAAAGCAATTCGTAGAATGAACCCAAATACCACTCTTGAAACCTTAATTCCGGATTTCCAGGGAATCGAAAGAAACATCGACCGAATTGTTGAAGCCAATCCTGAAGTAGTTTCACATAATGTGGAGACGGTACGCCGTTTGACACGTGAGGTGCGTATTCAGGCTAAATACGATCGTAGCCTTGAAGTATTGCGTTACCTGAAAGAAAAAGGAATCAACAGAACTAAATCCGGAATTATGCTGGGTCTTGGTGAAACGGAAGAAGAAGTATTCCAGACGATGAGCGATTTACGTAATGCAAATGTAGATGTAGTGACTATTGGTCAATACCTGCAACCAAGCAAGAAACATTTGCCCGTAAAAGAATTCATAACACCGGATCAATTTGCTAAATACGAAAAATTTGGCCTTGAATTAGGTTTCCGTCATGTGGAGAGTGGGCCTTTAGTTCGTTCTTCCTACAAAGCACAAAAACATATTTTATAAAATTTATCCTTCTATTCGATTGCTTATTTTGATCCGATAAAAGGACTAACTGAATACTAAATCGCTTGAAAACAAGAATTGCTATTAACGGTTTTGGAAGAATTGGAAGAAATTTATTTCGTTTACTTTTAAACCACTCAGAAATTGAAGTCGTTGCTATAAATGACATTGCAGATAACAAAACAATGTCTCATCTGATCAAATACGACAGTATACATGGTGTCTTGCCTTTTAAAGTAAGTCATGATGAAAAAGGGATTATTGTTGATGGAAAGCATTTTTTATTTTTTCATGAAAAAAGTATTTCAAATTTAGACTGGGAAAGTCATTCTATTGATTTTGTAATCGAATCAACAGGAAAGTATAAGACCCATGAAGATTTAAACAAACATATTGAAGTTGGAGCCAAAAAGGTGATTCTTTCTGCTCCTTCTGAAGTTGACACTATAAAAACGGTTGTACTTGGAGTAAACGAACATATACTGGACGGTAATGAAACGATAGTTTCGAATGCAAGTTGCACAACAAATAACGCTGCTCCGATGATTAAAATCATTGAAGAACTATGCGGTATTGAGCAGGCATACATTACAACAATACATTCTTACACTACTGATCAGAGTCTTCACGACCAACCACATAAGGATTTACGCCGTGCGAGAGGTGCCAGTCAGTCAATTGTTCCAACAACTACGGGTGCAGCTAAAGCTTTAACAAAAATTTTCCCTAAATTGCATGAAAAAATAGGGGGTTGTGGAATTCGAGTACCCGTTCCGGATGGTTCATTAACTGATATCACATTTAATGTGCAACGTGCCGTAACGATCGAAGAAATCAACACCGCTTTTGAAAAAGCCTCAAATACAAATTTAAAAGGAATATTAGATTACACAGAAGATCCGATTGTATCGGTTGATGTGATTGGTAACACAAATTCGTGTCTGTTTGACGCGCAACTAACCTCCGTTATTGACAAAATGGTAAAAGTTGTGGGTTGGTACGATAATGAAATTGGCTATTCATCACGATTGATTGATTTGATTTTACTGATGAAAAAAACATAAGATTCATTGTAAGAAGCATTGCGATACATGAAACATTATCTTTTAATTCTTATTAGTTTTTTTAGTCTGTTTTTGTATTCTCAAGTGGAACAGAATACAGATAGTGCTTTCTATTATAATAAGTTAGCCAACGCCAATCTTCAAAACAAAAAATTCGATCAGGCTGTTTTTTTTACACAGAAATCAATTGATTTTTGTGCTACAAACAACTTTCCTGATAATTTGGCCAATCAGACTTTTAAGCTTGGCAAAATTTACTACAACCAAAGAAATTATAATGAAGCTTTAAAAAACTTTTACAAAAGTGTTTCTTTGTTTGATAAAGCAAAACCAACCTGTACCAAAGCGCTGGCACTACACTACATAGGCATAACCAATGTAGCAAAAGGCAATTATCAGCTCGCTGAAATTTATTATAAAAAAGCAGATTCTCTTTTAAAGAAATTAAATATTGTTGACAAAGCTGAAATTTTGCACTACGAAAAAGCAATCGCGTTTAAGGCCAGCAACAACTTTCCTTTAGCGATAGAAACTTTTCAAAAAATAGTCAAAAAACCGGACAACAAGCCCAATTTAAAAACTAAAACTGACGCGTATTATCAACTGGGATTAATTGAAACGCAGCTGAAACAAAATGATTCTGCTATCATTCATTTCGACAAGGCTTTAGAAATAAACGCCAAAACCAATGATCTGGTTCAAAAATCAAAAATAATTCTGGCCATAAGTCAGTACTACAAAAGAAACAAACATTTTGACCTTGCTTACTCCTATCTGGATGAATACTACCAGATCGAGAACTCTCTTTTAAAAATAAAAAGTGCCAAATTAGACTCCAATCAGTTTAAAAAATTCAAACACAGCCAGTCTGTCAGCACTACTTTAAAGCGAGAGAACGAGGAGAAAATTCAATTAAAAACGTATCGATACTCCAAACTCGTAAGCATCTTGGCGATTGCCTTAATTTCGATTTTATCTCTTTTGAGTCTGGCTCTTTATAAAAACAACATTATTCGAAATCAGAATAATTTACTTTTGAGAGAGAAAAACAAAGAACTCATTCTGGCTAAAAACAAAGCAGAGAAAGCATCAAAAGCCAGATCAGAATTTTTGTCAACTGTTAGTCATGAACTCCGGACTCCCTTAAATGCAATCAACGGTATTACGCATTTATTGCTCGAAGACAGCCCTAAAAAGAACCAGCTAAAGTACCTCGAGTCTTTAAAATTCTCCGGAAACTACCTGACCACTTTTATCAACGAGATTCTTGAAATCAACAAAATTGACTCCACAAAAGTAGAAGTCGAACATATTTCTTTCCATCTGAAAGAGTTGTTATTCAACATTCAAAGCTCCTTAAAAGAGCTCGCAACGGCTAACAAAAATTACTTCAACCTTGAAATGGACGAAGCAATTCCCGATAATTTAATTGGTGACCCTACCAAATTATCTCAGATCATACTTAACCTGATCAACAACGCGTTAAAATTCACTCAAAACGGACATGTAAATGTAATTGCCAAATTATATGCTATTGAAGAAGAAAATGCCACCGTTTATTTTGAAATTGTCGACACTGGAATCGGAATCCCTGAAGACAAACTGCAAACCGTTTTTGAAAGCTTTTCTCAGGCCTCTGTAGAAGTAAACCGAAAATACGGCGGAACCGGCCTTGGACTTACCATCGTAAAAAAATTAATTGAGTTGTTGGGCGGCGAAATCAAATTAAAAAGTGAAGTTGGCAAAGGCTCTACTTTTACCTTCAAATTAAACTTTAAAATCAACAATGAACCTCTCGAGGTCAAAGAAGAATCAAAACCATACAACGACAAACAATTGAAACACAAATCGATTTTACTGATTGAAGACAACAAAATCAATCAGATGATTACCCGAAAAATGCTGGAGAATAAAGCGATCATATGCGAGATAGTCGATAATGGCGAAGATGCAGTTGAACTTTTAAAAGTAAAACGATTCGATATGATTTTAATGGATGTTCACTTACCGGGAATCAACGGAACAACGGCCACAAAACAAATCAGAGAATTTGACAAAATAACACCAATTATTGCTCTAACCGCTATTTCGCTAGACGAAAACAGAGACATGTTATTGTCTTATGGCATGAATGATGTTATCACAAAACCTTTTGTTCCGGACGAGTTTTACAGTATAATTGCCCGCTTTTTTGATTGATTCCTTAAACGCTGAAATCAAACGTCTCCTTTTACATACGCTAAAATCGCAGTATCAAAATTTTGGTGCTTACTAATAAACGTGCTTTTTATCGGCAGGTAATACAACTGCGAAACCAATTTCGAGTCTTTCAGGCGAACGTAGTCTTTCTCTGTTGTAATGATTTTTTTTCCTTGAGCTTTGTTCTGAATCATTTCCAAATCGGACTCTGAAAAATGATGATGATCCGGAAAAGTCAGACATTCATCCTTTTCATTTTTCAAATAATTAAAAAAGGAAGTCGGTTTTGCGATTCCGGCCAAAAGTAGTTTTGGTTCATCCTCAATCTCTTTTACGGCAATTTTCTCATTCTTGCTATAAATAAAATCATCGTATGCTATAAAAGTAAAATACAATTGCTGGGAGGCGGATAATTTTAATTTTGCCTGGATTTCATTTTGTTTTTCAACCGATAAATCCTTAGGACATTTTGTTACAATAACAATATTTGCACGATCTGCACCACTTCTGCTTTCTCTTAAATTTCCGGTTGGCAACATAAAATCATCTGCGTACAAATCATCAAAAGCCGTTAATAAAATATAAAATCCGGCTTTTACTTTTCGGTGTTGATAAGCATCATCCAACAAAATAACTTCCGGTTTTGTTGTTTGCGAAAGCAATTGTGTGATACCGTTCGTTCTGTTCGCATCAACAGCTACCTGAACATTTGGAAATTTCTGAAAAAACTGAAAAGGTTCATCGCCTAAAACAGCAGCATTTGATGTAGCATCTGCCAAAACAAAACCTTCAGATTGTCGTTTGTACCCACGACTCAAAGTTGCTATTTTGTAAATATCCACCAACAACCGAATAAGGTATTCGATCTGAGGTGTTTTTCCGGTTCCGCCAACGCTCAAATTTCCAACCGCTATAACCGGCAGATCAAACGAGGTAGATTTCAGGATCCCTTTATCAAAAAGAAAATTACGAATCGTAGTAATCAATCCGTATAAAATCGCAAACGGAAAAAGTAGTTTTCGAAGTACATTCATTTTACGAAAGTATAATTTTTTTCGTTAATTTGTGGTAATCTGTCTCAGCTTTCCTTTTTCAGCACCCCAAAAACCTGAAACTTGAAACTTGAGACCTGAAACCTGAAACTTCAAACAAAAAAATGAAACTAAAAGAAATAATTGCGGTTCTTGAAGAAATGGCTCCATTAGCCTATGCGGAAGATTTTGATAATGTAGGACTCTTAGTCGGTGATGCTGATAGCATAACTACTGGAGTCTTAGTTTGCCATGATGCACTAGAAACTGTCATTGACGAAGCTCTTGCAAAAAAATGCAATTTGGTTGTTTGTTTTCATCCCATATTATTTTCGGGCATTAAAAAAATTACCGGCAAAAATTATGTGGAGCGCGCGATCTTAAAAGCGATTAAAAATGACATTGCGATTTATGCCGTCCACACCGCACTCGACAATCATTCCCAAGGTGTCAATAAAATTTTCTGTGATGCTTTAGGATTGCTCAACACCAAAGTTTTGATTCCGAAGCAAAATTTCATTCAGAAATTAGTAACCTATACCGTTCCTTCTAACGCAGATAAAGTTAGAACAGCCTTATTTAAAGCCGGTGCCGGAAGAATTGGCAACTATGACGACTGCAGTTTTAACTCTAACGGAATCGGAACATACAAAGGAAATGAGAACAGTAATCCCGTAATTGGAGTACGAAATGAACACACTGAAACGGAAGAAGTAAAAATAGAGGTTACATTTGAAAAACATTTGCAATCTAAAATTTTAAAAGCCCTTTTTGCCCATCATATTTACGAAGAGGTAGCTTATGAAATTTATGATTTACAAAACTCACATCAGCAAATTGGTTTAGGAATGATTGGTGAATTGGAGACCGAAATGAACGAGAATGATTTTCTGCATTTCGTAAAAGATAAAATGATTGCCGATGGTATTCGTCATTCCGCCTTTTTAGGAAAAAAAGTAAAGAAAATAGCCGTTTTGGGTGGCTCAGGTAGTTTTGCGATAAAAAATGCCATTTCGGCCGGAGCAGATGCTTTTTTGACTGCCGATTTAAAGTACCATCAATTTTACGAAGCCGAAAATCGATTACTTTTGGCAGATATTGGTCATTTTGAGAGCGAACGCTATACAAAAAACTATATTGTTGATTATCTTCGAAAAAAAATCCTTAATTTTGCCATCATTTTATCAGAAGAAAATACAAATCCAGTTAAGTACTTATAGAATATGGCGAATACGAAAGAATTAAGTGTTGAGGACAAGTTAAGAGCAATATACGATTTACAGCTTATTGACTCTAGAATTGACGAAATCAGAAACGTAAGAGGAGAACTTCCTCTAGAAGTGGAAGATTTAGAAGATGAAGTTGCAGGTTTGAGCACTCGTTCAGAGAAACTGAAGGGAGAACTTGAAGTGGTTGAGGAGCAAATCAAAGGGAAGAAAATTGCCATTGATGAGCACAAAGAGGTTATCAAAAAATACACAAAACAACAAGAATCAGTTCGTAATAACAGAGAATTTAATTCTTTGACTAAAGAGGTTGAATTTCAAGAATTGGAAATTCAATTGGCTGAAAAGCAAATCAAAGAAATGAAAGCTTCTATCGAACATAAAAAAGAAGTTATTTCTAATTTAAAAGAAAAACTTGACGCAAAAAGTTCTCATTTAAAACATAAAAAATCAGAACTGGATGCTATTATGTCAGAAACTCAAAAAGAAGAAATCTTCTTAACAGAGAAATCTGCTGAGTATTCTTCTCAAATTGAAGAAAGACTATTAGCAGCTTATACCAGAATCAGAACTAGTGTTCGTAATGGTTTAGCGGTTGTATCAATCGAAAGAGGAGCATCTGCAGGATCATTCTTTACTATTCCGCCACAAACTCAGGTAGAGATTGCTTCCAGAAAGAAAATCATCACTGATGAGCATTCAGGAAGAATTTTGGTTGACAGCGCATTAGCTGAAGAAGAAAAAGAAAAAATGGAACAATTGTTCTCTAAATTCTAAATACTAGTCCCGATCTAATCGGGACTTTTTTTTACCCTTATTTTTCGTTGCAGCTTACAAAGAGTTCCTAACTTCAAAGGCTTATGGGCAAAAAAAAATAGCCACAGATTAAAGGATTAAAATGATTAAATAATCTGTGAGAATCTTTTTAATCAGTGGCAAAAAAATAATTCGTGGCAATTCGTGCAATTCGTGGCAAAACAATCCAAAACAACTTATTTATCAAAGCCCTAAAGATATTTTCCTGAAATCTGTGGCATTTTTTTTAATCTGTTTAAGATCCAATTTTTATCTTTATAAAAAATTAAGTTTTGACCATTAAAAAAGGAATTCGTTTTATTACATTAAAATCGGTCGGATCCTACATTAACTTCCTGAGTTATGTTCGCCCGAAAAAAGCAGTCGCACTTTCTTACGCCCTATTCAGCCAGCCGCGAGTGGGCCGATTAGACAAGAACAAACTCCCTAAAGTATTACAAAACACAGAAAAAGAGACGTTTCATCACAATGAACATCATTTTCAGACGTATGTCTGGAAGGGTAACGAAACGAAAATCTTACTCGTTCACGGTTGGGAAAGTAATGCTTCACGCTGGAAAAAAACATTACCTCATCTTCAGAAATCCGGAAGTACCATTATTGCGATTGATGCTCCCGCTCACGGACAAAGTAGCGGTAAAGAATTTAATATTCCGCTTTATGCCGAATTCATTAACAAAGCGGTAGAAAAATATCAGCCTACCCTAATTATAGGTCATTCTATTGGTGGCGCTGCCTGCGTTTATCATCAATATTTGTTTCCCGATACGAGCATCAATAAAATGGTGATTCTGGGAGCACCATCAGACTTAAAAGTTTTGATAGACAATTATATTTCGATGTTAAGTCTGAATACTAAAACATTTTCTCTTTTAGAAAGCCGTTTTATTGATCGGTTTAATTTTAAAATGGAAGATTTTTCAGGACAGAAATTTGCTTCACAATTCAACATTCCCGGATTAATCGCGCACGACACCGCAGATAAAGTAGTTGCTTTTGAAGAAGGAAAAAAAATCGCAAGCAACTGGAAAAACAGCCAGTTTATTGAAACCAAAGGCTTAGGTCACGGCATGCATGATGATGAATTGTATCAGAAAGTGATTGCGTTTTTGTTTTCTGAGTAAAGGTTAATAGTTAGAGGGGTTCAGAGGCAGCTCACTGAGACTAAAATCTTCGTCTCCCATTATACATTTCACTTTTTACTCTTTACATTTCACACTCAAACAACAATTTTAAAATACCTAAAAAGTTCTTTTTCTCCTTTTCCGGTAATTTGTATGGCTCGTGAATCCTTTGTTCTTCTTAACCAGTCATCGGCAATCATTTTATCCAGTAAGGATGCACCGAGTGAACCGGCAATATGATTTTTTCTTTCACTCCAGTCTAAACAGGGCTTCAGGAATAATCGCCTTTGTTTTTTTATCTCTTCAATATTAATTCCAAAATCAGAAAACCACTTTACCCCTTTTAAAGTCACTTCCAGTTTAGTCTCAGAATCCAAAAGAATACTTTGTTCTACTAAGCTTTCGGCAACTGCAACCCCTATTTTTCCAGCTAAATGATCGTAACAAGTCCTGCAATGTTTGATGGGCGAATGTTTTTCGGAATTCTTCTTTTCCAGCATTACCGGCGGAATCAAACTTGCCATTGCTTCAATCGCATAAGCAACTTCTTTATTGGAGAATCTGTAATATTTATGACGCCCTTGTTTTTCGACACAGAGTAAGCCAGCATCTAAAAGTTTAGCCAAATGCATGCTTATATTTTGTGGCGATGTATTAGCCGCAATAGCCAGCTCTGTTGCCGTAAATGCTTTACCATCGAGCAAGGCCCACATAATGACTGCTCTGGTTGGATCTCCAAGTAACGAAGCAACCTTTATAAATTGATCTTCCATTTTATGTAATCATAGTTAAATATACACTGAAGTATTGCCTTGTAAAGTTAAATAACTTTGTCAAAAACAAATACAACATGTCAGCTATATTTCTACAATCCGAAGTCGAAAATCCGTATTCTTTTTATCAAAAAATGACAAAAGAGCAGCCTGTTTATTGGGATGAAACAAATAAAATCTGGGCTATTTATTCTTATGCAGTCTGTGTTGAACTATTAAACAATACGGCTGCAACTATTCCAGTCTTAACTGCAAACAGCAAACTCAATAAATCTGCGACCACAATCATTGAGAATCTGGCGCGATTATCAAACGGTATTCAACACGAAATAGCAAAAGAAACTGCCGTTGTTCTTTTTTCACATCTAAAAACAGTAGGGATCCATACAATTTTAGAAGAACTGTTACCCGAAAGATTAATTCAAAACCAAATAAACTGGGTTGATTTGGTTTGCAAAAAGTTACCTGTCTTAACGGTTT
Organism: Flavobacterium sp. FlaQc-52; assembly: GCF_044007495.1. Lineage (NCBI taxonomy): Bacteria > Pseudomonadati > Bacteroidota > Flavobacteriia > Flavobacteriales > Flavobacteriaceae > Flavobacterium > Flavobacterium sp. FlaQc-52. The sequence continues at coordinate 47,915 of NZ_JBIPCV010000008.1, read as the reverse complement.
TAAAAAGTTTTAATTTCAATGAAAAAGATTCCGACTTCATCTGTAAAAAAATAGCGCAGCTCGTGAAAATAATGCAACCCCATAAAACAACTGAAACTATCGAAGAAATCAACAAAGTTGCGGAAGAAATCTATTCCATCACAGAAAGACATTTTGTAACGCTTCCGTTTCATGAAACTTTGATCCGTAAAATTTCAAACTTGCACCCTATCTCCCAAACGGAAATATTTTCGATCTGCATAAGTAATCTAATCGGATTATTTATCCAAAGTTATGATGCCGGCAGCGGTCTTTTGAGCAATTCCTTGCTACAACTACTTTCAAAAGAAAATTTTTCTAAAGACAAAGCTGATAAAATTTGGATCCAAAAAATGGTTGTGGAAACCTTAAGATTTGACCCGCCCATTCACAACACCAGACGCATTGCTTCTAAAGATATTCAATTAAATAACAGCACCATTAAAAAAAATGATTCCCTATTGCTTGTTCTTGCCGCAGCAAACCGTGACCCCAATCACTTTACAAATGCTATGGATTTTGACACCGAAAGAAATAATAATCACGACCATTTGACTTTTGGAACGGGCGGACATATGTGCCTGGCGAAACATTTCTCCGTTACTATTGCAACCGAAACTTTGTATTACTTAGTCGACAACTATAAAAACATTTCGATTTCAGGAAATGAAATCGAATACGAACCTATGATCAACGCCCGACTGCCGAAAGCAATTTGGATTTCACTTTTATAATTTAAACAACAACAACAACATGATAGCAGTAATTTTTGAAGTCATTCCCAACGAAGGGAAAAAAGAAGCATACCTTGACATTGCAGCAAAATTAAGACCCGAATTGGATGCTATAGAAGGCTTTATCTCTATAGAACGCTTTCAGAGTTTTAATGATCCCGATAAAGTCCTGTCTTTGTCTTTCTGGAAAGATGAGGAAAGTATTTTACAATGGCGAAATCTTGAAATGCACAGATTTGCACAAACAAAAGGACGCGAAGAGATCTTCAAGGAGTATCATTTGCGAATTGCCAATGTGAGTCGCGATTACGGAATGTTCGACCGCAAAGAAGCACCAAAAGACAGTTTTAAATTTCACAATCACTGAGTAAAATTTCAAAGTAGCAAAGAAACAAAGGTTTCTAAAGCAAAAAAAAAACTGCCCTAAATCCTGACCAATTTCCTGCATACCAAAAACCTGAAACCTGAAACCTGAAACTTGAAACTTGAAATTTCAAAATATTAGAATTTACATTCCCCAGTAGTCTCTTTTTCTCTTTCCGGTAATTTTGACTACTTTTGCAATATGGAAGAGAATTTAAAACGTCTTAATAAATTTATTGGGGAAACCGGTTATTGTTCCCGTCGTGAAGCCGATAAACTTATCGAAGAAGGGCGTGTAACTATAAATGGAGTTGTACCTGAAATGGGGACAAAAGTTTCTCCGCACGATGAAGTACGCATCGACGGAAAGTTAATCGTGGAGAAACACGAAAAATTGGTCTATCTGGCTTTCAACAAACCTGTTGGAATTGAATGTACGACTAATCTGGAAGTTAGAAATAATATTGTCGATTATATCAATTACCCTAAACGTATTTTTCCTATCGGAAGATTGGATAAAGCCAGTGAGGGATTGATCTTTATGACGAATGACGGTGATATCGTAAATAAAATTTTACGTGCTCGAAACAATCACGAAAAAGAATATACGGTAACGGTAAACAAACCGATTACGGATCGTTTTATACAACGCATGGGAAATGGTGTTCCGATTTTGGATACCGTTACCCGAAAATGTAAGGTAGAGCAGATCAGCAAATACACTTTCAAAATTATACTGACACAAGGTTTGAATCGTCAGATTCGAAGAATGACGGAGTATTTAGGTTATGATGTAACGGCACTAAAACGAATCCGAATTATCAATATTTCATTGGATATTCCTGTTGGTCGCTACCGTGATCTTACGGATGATGAGATTAAAGAACTCAATCACTTAATCGAACCCTCCAGTAAAACGGAAGAAGCGAGTTTACCAAAAGCTGAAGCTCCAAAACGCAGAACAGAGTTCATCTCAGAACATGATCCTAGGTTTAAGAAAAAGGGAGACTACTAAGAAATGAAATTCCAAATTTTTGAAATTCCAAATTCCAAGTCTTGAAATTCTAAATTCCAATCTTTAGACTATATGGAAGCCCATCATTTGATGGGCTTCTTTATTTTAATATATAATTAATAGTTTAAAGTTTCGGGTTTTAAAAATAAAGGATACTTTTGCAACACTTAAAAAAAACTTCTCCAATGGACGATTATTATTCGTTAGTGTTAAACTGAAAATAGCTTTTGAATTCTTTCAAAATGCTATGATAAAACCCTGTATTTTGAAATGAAAGCCTTTTACAAAAATAATAACAACGGATTAATCGAAATCAAAGAATGGATTCCGAATTGCTGGATTAGCATTGAATCTCCAACCCTCGAAGAAAAAAAATACTTATTAGAAGAGCTCCAAATCCCCGAAGCCTTTTACAATGATATTGAAGACATTGACGAAAGACCCCGCATGGAAGCCGAGGATGGCTGGACTTTGTTTATTCTGCGTGTTCCCATAAAAAGCAATGATGTAAAGTTACCTTTTCAGACTGTTCCGGTCGGATTAATTTTCAAAGAAGACATCTGCGTTACCATCAGCTTTTATGAAACAGAAATCATGTCAGATTTCGTCGTTTACACCCAAAGAAAAAACATTGAGATAAAAGATAATTTTGACTTGGTACTAAGGCTATTATTGTCTTCCAGTATTTGGTATTTAAAGTATCTGAAACAAATCAATCAGAAAATAAAGCTGGCAGAAGATAATTTAGAGAAATCTATAAAAAACGAAGAACTGCAAGCCTTGCTTCAGATAGAAAAATGTTTGGTGTTTTTTATTACTTCTTTAAAAGGAAATGATGTTTTGTTTCATCGCATCAGAAATTTAAAAGCTCAAAAAGCCCATTATGATTTGGATTTATTGGAAGATGTTGAAATCGAATTGAGCCAGGCACAAGATACGGCTAATATTTACAGCAACATTCTTACCGGAATGATGGATGCCTATGCTTCCGTAATTTCCAACAATATGAATAATATTATGAAACAGATGACTTCTATTTCGATTATTCTAATGATCCCAACTTTAATCGCCAGTTTGTACGGAATGAACGTTCCGAACGGTTTGGAAGAAAGTCAGTACGGTATTTGGATCCTCCTTTTTGTATCCATTATTCTCTCTGTTTTTGGCGTCTTTTTGTTCAAAAGAAAAAGATGGTTTTAAAGAATTAGAAAACGATATATCCTAAAATTGCAATAAACAAAGCCTGTTCTACGGAACGGGCTTTGTTGTTTTTAATTGCAACTAAAAAAAATGAAATAAATGTTTGTCATTTCAGAATAAAATATAACTTTGCAGTACAAAGTACTTTAATTATGAATCAGAAGCACCAAGAAGATTTATCGCATATTCGTTCCATGATGGAGCGTTCTTCAAGATTTATATCCTTAAGCGGCCTCTCAGGAGTTTTTGCAGGGCTTTCCGCTTTAATTGGAGGATTGTATGTTTATCAATTGCTTAAAGCTAACGGTCTGGATACTTTTGACGATGGAGACCGATTGTATTCCTTTAATCTGGTTTCAGAACTAATTGTTATCGGTTTAGCAATATTAATGTCGGCCTTGACGTTTGGGGTGTTTTTTACGCTTCGCAAGAGCAAAAAGCACAATTTGCCAATCTGGACAACAGCCAGCAAAAATTTGCTGTTTAATTTAGCCGTTCCGTTACTGGCCGGAGGGATTTTTTGTCTAGCACTACTCTATCATGAAATATATGTGTTAATCGCACCAACCACTTTAATTTTCTACGGTCTGGCTCTTGTAAATGCTGAAAAATATACTTTTTCGGATGTGAAATATTTGGGCTTTTGCGAATTAGTTTTAGGATTTGTCTCTTTGTTTTACCTAGGATACGGTTTGATTTTTTGGATTTTAGGATTTGGTATTTTGCATATTATATACGGATTAGTCATGTTCAGAAAATACAAATAAACCAATGGGAATCATTGATAAATTAAATAAAGATTTCGAAAGTCGTGTCAGATTAGGTATAATGTCTATTCTGATTGTAAACGAGTGGATTGATTTCACCGAAATGAAGACGCTTTTGAACATCACCGATGGTAATTTAGCAAGTCATTCTGCTGCCCTTGAAAAAGCACAATACATTGAAATTAAAAAAGAATTCGTAGGCAAGAAGCCTAAAACATCCTATAGCGTTACTGATCTGGGGCGTGCCGCTTTTAAAGAACATTTGAATAGCCTCGAAAAATTAATGAAATTCTAATAACTCTATTTTTTTATCTAATTACTTTGAAATACAAAGTACTTTTAAAATCTTTAATCATGAAAAAAATCCATTTTATCTTAGTCAGCAGTATGCTATTTATACTGCTTTTTTACAACGAGGCCCTAGGCGTTAATCTCGCTATTTTTGGTATGGTCTTAACGGGTCTGATTTCGTATTGTTTTCAGGATCGGTTTGTAGATCGTTCTCATTTGGTTTTAGTGATCACATCGGTGCTATCCTGCATTGCTTTTGCGTGGTATGGTGATTTTGTTTCTTTTTTAGCCTTAGTATTGTCTGTCCTTTTTCTGCAGTTCAAAACGCAGGAAACCGAACTAAAAATGATTCAGATTTTTCCGCTGATATTCCTGAATGGCTTTGCCTCGTTGGGTAGAGTTCTTATGTTTAGCCAATGGCTTCCACAACGAAAAGTCAGTAATAATTTAGCCAAAAAACTAATCGCTTATGTTCTGATTCCAGCCATTTTCCTAGTGCTATTCTTTGTGGTATATTCTTTCGGAAGCGATCATTTTTCGGCTTTGTTTACCGATTATAAGTTAGACATTGATATTTTACACCTTATTGTGATTGCTTGTTTAGGCTTTTACATTTCTTTTTCTTTCTGGAATTATTGGGTACCGGAGATCTGTTACAAAAAGAATTCCATATTAGATAATGATTTTGATACCACAATTGAAATTGAAAATCAAAATACCTTTTCCTTTCTGGATTTAGAGTTTGAACGTAAAAGCGGGGAAATTACTTTACTACTTTTAAATGTGTTGTTATTGATTTTTATAGGAGCCTACAATTATGAACAGTTTTTTGAAGTAGTAAAAACAACACAACTAAGCGCCGACACACATGAGCGCGTAAATTCGGTTATTTTTTCTATACTTATGGCTGTTGGTGTGATCTTATTTTATTTTAAAGGTGGATTTAATTTTGATGAAAAAGCAACAAATCTAAAACGCTTAGCCAAATTATGGATTATTTTAAACGGAATATTAATCGTCAGCACCATTATTAAAAACTCAGAATATGTTTCCTTCTTTGGATTGACTTATAAAAGATTAGGAGTATACGCCTTTTTGATACTGGCGATTATCGGATTGGTTTATGCGTTTTTAAAAATAATAAAACAAAAAACGAATGCCTATCTTTTCAATCAGATGGTTTGGTATTTTTATGGCACAGTTCTTTTATGCAGTTTTGTCAATTGGGGAAATCTGATTACAACCTACAATATTTCGGTAAACAAAGGAGTGGAACCCCGATTCCTGAGCAATTTAAACTTTAACGATGAGACTCGCAGAGCGTACTTTTTACAAAACGATTTAAACGTCCTATTTGTACATGACCCAAGAGAGGGTGAAATTCAGAGCCATCAAAGAGACTCTTTTTTATCTAAAGCGTTATACTATGAGTTTATAAACGAAAAAAAATAAAGCTCCGATCCCATTCTAAACGAGTGGGATTTTTTCTTAAACGAGTTAGTGTTATTCTCTTTACAAATTGCGTTTGTTAACTTTATATTTATAAAAAAAGAAGAAACAATTGTTAATTAATTGCACTTATTGCAAACATTAAAAACTTATTAAGAATATCTTTACTATATTTGATTTCTGAAAAACCCCCTTTTTTATGTTTGCCTAATCAGCCAATTTCTTAAAAACATAAGGAACGAATATAATTTAACCCAAAAACAAAAACCATGGAAAAAACTCTTTTAAAATCGCCTGTTGCCACTATTAATCCTCCGGGGATAGAAATTATCGATGACAAAACGTATACTTCAGTAGGAAGTGTTTCATTTCCGAAAAGAAAAACAGAAGGAATTTTGGCTCCTTATGTCGAAGCATATTACAACGCTGATAAAAACATACTTACAGCAAGAGCGGTTGTTTATGTTGATGTAAATGTTTCACAAAATGAGACCTTCACTTGCTCTATCTTCCAAAATTGTTATGTTGACATGAATGGAAAATCACAATTACAATTTTTTATTGCTTATGATATGCCGGAAAAAATATCAAAAGACTTTACTATTTATGAAATTGATTTTCATGCCAAACAAGATATATTTCCAGGAAACCTTTCTGATGTAGAAACAATTCAAACTTTTCTTTGGGATATTGATCCGATATCATCAAGAGGAACAGAAACAATCGTGAGACCAACTTAGTACTTTCACAATTGTATTTGAATGAATTTAAATTGGATATACAAATGAATAAAATTATTTATATATGTATATTAATAGTTTTTCCTTTTATTCTTTTTTCTCAAAAGAAAAACAATGAATCATTAAGTTTTCAGCTTAAAAAAAAAGTAATTGAATTCAATAAAGAAGTCAATTTTAAAAAAGCGCAATCTTTTTTTTTAGAAGAAAATTGGGATTCAACATTAGTATACTCTATGAAGCAACTAAACAGGCTTCCTATAACAGAGTTAAATGACTACTGTCATTATTTTAGAGGGGTAAGTTTTACCCAGAAAAAACTTTTAGAAGAGGCTAAGCGTGAATTTAATTTAGTTTCAGTAAAATTTGCCTTTTATTATAAGGTGAAACTCAAGTTAGGTGAAATTGCTTTAAATCAGAATCAATTTAAAACTGCATTACATTATTTTGAGGAAATCCAAAAGCTTCCAAATTCGGGTTCGTATGACTTTAACAGAAGTAATGTTTTAAAAAACATCGGATTGTGTTATTTGCATCTTAAGAAATTTGATAAAGCTGAAGAATATTTACTAAAAAATTCTAAGTTAAATGAGGTTGAAAAAGATACAATATTGGTTGTTGAATCTTATTTAGATATTGCAACTTTGTATTATGAACAATACAAAGATAATTTAGCAATTCCTTACTATGAAAAAGCGTACCATTTATCTAAAAAAGTAAAATCTTTTAATTTAAAAAGGGCAACAGCAATGAATATGGCAGTTGTTGAAGAAAACAGAAAAAACTTCCCCTTAGCTTTAACCTATAGAAAAGAATACGAGGCCTGGAAAGATTCCTTAAACGATCAAAACAAAGTCTGGGCGATTGCAGATTTGGAGAAAAAATTTGCTGTCAAACAAAAGCAAAAAGAAGTAAACATACTCGAAGCCGAGAATAAAGTAAAAAAAGCCGAAAGAAATGGGTTTCTCATTTCTTCGGTTTTATTGCTGGTATTGTTGGGTGCCGGTGTTTATTTTTACAGACAAAAGATCAAAAGCAACAAAATCATCCTAGCGCAGAAAAACGAATTGGATGAGTTGAACGCCACAAAAGACAAACTGTTTTCTATCGTGAGTCATGACTTACGCTCTTCGGTAAATGCTTTAAAAGTAAGTAATGGTAAACTAATCGAGAATCTGGAAAACAAAAAGTATACAGAATTAGATGTTTTGCTTCACAACAACAGCACTATTGCTGCAGGTGCTTACAATCTGTTGGACAACCTGCTCAATTGGGCTTTGTTGCAAACCAAACAAGCCTACTTTTATCAGGAATCGTTGCATTTGGTATCGATTGTGCAACATGTAGAGTACAACTACAAGCCTTTGATGCTGGATAAAAAGCTAAGTTATAAAAATGAAGTAACGCCATCAGAGTATGTATTTGCTGATTTGGATTCGCTTAAGATCATCATTCGGAATTTTTTAGATAATGCGATTAAATTCTCTAAAGAAAACGGAACGATTTCGGTCTACTCGCGCCCTTCAACCGAAGACTTTTGTTATTTAGTAATTGAAGACACGGGATTAGGAATGAGCAATGCAAGCAGAGAAGAGTTACTAAAAGAAACCGTTTTACTTTCTAAGAAGAAAAATGACGACATCATAGGAACCGGTTTAGGAATGCAGTTGTGCAAAAGCCTGATTCATAAAAATGGTGGAAAATTGGACATAGAAAGCGAAGAAAACGTAGGGACGAAAATAATCATTGCCTTGCAAAAGTTTAAAAATCATGGATAATATTAATGTACTTATTATCGAAGACACTCCTGCGGAAAGTGATGCGCTTGTAAAAGTGCTTACCGAGAATAATTACAATATTGTTGGAATTGCAACATCCTACAGCGAAGCACTGACGCTATTTTACAACAATGTGATTGATATTGTTGTGATCGATGTTTTTCTCAACGGAAATCCGGATGGAATTACTTTTGCCGAGACGATTACCATTGTTCCGAACGGTATAAAACCCTTTGTTTTTTTAACCAGTTCTAAGGATCGCCAAATTTTTGAAAGAGCCAAGTTGACCAAACCGTTTAGTTTTTTGCTAAAACCATTCAATGAGCTCGAAATTTTGTATGCGCTGGAAATGGCTGTAGAGAAATTCTACGGACAGACCAATGTATTTCATAGTGAAGATCAGAATACCGTGATCAGCAATGAATCACTTTTTATCAAAAAAAATAAAGCTTTAAAGAAAGTCCGCATTGAGGATATTGTCTACATTGAAGTAGAAGATCGATATTGCAACATTATAACCGATGTTGAAAAATTTGTCATTCTAATTTCTTTAACTAAGATTATTCAGCTGTTAGATGAAACGAAGTTTTTTCAAACCCATCGCAACTACATCGTAAACGCGACAAAAATTGAAGAAATAATTGTAAATGACAATCTGGTTATCTTAAAAGGAAATCATAAAATCACCCTAAGTGATAAATACAAAGACTTCGTAAAAAACTTCCGCATCTTAAAGTAGGAGTTACAAGAGTGTCTATATAACAAAGAGCCGTTTCATTGGAAGCGGTTTTTTTTGTTTCATGTTTCATGTTTCATGTTTCATGTTTCAACTGGGACGGAAACTGGGACTGGAAACTGGGACTGAAAACTGAGACTGAGACCGAGACTAGTCGATAAAAGAAAAAGCCCATCACAATGGATGGACTTTCTTTATTGACATCTAAGCCTTTTAACTCTTATTTTGCGTTTCTCATTTTACGTGCTAAAAGCGTATTTTGAAGTAACATTGCAATAGTCATTGGTCCTACTCCGCCCGGAACAGGTGTAATATAGGAAGCTTTTTTACTTACTCCGTCAAAATCAACATCACCGGTGATGATGTATCCTTTTGGATGTGAAGCATCGTCTACTCTTGTAATTCCAACGTCAATCACTACCACGCCGTCTTTTACCATATCTGCTTTCAGGTAATTTGGAACTCCTAAAGCAGTGATAATAATATCTGCATTTCTGGTGAACTCTTCTATGTTTTTAGTTCTACTGTGGGTTAACGTTACGGTTGAATCTCCCGGATTTCCTTTACGGCTCATCAAGATACTCATTGGACGTCCTACGATATGGCTTCTTCCAATTACAACGGTATGCTTACCGGCTGTATCAATTTTATAACGCTCCAATAATTGCATAATTCCAAATGGCGTTGCCGGAATGAAAGTATCCATTTCTAAAGCCATTTTTCCAAAATTGGTTGGATGAAAACCATCTACGTCCTTAATAGGATCAATCGCCATTAAGATTTTTTGCTCGTCAATATGTTTTGGCAAAGGCAATTGAACGATATATCCGTCAAGTGCATCATCTTCGTTTAATTCTTTGATTTTTGCCAACAACGCTTCCTCAGTAATATCTTCAGGTAAACTTACCAAAGTAGAATCAAAGCCAATTTGCTGGCAAGATCTTACTTTACTTCCCACGTAAGTTAAGCTTGCTCCGTCTGTCCCTACAATAACGGCTGCTAAATGAGGTACTTTTCCTCCAGCATCTTTTATTGATTGAACTTCGGCTGCGATTTCGTTTTTAATGTCTTCAGCTGTTTTTTTACCGTCTAGTAGTTGCATTGTTTTTGTTTCAAGTTTAATGTTTCAAGTTTCAAAGTGAAACTTCTAATTATTATAGCAAAAAAGTTCCAAATTCCGGTCTCAAAACTTGAAACCTAAAACTTGAAACTTTTTTTATTTTATCTCGGCATTCCACCTGGCATTCCTTTCATGCCTCCCATCATTTTCATCAGATTTTTTCCGCCCGGACCTTGCATCATTTTCATCATCTTACTCATTTGGTCAAACTGCTTCATCAACTGATTTACCTGCTCGACTTTCGTTCCGGAACCTTTAGCAATTCTGGCTTTTCTTTTTACGTCGATTAGGGAAGGTTTACTTCTTTCGATTGGCGTCATCGAGTGGATGATGGCTTCGATATGTTTGAAAGCATCATCTTCAATTTCAACATCTTTCATGGCTTTTGAAGCTCCCGGAATCATTCCAACCAGGTCTTTCATATTACCCATTTTTTTCACTTGTTGAATCTGCGTCAGGAAATCGTCAAAACCAAATTCATTTTTAGCGATTTTCTTTTGAAGTTTTCTGGCTTCTTCTTCATCAAATTGCTCTTGCGCTCTTTCAACAAGAGACACAACATCTCCCATACCTAAGATACGCTCTGCCATACGATCCGGATAGAAAACATCAATTGCTTCCATCTTCTCGCCGGTACCTACAAATTTGATTGGTTTGTTTACAACCGATTTAATTGAGATTGCAGCTCCTCCACGAGTATCACCGTCTAATTTCGTTAAGATAACTCCATCAAAGTTTAAGATATCGTTGAACGCTTTTGCGGTGTTTACAGCATCTTGTCCTGTCATAGCATCTACAACGAACAAAGTCTCCTGTGGTTGAATTGCTTTGTGAACACGTGCAATTTCATCCATCATTTCCTGATCCACTGCCAAACGTCCGGCTGTATCGACAATCACAACGTTGAAACCGTTTGCTTTTGCATGTTTGATTGCATTTTGCGCAATCTCAACAGGATTTTTGTTTTCCGGTTCTGAGTATACCTCAACCCCTATTTGATCTCCTACTACATGTAACTGGTTAATCGCCGCAGGACGGTAGATATCACATGCTACTAATAGTGGTTTTTTATTTTTCTTTGTTTTTAGAAAGTTGGCTAATTTTCCAGAGAAAGTTGTTTTACCTGATCCTTGCAATCCTGACATTAAAATAATGCTCGGGGTACCGGAAAGATTAATTCCTGCAACATCTCCACCCATTAATTCAGTTAGTTCGTCTTTTACTAACTTTACCAATAACTGACCTGGCTGAAGTGTTGTTAAAACGTCCTGACCTATTGCTTTTTCTTTTACTTTGGTGGTAAAATCTTTAGCAATTTTAAAGTTAACATCGGCATCTAACAAGGCACGACGAACTTCTTTCAAGGTATCGGCAACGTTTACTTCTGTAATTTTCCCGTGTCCTTTTAATATATGGAACGCTTTATCTAACTTATCACTTAAATTATCAAACATACTATTTTCTTTATTTGAGCTGCAAAGATAATCTAATTAGATATTTTAGGCAATTTTTATTTAGTGTCAAAGTTGGTGGGGAGTTTTTGTTTCAGGTTTCAAGTTTCAGGTTGAAACTGGGACTGTAAAGTGTGACTGTTGCTCAGGTTTAAATTGCTTTTTGGCTCTTGTATTTGTGGGGAATTTGACGGTAAGGGGCTTTTTTTTTGCACGCAAAGGCGCGAAGACGCGAAGTTTTACTCTCTTTTTTGTAAAAAGGTCTTGCGAACTTTGTGTGAAAAACTTGAAGACAAAGAAGCCTTATTCTTTTTGCTCGCAAAGACGCAAAGTTTTTTCTTTAGCACGCGGATTTTGCGGATTGGGCTGATTTTACTTGTATCTAACAAAAACCATTTTGTCTTTCATCCCCACACAAAAAAAATCTGCAAAATCTGCCAGATCTGCGTGAAAAAAAATCAAGTTAAAAACAAGTCGACAACTCAACTTCAAACTGAGAACTGAGACTATTTTCTTTCACATTACAAAATAAGGCACGAAGACGCAAAGTTTTACTCTCTTTTTTGTAAAAAGGCCTTGCGAACTTTGTATAAAAAACTTGAAGACAAAGAAGCCTTGTTGTTTTTGCTCACAAAGGCGCGAAGACGCAAAGTTTTTTCTTTAGCACGCAGATTTTGCGGATTGGGCTGATTTTACTTATCTCTGATAAAACCATTTTTTCGTTTATCCCCGCACAAAAAAAATCTGCTTAATCTGCAAAATCTGCGTGAAAAAAATCAAATCAGAAATAAATTTATTCTTCAACTGTTAACTGAAACCCGACACTGTAAACTGAAACTGTAAATTGAAACTGAAACTGTTTTTTTTTCAAACTTTATACAAAAAAGGACGCAAAGGTTCTTCTTTAGCACGCAGATTTTGCAGATTGGGCTGATTTACTTAGTCTCTGATAAAAATCATTTTGTCTTTCATCCCCACACAAAAAAATCTGCTAAATCTGCCAGATCTGCGTGAAAAAAAACAAGTTAAAAACAAGTCGACAACTCAACTTCAAACTGTAAACTGAAACTGCAAACTGAGACTATTTTATTTCACATTACAAAAAAAGGCACAAAGAATAAACTTTGCGCCTTTGTACCTCTGTACCTTTCTAACAATCCTCCTAAAACTGGAAGTAAATAAAAGGTTGTGAACCTGCAACTGCGGTTGCGTAAACGATCCAGTATACAAAACCTAGGACTACCGCTTTTAAAAGCAATGGTGTTCTGTCAAAAGTCCATTTTAATTTTGTGGTGAATAACTCCGGTAAGAAATGCCAAACGTAACCGAAAAGCATTAAAAGAAATACATTTTTATATCCTAAAACTATTGCTTTCCATTGTTCCGGTTCGAAAGTTAATTGACCAATATTATTGATTACCTGTAAAGCCGTATCAAAGTCTCTGGCGCGGAAAAAGATCCAACAAAAGACTACGAAATGAAAGGTTATAGCTATTGAAATAAAAGTCCAAATAGCGGGTCTTTTACTTTCTTTTTTGGCCGGGAAAAATTCCAGAAAGATTTTGTGTACCGCCAATGCTAAACCGTGTAAAGCTCCCCAGATAATAAACTGTGCCCCTGCTCCGTGCCACAATCCACCCAAAAGCATCGTCGTAAACAAGTTAAAATTGGTTACTGCGGTTTGACTTTTTTTGTTTGAAAGTAAAAAGGTAAGCGCAAAAACAACAATTGAACTAATCGCAATAACTAACGGAATTATACTCACATTGATGTTTGTAATTCCCCATAATAACAATCCGAAGAAAAATAAACTCGGGAACAAATATCCTGCGAAAGATCCTTCGCGGTTTCCTCCAATAGAGATATACAAAAAGTCTTTTAACCAGGTCGATAACGAAATGTGCCATCTTCTCCAGAAATCGGTAATTGAGGTTGATTTATACGGCGTTCTAAAGTTGGCCGGCAACTTAAATCCTAACAATAAAGCAATACCGATTGCCATATCTGAATATCCTGAAAAATCACAGTAAATCTGAATCGCATAACCATAAGAGGCCATCAAATTCTCAAATGATGTATAGGTCATCGGCGTATCGAAAACACGATCCACGAAGTTTACAGAGATGTAATTGGAAATAACGGTTTTCTTGATTAATCCTCCAATAATAAGGAACAACGCATTGTTTACATCTTCTTTGGTCAGATTCAGCTTTTGATAAATCTGAGGAAGAAAATCTTTGGCACGTACAATTGGCCCTGCCACTAATTGTGGAAAGAAAGAAACGAAAAACAAATATTCGATGTAATTTTTTGTTGGTTTGATTTCTTCCCGATAAATCTCAATGATATAACTCATCGACTGAAAAGTATAAAACGAAATCCCCACCGGAAGGAAAACATCGTGAAGTTGGAAATGACCATTGAACATATCATTGTAGGTCACAATCATAAAGTTCATGTATTTAAAATATCCCAGTAATCCCAAGTTCAGAATAACACTTATCACCAGGTAAATTTTCTTGATTGTGTCTTTCTTTTGTCTGTAAATAATCTGACTCAGACCATAGTCGACTACGGAAGAAAGCAGTAACAATAAAAAGTAAATCCCGCTTGACTTGTAATAAAAGAAAAGCGAAAACAATATCACGTAGGTCAATCGCAAATAGAATGTTTTACGCAAAAAGGCGTAAACGAAATAAAAAACCAAAAACAATCCGAGAAACAAACCGGTATTAAACAGTAACTTTTCTTCGGGATTGTATATAAACCAACCTTTAACCTGTTCGATGGTTATTTCACCAAAATTATGAACAAACCAATCATTTATGCTATTAACTGTTATCAACTTATTTTTTTAATTTAAAATTATCGTATGCTTTTAAAAATGCCTCGGCAAACAATTTTCCTTGTTTTTCGTATCCTTTTTTAGAGTAATGAACCCAATCCGGTCCTATTAATCCTTCTGTTCTTAATCTTCGAACCCCATTTATACCTCCAAATTCATCGTATAAATCCCAAACTGCAAAATCATCTGTTTTAGAAACTTCAATGATATGTCGGGCATAATCGGCAACAAAAATATTAGGTCTTCTGGCTTTAAGCAAAGACGGAGGGGGTGTTGCGACAATAATAGGAACATTAATGCCTTGTGCTTTCACATTCCTTATAAACTCACGCAACTGTTGTATATAAGCCGCAGCGTCCATTTTATCATAGCTCTCGTTTGTTCCTAATGAAAAAACCAGCATGTCGGGATGAAGCGCTTTTAATTGCTCAAAAAACAAGGGATATTTATTGTAATCTGAAAACTTGGCTCCATTTACTCCAATGCTGCTGTACAATAATCCCGGAGCATCTTTTTCTAAAACAAGTCCGCTAAGTTCGTATTTTGAGGCACTTTTATTCGGAATCAGAAAAATTTTATCCAGTGCTTTATCCGAATTATAATAATGTGAAAAAGAATCGGATTGCAACTGTAACGGAACAAATTCTGATACGGAAACAGATCTTGTTCTTTTTTCGTTTGTCGAAATTTTCAGCGTTCTGCCAGCGCGAATTGCATTTGACTTTAAATGATTGTCTCTTTTTAGTTCTGAAACCGAAACATTATACTTGTCTGCGATGGTAGAAAGTGCTTCTCCTTTTTTTATTTTATGTGTGATGACTTTTGGCTCACTCGTCTGAATTGTATTGGTTTTAGACGAAACCGCCAAATCAAACATATCTTGATTTTTTGGGGTTATGATTCGGATTGAATTGAATTTATAAGCCGCATCCTTCACATTTAGCTCTACTACAAAACCTCCGTTATCCCTCCAAAGTGCAATACCACTTAAACCAACAGGATTGTTTCTCACGGGGTGAATGTTTCGATAACTTTCCCAGCCTTTGCTTGACTTGAAACGTTCGTTATAAGAACCATTTGTTTTGGCCAACTGATACGGAAAAACAAAACCACGACCTCCATTACCAAATTCCTGCTGAAGTCTCTTTCTGATTTCATTGGTCATAAGATCGCTCTGAATGTGAGAATCTCCGATATGTACAATATTAATCTTCTTATTCTTTTGACTCTCGTTATCCTTTAATTTTTGGAAAACGCTCTCTAACTCTTTCGCATTATAAATCCGATCATCAGAAAAAGAATCAATCGCTGTTGTATCCACTTTATGAGTCATACTTTTTGTTATTGGAAGTGGTGCTGTCTTTTGAGGTTTTTCATTCGTAGAAAAAAAGAAACAACAAAAGAAAATAATAAGTCTATTCATCTATACTATCTTTTTTGACAGATACGGAATCTGTCTTCGTTTTTCTGACGGGTCTTGATCCCTCGCCTCTTTCTCGTTTTTCACGCAGAATTTTATACTCTTCGTATCCTTTATTTAACTGACTGTATAATAAATTACCGATTGCTTTTGCACCACGCTGATTAAAGTGGGTGTAATCTTTATTAGCTCTTGCCGGCGATTCGTCAACCCATTTCACCATCGATCCGTCTCCTCCCATCAAAGTATACAAATTGACAAATCCGGATTCTGTATCTAGGGCGTATCTTTTTTGCGCTCTCATTAACGGAACTACAGCTGAATCGGTCTTCATTTCAAGATCGTATTTAGTCGATTTATCTGCTGTTGAAACAATCAGAATAGAAACTCCCGGGAATGATTCTTTTATTTTATTGATGGTTTTTGTCATTCCTCTTTGGTACCACGAATAATTTTTGGTTCCGTAGTTCAAGACGTTCGTTCCATAATGTAAAACAATCAAATCGTATTTTAGATTGTTGTTGAATGCTTGCATTACGCCTGCATTAAACGTTGAAATCGGCAATCCTGAATTTCCTCTCTGTGAAAAATTATCCACGTGAACTCCGCTACCGTTATCAAAATTAAAACCATACACAGGAATAGAATCAGCCTTAATAAAGTTGGCTTTAAATGATTTTATACTTCCGGAAGTCACTTTTAAAGTATTTACCAGATTATTCGGAACGAGGCTTTTTCGTAAGGTATCTTTACCGATAATGAAATTCACATTTCCTTTTTTGGATCCTCTTCCATAAAACAAAGTTGGATTGTCTAAAGCAGTAGAAAATTTATTTAATCCTGCCTCGTATTGTACCCAGGTTGTATTGGCTCTGTCATTGGCAAAGAATACGTGTCCATTAACTCCAAAAGGACTTGTGGGTCTTTTTACATTTAAGTAGGATTGTGTTTTCCAGTTTTTAGAAAACAGTGTTTTTACAGAACCTCTCGATGCTGATGATTCTGAAATTATCGAAACAAAACCAACTCCGGTTCCTCCAAAGCGCTCCTGATACTTCATTCGCACGTCTTGTACAATTAAATCACCATCGGTCATAGAATCTCCATAATATGCAATTCGTACTTTGGCTTGTGGATTTTTCTCTAACTGGTATAATTTCTCGTAAAAAGAAATCAGGTATTGAAATCCTTTATAATCCTCAAAAGTTTCTGAAGGGAATTCGATACCTTCCGATTCATCAAAAACGATATTTTCTCCTGCATCTCTTTTTTCTTCTTCAGAAATGCTGTCTTCGTCTGCAGACAACGAATCATTTGCCACCGACTCTAAAAGAAGACTGTCAATCAATATGTTTTTGGAATCGATTTTACTGTCGGAAAAAATTTTATCCGGTAAGATTTGTTTAAATCCAATGAATGCTATGAATGCTAATGCTACAATGGCAAAAGACTGAAAGAAATAAGATTTTGTATTCACTTAGTACTTATAAATTTGAAGATTGGTTTTCTAAAAACTTGCGCCTTTAAAATTCCTATTAATTCCGCTTAAAAAAACAGCTGCAAAGATAGGATTAAACGTTAATTTATAATTCTTTTTAACGATTAAAATAAAAACAAAAAAAGAGGCCGGATAAATCCAACCTCTCTCAAAAAAAAATAAAAAAAACAAAGCTAATGATTAACTAAATTTTAAAGCCGTTTTATTGTATAACATTGGTTTCCAAAGTTTAAAACTAAAACCAATTATAGCCAAGTTGATAAGCAACAATCCGGACATCTGAACCAATTCTCCAACCTCATTGGGTTCTAAGAACAAATGGAACAGAAAAATGTTAATCGTAACAGGTAAGGCGATAATAGCTCCCATTAGCGAGAACAGCTGACTGATCAGCAACACACCCGCTAAAAGTTCGACAAATCCCAAAAACTGCCAAAAATAATTGGTCTGTTGCATCCCGAAAATATAATTTTGAATTTTCAGAACTTCGGTATTTGGTGCTACTTCTTCTCCTTTTTTTATGGTTTCTACCATTTCTGTCGGAGCAGGACTAGGAGATTCAAACTTGTTGAATCCTCCTAAAATCATCATTCCTCCCAGAATTAGTGTAAAAATTATTCTTAGTATTTTTAGTGTTTTCATCTTGTCAAACAATTTAAATTATCAAAAACAAAACCTATTGAAACGAAATCTTACCGGATTTCACTTCTTTATTATCTGCCATTATCTTATAGAAATAAAGCCCTTTTGGATAGTTAGAAGGGAAATTCCAATTCACTACCTGATTTGGAGTAACTGTTCCTCTAAAAATAGATTTAGTTTCTCTTAACCCTTCTGAAAAAATGGTAATTTCAATTTCTTTGTTGGCAGAGAAATTGGTTGTAAAGTTTACAGATTGTGTTGTTGGGTTTGGGTAAACGGTTACATCAGTTGGAACTGATTTTTCACTTGCAATAGCTGTTTTTGCAGAACTCCCTTTAGGCAAAATTGTAATCGTATTACTTGTAGAAATTTTATTACCTGAGTAAACTTTTCTATAGAATTTAGTCGTCAAATAACCTTGAATAACTCCCTGATAACTCTGATTGCGTCCAACTACCGTTACCCCATCAACAACCTCTCCATCAGGTAATTCATGATAAATATAATGTTCATATTTAAAACCTCCAGTACCACCAGTTGGCAATGATCCCTCAATAGTATTTCCTGACAAAGTAATTATATTATTTCCGATTTCTTTAGCTGGAGAAATGACAATCGAATTACTACCGGAAGTTTTATTACCCGATGTTACAGTTCTATATATAAATAAATTAGGATATGAATTTAAATAATTATAAGTGTCAACACTAATCTCAAAATCTTTTCCTGTATCTGCAAAAGTAAATGGTTCCTCACCGCCCATTAACATCCAAGAATATTGATATGAATTATTCCCTCCTGTCGGCTGACTACCAGTTATAGTAGAACCACTAATTGAAATTGTATTATTTTCTAAGGATGCAAGAGGTAATATTTTAACTCGGGTACTTGTAATTGTTTGCCTACCTGAGGTGACTATTCTATTTATAAAAAGATTAGGATACAAATTTAAATAGTCATATATATCTTTAGTCAGTTCAAAATTTTGTCCCGTCTGTGGAAAAGTATATGGCTCTTCACCTCCCCATAAAACCCAAGAATATTGATATTCATTAATACCTCCTGTTGGTAAACTACCGTAAATTGTAGATCCATTTAAAGTTATTGTATTATTTTGTAAAGCTGGCGCAGGAATTATATTAACCGTAAGAACATTACTGTATCCATATGAATCAGTAGACGAATTATATGTTCTTCTCCAATAATCAAACACCTCTGAATCAGCAGGTAAATAATCTTTACCATTGGCTCCTTTAATCAAGATTGTAGGCGTAACATCTCCGAATTTCATCCTTTTAAACCATTGATAACTAAAGCCTACCCCCAAATCACTCCCTATAATTGGAGTAGATCTGTCAGTTTCATTTCTATAAACATTAAAAAAATTTTCAAATTTATAAGGGGCTCCTGCAAAAGTAATCATGTTAGGATTAGTCGTTGGAGTTGGTGGATCCGTTGGATTCTTTGGGTCTGTTGGGTTTGTAGATCCACTTTTATAATTTACAGTAATTATAATCATTTTTTTCTCCTCTTGGAAACAACTCCCATCAGTAGAAAATTTATAAACGATCTGCGTATTAGCCGTTACTGTTTTTTTAAACTTATATCTTAATGTTGTATTTCCTCCTGGTGATAAAATATTTCCATTTGTATATGTGCTCGAAAGAATACCATCATTATTACCGCAAGACTGCATTGTATTAAGAAACACGGGAGAAGAACTACTACCATAACAATTGACCAATATATCAACAACACCTTCTACACCCGAATTGAGATCAATTGTTTTTTTCAATGTACTGTAAGTCACTGTATTTTGAGAATACCCAGTTACTACACAAAATAGTAATGTTATTAAAAAAAGTAATTTTATTTTCATAGTATTCACCTGATTGTTTCGTTTTGGTTTTTGAAGTTATTTATAGATAGAATCTTGGTTATTTACCAAGATTCTATCCATTGGAATATCTCAAAAGTGTAGATTCAAGACATACACTATCATACTCCATATTTATTTATTCCTTAGAAAGTCGTTGTGCTATTAGCTTGATAAGCAAAATTGAAAGTATAATATCTAGCTGTTGCTGTTGCTGGGTCTGGTGTTACCGGCGCACCTTTGTAATAGCTTAAGATTTCAAATTTAGCGTATTTTCCATCATGTGTTTTTACAACAAATACTTTTCCTGCTTTAGCAGTAATAAGGTGATTTCCTCCATTATAATCATACCATGCATTTGCTCCTGAAGTTGGAAACGCACTGGCAGCAGTTGCGTCTTGAGTAAAAGTAGCTGCTGCAGGAATTGCATTCACACTAGCAAATGTTCCCGAAACAATACTTACCGCACCACTTCCTGTTCTGTTTGGTTCCCCAGCTGTAGCGCTAATTACAGTTCCACCATTTACAATAATGGCAGTTCCACGAAAAGCAATATCCCACTTATCACTTGTTACTACTTTATTTTCAGAAAAACTGAATTTTGTAAAATCACCAGTTGTTGGTTGTCCCATCCCACCTGATTGTGGCGCATAAATATCAGAAACTTTTTGAGTTACAACTGCTGGAGGGGTTGTATCTTCTTTCTTATCATCATCACTACTGCAAGATGTCATAAAAATAGCTACTGCTAAAAGCGAAAGTTTTAAAAAATTTGTTTTCATTGTAAAAGTGTTTAAATATTTGTTAATTAAAAATTATATTGAATTCGTGCAAAAAGCTGTCTACCTGCAAGATTAGGAATTTCACTTGGGTCCTTATAATCAAGTAAATTATTAGCCCCCAACTGAAAGAATAACTGATCTGTAATGTTTTTTGATGCCGTTAAATTGGCTATAAAATAATCGCTGATAAACTTATCGTATTTGTCCAAAATCGCATTTCCATTAGTATCAAACAATCCATATTTGCTTCGGTAAAAAACGCGCAAATTGACATCTGTTTTTATTACCGGGATACTGTAGGCAAATTTGATATTAGCGGTATGTTTTGATCTGTTAAACAATCCGAAATAATCTGATTTATTAAGTTGAATTGTTTCTAGCTTCGAATTCCTTATGTATTGATATTGTTCGAAATTATCAAGTACCGCTTCATCTTTAGCCGTTAGATACTGATATCCTACTGATACGGCAAATTCTTTTGTAAAACTATAGGTTGAATTAAACTCCAAACCATAGGTAAAAACTTTACTTGTATTAAAATAACTAAAAATATTTCCGCCCGATTTCTTAGTAGCTACCACTCTCGTGTCAATCAGATTTTCAATCGAATTATAAAAAGCATTAACATCTAATCGAAGTTTATTCTTTTTATAAAAAGTACCAAAATTGAAATTTACAGCACTCTCCGCATTTAATGGTTTATCAAAACTTATTCCCTGCACTCTGCTTGCAATCTGACCTTCACTCTCGAATTGGTTCAGGCGATCTTCAGCCACATTGTACCCCAAAACACTGTATCCTGCCGCCGGATTTGTAAAATCGAAAAACAATTGGCGAAAGTCCGGTGCTTTATAACCGTAACCTACAGAACCTTTTAAAGATAAATTGTCATTTACTTTATAATTTACCGCCAGTTTCGGGCTTAATTGTGATGCATATTCACTATGATTATCATATCTGAATCCGGCAAGAATATTCCATCTGTCCGCTGGATTATAATCGTATTGCACAAAAACATATTGAGAATTAAATTTTACATTTTTATCAAAATAGGTTCTGTCCAGACTCTCGTAATTCACCCCTACTCCTGCTGTCAACTTATCCTTATTTATTGTCAGTGTAGTTCTCACTTCCGGTCGAAAAAGCCACTGATTATAATAGGCTTTATCAAAAGCTACATTATTCTCATCGTTTAAAAAGGAATCATTTTTATAATTTGTCGCATATAATTCATACTCTGTGTACAGCTTAGAATTCCATTTCTGCTCTAATTTAATTTGTGAATTCCACTCGTTTTCTTTTGCCTCTCCTTTATAACTTTTAGCATCAATTATAGCCGGATTATCCATCTTCTGATTATAGAAACGATTGCTTACTGTCAATTTTAGATTATCCGAAAAGTCATAATACAATTTTGGCTGAATGGTATAATTATAAAAGCTCTCAACATTTTTCAAAGGGCTATTTTTATCTAAATCATAGCCAGCAGTCGAATAAAAATCGGCAAATAAATTAGCTGCAAACTTCTTCTTCTTCCAAAGCAAATTAGCATTAGCATTATTGGTATTAAACGTTGCATATCGATAAGAAAGAGCTCCTGAAAACGTATCTTTTTTTGGTTTTTTTGTGATTACATTAATCACTCCACCCATTGCCTCTGAACCATATAAAGCAGATGACGCTCCCTTTACAATTTCTATTCTATCTATATTTCCAACAGAAACTCTTGATAAGTCCAAAACTCCTGAAGACCTACCCACAAGTGGCACACCATCAATTAAAATCATAGTGTAGGCTGCATCCAAACCCTGCATCTGAATCCCTTCGAAACCACTTTCATCCGGAATCAATATAACTCCTGTTTGCTCATTTAAAATTTCATTTAATCTTGTAACACCTGTTTTTAGAATTGCTTCAGATGTAATAACAGTCATTGGCAACGGTAATGACGAAAGGACTCTTTCTGTTCTTGTACCTGTAATTACTATTTCAGACAATTCTTCCTTCGAATTAATTGTATCTTTTTGCTTCTCCTGCGCTGAAAGATTTAGGACAAATGCAACGGCTGCAAAAAGGATAATTTTTCTTTTCATTATTTTTATTGAATCTTAATAAGTCGATGCAAATATATAATTATTTTTATCTATTCTAAATAAAAGCCATATATTTGCGAAAAATTTAAAATAAAATAATTGAAGTTATGATTACAAAAAGCCTCTATTTTTCAGCCGTTATGGCTTTGACTTGCAGCCTTGGTTTCAGTCAGGATGCAAAAAAGCAACAGGACCTAAAGTCAATAAAATCAATGTGTGGATGTTATGAAGTAAAATTTAATTTTGCTGAAACTTTTCAATATGCGAAGGATACTCTTACTTATAAACCTTCTCAAACCAAACACGAATCGGCATTAGAATGGGTAGAACTTTTAGAAGATACTCCAAATAAGGTTGTAATGCAGCACTTGTTAATTGTAAGTGACGACATGATCATCAAACACTGGAGACAAGATTGGTTGTATGAAAACACAGATCTTTATTCTTTCGACAAAAGCAGCTCTTGGAAATATAAAAAATTAGACAAAAAAGCCGTAAAAGGACAATGGACTCAAAAAGTATATCAGGTAGACGACAGTCCAAGATATGAAGGTTCTTCTACTTGGGTACATGTAGACGGAAAAGACTACTGGACAAATGTTGCTGATGCACCGTTACCAAGAAGAGAGCAAACAAAACGTAACGATTATAATGTTTTAAAAAGAAGAAACATTCATGAAATCACTGCTACAGGATGGAACCATGAACAAGACAACGATAAAGTAGTAAGAGATGATTCCGGAAAAGATTATGTATTAGCTCAGGAAAAAGGATTCGATGTTTATACTAAGGTTCCGGATATCAAATGTATCGCTGGTCAAAAATGGTGGGCAGCAAATAATGCCATCTGGAAAAATGTTCGTGATAAATGGCAAACTCTTTTTGACAGACATAAAGACTTAAACTTAGAGGCTAAAGTAGACAGAAAAGCACTTTATTCTTTGCTATTCGATTTAAAACCAACTGCTACAAAAGCAGAAAGTGATGCTATAATCGACAAGTTTGTAAAACAATAAATATTGTGTGTTAGTTATAAAAAAGCTGGTAATCTTAGGATCACCGGCTTTTTTTATTCCTAAAAAAACCGTTTAAAAATTAATTTAAACGGTTTACCTTTATTTTTTTTCTAAAAGCTTACTAATTCAAAATAGTTAAAATGAATAAAGGTTTTTATTGTAGTCCGGGTTTAATCAGAATTTAGTTGAATCCTAGTATTTGTCCCAGAATAATTTAGTCGTCATTTTATCTCCTCCAATTGCACTTGAAGCTGCTGCATAATTGGCTCCGTTTGTAGAAGGGGCTAAATGCGAGTATACCATTCTCACGGGAACCTTACCCTCGGCAGCCGGTACTGCTGTAGATGGTGCCACAAGTTTAGGAAAATCAAGTCTTCTGTATGCCGTCCAGGCTTCAAATCCCCTGTTGTAGTAGGCAATCCACATTTGGTATGCAATTCTTTCTTTGGCATTACTACCTGTTGCGGTAGCAAAAGCAACATTAGGCTGTGCCAGATATGCGGTTATGTCTGCATCTGCAACACCCCAATATTTCATACTTGCAGTAATACCATTGGTGTAATGCGTACTTGCAGGACTTCCAACTGCCCAGCCCCTGTTTGCGGCATCAGCCAGTAAAAAAGAAGTTTCGGCATAGTCAAAAAGATCTCCTTTGAAATTGATTTCTTTCAGGGCTTTATTGAATATGGATACGGTTTGAACATCCGCTTTAAAACCATATGGTGCCCCAACATATACACCTCCCTTTTTAGAAGCGGGGTCAAAGTAGAAATCTCTTCTCGGATCCGTAAGATCATTTAAAGCAGTTGTAAACAAACTTGATATCGAATAGTCTGCCCTGCTTTTGAAACTCTCATAATTTGGATTGAAGTGCGGTTTAACCGAGGTGTACTGGAAAATAGCATTATCACTGTTACTTGTCATAGCACCTGAAGTATAGGCCGTTTCAACCAAGGTCTTAGCAAGAACCGGATCTACATCTGACAATTGCATCCCTAATCTGATTTGAATAGAATTTGCGTACTTTTTCCACCTTGCCACATTCCCACCATAAACCAAATCAGCTTTACCAAAACTAGCCTGTGTGAGATCTAATTTACTTATTGCCAAAGTTAAACGGCTTGCCAAATCTTTATAAATTGTTAATCCATCATCGTATTTTGGCTGCAAAACTCCTGTTTTTATGGCTTCAGAATAAGGTATATTACCATACAGATCCACCAGCGTTTGGTAGACTTGTACAATCTGAATCTCAATAATCGCTAATTTATTTTGTTTTACAACTATAGCCTGGGCGCCCGTTGCGGGAGCAGCTGTTATTTTATTCTGTGCATCGATCAGGTCTTTTAATACATCTCTGTACAACAATACCCAATTTGAGTTTCCTAACAGACGGGAATCCATGTCATATCTGGACTCATCCGGATAAGCAACCTCTGACCATTGTTGCGCATACAACCTAAAGTTGTTTCTATTTACAGATGAATTATTTAAAAAGATAGCATACTGTTCTTGAGCCGAAGACATAAGAGCTTCGGGTACAGGGGTAACATACGCTTTGGTATCATCGTTTAACCCCTCAAGGTTATCACAGGAATACAAACAGAGTCCTAACAATGCAAAAAGTATAGGATATTTTCTTTTTTTCATTTTATTGTTTTTTTTTAGAATTGAACTTTTACATTAAAGCTAATTTCTCTAACCGAAGGCATAACACCGGTTTGGAATCCCTGAAAGTTCCCGGAACCAAAGTTCGATTCAGGATCTGCGTAGGGAAGATTTTTATGTATGATCCATAAATTACTGCCATTTGCCTCAAAAATCACATTGTTAAGAAAAGTCCCTTTTAATAATTTTACAGGCAATTGGTAAGCAATAGAAACCTCTCTCAATTTTACATATGAAGCATCATAAACAAAATATTGATTGGGAAAAGATTTATAACCTAAGTTAGATTCTCCTGTGGCCGTTGTTACCATAGCTCTAACGGTATTACGACTACCGTTGGCTTGTACTCCCGGCAAAATTTGCCCTCCCGGATTTGCATCCGTAATTTTGTTACGGATTGGATTCCCTAACTCATTTGTTCCGACACTACTTTGGTAAATACCGCTAGATTGTCCGTAGGCCTGGTCCAGAGAGAACACATCCCCTCCTTTTTTTACATCAATTAAAAAACTAAACGTTAGATTTTTGTAATTAAAAATATTGTTGATACCACCCGTCCAATCTGGATTTATATTTCCAATAATCCTATCACCAACATTATCATAGTTTCCGTTTGGCAGCACTACTCTTTCTCCGTTTAAGTATTTATAACCAGAGCCTTTAATTACTCCTAATGACTGTCCCGGAATTGCATTTAAGCTTGTTCCCTTATTAAACGTACCAATAACAATTTGCGGAAGACCATCGGCTAACGATACTACTTCACTTTTGTTTTTATTCCAGTTAATTTTTGAAGTCCAAGAGAAATCTTTTGTTTTTACAGGAACCAAAGTAAGTGTAAATTCGACTCCAGTATTGGTAAGTTTCCCGGCATTAGTTGTTGTCCCGCTATAACCTATCTCAGAACCTGTAGTAATATCCATAATCAGATCTGTCGTGGTACTCTTATATAACGAAGCTTCAAGACCGATTCTCCTTTTGAACAATTGCAACTCAATCCCTAATTCTTGTCCATCAATCGTCTCCGATTTTAAGTTTGGATTTTTACGGATGTTTTCATTAGAAAATAAAGCATTATCACCAAAATTCGTGTCTTTAGTATAGACGGGCTTAATTACATGTACGTTAGCATCATTTCCGGTTTGCGCAAAATTAACTCTCAATTTACCAAAATCTAACCAAGGAACCGTAAGATGTTTACTAAAGATATAGGTACCGGTAACGGATGGATACTTATATTTTGCTGCTTTTGCGGGCAAGGTAGAGGATTCATCGATTCTGTACGTTCCTTCAATAAAAAAAGTTTCTTTGTAATCAAAAGAGGCACTGGTATAAACACTATTCGTTCCTCGCTCTTCTAAAAATTCTGTTGGGTTTTCAATTGAACTAATAGAGTTAGAAAGCGCATACAATTTTGGAATTAACAACCCCCCATTGGTTGAGGATCGAATAGAACTAAGTTCACTTCTTCTACTGGACGCCCCCAATAGCCCCCTAAAGTTAACACCTTCCGTAATTTTAGCCTTAAAATTGAGCAGTAAATCCAGATTGACCTCTCTGAATCTTTTGTCATATCTAGCATATTTGGCAATACCACTATTGGCTCCTGACCCTAAAGCTACTCTCTCTTCGTGATTTTCTACATAAGAATCCACTGCTCCTCTTCCCGTTACAGAAAACCAGTTTGTGATTTCAGTATTAATTGTAAAGTTCCCAAAGAAACGATCTCTACTAAAATTATTGTAATTTTCATAGCGACCAAAATAAGGATTATCCCAATATAACGGAATCGCATTTGAGACCGCTCTTGGATTCCAGGTTATATTTTTACCTGTTAAATGATAAGCACGTTCTTGCTCCTTAAGATCTACATCAGTATGCCACCACTGTCTAAAACTACCCACAATATTATCTGAGTATCCCGTATCGTTCAAACCCGTTCCACCAGAAGTGATATAATTTGCGGTTGCAGCAATTTCTGTTTTACTACTAACTTTATAACTACCGGAAAAATTAAAATTATGCTTCTTTATGGAGCTATTAGGCAAAACCCCTGTTTGATCCAAATTCGTATAAGCAAATCTAAAAGTTCCATTTTCATTTCCATTAGTTATCGCAACGTTATTGGTATAGGTAGTGGAGTTCTTGAAAAATGAGTTTGGATCGTTTTTCGCTGCTTGCCAAGGTGATGTTTTTCCATAAGTGGCTACTAATTCAGGATAATAGGCATTCCAGCTGTATACCTTTTGGGAGGAATTGAATACTGGTCCCCAAGAAGAATCTTCGGGCACTATAGTTGGAAATGAACCCCGTCCTAAATCTGCATTTGAACCGAACACAAAACCGTCTCCCCCTCCATATTGTTTTTGATACTCGGGAAGCGTGCTTTTGTCGGCAGTCCCAACAGTAAGTCCGGAACTAACAGAGATTCCTAATCCTTTTCCTTTTCTTCCTTTTTTAGTCGTAACAATAATTACTCCATTACCTGCTCTTGATCCATACAATGCAGATGCGGCTGCGCCCTTTAGCACATTGATGGTTTCAATATCGTCAGGGTTTATATCCGATGCGGCATTTCCATAATCATACCCCGAACCGCCTGATTTCTGACTACTTGTATTTGAGTTGTCATTATTTAACGGAATACCGTCAACGACCCAAAGTGCCTGATTGTTTCCGGTAATCGATTTAGATCCTCGAATAACAACGTTTGTAGATCCTCCGAAATTACCACTTCTCTTTATTTCAATACCGGCTACTTTACCGGAAATTGAATTTGCAACGTTTCCGGTATTAACTTTTGTCAGGTCTTCTCCTTTGACCTCTTGCGTGGCGT
Source organism: Flavobacterium sp. FlaQc-52 (assembly GCF_044007495.1). Classification (NCBI taxonomy): domain Bacteria; kingdom Pseudomonadati; phylum Bacteroidota; class Flavobacteriia; order Flavobacteriales; family Flavobacteriaceae; genus Flavobacterium; species Flavobacterium sp. FlaQc-52. Next base: position 19,580 of record NZ_JBIPCV010000008.1, on the reverse strand, counting down.
AACCTAAAGATTTTTTCTCTCTTTTGATTCCCATGGCCGTGGACACTACAACATCATCCAGCTCCTGAGCATCTCCGCTTAATTTAATAGTAAGTACCGATGAATTTGCCGCCACTTCCTGATTTTTCATTCCGATGTAACTGAATACCAAAATCTGATTCGATGTTGCCTTAACAGAGAACTTACCTTCAAAATCTGTTTGTGTTCCGGATTTAGCTCCTTTTAACAATACGGTAACCCCCGGTAGCGGCATGCCCATATTGTCAGAAACAGTTCCTGAAACAAGTCTTTCCTGCGCAAAAAATAATTGCGAACTAAGTACAAAAAACAGCATTACCATTACTTTAATTCTTTGCTTCATTGTTTAAATTTTAAATAATTTTGGTGCAACTTACTTCATTAATATAAATTTAACAAGAAATTTATCCATTTTAACATATTAAATTGTAATCCTAATATTACTTTTTAATGTTTAAAAGAAAACAATAAGTACACAAACAACTGAAATAAAGACAGTTAATATAATTTATTCCTGAAAGGACAATCTTACAATTCTGGATTATTATTTTTTTGAATAAATGCCTTTTATCCTTTTTGTAGGAAGAAAGAGTGTAGAAGAAGAGGCAAAGGCTCAGAGGGACAAAGTGACAAAGTTTTCTTGGATCAAGACATATTGTTGTGGAGGAACAAATATCTTGTAGTTCTGCAATTTCGAATCAAGTTAGAAAGTTGTGAAATAATTTTTAGAAATTTCTTTTGTTAGAAGTAGCAGATCATATACTTTTTGGCCAGAGCTTTTTAAGTACCTAATTTCCTAACTTCTCCCTTTGACGATCTCGCAAAGACGCCAAGCCGCTAAGTTTTTTTCTGTTTTTTCATTAAAACTTTGCGATTTTGCGACTCTGCGAGATTTTTACTTCCCCACAACTTTCGGACTTGATCCGTTTTCTTTTGTTCTGACTTTCAGAACTGCAAATTGAGAACTGCAGCAAAGGCTAATCAACCAACCCTCGTAATAATCCAAAAAAATAGGCTGTTCGTATGGGAACAGCCTATTTTTAATTTGATATATTTCTATTTTACATTCTCTCCGGAACTTCTATTCCTAATAAAGTAAAAGCCGATTTTATAACTTCTGCTACTTTTTGAGAAAGTTGCACTCTGAATATTTTTTTTGTCAGATCCACTTCTCCTAAAATATGTACGGATTGGTAGAACGAATTGTATTCTTTTACTAAATCATAAGTATAATTAGCAATCAAGGCCGGGCTGTGATTTTGAGCTGCGTTTTGAATTACTTCCGGAAAAAGTTCGATTTGTTTTACCAATTCTTTTTCTTTTTCGTGAAGCACTTCAACTCCATCCAGCGCTACATTAAACTCAAAATCAGCTTTGCGAATAATCGATTGGATTCTCGCATACGTATATTGTATAAACGGTCCTGTGTTTCCGGCAAAATCAACAGATTCTTCGGGATTAAACAGGATACGTTTTTTAGGATCTACTTTTAAAATGTAATATTTAAGTGCTCCAAGACCAATTGTTTTGTACAATTTCGCTTTTTCCGTATCAGAATAACTATCCAATTTTCCTAGATCTTCAGAAATTTGTTTGGCTGTATCGGTCATATCCTGCATCAAATCATCTGCATCTACGACAGTTCCTTCACGGCTTTTCATTTTTCCCGAAGGTAAATCAACCATTCCATATGATAAATGATACAAACTTGAAGCCCAGTCAAAACCTAATTTTTTGAGGATTAAGAATAATACTTTAAAGTGATAATCCTGCTCATTACCAACGGTGTAAACCATTCCGCCAACATCTGGCATGTCTTTTACACGTTGAATAGCAGTTCCGATATCCTGTGTCATATAAACAGCAGTTCCGTCTGAACGAAGTACAATTTTACGATCTAAACCTTCGTCAGTCAAATCAATCCAAACTGAACCATCAGGATCTTTTTCAAAAACACCTTTATCCAATCCAACCTGAACTACATCTTTACCTAATAAATAGGTGTTGCTTTCATAATAATAACGATCAAAATTTACTCCGAGATTGCTATAAGTAGTAGCAAAACCGTCATATACCCATTGGTTCATCATTTTCCAAAGTGTGATCACTTTTTCATCACCGGCTTCCCATTTTTTGAGCATATCCTGAGCTTCGATAATAATCGCAGCTTGTTTTTTGGCTTCCTCTTCTGTTTTACCAGTTTCTATTAATTGAGCAATTTCAGCTTTGTACGCTTTATCAAACTCAACATAATATTTACCAACCAGTTTATCTCCTTTTAAACCTGAAGTTTCCGGGGTTTCTCCGTTTCCGAATTTTTCCCAAGCCAACATCGATTTACAAATATGAATCCCACGATCGTTGATGATCTGCGTTTTATATACTTTTTTGCCTGAAGCCTTAATAATTTCAGCTACAGAATACCCCAACAAATTATTACGTACATGTCCTAAGTGTAATGGTTTGTTGGTATTTGGCGAAGAATATTCCACCATAATCGCCTTCTCTTCCGGATTTGGTGTTACATAACCAAATTTTGTATTGTCTTTTATTCCATTAAAGAAATCCAAATAGTAACGATCTGCAATTACAATATTCAGGAAACCGGAAACCACATTAAATCGTGCTACTTCAGCAACATTTTCAACCAGGTAATTTCCAATTTTAGCACCCAATTCGCCAGGATTACTTTTAATCACTTTCAACAAAGGAAAAATAACCATTGTAATATCGCCTTCAAACTCTTTTCTGGTAGTCTGAAACTCGATTTTTTCAATAGCAACATCAAATAATGCCTGTATTGCTTTTTGTATAGAAGGGGTAAGAATTTGTGATAATGACATGTAAACTTATTTTTAAAGTGAGCAAAGATACTGCTTATTCACCAATTAGAGAAAATCAAAAACATATAAAATTCCCGAAAATCCTTAGAATTAAAAAAAACTAACAATTATTTAAATGGTTAAAATAATCAAAAAACCGAAACACTAAATTACTCCAAAACAGAACATTCATAAAACAACACTCTTCTTCTTTGATTTTTTCTACAACATTCATAAAATAGAAGAAGTCATTATGGTGAAAGCAGAATCAATCCGGAGGAAAAAACACCTGCCACGGACCGGGTTTAGAACAGTCAAAACCTATTCGCAAATGTGCATGCCGCTACGAACTTCCAACTGGAACACAGAGTTAAGAATTCCGTTTATCGATTCAAAGATCTGATACTTTTGCTGCATTCAAAAGAGGCAGTACTCCCGTCTTTAAAATTTTGCCTTAAACGACATTTTCTGCCATCACTGTGAGTATCTATTTCCTACTATTAGCCGAAAGAAAAGTACTATAAATACATTTATTGAAATTAAAATTCAAGAAGCTTAACCTCTTATAAAACAGCCTTTAACAAAAAAAGAACATTTTTTATTTCATTTTTTTTGTAACATATCGCTGGTAAAATAGTCTTAATAGGGACTTTGAATTTATTTCAAAAAAGAAAAAAACTAAAAAAACAATCATCATCAGTCAGATCAAATCAATCAATTACCTAACTATGAAATTAAAATTTTTACTGTTCGCATTACTGGGTGTAATGGCAACAGCACAAGCTCAGAATTCCGGGACGGTCTCAGGAAAAATTACCGAAAAGTCGAACAATGCTCCCATTTCATATGCTACTGTTTCAATTAAAGAAAATGGAAAAGTAGTTTCCGGAGTAAACACAGACGACAATGGTGATTTTACTATTAAAAATTTAGCCTTAAAAAACTATACCATCGAAATTCAATACATTGGATTTAGAAAATACATCGGTTCTATTCTTTTAAATGAAAACAAAAAAGAAGCTATTGTTAAAGTCGCTCTTGAAGAAGAAGCTACACAACTTAAAGGCGTAAACATTGTGAGCGAGCGCTCCACAATTGAACAAAAAATTGACCGTAAAGTTGTTACTGTTGGAAAAGATCTTACCACCGCCGGAGCATCAGCATCTGACATCATGAACAATATTCCGTCTGTAAACGTAGATCAGGATGGAAAACTTTCGCTTCGCGGAAATGATAATGTACGTGTATTAATTGACGGAAGACCAAGTAACATTGACCCGGCTCAGTTATTAAAACAAATTCCGTCAACCTCAATCAAAAAAATTGAGTTGATTACCAATCCAAGCGCCAAATACAATCCGGAAGGAATGTCAGGAATCATCAACATTATTTTGCATAAAAACACTAATGTTGGTTTCAACGGAAGTTACAGTGGTGGTATTACTTTTGGAGAAACGGCCAAATACAATCAGTCTTTGGATTTGAATTATAAAACCGGAAAAGTAAACCTTTTTGGAAACGTTGGCCAAAACTTCGGAACTTACTTTAACGATGGTTTCATCAAAAGATTTGATCAGGACGTTGTTCAGAATATCGATGTTAAGAACGATAATGATTCTTATCTGTATAAAATCGGAATGGATTATTTGATTGATGACCATAATACGTTGTCTTTTTATACCAACCAAAACAAATCGAACGGAAAAGGTTTTGTAAACACCGATATTGATTATAATAATGGTGATCCGGACATCAAAAACATTTACCAAACTTCTAAATATTCAGGACCTGAAAAAACAGGAACTTACAATTTAGCCTACAAACACATCTTCAAAAAAGAAGGACATACACTTGATTTCGAAGGAAACTATAGCGATAGTAAAGAATCTCAGAATGCGTATTTTGATACTAAAACTACAGCTCCAAACAATACTGCAAAAAATCTAATTTACAATGACTTGATCAAAGGAGATCGTAAATTAAGTACGCTAAACATAGATTATGTTAATCCGTTGAACGAAAAAACAACTCTTGAGGCCGGTGCTGAAGCCAGAATCACCAGAACAGGAAATGATTACACCAGAACAGGCGTAACATTTTCTGATCAAAATGTAAACTCAAATTATACTTACGATACAGATATTTATTCTGCGTACGTAACTTTTGGTCAGAAATACAAAAAATTCAGCTACCAATTGGGTGCTCGTTTTGAAAGCTATAAAGTAGCGGCTAATTTAAATCGTGGTCAACAAAAATTTGATGATGACTATATCACTTTATATCCATCAGCTTATTTGACCTATAACCTAAGCGAAAAAAATACTTTGCAATTAAGCTATAGCCGTCGTGTAGACCGTCCAAGTTTAGAGCAGACAAAACCTCTTCGTGAGTTTTCTACTCCATTAGTAACTTCGTTAGGAAACCCTGAATTAAGACCTCAGTTTACAAACTCAGTAGAAGCAAATTATACTAAAACTTTAGAAAAAGGAAGTTTCACTGCGGGAGTTTATGTGAGAAGTATCAATGATCAAATCAGTAGAGTTTTGTATCCTGACAATGTCGATAATGAGAGCGGTAATAAGGTAATCTTGTCTTATGCTAACTTTGATCGCAACACTGCTTATGGATTTGAAGCTTCCTTCAATTATAAAATCGCAAAATGGTGGGATATTTCTCCTTCTATTGATTTCTCAAGTATCAAACAACAAGGATATGTTTCTTTGTTCGATCCTGTAACAAAGGAAAGCGATCAAGTTGAAAGAAAAATTACAGTTTCTGCTTTCAACGCCCGTATGAATTCAAACTTTAAAGTAAACAAACGTTTGAGCTTCTTATTGTTCGGATTCTACAAAGGCCCATCTGACGGTCTTCAAAATAACAGTCACGAAATGTACAAAATCGACATGGGTTCACGTTATACCTTATTGAACAACAAAATGAACATAAGTGTTCGTTTTAATGATGTTTTCAATACGATGAAATATGCTTTTGATTCACAATATCCTTATCCACACGCAGGACAATTTACCTGGGAAAGCCAAACGGTTTATTTAGGTTTAACCTACAACTTTGGAGGAGCAAAAATCAAAAACTTGCAACGTAAACAAAGAGAAGACAACACTAGTCAAGGTGGTGGCGGAATGTTTTAGTCCCACTCTTAATTAGCAGATTTAAATAATTTTCTTGTAGCAAAAAAGGCCTGGAGTATGCCAACTCCAGGCCTTTTTTATTGTTATTATAATCGGATTATTTTAACCAAAAGTGCGCAAAGATTTTCGCAAGGGAAACGCAAGCAGATTTAATATGAACTTACATCACTTATATGGTTTAAAAGCTTTTAGTATCCATTTAGAGTCGCCAGAAATATAACTTTAAAAAAAATCAGATTGCCCAATCTTTTTTGCCTAATCCCCAATTTTTGCATCCAATCCTTAAAAATAAGCCTGTATTTTTTTTATCTCCAAAGGATCTGCCGTTTCTGTATTATTTGTAATCGCAGAAGTATGAAAAAATGTTGGTTGCAGTTTCTCCAGTAACAACTGAATATTCGAAGACCGTAAACCTCCACCTGGCATAATCACAATTCGATCCCCTGCCAATTCATGAATTTTCTCTAAAACTGCGATCCCTTCCAGAACATTCGTTCCTTGTCCAGAAGTCAGAATGGCGTTAAAACCACAATCAATGACGTCTTCAAGAGCTTGCTCTACATCAGCCACCACATCAAAAGCCCGGTGAAAAGTACTGAAATGAGGAGCCGCCAAAGCAACCAATTCTTCATTTACGCTTTTATTTACACTTCCATCTTCGTTTAAAATTCCAAAAACAAAACCATCAACTCCCAGTTTTTTGAATTGTTTGATGTCTTGTTTCATTACGATAATTTCTTCATCAGAATAAACAAAGTCCCCACCGCGGGGTCTGATAATAACATGCATTTTGATTGACAATTTCTCGCGGACTTTGGCTCCCAAAATATAATTTGGTGTTGTTCCTCCGAGTTGCATATTCTCGCATAATTCTATTCGGTCTGCTCCGTTCTCCTGAGCAATCAAAGCCGATTCGTAATTGAAACAGGCTATTTCGAGTTGGTTTTTTTTCATTGTATTCATTTGTTGTAAAGCAGGGCTTCGACTTCGCTCAGCCTGACAGTCGGCTTCGCTCACCTTGACAGTTGTTATTTAAAAAACATCTCTTAAATCCTTAGTGTCACCCTGAGCGAAGTCGAAGGGCTATTCATCTTAAAAGGACTTCGACTTCGCTCAGCCTGACAGTTGTTATCTAAAAAACATCTCTAAAATCCTTAGTGTCACCCTGAGCGAAGTCGAAGGGCTGTTCACTACTAAACATCTTTTTTAATAAAATTTTTATGACTCGTTAAATTTAAACATTCTGAAAGTTTTTTTAAGTCCTCCCATTTATCATTTATTATAGCTTCTTTCTTTTTTCTGCTCCATCCTTTCACTTGTTTTTCAAAAGAGATTGCTTGATTGACATCATTAAAATCAGTACAGAACACTAATTCCAATGGTCTTTTATCATACGTATAACTTTCTTTATGCAAACCGGACTTATGTTCCTTGAGTCTTCGATCCATATTATTTGTTATTCCAGTATAGTAACTATCATCAGAACATTTTAAGATATAAACATAATAAAATTTCATTTTAAATAGAAGTTTTGGAGTGAAAAAAGGGGCTTCGACTTCGCTCAGCCTGACAGTTGTTATTTTAAAAACATTTCTTAAACCTAGTGTATCTCCCTTAGCGAAGCCGAAGGGCTATTCATCTTAAAGTGCTTCGACTTCGCTCAGCTTGACAGTTCGTTTAAAGCTGTAAATGTACGAAAAATAATACAGTAAATTATCACCTCTAATTCTTCCAAAAAAAAACCTGCTCAGAAACTGAACAGGTTTAGTATATTATTTAAACAAAAAATTACCATTTAATAATAGCACTTCCCCAAGTGAATCCACTTCCGAAAGCTGCTAGAACAACTGTATCTCCTGTTTTTATTTTTCCTTGCTCCCATGCTTCGGTTAAAGCAATCGGAATCGATGCTGCGGTTGTATTACCATATTTCTGAATATTATTATACACCTGATCGTCTGACAATTTGAATTTGTTTTGAATAAACTGTGAAATCCTCAAATTAGCCTGATGCGGAATCAACATATTAATATCAGAAACCTGTAGGCCATTTGCTTCTAAACCTTCGTTGATTACTTCAGCAAAACGAACTACTGCGTTTTTAAATACAAACTGTCCATTCATATAAGGATAATAACTCTCATCATTTGGGTCATTATCTGCTATAATATCGGTTACCCAACGCGCTCCCATTCCCGGTGCTTGTAGCGCTAACTCTTCGGCGTGTTGTCCTTCTGAGTGTAGGTGTGTTGATAATATTCCTTTTGTCAAATCTTCTTCACGACTTAAAACAGCCGCTCCTGCTCCATCTCCAAAAATAACAGAAACGCCACGTCCGCGGCTTGTCATATCCAATCCCGTTGAATGTACTTCAGAACCAATTACTAAAATGTTTTTATACATTCCCGTTTTGATGTATTGGTCTGCAACCGAGATTCCGTAGATAAAACCCGAGCATTGATTTCTAACGTCTAAAGCTCCAACCGTTCTTAATCCCAAATCACGTTGTACCAAAACTCCTGGTCCTGGAAAATAGTAATCCGGACTTAAGGTAGCAAAAACCACAAAATCAATATCTTCTTTGGCTATGCCAGAACGTTCTATAGCAATTTTAGCTGCTTTTACCCCCATAGAGGTTGTGGTATCCTCTCCACGAATAATATGTCGGCGTTCTTGAATTCCAGTTCTTTCCTGAATCCATTCGTCATTGGTATCAATAATTTTAGACAAATCATCGTTAGTCACAACATTAGAAGGAACATAATATCCTAAGCCCGCTATTTTTGAATGATACATATTCTTTTATTATTTGTTAAAAAATTGGATTGCAAATCTAAGTATACTTTAAAATATAACGGTACAAATTACTATTTTTTTCGTGATTGACAATTTAATATACTTCAATAATACGACATATAGAATCGTTTTAAATTCTGAAAAAGCAGTTAATACATTAAAACCTTAAAAAAATCTTAAAAAAATAAAATTCTCCATTAAAATGTAACATGTCTGTACTACTTTAGACAAACTTATTAATAATACTACTTAATTTAACCCCCTAAAATTCAAATTATGAAATTAAAGGTTACTCTCTTTTTATTTTTAACCTTAGGTTTTTCTGCGATTGCGCAAGAAAATTTAACCTATCAAAAGCCTTCCAAATCCATCCTGGATTTAGCCGATTACGAAAGAGCTCCTTCAGTATCAATGGATACTAAAAAAGAATACATGCTGCTTTCTTACAGAAACACTTACAAAACATTAGATGATTTAAACCAAGACGAACTTCGTTTGGCTGGTATAAGGATAAATCCTGTAACGAACATCTCAAGTACCGTAACCTACATCAACAACTTAAAAGTACGAAAAATAAACGGTACAGAAGAAGTACAAGTTGCCGGATTACCTGCTAATCCAAGAATCAGTAACATCCTTTGGTCACCAAATGACAAAAAAATCTTGTTCTCTCATACTACAAGTACAGGGGTTGAACTTTGGGTTTTGGACGTTGCTACTGCAAAAGCTACAAAACTTACCGAAGCAAATGTAAATGCAAATCTTGGCAATCCGTTTAGCTGGCTTTTAGACAATGAAACGATCTTGGTAAAGATGCTTCCTAAAAACAGACAACCTTTACTGGATTCTAAAAAAGACTTACCAACCGGTCCTATCGTTTCTAACACTTCAGGAGAGAAATCTCAAAACAGAACGTATCCTGATATGTTGAAAAACAAAAATGATGAGGCTAATTTTGAAAACATCATCACTTCAGAATTATATAAAGTAAACATTAATGGAACTGCTACTTTATTTAAAGAAGCTGCCATGTTTGCTGGAGAAAGAATTTCACCTGATGGAAATTACATCATGCTGACTACAATTCAAAAACCATTTTCTTATGTTGTACCATTGTTCAGATTCCCTTCTAAAACAGTAGTTTACGACAGTAGAGGAAAAGAAATCAAAGTTGTAAATGAGGTTCCTTTAAACGAAATTATCCCAAAAGGATTTATGGCGGTACAAAAAGGAAAAAGAGAAATGACCTGGAGAAATGACAAACCGGCGACTTTAGTATATGTTTCTGCTCTTGACGAAGGTAATCCTGCTAACAAAGTAGATTTCAGAGATGAAGTTTTTCTTTGGGATGCACCTTTTACAAACGAAGCTATTACATTGGTAAAAACACCTCAACGTTTTGGAGGTATCACTTGGGGGAACGATGCGATTGCAATTCTTTCTGATTCATGGTACGATACTCGTAATGTAAAAACCTATTTAATAAACCCATCAACTCCAGGCCAACAGCCAAAAGTACTTAATGACAGAAACTATCAGGATGTTTACTCAGACCCGGGTTCATTTGAAACCAGAAAAAATGAGTACAACAAAAATGTTTTAGCCATTGAGAACAACAATGCTTACCTGATCGGTGACGGTTTTACAAAAGACGGTCAGTTTCCTTTTATTGATGAGTTCAATTTTAAAACGCTAAAAAGCAAGCGTCTTTACACTTCATCTTACAAAGACAAAAAAGAAGATTTAATTGAGATCGAAGATTTTAAAACTGGAAAAGTTTTAGTAATGATCCAATCAAAAAGTGATTACCCAAATTATTACTTCAGAAACATTAAAAAACAAAACAGCCTGACACCAATTACTTCTTTCAAAAATCCTTTTGAAAGCATTAAAAATGTTAGCAAAGAAGTAATTAAATACAAACGTAAAGATGGTGTAGAGCTTTCAGGAACTTTATACTTACCTGTTGGTTACGATAAAGCTAAAAAAGAAAAGATGCCTTTATTAATCTGGGCATACCCGGCTGAATATAAAGACAGAAACAGTGCAGGACAATCTACTCAGAATCCAAATGAGTTTACTTTTCCTTCTTACGGATCATTTGTATACTGGGTTACTAAAGGTTATGTTGTGTTAGATGATGCTTCTTTCCCTATTATTGGTGAAGGAACTACAGAACCTAATGACAATTTTATTACACAGTTAGTAGACAATGCAGAAGCTGCAATTAACGCGGTAGATGCATTAGGATACATTAACAGAAAGAAAGTAGCTGTTGGAGGACATTCTTACGGTGCTTTTATGACGGCTAACTTACTAACACACTCTAATCTTTTTGCTTGTGGAATCGCTCGTAGTGGTGCTTACAACAGAACTTTAACTCCATTTGGATTTCAATCTGAGCAACGTAATTACTGGGAAGTTCCGGAAGTATACAATACAATGTCTCCTTTTATGAATGCTGACAAAATGAAAACACCTCTTTTGTTAGTTCACGGTGAGGCAGACAACAATCCTGGAACTTTTACCTTACAGACAGAGCGTTATTTCCAAGCCTTAAAAGGTTTAGGAGCTCCTGCAAGAATGGTAATTTTACCTAAAGAATCTCACGGATATGCTGCCAAAGAAAACATCTTACACTTACTTTGGGAACAAGATCAGTTTTTAGAAAAAAACCTAAAAAACTAATCTGTCAATCTGATTATTATAAAAAAAAAGAAGCCGATTCTACCTTGTTGTAGAGTCGGCTTCTTCTTTTTTTAAGCTGCTAAGTTTCTGAGTAACTAAGGTTCTAAGTATTTGATAGCGGGCGTCAGCTGAAAATGTGAAATGTGAACTGAGACTATTTTTTTTAAAGTTTCTAAGGTTCTGAGTAACTAAGGCTCTAAGTTTTAGATTGAGGGCGTTAGCTGAAAATGTGAAATGTGAACTGAGACTATTTTTCTTAAAGTTCCTAAGGTTCTGAGTAACTAAGGCTCTAAGTTTTAGATAGTGGGCGTCAGCTGAAAACATGAACTGAGACTGAGACTGAGACCGAGACTGAGACTGAGACTGAAACCGAGACTGAGACCGAAGACTGAGACTCTACTACAAATAATTCAAACTCAGGAAAACATTTTCTTCAAGCGGCAGGTCGATTTCACTTTCAAAGAAAACCAATTGTCTTTTATAAACCGATTCAATCAAATAGTGATTCCCTCTAAAATAAGTTCTCCTGATTTTTACCGGTAAATCAGACTCCGTCACCATTTTAAACTGGTGTGGATATACCAGCGTTTTATGCGCTTCGTCTTCGTATGGAACTAACAAATGTGTTGGTACCTCATTTACTTCTCCAAAAAGAGAGGCCACATATCTAGTTTGTGGATCCTCGTAAATTGTTGTCGGATTATCTTTTACGATCACTTCGCCATTTCGCATTACAATAGCCTCGTCTGCAAACGACAAAGCGTCTGTACTGTCATGCGTTGCTATAATACAGGTAATTCCTTTTTGTTTTAAATATCGGAACAAATTACGTCGCAAGGCATTTTTTCGGAATGCGTCAATTTGACTAAACGGTTCGTCAAGCAAAATTACTTCCGGTTCTAAGGCCAAAACCCTTACCAAAGCAACTCTTTGTTGTTGTCCTCCACTTAAAAATTTAGCCTTCACGTTAGCAAACTGATCCATCTCTACCATTTCCAGCAATTCCTGAACGCGTAATTTTTTCATGTTGGCAAAACCATTCGAAAGAAACTTTCCAACGTTTTCTGCTACCGTTTCATATGGAGATAAATCAAAATCCTGCGCCAGATACTTCATAAAAGGCATTCCGGGAATCAGATTGTATTTGGGTCCTAAGATAGGTTTTTCATTATAAAACATTTCCCCTTCATCCAGATTATACAATCCGTACATCAATTTAAGCAGTGTGCTTTTTCCACAACCACTTTCTCCTATGATCGCAATATTTTGCCCTTTTTCTATTGAAAAAGTCACGTTTTTAATAACCGGTGTATCCGTATAGGAAAAGGAGATATTTTTTATGTCAAGCATTGCGTTATAATTGAGGGGGCAAATTTACAATCTTTAAAACCGAAAGTCAAAAAAAAAGCCATTCATTACGAACAGCTTTTTTCAAATTATATTGTATGGAAATTATTTTCCAGCTTCTGCTTTTGCATCATTTACCATTTTATCATTTGCAGTAATAGCAAATTCAACACGACGGTTTTGAGTTCTTCCTTCCGGAGTATCATTTGTTGCGATCGGATCAGCTATTCCTAAACCTGAAGTTTTAAAACGAGTTGATTTAATTCCTTTAGAAACTAAATAAGTTCTAACAGATGCCGCTCTTTGTCCTGAAAGTGTCAAATTGTATTCTGGCTTTCCTGTGCTGTCTGTATAACCAAAGATTTCAATATTAGTATCGCCATACTCATTAAATACAGGAACTAATTTGTCCAGATTAGCTTTTGCCTGAGCGGTCAATGTTGATTTATTAGTATCAAAACGAACTGCATTTTCGTTTAAAGTTAAGTGAATTCCTTCTCCTACTCTTTCTACATCTGCACCCGGCAACGCTTGGTCGATTTCACGAGCTTGTTTGTCCATTTTATTTCCAATAAGAGCTCCGGTTCCACCACCAACAGCAGCTCCAATAGCAGCTCCCAATGCAGCATTTCCTCCGCGTCCCAAATTGTTACCTAAAATACCACCAATAATCCCACCTGCAACCACTCCGATTCCGGCTCCTTTTTGAGTATTATTTGCGTTTTTTACAGAGTCACAACTTGTAAAAAAACTAGTTAATACAAGTAAACTACTTAAACCAAATACTGTTATCTTTCTCATGTTCTATCTATTTTATATTAATTTGCTCTTTGAAATTGGTACGTTACATCTTTCGTTTGTCCACCAACATTAATGTTATCAATCAACTGAAAGGAATTATCTGTCAAACCTGCTACTTTTAATAAATACCCCGATTTAACATTTTTTGATTTTGTTCCAGGCTCTACAATTTTAAGTACGAAAAGCCCTTGATTGTTAATACTCCAAACAATTGGAGATGTAAATGCAGTACAGCTTGGAGCTGTAAGTGTCATCGTTCCTTTATTATTGTTTGAAATAAAATTCCAGGTACTTCCGATAAAACATTTTGAATCAGCAAGATCAAATGAGTTTACTTTAATATAATCAGAACCCGGATAAGATACGTTGGTTAGTACCCAATTCCCTTTAATAGCTACCTGAGTAGGTCTGTCAAGTTTAGTCGAAAGTGTTGGTGCTTCCGTTGAAGCTGTTGAAGACGAAGCTGATTTACACGCAAACACCATCGTGGCAATCATGCAAATAAAAATAATTTTCTTCATTTTGTACATTTATTTAAGTTAATACTTACACATTTAAGCAATTATTGTACCGCAAAGATACGATTCATTAAAACATCTTTTGTTTTAGAATCTGTTTTTTTTCTTTCATAATTAACACCTCAGACATTTTGTCACTCAAAAAGTAATTGGTATTCTATTTGACTAAATGAAAGACATCACATTAAACTAAAAAATTAAAAAATATGACAACAGGTAAAATTAATGTTTCGGTTGAAAACATCTTTCCCTTAATCAAAAAGTTCTTGTACAGCGATCACGAAATCTTTTTACGTGAGCTGATTTCAAACGGAACAGATGCTACATTAAAACTAAAACATCTTATTAGCATCGGTGAAGCCCAAGTAGAATACGGAAATCCGGTTATTGAAATCAAAGTAGACAAAGAGGGTAAAAAAATCCACATCATCGACCAAGGTTTAGGTATGACTGCTGATGAAGTAGAAAAATACATCAATCAAGTCGCTTTTTCAGGTGCTGAAGAATTCCTGGACAAATACAAGGATTCTGCCAAAGATTCCGGAATTATTGGTCACTTTGGACTTGGTTTCTATTCTGCCTTTATGGTTGCTGAAAAAGTAGAAATCCTTACAAAATCATATAAAGACGAACCAGCAGCGCACTGGACATGTGACGGAAGTCCTGAATTTACTTTAGAGCCAGCTGACAAAACTTCACGCGGAACGGAAATCATCCTTCATGTTGCTGAAGATTCTCTTGAATTCTTAGAAAATTCAAAAATCAGTGGTTTATTAAACAAATACAATAAGTTCATGCCTATTCCGATTAAATTCGGAACAAGAACAGAAACACTTCCAAAACCGGAAGATGCTCCTGAAGATTATATCAACGAGACTGTTGAGACAGACAACATCATCAACAATCCAAATCCGGCATGGACCAAACAGCCAACTGAATTAAGTGACGAAGATTACAAAAGCTTCTATAGAGAATTGTATCCAATGCAATTCGAAGATCCTTTGTTCCACATTCACTTAAATGTTGACTATCCGTTTAACCTGACAGGAATTTTATATTTTCCAAAATTAGGTTCTGACATGCAGATCCAAAAAGATAAAATTCAATTGTACCAAAACCAGGTTTACGTTACCGATAACGTAGAAGGAATTGTACCGGAATTTTTGACAATGTTAAAAGGTGTTATTGATTCACCGGACATCCCTTTGAATGTTTCTCGTTCAGGTCTACAAGCTGATGGTGCCGTTAAGAAAATTTCTAACTACATCACGCGTAAAGTAGCAGACAAACTAAAAGCTTTGTTTAACGAAAACCGTGCTGATTTTGAACAAAAATGGAACGACATTAAAATCGTTTTAGAGTACGGAATGCTTTCTGATGATAAATTCTACGAAAAAGCAGGTGCCTTTGTATTATATCCAACAGTTGACGACACCTACTTTACTATTGAAGAATTAAAAGAAAAACTAAAAGAAAACCAAACCGACAAAGACGGAAAATTGGTTGTTTTATATGCCGGAAATAAAGACGCACAACACTCTTATATCGAAACTGCAAAAGCAAAAGGATACGAAGTGTTACTATTAGACTCTCCTATTATTTCACATTTGATTCAAAAAATTGAAGGAGATAACAGCGGTTTAACTTTTGTTCGTGTAGATTCTGACCATATTGATAACTTAATCAAAAAAGAAGAGACTACGATTTCTAAATTATCTGACGAAGAAAAAGAATCTTTAAAAACGTCTTTAGAATCTTATATTCCAAAAGCCTACTCGGTACAATTGGAAGCAATGGACAGCCAGTCAGCTCCATTTATCATCACGCAACCTGAATTTATGCGTAGAATGAAAGAAATGAGCCAATCCGGCGGCGGTGGAATGTTCGGAATGGGAAATATGCCGGAAATGTACAATCTGGTTGTTAACACCAATTCTGACTTAGCAACAAACATTTTAAATACAGAAGACAAAACACATCAGGAGCACTTGGTAAAACAAGCTTTAGACTTAGCTAAATTATCGCAAAACCTTTTAAAAGGAGAAGCTTTAACTGCTTTTGTAAAAAGAAGTTTTGAAATGATCAAATAATCCAATTTTAGTACAAATTGGTCTCAAAGCCTGCAAGTTTACTCTTGCAGGCTTTTTATATTTTAAAAAGTCTCTGTTCTCAGTTCTCAGTCTCGGTTCTCGGTCTCAGTCTCAGTCTCACATTTTACATCCCCCAGTCGCAATTTAAACCTAAGACCAAAAACTCAGAACCTTAGCCACTCAGAACCTCAGCACCTTTAAAAAAAACCTCCCTACAAACTCAGATTCAAAAAATTTCTGACAACCGAAACCTTTTTTTATTATTTTTGAGCGCCCACTATTATCTAACACTTAACAAATACCACTATGAAAAAAAGTTTTTTTCTATCGCTAACTTTTTGTGCAACAGCACTATTCTATGTTTCTTGCGGAAATGACGACAACGAAATCGTCAATCAAACTGACAACGCTGCTATTAAAGCTTCTGTCTTAATTGATGCCGTTAACGAAATGGACCTTAAAACCGGATTGCTTGTAACCACAAATAACGGCACATCAAAATCAGCCGAAACTGCACCCGGGATTTGCGGTACTATTACAGTTGAAAAACCTACTGCCGAAAATTATCCAAAAATATTCACAGTAGATTACGGAACAGGCTGTGCCACGGATCAAATCACAAGAAAAGGAAAACTAAAAATCACACTTACCGGACCAGTTACTACAACCGGAAGTAAAATGACAATCGAAAGAATTGATTATTTTATTAACAAACTAAAACTGGAAGGCACTATTGAGTATGTGAATACCACAACAGAACAGACAATTCCAAAATGGACCCGAAAAGTACTTAATGGAAAATTGACCGATTCAGACGGACGAGCGTACTTAAATACCGGAACCTATTCAATACGACAAACTGAAGGAGTTTTGACGCCAACCTTAGCCGATAATGTTTATGAAATGACCGAAGGAACGCACACTGTAACTTCAGACAAAGATGCCACATTAACTTTGACAGTTCAGGAAACTTTAGTTAAAAAGTATTCTTGTGAATTTATTTCAAAAGGAAAATTAAAAATCCAAGGCGGTTATTTAAACGGAGTTGTAGATTACGGAAACAATGACTGCAACAGCGCTTATACCTACACTCATGAAAATGGCAATACCTATAATCTGACTATGTAACTTATTCATTTTTAAAAAAATAAGCACATCCCAATTTAGAAATAGATTGGGATTTTTATTTTTAACAAAAATTAAACCCTTACTTCTCCACATTCAAACTATTTTCTTTATTTTGCAGCAAAATCTAAAAAACCAATGAAAAAATCAATTATTGCCTTTGTTACACTTGCCCTATTGGCATCTTGCAGCAAAAAAGAAACTACTGACGGTTTACATCTTACCGGAAACATAAAAGGATTAAAAAACGGAACTTTATATATTCAAAGAGTATCAGATACTTCCCTGGTTGCGATTGACTCTATCAAAATAGACGGGAATTCAACTTTTGAAAAAGACATCAAATTAGAATCTCCGGAAATGCTTTATTTATTTCTGGATCGCGGTGTAACAAACTCTTTGGACAATAATATTTTATTTTTCGCAGAACCGGGAAATCTTAACATCGAAACCAACTTAGACAACTTTATATACGCTGCTAAAATTACCGGATCTAAAAATCAGGAATTATATGAAGAGTATAAAAAAATAAACTCCCGTTTTAATGACGAAAACCTTTCTATGGTTGAATCAAAATTTAAAGCGTTAAAAAGACAAGATCAAAAAGCGGTTGACAGTATTGACGCAAAACAACAGTCCAATATCAAAAGAAAATACTTATACGCTACAAACTTTGCCATCAACCACAAAGATCACGAAATAGCGCCTTATATTGCGTTAGCTGAGATTTACGATATCAACGTTAAATTCCTGGATACGATACAAAAATCAATGACTCCAAAAGTAGCACAATCTCTTTATGGTAAAAAACTAACAAAGTACGTTAGCGAAATCAAAAAACAGGAACAAAAGTAATTTTATCTTTTTCCATAAAAAAAATGCCTTGTAAAATTTTACAAGGCATTTTTTTTATGTGGAAATTCCCAATTACAAAGGAATATATTGCCGACTAGAAATCACAAACCTATTTACGCTATAACTTGTTTTTGTTTTGCCACAGATTAAAAGATTAAAAGATTAAAAGATTAAAATGACTAGACAATCTGTGCGAATCTCTTTAATGAACTTATAACACTTATAAGGTTATAATTATTATTCCCCCACAACTTCTGGGCTTTGTCCAAAAATAATACGTCTATTTTTTTGAGTAAAAAGCCCAAAAGTTCAGCGCAAAAAAAAACCATCACAAAAGTGATGGTTAATTTATGTTGAGCCGGCGGAGGGACTCGAACCCACGACCTGCTGATTACAAATCAGCTGCTCTAGCCAACTGAGCTACGCTGGCGACTCATTACGGGTGCAAATATAGTACGGTTTTTCGTTTTTCCAAAATAAATTTTAACTCTGAGCAATCTTTTTTTTAAGCACTGCAAACACTGAACTGAAAATGAGATTTTTAAACCCTAAAAAAACTTTCTCTTTTTATAAAAATTTCTTCAATTTCGCCTTAAATACCTAGACTTTTGATTAGAATCCCTGTTCATTTCTCTCTGGATATCACTCTCTTTTGTCAGCAAAACAGGATTGAAAGCTAAAATAAAATTTTCTGCAGTTCTGTCCTTTCGACGAAGGAGAAATCACACAAGAAATTCCGCTTAGAAAATCGCCAATCTTTGCCGAATATTGGATGCGATTTCTCCTTCGTCGAAAGGACAAACTGAAGGCGTATTGTGTAAACGGGAGCTGTGTTTTTCAGACAAACTAAATTTTTACATTCAACTTTTTACTGCTGTACAGCTTTTGGACCTGATCCAACTTTTACATCTGATTCAAATCATTTCCCGCAAAGACGCAGAGTCGCTAAGTTAAAAAATTAGAACAAAAACTTAGCGACTCTGCGTCTTCGCGAGATTTTCTGCAGTTCTGTCATTTCGACGAAGGAGAAATCACACAAGAAATTCCGCATAGAAAATCGCCAATCTTTGTCGAATATCGGATGTGATTTCTCCTTCGTCGAAAGGACAAACCGGGGCGTATTTTGTAAACGGGGACTGTGTTTTTTAGACAAACTAAATTTTCACATTCCTGTTTTACTACTTTACAACTTTTACATCTGATTCAAATCATTTCTCGCAAAGACGCAGAGTCGCTAAGTTAAAAAAGGATCAAGACATATTGTTGTGGGGAAATATTAAAAATTAGATATTTGTATTTTGAAATTATATATAAATGCAAGATTCTTTTATCGACATCCTTAAGTTGTTATTGCCTGAGATAATAGTAGAC